>CBFGOY010000022.1:0-70713 GCA_965650515.1 uncultured Cellvibrionaceae bacterium | reverse complement strand
TTTTGAAAAGGTTGGGGATGATAGGTAACATGTATGCTTGACATGCCAATATTAGGTTAGTTCAGGGGAACTATGTATGAAATACAGTAAATTATCTTTTCTGGTTTTTGGAATTTTAATTGCCAAAACTGCTACCGCTTATACAGAATGCACAGACGTTACAATTGAATATATTTTTAATGATGGTGGAAACACATTCATAGGATTTACACCTAACAGCGACACTCTTCACGGTTCAATAAGAAGTTCCCAGCAAGAGTATAAAACTCTGGTTTCTATTGCCATCGCTGCGAGGACAACAGGGAAGAAGGTTAAAGTTCGCTTTTTAGAAGATAACTTAAACTGTAATTCAACACCATGGAACGCCTCAATCGTAGGAATTGGGTTCTAAATGAACCTAACGAGTCGTTTAGGGGACAGCCTACTATATGACCTCCCGGACTCTAGTGGACACGTTCAATGCCATGAATTTGGTATTGATCTCTAAATACCGCACTCCAGCCCAAGTTATAACTCTAGGGCAATTGGACTGCCTTGAAATGATTCTAAAATTGCCTGTCTATCTGCTGGTGCTATTTTTCCCCAAGCCCAACTTTGGGTATATAAACCACCACCGAAACCACGGCAGTTGGTGGAATTCCCCGCGTTTTTAAATCTAGAATTCCCGCCCCACCTCCGGCATAAACCTTCACGGGATTTATAAAGCGTCCTTCCGCAAACCCAAAGTGAATATAATGTTGCGCAGCATCCGGGCAATTTTTCTACCGAAAGCATTCACTAGGTCAACGTATTTATTTAAATAGTCTTGCGGTGAAAAAAATACTTTCGCCTGTCTACATTCCGCGCTTCCGCTGGCGAAATCTTGTGTTTTGCGTGGATACTAAAAATCAAACATAAGAAAAGGATTTGCATCAATACTTATTGTTTAACGTACAAATCGCTAATGATAGACCCCTTTAATATAATCATCTCGGCAAAAACTCTTCCGCCGGCATAGGTTTCCCGAAATAATAACCCTGGTACCTGTAGCATCCTTCCTGTTCCAGCCAATCGCGTTGGGCTTTGGTTTCCACGCCTTCGGCGATTACCACTAATTCCATACTTTGGGCGAGGCGGATTACCATGCGGGCGATGGCGGCATCGTTGGGGTCGGTGAGGATATCGTTAACGAAGGATTTGTCGATTTTTAATTCATTAATCGGCAAGCGTTTCAGGTAGGACAGGGATGAGTAACCCGTGCCGAAATCGTCCAGCGAGAATTTAATGCCGCGCGCTTTTAACGCATCCATTTTGATGATCATATCTTGCGGGTTATCGATCAACATGGATTCGGTTAATTCAAGTTTCAATCGCTGTGGGTTGGCCCCGGTTTTTTGCAAGATATCCAGCATTTGCTCAACGAAAGCCGCATGCTGGAATTGCCGCGCACTGACATTGATGGCGAGGTTTAAATTCGCCGTTGCCGGCGATTCCGCCCATTTCACCAGTTGTTGGCAAGCGGCTTCCACAATCCAGTTGCCGAGCGGAATAATTAACCCCGAATCTTCCGCGATGGGTATAAATTCCATGGGCGAGACCATGCCGCGCTGCGGATGGAGCCAACGAATCAATGCTTCCGCGCCTTTAACATTTCCCTGCGCATCGATTTGCGGTTGGTAATACAACTGGAACTGGTTTTGTTGCAAGGCTTCGCGAATTTCATGTTGCAATGCGAAACGTTGCGCGGTGAGTGTTTGCATTTCCGGATCAAAAAAGCGCAGCGTATTCCTGCCTGCGGCTTTCGCGTGGTACATGGCCTGGTCCGCTTGTTTTAATAGATCTTCAATTGCAACCTGGTTATCGCCAAACAAGCAAATGCCGATGCTCGGGGTGTTGAAATATTCGCGTTCCTCAAGTTGGTAGACCTGGTTTAAATGCACCAGGATTTTTTCCGCCACGCGCTGGGCGTAGGTTGCAGCGTCGTCGCGGGCTTCGCCCAAACCTTCCAATACTACGACAAATTCATCGCCGCCCAGGCGCGCGACTGTATCTTGTTCGCGTACCGAGTAACGCAGCCGCCCGGCGACTGCAACCAGTAATAAATCACCAATGTGGTGGCCGCGGTTGTCGTTAAGCGTTTTGAAGTCATCCAGGTCGATAAATAAAATCGCACCGTGGCTGTTTTGGCGCAGGCTGGTGGCCATTGCGTGTTCGAGGCGGTCGCGCAGCAAGCGGCGGTTGGGTAAATGGGTGAGCGGATCAAAGAATGCCAAATGGTGGATGCGTTCTTCGTTTTGTTTTAATTCGCTGATGTCGGTCAGTGTGGATACGTAATGGGTGATATCGCCTTGCGCATTGCGTACCGCCGTAATCGTTAGCCATTCGGGAAATACTTCACCACTTTTGCGCCGGTTCCAGATTTCGCCGCGCCAACTGCCTTCAGCGCGGATTTTGGTCCACATTTCCTGGTAGAAATTTTGATCGTGGCGCCCGGAACGCAGGATCTTGGGATTTTTACCGATCACTTCCTCGGCGCTGAATTGGGTAACTTCGGTAAACGCTTTGTTAACGCGCACAATGTTGCCGTCGGGATCGGTAATCATCATTCCTTCGCGCGCTTCAAACGCAGTGGCGGCAACGCGCAACTCCGCTTCCGCCAGGCGGCGTTCGGTAATATCGCGCGCAAGTACTACAAAACGTTGTGTGGAAGTGGAGTAACCCGTTTTGCGCGAGACCGAGAGTTCCAGAATCAATGGGCCGCGCGCCAGGGACACGCTGTAGGATTTTCCCGTGGACACACCTTTCTCACTCGCTTCCGCCAATGCACTTTCCACAACGGCGATAGCCTGGGGCGTAAGGAATTGGCGAAAGTTTTGGCCGAGGAATCGCTCCGGTGCAACCGTTAATAATTCCGGTTGGTTTGTGTGATAACCGTGAATCACCCCGTTGCTGTCGATATCGAATAACAAATCGGGAATTGCATCCAGCGTTGCTTGCAACTCCAGGCGCGCTTCCAATAATTCGCGCGTTTGTTCCGCGACGGCGTCCTGCAAACCGATACGGCGCTGTTGCAATCGGACCAGTAACAACGTTAGCCAGGCCAGCATCAAACCGATCACACCGGCGATCACGCCTTCGCTGATAATTTGCCAGGGATTGGTCCATCCATTTATGGGTTCTATGCTGAGCGTCCAGCTGCCGTTGGGTACCTGGATAGTTTTTGAAACCGGATTGTGTTGCTGGCCGGAGCCGCTCATGGCAATAACGTCACGCTCGCCCGTGACTAAATTATCGCTCCATAATTCGTAGGCCATCACACTGGTGTCGAGTTGATGGAAGTTAGCCTGGTCCAGTAATTTATCAATGCGGACAACAACGTTGCTGAAACCCCAGAACTTTCGCCCCGCCGGGTCATCCAGGAAAATCGGTAAACGCGCCACCGCGCCCAATCCGCCCTGCACCAAATTAACCGGGGCAGCAAGGGTAAGCTCGCCGGTTTCCATTGCACGGCGAGCCTCGCGGCGTTGCAACGGATCATTTAGTTGGTTAAACCCCAGGGATTTTTCATTGCCCGCCATTGGATAGACGTAACGGATAACGCCCCCGGGTGAGAGTGCAATATGGGACACAGCGCTGAAATAGGGCAAAAGTTCACGCGCCGCTTCATCAAACCGATGCGGAACACCGTGACTTAAGCGCACCAGCGCCGCCATGGAATAATTAATCGTTAAGGCCTGATCCAGGCTGTTGTCGATCAGCAAGGCATGGTTAGTTGCGACATGCAATGCCGCCGCACGTTTGGCGTCACGCCGTTCCTGCTCCAGATTCCAAATAACCAGCGCACCAATTACCAAACTTAATGCCAGCACTGCAAAGGCCAACAATCGGGCGCGCCGAATAAAAAAAGGAATTCCTTCAGGCATAGAATTGATTAATCCAGGTATCAAAAAAAGGTGTGTTTACTATAGCAGACATGGCGTAAACCACCGGACGGGCGCGTTTGGAGAACGCAGCGGCGGAAATCAAATCGCAACCAAATAGTGACGGGTGGCGGTTGTACTTTTGTGTGGGACAACCGGCTACCAATACAGTGAAACCAAGCCAAAGCCGCTGACAATTAATAAAGCGCTGCCGATGATGCGATAAAACACTACGGGGTCAGCCTTGACCAGGCGCTCGTGAAATTTCAACCCGAAAATATGGCCGACAGCCGTCGCCGGTAGTAGCCATACGTGTGCCTGCAATTGCAAATCCACGCCCGCAATAATGAACGCGACCATTTTGATGCTCACCAAAATAAACCAGAGCACAAACAAGGTATCGCGCAATTTTTCGCGTGCAACGTGCACCATGTATACCGTCATGATAAGCGGGGCACCGATTAGGGAAGTTCCGCTGATATAAGCACCGAGCGACAGGAAAATACCATCGGTTAGCGGATGCGAACTTTTAAACGGTTTATTCAAAATGTAGGTGATCGAATAGACTGAAATAATGACAAAAATAATAGCGCTCATGATATGTGCGGGTATGGTGAGCAAACCGGCCACCCCGATGAGTTTGGGGATGATCATGACCTTCATGGATTTTTTTAAATAGGCCCAATCCACCGTTGAAGGTTTGGCGGTAGCGCTGTTGCGCTTGCGATTGTTTTGCCAGACGGTGAGGGTGGAAAATATCAGCAGGTGCACGGCAATGATCGGCAGGTATACCAGCGGCCGGTTGTCCACCAGCAGCAACAGGGGCAGCGACATCATCGCACCCCCAAAGCCGAGGCCGGTGCGCACAAAACCGCTCCACACAAAAATCAACAGTACCAACGCCAGCTGTATGAGGCTTAACTCGCCCATTACTAATACCCGGTTGCGACAAGAGCCGCGCATCATAATGGAGAATCTGTTGCAATGAAAAAGGGGCGGAAATCCCGCCCCTTTTTTCGCTGCTTCGCTAACTGGCTTGACGCCCGTTAGCGCGCGGAATTAATTGCAAACTACACCACCGCCACCGGTACCCTGGCTGTTACAGGTGCTGGTAGTGATACAACTTCTGTTGTTCTCCCAACCCCAACCACTCGCGGTAGAGGTACAGATCGGGTAGCGGGTGCCCCACCAGTTGCATTGGCAAGCGCCGCCGGTGCTTACACTGCTGCTGCTACGGGAACTGCTGACCACTGGCGTACTGCTACGGCTACTGTTGTTAACGCTGCTGGTGTTGCCACCGGCGGGTGCTACCGCACGGCCTGTAGCCGGATCGATGCGGCCCGGGCACAAACCTTTCGCGCGCAGGTTAGAGGCAATTTGCGAGATGGCCGCGTTGGTGTTGGTGTAGCTACCGTCGTGCATCAGGATGACCTGGCCGTTTTGCAATTGGTTAGCCGCGTTGGCGATAGCGGATGCGGAAGCACCGTTCCAATCCTGTGAATCCACATCCCAGGTAATCACTCGCAAACCGAGCGCTTGGGCTGCCTGGTTAACATTGGCGTTGACTTCGCCGTAAGGCGGACGGAACAGGGTTGGTTTGGGCGCACCGGCGCTCTGGATCGCCTGGTTGGTGCGGTTCAGCTCGTCATAGATTTGCTGGTAACCCATGTTGATCAGGTGTGGATGGGTGTAGCTGTGATTTTGCACTTCGCCCACGCTCAGCAATTGCGCAATCAAATTACTGTTGGATGCGGTGTTATTGCCCTGCACAAACCAGGTGACCGGGGTGAGGTTGTATTGCTTGAGCAGGTTAACCAGGGTTGTGCTGTTGGATGTAGGGCCATCGTCAAAGGTGATACCGACATACCCGGAGCAATTATTGTTGTTGCCACCGGTACTGCTGGCCACAGAACTGGTGCCACCGCCGGTGCTGGTATTGCCGCCGCTACAGCTTCCGCTGAAACAGTCATAGGTATAACCGAAGCCGATAACCCCGTTGCAGTGCATTAATTCGGAATTACCGCCGCCGCCGCAGGAGCCGTTGGCGTAGTACGCGGTGTTGTATTCCATATCTTCGGCCTGGCGGGTTTCGCCATTGACCTGGATGTAATCCACTACCACGTCGCGGCTGCCGCCGTCGTTATCAAACTGCACCTGGATGTCACCTGATGCGCTACCGGTATAGGTAAGGTTTTGGAAGCTGGTGGTCAGGTTCCAGCTCGCTACGATATTGCCGCCCACGCGCAGGTTAATGTGCTCACCACCCGCAACACCGCGAGCACGTACCGTAATACCGCCACCGCCAGTGCCACCACCCGTTACCGAACTGGCGCTGCTGCTGGTAGTCGTGGTTGGTGTGCTGCTACTGTTGTTATTCGAGGTGCCTTCACTGACGGTAATGTCTGAACCGCCACGGCTTTGGTAACCCTCGGTGGCCATTACCATGTAATCGTGGTTACCCAGGTTCAGGCCTTTGCTTGCCCAGAAATTGAAGTGGTTAGCCACAGTGATGGTGCCGGAAATCTGGCCGAAGCCTTTTTTCGGGCTTCTCACACTGAAGTATTGGTAGAAGGTTTGGGTGCCATCAATAGACGGTTGGTTAACGCGCTGGCAACGACGCACGTTGTAGGTTGCGCCATCACTTTGGAAGCTACCGTAATCAGTTCCGCCGGAGCAGCTTGACGGGTTGTACGAACCGTAGCTCTCGATTACGTAATATTCGATTAACGGGCTGCGCGTCCAACCATAGAGTGCCAGGTAAGAGTTCTGGCTGTTATCGACGCTATAGGTACCCGAGTAATTCACCACTTTCGGGCCGCCGGGATTCCAGCCTTTACCACCCACCCAGTTATTAGTGCTGTTGGTCCATTGGGATGTATAGCGGCCGCCGGCCAGCAGGTTCATGGATGCATCGCCGGAATCCTTCCAAAAGGTGTAATAGAACCCATTGTTGGTACCGGTTGAGTTACTGGTCAGGTTTTGGGCACTGGCCGTTGTCGCGCCGAGTGCCGCAGTGCAAACGAGCGCTGTCAGGGCGCGTTTGCCGATGGCAAGGAATTTCATTATTAATCTCCAGAATGTAGCCCACTCAACCAATACCACCCATAGAGGAGGAGGGCTGTTGAGGACCGATCCTGTTCGTTGCGAACAGGCGTTAAATCGAGCGCCATACTTCATCGCTGTTATTCTTAAAACGCTGCGTAGCGGCTTCGATGGATACTTGTATACTTTTTAATGAGACTTATTGTCAAATAAACCATATAAATATGGTCGGATTAACCATATGCTTATGGTCTTTATAACAATAAAGCATTGTAAAAGCGGAAATGGTTAGCAGTTTTTAGCGGAGAAACCGTTTAGGAAAAGCCGGAATCCGGCGCCAAAACGGCTTCGCTATGGCATAAAAAATGAGCGTTTTTTTATTAATAAATAGCTTGTTTTACTGGAAACCAAAAAATGCCTATTAAGGTGCTATTGGCGGCAATTCTGCGACAATATCTGCCGATAGCAGGCGAATTCGCGCTTTTTCACTCAGGATTTCAAGGTTATTAAGCGCATCCGCCGCCAGCCAACCCACCGATGGATCGGGGTGTTTCACCAGTTCCTGGAGTGGTCCAATGTGGCGTTCATTACCCGTTGCGCGTAAGGCGAGCAAGGCATCGAGCAGGACGGTGGTATCCGTGTCGCCCAGCAGCGGGACAACCATGTCAGCAGCCCCCGCATAGCGGGTTTTCGCCAGTTCCCCCAACGCCTTGCGCCGTTCCCCGGGGTTATCGCTGGCCAATGCGGCCTGGTGTTCGGCGATATAGGCATCTAAAAGTCGATTGTCACCACGCAAGGATAAAACCTGCGCAACAACCCGCTTGAGCGCCCCGGTTTGTTGCCGGTAAAGCCAATCCAGTTCCTGGTCACCCAGCGCATCACGATTATCCGCCATATCCGCGACCACTTTGCAGGCGATCGCCTGGTGCTGCGCATCGGTTTGCTCGTTAAGGAAATCATGCAATTTTTCGGCGATGGTGCGGGGATCATCCACAAAACGGGTACTTAAATCCTTAATCATGCGATCTACCGGTGAACTGGCCGCACCCGGCCCAGCCATTTTGATGGCCGTCATTCGCGCTTGCGAATATTGCGCAAGTTGGGATTCCAGCTCCTGTACCCTGCGTTCCAGGAAGTCGTTCCTGTGGTAGGAAACCATCAGTAGGCTACCCAGGCAAAGGGTAATTACCGCGCCGAGGAGGACACTCAATAGCAAGTATTTTTTGGCGATACTCATAGTGATCCGTTGCTGATACTTATCATTATTATAAAAAGGGGCGGATTATCCGCCCCTTGTGATGTTGCACGATCCAACCGCAGTTTTAAAGGTTGCCGTACCCGATAGCGCCGTTGCAATGCATCCATTCGCTTCCACCATTACCGCCACCACAGGCACCGTTCTGGTAGACCCCGGTGTTGTAGGTTTGGTTTTCAGACTGGCGTACACTGCCGTTCACGCTAATGTAATCCACCTGGACATCGCGGCCGGAAGCATCGTTGGTGAACTCTACCACTGACCCGCCGGATAAGCTGGTGGACATGGTGTAGTCAGTCATGGTGGTGCTCAAGGTCCAGGTCCTGACCGCAGTATTGTTCACCCGCAACGTAACGCTTTCCTGGCCGCTCGTACCGCGTGCGCGTACCACAATGGTTTTGCCGCCACCGGTGGACGGGGTAGAGCTGGAACTGCCACCACCGCCGTTGTTGCTGCCCTGGCTTACGGTGATGTCGGAACTACCGTTACTTTGATAGCCTTCGGTCGCCATAATTTGATAGTTATGGTTACCCAAATTCAAGCCTTTGCTCGCCCAGAAATTAGCATGGTTGGCAAAGGTGATGGTACCGGAAATATTACCGAAACCTTTTTTGGGGTTCCTTACACTGAAATATTGGTAGAAGGTTTGGTTGCCATCAATGGATGGTTGGTTAACGCGCTGGCAACGACGCACATTGTAGGTAGCACCATCACTTTGGAAGCTGCCGTAGTCGGTACCGCCGGAACAGCTTGCGGGGTTGTACGAACCGTAACTTTCAATAACGTAATACTCAATCAGCGGGCTTCTGGTCCAGCCATAGAGCGCCAGGTAGGAGTTCTGGCTATTGCTGACCCCGTAGTAACCCGAATAGCTGATCACGCGTGAGCTACTGCCCGGGTTCCAGCCTTTACCACCCACCCAGTTATTGGTGCCGTTGTTCCATTGGGACGCATAACGGCCCCCGGAATGCAACGTCATCGATGCACTACCCGAATCTTTCCAGAAGGAATAGTAAAACCCGTTGTTGGTTCCGGTTGAATTACTGGTCAGGGTTTGCGCGCTCACTGCCGATGCGCAAACGGCGGTGGCACAGATTAAAGAAGAAAGTAGATGTTTGCTGTTGCTAGATAATTTCATTATTAGACTCCAGGATTTGCCACCCAACCAATACCACCTATAGAGGCAGGGGCTGTTGATGACGAAACCTGTCTATTGCGGACAGGTGTTTTTCACCGAGCGCCATACTACTTTGCTGTTATTGTTGAACCGCCTGGCAAGCTCGATGGGCATCTATTCCATGGTAATATTATCTTATTGTCAATTAAACCATATAAATGTGGTCATATTTACCATATGCTTATAGTTAAATTAACTATTAAATAATTAAAATACCCCCTCTCTGCTCCTTTTTCTAATAAATCCTTCGCGCCTTTGGCGAGTTACACGCCCGTGAATAAATGAAAAGTGTGCCATTTTTTTATGGGCAAAAGCTGATTTTTATTAACGTTAAAAGAATCGCTATTGCGTCGCGGACATCGGCAATTCAGCGACAATATCTGCACTTGCCAAGCGGGTACGGGCCTTATCGCTGAGGTTTTGCAGTGTGGCGATCACATCATTCGCCAACCAACTAACCGCAGGGTCGGGATGGTTAGCCAGGCTCTCCACCAAATGGATGTGGCTTTGATTGCCCGTGGCGCGCAATGCCAGGAGCGCATCCAGTTTTACCCCGGTATCGCTGTCCTGGAGTAGCGGGGCAATCGCATTGGCGGCACCCGCATAGCGGGTTTTGGCTAATTCCACCAAGGTTCTTTGCCGTTCGGTCGGGTTTTCACTGCGTAACCCCGCTTGCGCTTCGCCGACTTGTTTTTCCATCAGGCTGTTATTGCCGCGCATGGATAATACCTGCGCCGCAACACGCTTCAATTCCGCATTTGACTGGCTTTGGTAGAGGGTTTCCAGCGCGTAATCGGGGAGGTTTTCAGGATTGCCCGCCATAGCCACCATGCCCTGGCTGATGACGGCAATGCTTTCGGGGCCGGGGTTAGCCGCCAGCAGGTCCGCAACCTTATCGGAAAAAGTGCGGGGGTCGCGATCCGAGATGGTACCCAAATCACGCAATACTTTTTGACTGTCGAATATTGCGGCTACCGGGGTTGCTTCAGCATCGGCAATTGCCGGGGCCTGGCCGGTAGTATCAACCCCTGTGCCCGTTGCCGCCGCTGCCGGGGCATTCGCCGGGGGTTGTTCAAAATTCCATGCCCAGGAACGGGCTTTGGCCAGCGCTTCTTCTTTTTGCGCCAGGGATAATTCCAAGTCCAGGATCCGGCCCTCCAATGCGGCGATTTGCGCGCGCTGGGCTGAATCATCGGTCATTACATTGAGCGTACCCCAGGAGATGGCCGCGCCTACGGCAGCAGCGATTAATAAAGGTTTGATTGAACCTGCATTATTATTCATGGTGCCCTCTCAATTGTTTTTAATGCTATTGGAAAAGGGGCGGAAACCGCCCCTTCACCGCTACGCATCAAGCCAGGCGTTTAGAGATTACCGTAACCAATAGCACCGTTACAGTGCAACCACTCGCTCAGGCCATTACCGCCGCCGCAGGCGCCGTTTTGGTAGACACCGGTATTGTAGGTTTGCGCTTCGGATTGGCGAATCGAACCGTTCACACTGATGTAATCTACCTGTACATCGCGACCAGAAGCATCATTGGTATATTCCACCAGGGAGCCGCCGGACAGGCTGGTGGTCGCCGTGTAGTTGGTCATGGTGGTAGAGAGGGTCCAGGTTTGAACCGCTGTGCCGTTCACTTTCAGGGTAATGCTTTCACCGCCAGCCACGCCGCGAGCGCGGACCACTATGGTCTTGCCACCGGATGGTGCTGAGCTGGAACTGCCGCCACCGCTGGTACCCTGGCTCACCGTAATATCCGAAGTACCGGTACTTTGGTAACCCTCGGTCGCCATTACCTGGTAGTCGTGGGTACCCAGGTTCAAACCCTTGCTGGCCCAGAAGTTAGCGTGGTTGGCAAAGGTGATGGTGCCGGAAATATTACCGAAGCCTTTCTTCGGGTTCCTTACGCTGAAATATTGGTAGAAAGTCTGGGTTCCGTCGATAGAAGGTTGTTGGGTGCGCAAGCAACGACGCACGTTATAAGTCGCCCCGTCGCTTTGGAAGGTGCCGTAATCAGTACCGCCGGAACAACTGGCGGGGTTGTATGAACCATAGCTTTCGATGATGTAATACTCGATCAGCGGGTTTCTGGTCCAACCGTAAAATGCCAGGTACGAGTTCTGGCTATCACTTACTCCGTAGTTACCTGAATAGCTCAACACGCGCGAACTGCTACCCGGGTTCCAGCCTTTGCCGCCCACCCAGTTATTGGTACCGCTGTTCCATTGGGAGGTATAACGACCGCCCGCACCCAGGGTCATCGAGGCACTGCCTGAGTCTTTCCAGAACGAATAGTAAAAACCGTTGTTGGTGCCGGTTGAGTTAGAGGTCAAGGTCTGCGCACTGGCTGCCGATACGCCCAGGGTCGCCAACATGGCCACTGACGATAAAACGCTTTTCTTGGTGATGGATATTTTCATTATTAGACTCCGGATTTTAGCCTTTCAACCAATACCGCCTATAGAGGAGGAAGACCGTTGTAAGGTTGATTCTGTCCCTTGCGGACAGGTTTTTTATATCGAGCGCCGAACGGGGTTGCTGTTATTGTTAGCCTATTTGGTGACCGATGAATAATTGTATACAGGCGCCACCTATTATTGTCAAATAAACTATATGATTATGGTCAATTAAACCAATTGAGCCCATCCCTATAACAATATGTTGTTTAAAAACCCGCTTCTACGGATTGTATTTTTTTGTAAAGTTAGGTAAGTGGTCTAATGTGCCAGCTTTGGCCCATCTAAAAAAAAAGCCGGGATATTCCCCGGCTATAAGCTTCACATTGACCTTGTGAAAACTGATCCTTTAGGGCTTGCGTACCTCTTCCTTGATTTTGTCTTTAATTTTTTCCTCCACTGAGCCTTGTTCCTTAATCGGTGCACCGGTGTATTGGTTAAAGCGCACGTTGCGCGGTCCCGCTTGCAACTGCCCGGTTGTAACCCTGGCTTTTCCGAGGGTCGCCTTTTGCCAGAGCGGCAATGACTTGAACGAAAACACTTCGTCGAAATCCATCGCGATGGATCCCGCATCCATCGGCTCGGTGCCCGGGCGGTTTTGGAACCACTTCATCCATTCAGCCGAGGCGGGAGCCGGTGAGCAGATGTTATTGCCATCGGAACTTGGTTTGCCGTCGTCGCCGCAGAGTTGGAAACCCGGTGGGGTATTTTGCGAGAAGGAGGGTAGCAGGAAGGAATCCATACCGTTCGGGCGCGCCATATTGGGGATATAAGGCCGGTTTGGATTCCACTGCGCGGTACTGTGGCAACTCATACAGGACGAATCCGGCGCATTCGGCTCGACCTTGCCGTCCACGGCGATGGCATTGCGCGCGCCATCATTAGGTCCGGACAGGCGCCCACCCCAGCCGAGGGTCTGGGTGGAATATTTGGGAGCACTTGGGTTGACCCAGTTTTCCACCAGGGGCTGGCCGGGTTGGGTTGCCTGGGGATCGTTACCCCATTGGGCTCCCAGCGGGATCATCTTGTCCCAGGCATCGCCCGGCGCGGACGCGTCATATACCAGGGTAGTGAATACCCAGCCGGTAACCGGTGAGGATTTGGTGTCCTTCACGATAATATCGAACTGTGCCACATACCCCGGCCACACTTGCGGAGGCTGGTTGTTTCCTGATTGATCAATAAACAGCGACCATACCGGTGCGCCTTTCATCGCATCCCACCAATCGGTTTTCTGGGTGGGATCGGTTGACGCAAACACCGCTGCCTTGACAATCACTGCGCCCTCTTCAAATTGGCTGTTGGCGGTTTTGATATCCGGTGTCATCGCCGATGCGCCCCACAACTTAAACAGGGTATAGGCGGCACGCGCATCGTAGTAGGTCAGCACGTGGGTGTTGAAGGTAGCGCGCAGGCCGGTACCGGGGAAGATCGCCGGGCCGAATTCGCCCGCAATATAGGTTCCCCGGATTGCCTCGCGCTGGCTGCCCAGCCAGGGTTCGTTATACCAACCGGCGCTGGCGGCGTTCCAGTTGGGGTAATCCAGGATTAATGTTTTGGCGTTTTTGCTCACATAATCGCGCAACGCATAAGCGTAGGCTTTGGCGTTTTGGGTATTGATGGTCTGGTTCTTGATAGCCACTCGCCAGGGTGCGTCCACTAACGGCGGCAACGCCTTTTGGGGCCAATCATGGCTGGTTTCAAATAACGGGCCGGCGTATTGCTGCGGCGTCGGCACATTGCCGTTGTTGTTTTGGAAGGGTGTAGCGGTACCGGAAACCGTCGTCGCCAGTTGGGGACGATGTGTAGGCTCGGCATAAGTGATGTTGCTTATTGCCAGGCCAAGGCAAAGCGATACACCGAATGCAGCTTTAAGGTTTTTCATAGGAATATCCTTTCAACACGGTTGTTGTGGTTATTGATAATACGAGCCTTAACGATTGAGCTTTTCCGCCAAATCCTGCGCGAGGCCGCACATGGTTAAGGTTGGATTCCAGGAGCCGGACGTAGGGAACAGGCAACCCCCGGTTACATACACGTTCTTCACCCCGTGTGGCCGATAATCCAGGCCGACCACCGAGGTTGCCGGATCAGTCCCGATCCACAACGCAGAGGCTTCGTGCACAATGATGGGCAGGCGTATGTCCGCCGCGGTCGGCCGGGCGGTTTGCCACCCGGTTCCATCAACCCAATATTCAATCGCCGCGCTGACCCCTTGTGGTCCCATGGCGGCAATTGCCTGGAATGTCGCTTCGTCCAGAACATTCCACAGTTTTTGGTCCGCCTCGCCCAGGCCCAATTGCAGGGAAAGATTGGTGGTTGGGTCACGGCCGTCATTTAATCGCAACCAGTTATCCGGATTTTTTTCGCTGACCTCACCCAGGGTGGCGCACACAAACACCACATAATCTTCCGAGCCTTGCAATTGTTCCGGCGATACCACTGCCGCTGCATCCGGCGCCTCGCGCGCAATGGTGCCGGAATCCGCCGCCGGGTTAGCCGAGGCAAACGCGCTCGCCTGAACGTGATATTGCAAACCCGAATCCTTATCGACGCCCGCCAAGTAGGTCGCACCGATTTCCAGGCTCGCCAGGGATTTAAATACCGAGCGTTTCATCCGGGCGATGACATGCGACATAAAATGCCCGGTATAACGATTACCGGCATTTGCCAGCAAGCCAGTACCGGCAAAGGAATTCATCAATAATGTTGCGGGTGGAATTGCGCCCATACCCAAGACCACCTGGGCCGCACCGACGGTAATTTTCCCGCGGCTGGTATGGATATGGGTAACCGTGCCCTTGCCATCGTGTTCCAAACGATCCACCACGCAACGATCGACAATTGTCAGCGCCGAACCGGTCCCCGCTTCTTGCGATACCTGTTGCTTTTGTTGCAGGTCCAGCAAGGTCCCGACAGTGGAATATTTATAAAATTTAACGCTTTGCCAATCCGTGTTACCGACGGCAATCGGCGCAGCAAATGCTTCCGTTGCCGTTGGCACTGTGTGTAAATTGCGTTGCAGATTCACCGCTATTTGTTGTTGCAATGCACCGTAGACACCATCCTGGATTTGATCCGTGGAGGTCACATGCAAAAATTTGCGCGCCCGTTGCCAAAAGTTTTCCCGCTGCGTCACCGCAATCAATTGCTGCGGCCAATCGCGCATTTGCGCAACAGTCGGTGTGGGGCACCAGGCGCTCCAGTAGGTTGAACGTCCACCCAATTGCGGGATATAACCAGCCTGGAAAAATTTATTTCCCTCGGTAGCCATTTTTGTTGTACGCGACCAGGGATAAGTGGTGGTGGGTGTGCCGGTGGTCGCCTGCAACGCGGTGGGCAACATTTGGTAATGGCTCGGCAACCAATAACCTCCACGTTCCAGCACCAATATTTTTGCGCGCGGGTTAAATTCCAGTGTTTGTTCGATGAATGCAACCGCCGTCGGCCCGGTGCCTATCACAATAAAATCAAATGTGCCCGTCTCGATACTGGACCAATCACCATGCTTGAAGAAAAATGCACTGCCGGCAATTTGTTCGGCCGTCGCATTTTGCGGTCCGGGGCCAGGATAACCGTTATTGTTAGGTGGCGTTTCAGGAGCTTGTTTCGCTATATCAAGGTTAACGGAATTGGCTTCAAAGAAACTTTTATAATTCGTCATAAAACATATCCAATAGGCAAATGGAAACCGGCCGACGAAATTCATCGGTGTTAAACAGGCTTAGCAAGGGAAATTTAAAATATTTTCTTTCTGATGTTTAATAGCAATGCGAACGCACGGAAGGCGGGGGAAATGTGAACAATCATTTTATGGATATCCTTTCAAATGTCATGGTTGATAAACGGTCCCTGACATGCGTTCAGGGTAGCAATTCGATAGCGATATTTCGCACCCCTTATCCCTGATTGCCCATATCCATAAAAAATAACTGAACATTTCAGCTACAGTCAGTTTTAATCACTATCACGGTTGGATCAATTACATCGCATTACATTGATCAGTAAGGTAAAGGGTAGACGAAGAAGAAAGGGTGTCAATTCAACAATGGGAATACGCAAAAAATGCAGAATGAAACGACAATATCAAAAAATCCTTTCGCAAAAAAATCCGGCACGTCGCCGGATCCACACAATAGAAACATTCATAATATAAGAAGCAGATTTTTTGATAGACGGTAATATTTAAAAGCGATTTAATAAAACCTGTTGCTGCTGCTGTTAAAATATCGGAAATTTATTTTTATAATTTTTTGGATTATTTTTCTATCAACCATCTGAAATTTCCAGAAAAACCTCACCAAAAACCAAACAACCGCCGTATATCCTAACCATTGGTGCCAATTATCGCCGGCCTCATTAAATAAATAATTAACATCAAAAATTTACCGAGGCCCATGGAATATCCTGACTAGTTTTAGCATTTCGCTTTTTTTGAAGAAACGATTTATATACAGGTATTTGCGAGGCATCAGATTTAAACCTATTCTCAGCTAAGCAATGGTATGGATGCGTTGGCATGCGAAGGTCCATCCAGTGCAGCCTCGCCATTATTACTCTCACCACTATGAGTCGCTCAAAAAAAAGGAATGCCACCATGAAAACACTACCTATTTTTGCCGGAATACTCGCTAGTGCCATAGCGCTGGTCGGATGTAGTTCTTTTTGGCCGGAGAAAGCTATTCACAGCAGCCCACCCCAAGTGGCCATAGCATCGCAAGCGGATAATGTGCCCCAGCGGATCATGCTTGACCAGAACTGGAACGATAAAACCCGCACTGATTTTTGGTTCACTAACCAGGGCGCGCGCATTCTTCCTTATACATGGTTTGTCTGGCTGGAACAAAAAGATAAGCAGTCCCTGTTTCGGTCTGTTGAGCATATGGAATCTCTCCGATATCTCCCTATGTCGGCATCTGCTGCGAATCCCGGGGGATTGCCGATAGGATTCACAATGGAGGTTGATAAGCGTTCCCGAACGGCGTGGATGGGTTTGAATTGCGCCGCGTGTCACACGAACCAGATTGATTATGGTGAGAAAAAGATTTTGGTTGACGGAGCACCGACGCTGGCTGATTTCGTAGGTTTCTTCAACGAATTGGTAGGCGCACTCAACCAAACCTACGAGGACGATGCCAAATTCGAACGGTTTGCGCGCAATGTTCTGCAAGATGATTACAGTCAAAACAATGCCAGGACATTGCGCAAGCAACTTGGCGAAATCAGTTTCGCATTATCGGAACGGGAAAATGTTAATCGCCTCCCCGCCAATTATCCGCAGGATTTCACCAGCTATGCGCGGCTGGATGCATTCACGAATATCCAGAACGCGGGCACCGCTTTTGCGCTCGAAGATGTCACCAATCGCAATCCACCTATCGCGCCGGTTTCCTATCCCTTCTTGTGGGGTACGCACCAATCCGATGTGGTGCAGTGGAATGCTTCAGCGCCAAATACACCAGTAGTCGGACCCTTGGTGCGAAATATCGGTGAAGTTGTAGGTGTTTTTGGCCATCTGCAAATAGACAAGGCCCCGTGGTGGCAACGTTTGTTTGGCCACAATTTCCACTACCGTTCAACCGTGGATATGATTAATTTGGGGCACCTGGAATCATGGGTGAAAGACCTGCGCTCACCGCAATGGCTGGATACGCCTCTGCCCCCCATCAACCTGGCCCAGGCGGCGAAAGGGGAAGTGCTGTTCAAAACGCATTGCCAGCAATGTCATCAGGTAATTCCCCGCGAAAGCGAAGGAGAAAAGTATACGGCGGTAAAGACACCCGTAAGTGAGATTGGTACCGACCCGGACATGGCTTGGTATGCAGACAATCACGTAGCAAAAACCCTTATCCTGGAAGGCAGCAAAGAAGGCGTTATCTTCGGTTCCCCATTTGGTGCGGAAGCACCTGCCATCCAGATTCCGGTAAATGGTGTTGTCGGCCTGGTATTACATGATCCCCTGACTGCACTGGAAGCTGGACTTATTCCGGAGGAGAACAAAGAAAAACATTTATCTGGTGGTGCCAAAGCTGAGACTATTAAAGGTTATGTAAAACAACATCTGGCAGAGCGCGAAGCGATTGCGGCTGACAATGCCCCGCCTCCGAAAGATGGGGTAGAACACTCCATAGACAAAGATTTGCAAGGACTGGTTTATAAAGCGCGTCCTCTCAATGGCATCTGGGCGACGGCGCCTTATTTACACAACGGCTCTGTGCCTAACTTATGGGAGTTATTGCAGAAGCCTGAAAAACGCGTCACCAGGTTTTGGGTTGGAAGCCGAAAATTTGATCCTATCAATGTTGGTTTCGTGATCACGGAAGGCCTCGATGAATTCCAGGTATTGAATTCCTCAGGTGCGATCCAGGCCGGCAACTCCAACCGAGGCCACAAGGCGGGAACAGATCTTTCAGATGATGAGAAAAAGCAGTTGATTGAATATATGAAAATGCTCTGAGTACATAAACAAATTGAAACAGCCGATCCAACATCAGATCGGCTGTTTCCGGGAGAACCCCTGCAGGGCTAACTCTCGCTCACTTCCGTTGCATTCGCTCACAGTGCAATCAGGGGTTGTCGGATTATTTTTTATCTCTTAAAACACAACGCATGAAAAGGTGGAGCGGCAATAAATGACCACTTCGTCAATTTGTTTTATGTAATTGTACTTGGGTTAGGTTGCCCAAATAATATGACGATGTTACTAAAGCCTGAACAGCCAATATTTTTCAAACAGAATTTTTCCGAAGTGCAGCATCCTTCCCGGTGGTTTTAATTTAATGTCCGGATTGGGCTCTGCGTAGAAATTACCTTTGCCCATTCCCGCCATACCATCACCAATTTCAAGGAAGCATTCGCCGTAACCTTCAAATACTATTTTTTTCCCGGAGCCCCTAATGTCGGCAGCAATGTTATTCGCAACAACCTCTGCCTGCCCATGTGCTAATACACCGGCTTTTGGTAATGGTTTTCCATTCGATAAAGGAATAGCGGTGATATCGCCGATTGCAAAAACATTGTTGAATTTAGTGGCGAGGGTATGGCGGTCAACCGCAATCCATGGGCTCTCGCCAAGCAACCCGGCTTCCCGAATCACGGTGGGGGCTCTGTGTGGAGGGATGTAAGCGAGCAGATCAAAAGTGGTTGTCGTTTCGTTGTTGAAATAAATGGTGCGTTCTTCCGGGTCTATTTCCCTCACTGCATGTTGAGGAAAATACTTAACACCCTTGCTTTCTACCATTTGCCGTACTTGTTGCGAGACCTCGGGGCCAGTCACCGGCATAGGGCCAGGCTCCGGTGAATAAACTTCAACACTTACTTTTGACGATAACCCGCGTTTACGAAAATCGGATTCGAGCAACATTGCCGCTTCGTAAGGTGCAGCAGGGCATTTAAAGGGCATGGAGCAAACCAGTACAACTACTTTTCCGCCGGAAAGTTTCAGGCCGGCATTTCTGATCGCCTGGGCACCTTCCAATGTATAGAGGTTATGGCCTGCTGCCGTGAGTCCGGGGACAGTTTCCGGAGCGAGTTCTGCACCCGTGGCGATAATCAAATAGTCGCTGTCATACTGCTTACCATCGACGAGGACCGCTTTTTTCTCCGCATCAATTTTTTCAATATTTCCATGAATAACCTCGATACCCTTTTTGGTGAGGCTATTAATCGGCTTTGATATTTGTTTCGCGTTCCTATCTCCAGAAGCGATCCATAACAGCGACGGTGGAAAAATATGATCAGTCACTCGATCAACCACCACCACCCGATGTTCCCTGGGTAATTTTTTACGTAATTCGGTTGCTGCCACAATGCCGCCAATTCCACCACCGAGGATCAGGATCGTTTTTCCAGTAGCCATTTTCTTACCTTTTCAATGTTAGGGATGGGCAATTAGATATCGGTAAAACTCAGTTTCTTTTCGAAATACACCGCTCGACCAGAGTCGGTTTCAATTACCGGGTCTGTGAAAAAATTGAGCGGATCATCAACCGTTCTTCCGGGCAATATCAGGTCGCGGCCATAGCTCAACAGGAATCGGTTTTCATCGATAGAGCCGAAGTAATAATCACGAAGGTGCGTTTTTTGTGCCGCTTCAGAACAATCAGCCGGAACCCAACCTATGCCGTGAACATAAAAACTGGTCCAGCAGTGGTAACCACATTTAAATGCAGTAATGTCACCCTGGGTCATGCCTGTGGGAAATGCCATACCGATTTCAAATTGACCGGGTACGCCACAGGCGCGAAGGATGGCAAGAAATAATGAGTGGAAATCTGTGCAATTACCTTTGCCGATGGAGCAGGCAAATTCTGCGTCGCCATTGCCCCAACCATCTCCGGATTTATCGTATTGCATATGCTCCAATACATGGTCATATGCCGCTTTGGCAATATCGAGCGCGCTGGAATGCTGCTCTTTAATATGACGGGCAATGCCGAGAATATCAGCAGTAAATTGAATCAGTTTGTTGGGTTGCAATTGCGACTGATGATGCAATTGCCAGCCGGAATGAGGTATTTCGGTAAATCGATTAAAGTCAGTTGCGCATTCATGGCGAGTTGCTGTGGTCGTAACGACCAAATCAATATTATCGACTTTTTCGGTATCGAGGTTTGCACATAACACGGCATTACCATAGGTAGCTTCGTATTCAATGCGGTAATCGATATTGGTTTGGACATCAATTGCATGAATGTCCTGGTCGCTCGTTGCTCGGGGAAAAGGAATCCATAAATTAATTGCTTTTGCCGATTTGGGAAAATCGGGCACTTTGACATCATAGGTTGTTTGGAATCGGCGACTCTTATTCATGGATTCTCTCTCCGTCGATAAATTCCGAGGCGAGTGTATTAGACATCGCCTCAGATGGTGAGCAGTTAAGCGTTGTTACGTTTACTTCAATAACCCGGTATCGCGGGCCACTTTTTCGATGGAATCGAAATCAGCTTGGCTGGCCGCAACAAATACGTTTGCGCCTTGTAAATCCAGTACCGCTTTTTGTTGTGGATCTTGTGGATCAAGATTCAAAAATGCATCTTTGAATTTACTCACTAATTCAGGCGCTAACCCTTTGCGGGCAGCCCACACATAATCCACATACTCGGGAGACGTCCACACCAGTTTGACTTTCTTGGTATCAACCTTTCCTTCAGCCAGCATGCGATCCCACACTTCAATGTTGAGTGCACCACCCTGGACTTTTCCGGATTCAACGAGTTTTACCGTCGCATCGTGGGCGCCGCTGTACACCGGTAAACCGGCAAAGTCTTTTTCCGGGTTAATGGTTAACTGCGACAGTAAAAAGTGACGTGGCATCAAATGGCCAGACGTGGAACTCTTGGAACCGAAGGCGAATGATTTGCCTTTAAAATCCTCTGGTTTTTCGATACCTGAGGTGGTGCTTGCTATGAATACACTCTTGAATTTCCTATCGATGTCGCGCATGGCCAGTGGCTCAGCGCCCGCGAGGTGGCGAGCTTGTACAAACGTAAAACCACCTAACCAGGCAAAATCAATTTTCCCAGCAGACAGCGCTGATACCGCCGCACCGTAGTCCGTTACCGGAACATAAGTGACTTTCTTTCCCAGTTGTTTTTGCAGGTAATCAACCATCGGCTGGTTTTTACGGGCAAGCTCAGTGGGGTTTTCATCGGGAATACCTGTTACGCGAATAACATCGTCCGCCGAGTAGGCAGCAGATGCTGAAAATAAACTGGCACCGACAAGTAATGTAGCGATCATTCGCTGCCAGGGTTTGCACAATGAAACGAAGGGTTTCATAAAATCTCCTTTTGTAAGGTCAGGTTTTTGAGTTGAAGTTAATCCTTTCAAGCAGTGGTGGTCTGCAACCGGTTGGGCATTAACGCATCCGCTTGATTATTTTTTTTGAAAACACTGCATTCGTTATCCTCGACAAATTGAATATTTTCGCGTTGTGCGATTTCAATCATTGCGGATAAGAATTCGGGGGTCGGTTCGATAAAACCAAGATAATTTTTTTCACAATGTGAGGCTGCGTTTTGCACTTCATTCGGGCAGGTCCGCGCGCTGACTACCGATGATACTGTTCCATCGGGGTACGCTACGACCAGTTGAACCATCAACCCCGTGGGCAAGGTTTTATCCATGGCAATCGTTAAGCCGTCGGACGACATTGATGTGGGTTTAATGACGGTGAATGCCGGTGCGGCACCGCAACGACAACACAATTGCGGCTTCTCTACGATAGGAATCTGACAAGGAAAAGGTGCGATGGCTGTGCCTGATCCTGAAAACAAAAGCGATAACCGCTGCAATAAGTTTGGCACGCAGGAAGGACCATTCAGAATGCGTTTACGCAAACGATCACCGACATAATCCACGCCCGTCACCACCGCAACCATCACCACGAGTAACACAACCAGATCGCTAATGTGAAATAGGCTGATCGAGGTATAGAGCGAATCACCAATTCCGCCTGCGCCCACAAAACCCACGGTGGCGGTTGCCCTTACATTCACTTCGAAGCGATAGAGAGTGAATGCCAGAACGCGTGGATTCACTTGTGGAAGCACAGCGTAAAGCCAGGTTGATAACCCGCTTGCACCACTGGCCTGCATGGCTTTTGCGGGGCCGGGTTCCACTTCCTCATACACATCGGTATAGAGTCGCCCCAGCACACCGATGTTATGGACGGCGATGGCCAGTATTCCTGCGAGTGCACCGGGGCCCACCCAGACCACAAATACCAATGCAAGTGTCAGCTCGGGCATCGCACGGGTGACTTGCAAAAAGAATTGCGAACTACCTTGCAGCGCCCGTGACATCCACAATGACACCCCGCGTTTGCCATAGGTGTTTTCAAGATAACTTTTCGTTACCAGCGATTTGGTGGAAAGTGGCGCGAGGAAAAATGCAAAGACCGCCGCAAGCAAGGTAGCGATCCAGGCCATCAATAATGTTTGCCATACCAGGGATGCGGTCTTTTCTAAAAACTCATCACTTAAATCAAATGCATTGGCACTGGGCAAATTATTCCAACTGCCACTTAGCAAATCCGCCCAGGGAATATCGAGGTAGGCAACGCTCGCGATTGCACCGGCAACAGCAAACAGCATCGCCCATTTCACGGGGTGGCGACGCAGGAAAGCGCTCACCCATTCCAATGCAATAACAAATACCAAAACAGCGATCAGTGTGGTCGCTAATTTATCGAATTCGAGATAGCGAATACTCAGCGCAATTTCGCTGCCCAAGCCGCCCGCGCCGACAACACCCAGGATCGTGCCCGTGCGGATGTTGCATTCCATTCGGAATAGCGCGTAGGCAACCCACTGGCGTTTTACCTGCGGCAAAATGCCGTGCATTAATATGCCCCAGCGACCGACACCCGCGGAACGCAATCCGCCAACGATGCGACTATCAACCGCTTCAGCCAATTCCGCGTAGAGTTTGCCGATGGAGCCACCCACGGTTAAGCCAATCGCGAGTACGGCAGCACCGGGCCCAAGCCCCAGGATTTGCACAAAGAGATATGCCCAGACAATTTCCGGGATTGAACGAAAAAATCCCAGCGTAAAGCGCGAGAGGGATCGAGCGGTTGCGACCACCACCGACTGGCGTTTTCCCTGGCGACCCGGTGGGTCAGGTAGTTCCGGTATGCGAATCGCAAAAACGGCGAGGCTGATGCCAATGACAACTGCAAATACGGTCCCGAGAATCCCGACAAATAAACTTTCAAATGAAAGTAAAAAAATACGTTGGAGGAAATCTGCTGATAAATTCGGATGCAATAAACCACTGAGCAACTCACCGGCGTTACGCACGCCATCGCGATCAAACAATGCCCCCGGATTTATCCGCGTGCCTTCCATCGCCAAAATAAATGTGAGCGCAACCGCGCACCAAATCAGGTAGCGTTTCAGCTCCTGTTTGCGATCAAACCCGTTCATAGTTTGCCTCGCTGCGCTCCTCGCTTCCCTGATACAGCAAATCCAATGCATCCGGCGTTACTTCGGCGGGCTTGGCATCCAGCACCAGGGTCCCTTCGCGCAGACCGATGATGCGGTCACAGCGGTGCATGATGGAGTCCAGCCAGTGCGTACAAAAAACAAGGGTGACACCGCGTTCTTTTGCCTGGTTAAGAATAATTTCAGTGACTGCGCGCGCCGTGGCTGGATCGAGTGATGCGGTGGGTTCATCAGCCAGCAAGGTCGTGGGGTCTGAAATCAATGCGCGCGCAATGGCGACGCGCTGCATTTGGCCACCACTCAAGTCGCTCGCAGATCGCCACTGGTGCTCACCAATCGACAGTGATTCCAATAACGAACGGACCGGCTGTTTTTCTACCGGCCACAGTGCAGAGGCCATCACTTTGTGCCATGGCCAAAGGGGCAATTTCCCAGCCACCACATTTTGATGAACAGATAGCTGCGGTACGAGTAAATGGGTTTGTTCAATGATGCGTGAATAAGCGCGATGAAAACGTAATTCCGCCGCGGACATTTTCGCCAAATCTTTTCCGTCGGCGAGCACACGGCCATGCGTTGGCTTAAGCACTCCGGCCAGTAGTCGGATCAATGTTGATTTCCCACCACCGCTGGGCCCGATAAGGGCTACGGTTTCGCCGGGACGAATTGTGAGATTGAGATTGTTAATCGCTGCCCGCTTACCCCAATAACGCGAAACGGCCTTGAGTTCGAGGACGGGAGCTTGATGGCTCGCAGGGCACGGGCCATTAGAAAATTGTGGCTTCATACGAAGACTCCTTTCCCCCGCATTGGGGATTTGCTGCTCCTACAGACTGCTCTCCTTTAACATGCCCGCAGCGAATGGCTGCGTATTTGTCCAAGTACGGCGTCCGAGAGAGTGGTTTATTTCAAGCAATCAATTATTTAAATGATTGCTTGAATATTTATTATTAAAAAACGCCTTATCGGCGCATCACTTTCCCAGAGGATTAAAACACGATTACCTTATCGGCCCAGAGTGTCCAATCAGTCAGTTCTTCCAGGGTGCTGCGATGTGTACCTTCGGCCAATTCTTCTGACGTCATACCGCGCGCGTCCATACAGGTACCGCACACACCGATTTGGCCTTCGCGGCGGATAACCGGGTTCATCATCAACTCAACGTTGTAATAACCTTGCGGAACTTTTTGGCCGCCTTTCGCGCAAACAGCCGCGTCACCCATCAAAAATACACGTACTTCATCAGTACCGCGTTTGGCGATGGAGCCTGCCAGACGTAAACCGTTGTAGCTGCGCTCGGTGCCGTATGGTCCATCATTCAATATAAATAGAATATTGCTCACTTCAGTTTCCTCTTGATTTTCCTGGTGGTTATTGCGGGCACCGATCAAAAGGAACTTTGCCATCAATTAGCGCATGCGCTTACCAAGCTTCCTTTTAAACAGCACCCGTTTGTATAGCAAAACCTCTGGCAACCCAATCCGCGACACCTTCTTCCCAGCGTGTAGCCTGATAGCCTTTTTGGTTCAGCAAATTCACTGCTTCTATCGACATGACACACAGCGGTCCACGACAGTAAGCGACGATTTCCCGGCCTGGCGGCAATTCAGCAATTTTTTGCTCCAGCACTTCCAGTGGAACCGACAAAGCACCTGGGATATGGCCCGCCATAAATTCTTCGGTCGGACGCACGTCCAATACCGTCACTTCGCCGCGCTTTACGCGCTCCAGCAATGTGTTTTTGTCGGTTTTTTCCAGCATTCCGCGATCACGCAAGAAGGCGTCGGTCACGGCGCGAACTTCCAGCAACCGGGTTTCCCCCACTCGCCGGAGGACGCCGCAAAGACCAAGCACTTCCTGATCGGCAACGCGGTAAATGATGTTCACCCCATTGCGCTCCGAATCAATCACGCGCGCCGCGCGCAATACCTGCAAATGCTGTGATGTATTCGCAATGCTCTGGTTAATTTCTTTCGCGATTGACTCAACGGTTCGCGGCCCCTGGCTTAACACATCCAGCAGTTCAAGGCGGATCGGGCTCGCCAATGCTTTTCCGATACGAGCCAATTGCTCATACAGCGAGTCTTTAAATTGCCGGCAATTTGAAGAAGTCATAGATTTTCCATTTATCAATTGATCGCTTGAATTATAGATTCCATGCGTCAATCCTCAAATAGCTATCTACCGCCCAAGCGCAAGTTCACCTAAAAATGGCATTGTTGCCAATAAAAAAGCGCCCCTGACCATCGCTGGCGGTTCAGCGCAGAAGCCCGTTCCTTGACAATCTAGGTGAAGCGGATATTCTAGTCAAGCATTCAATTAAATAATTGAATATTTAATAGATATACCATTCGTGCCAAATATTGAATAAGCATGGGTGGTTTAAAAGGATTCCTTGCCGATATGCGTAAACACACCCTAGTGGAATTCGCGACCCGCCATCCCCGGTGGATTTTTGTCGCAACCTTATTGATCACCGCGATTTTCTGTACCCAGTTCCCCAGGATTACACTGGATACCAACCCGAAAAATATGCTGCCCCCGGACTCCCCCGTGCGGGTCTGGAATGATGGGATTGAACAGACATTCCGGTTGTATGAAGACACTATCCTGGTGGCGATCCACAACGATAAAGGTGTGATCAATACCGGCACCCTCAAGAAAATCCATACCCTTACCGAACAGATCCTCGCCATTGACGGCGTTGCCGCCCGTGACCTGGTGAGCTTTAACACCATCGACCATATCAGTGCGGACGGGGACGGCTTGGATATCGCCCCGCTAATGGCCGAGGCCCCGGATACACCCGAGGCGTTGTCCGCGTTCCGGGCCAAGTTGATTGGCAACCCGCTATTTGCGGACCGGATAATTTCCACTGACGAGACCATGGCCGCGCTCTATGTCCCGCTGGAGGAGGGTGCCAATGGCAAGCAGGTCGCGGACAAGATTCGCAGCATCGTTGCAACCCAGGGTGAAGGGGATGATTTTTATGTGGCCGGGGACCCGGTTGTCCGGGATACCTTCGGTGCCGACATGTTCACCATGATGGGTTTATTTGCGCCTATCGCAGGCATGATTATGTTTATTGCCATCCTGTGGATGTTCGGCAGTTTGTCCCTTGCGATGTCGATGATGGCGGTGGCCATGGCCAGCATCATTTGCAGTATGGGATTACTGATCGGGCTGGGGTTTCCGGTACACATTATGAGTTCCATGGCACCGGTATTTTTAATGGCCATTGCAACGGACAGCATCCATATTTTTAACGAGTTTTATCACCGCTTCCGCCAGGGCGGCAATAAACAACAAGCCATCCACGAGACCATGGCCGCGGTCAGCCGCCCGGTGCGTTATACCGCCCTGGCAACCGCCGCCGGATTTGCCGTATTGCTTTTCATGGAAATTATTCCCGTTAAAGTATTTGGCGGCGTCATTGTCTTTGGCACCTTGCTGCTGCGTCTCCTCAGCTTCACGCTTATCCCTGCGTTACTGATGTCAATCAATGAGAAAAAAATCCTTGCCGCCGTCGCACGTGAAACGCAACAACAGCAATCCAAAAAAAGCTGGTTGCAAACTCTGGCGGATGTGGCGGTCACCCATCCGAAAAAAATTGTCATGCTGGGCCTATTACTGACCGCTGTTTCTGTAGTCGGTATTACGCAGATAACGATCAACAACAACCTGGTGAAATGGTTTACCCACAACAGTGAAGTACGCATCGCCGATGAGAAGATCAATGAATCACTCGGTGGCACCGCGCCTGGATACATCATTGCCATTGCACCAAATGCCGATGGCATAAAAGCACCGGAAACCCTGCAATACATTGATGGTTTGCAACGGCATCTGGAATCCATGCCTGAAGTCGGAAAAACGTTTTCGATTGTCGATTACGTAAAACGCATTAACCGTGTACTCCATGAAGATGCTCAGGATTATGAGGTAATTCCCACGGACGCCGACACTATTGCCCAATACCTGTTTTTATTCGGCATGTCGGCGAAACAGTCAGACCTGGATAACCTAGTGGACTATCCCTTCCAGCAGGCCAATATCTGGCTGCAATTAAAAACCTGGGATGCCGGTGCAATGCGCAATGTCATCCATGCCGTGGAAGAATACCAACGCGAAAATCCGATTGACCTCGAATTCAAACCCGCAGGTACTGCTTACTTCAATGTGGTGTGGAACGATGAAGTGCTGTGGGACATGCTGAAAGGATTTGTCCTGGCGTTGCTGGTGGTATTTATTCTGCTCGCTATCAATTTCCGTTCAATCAAGTGGGCAGTTGTCGGGTATATCCCGTTACTGTTTACCATCATGCTGATCTACGCCGTGATTGGTTTCTCAGGTAAGGATTTTGATATGCCGATTTCGGTCTTGTCATGTTTGTCGCTGGGCATGGCGGTTGATTTCTCGATCCATTTCATCAGCCGTTTGCGTCAGCGTATGGCGGAAGCCGCCACGACCGGTGAATCACTGGCGGACAATTTGCGCTGGACCGCTGCACGGCCCGGAAAAGGCATTATGCGCAACGCCATTCTTTTTGCGGCTGCCTTTTCGGTAATGATGTTTGCCCCACTTACGCCTTACATCACTGTGGGGGCATTCATTGTCAGCATGATGCTCGTCAGCGCATTAGTTACATTATTGTATTTGCCCGCATTGATTTTGTTATTGCAAGGCTGGCTATTCACTACATCCATATCTGACCATTCAACGTCAACCGTTTCTGCAACATCCTCTGTCGGAGAGCGCGCATGATTTCCCTGGTAAAAACACTGACGCAACGCAGCTTATTTGTTCTCAGTGCCGTATTGATGCCCTCGATATGCATGGCAATAGAGCCCACACAAATTGTCCAACAATCGCTGGATGCAACTTACTATGCGGGCAATGACATGCGTACAAAAGTCAGCATGAAATTGATTAATCCCAAAGGCGATATCCGTGAGCGTGAAATGACCATGCTGCGGATCAACCTTGCGGGTGGTGAACAACGTTATTACACCTATTTCCATCGCCCGACTGATGTGAAAGGCACGGCGTTCCTTGTGCAAAAATTTCCAGGCAAAGAAGATGATCGCTGGATTTTTGTGCCGGCCATCAAGTTGGTGAAGCGCATTGCCTCTGACGACAAACGCTCATCGTTTGTCGGTTCCGATTTCACTTACGAAGACGTATCCGGTAGAGAAGTGGCCGATGAAAGCCATACATTGGTGGGTGAAGAAATTTTTGAAGGGCGGCCGGTGTACCGTATTGAAAGCAAACCGGTTAAAGCCATCGATTACAGTCGTCGCGTGTCGTTAATTGACAAAGAACGTTGGCTGCCGTTGAGCGAGGAATATTTTGATTTGCGTAACCGCCCATCACGCGTATTCAATGCAGTGAAAGTGGAGCAAGTCGCCGACGTTTGGACTATTACGGCGCGCACCATGAAAAACCTGGAAACGGGTTATCGCACTGAAGTGGTATATAACGAAATCGCTTACAACATTGGATTAGAGGCTGATATTTTTACGGAACGGTATCTGCGTAATCCACCCCAGCAGTGGGTGAAGTAATCCATGTTATTTAGAAAAACCGCAACGCTTTTGTCGGGCGGTTTGCTCTTGTTAGGCAGTATGCAATTGCATGCCGATATCAATGGCATGGTGCAATACCACACAGCAGCACGCACTGACACGAATCCATGCTCAACCACCGATTGCAAAGTGCCATTTTCGGAATTACGTGGTCAGGTGAAAGCTGAGAAATCGTTGCAAGATAGTCGACATTCATTCACTGCCAATATCGAATTAATTCACGATTTCGTGTTTGATGAAACCGACTTGAACGCACGGGAGATTTATTGGGATTTGGCTGGCGATGCAACCCAAATTCGCACCGGTCGCCAAATGATTACCTGGGGCACCGGCGATATGTTGTTTATCAACGATATATTCGCAAAAGACTGGAATGCCTATTTTGGTGGAATGCCGATGGATTTCCTCAAGCTCCCAACGGATGCCATCAAATTTGACTGGTATCCGGGAGCAACCACGATTGAAACGGTGATCGCCCGATTTGACGCAG
Organism: uncultured Cellvibrionaceae bacterium; assembly: GCA_965650515.1. Classification (GTDB taxonomy): domain Bacteria; phylum Pseudomonadota; class Gammaproteobacteria; order Pseudomonadales; family Cellvibrionaceae; genus Cellvibrio. Next base: position 40,858 of record CBFGOY010000022.1, on the reverse strand, counting down.
ACCATGCGCCCGAGGCACAGCGATTCGACATACAAATGCCGCAAATGCCGTCGCCGATTTTTTTTCAAACACCGGATGATCAACTGGACGAACTGGAGTACGCCGCAAAAGTATCGCGCAATTTTTCAGGATGGGATGTAAGTGGGTATGCATCCCGAAGTTATTGGCGTAGCCCTGCCTATCAGTCCAATGATTCAAACACATTGGTGTCCTATCCGCGACTAAATACTTACGGCGCGAGCGCCACGGGACAGATACAAAACGGCGTATTCAATCTTGAAGCGGGTTACTACCATTCACCGGAAGACTCAGCGGGTGCACATCCATTTGTCCAAAACAGCCAAAGCCGTCTCTTATCGGGGTATTCCCGTCAAGTCTGGGCTGATGCTACCCTGGGCGTGCAGTTTTATGTTGAGCACATGGAAAATTATTCAAGCTATCTCGCTACCTTGCCAACAACTGCCATTGCAAAAAACGAATGGAACAGAGCCGCCACAATGCGGTTCACCCAATTTTTCCTCCACCAGACATTAACGTTTAATCTGTTCAACTACTGGGGATTAAGCGATAGCGACCGGTTCTTACAATCTACAGTGCGATACGCCTTTAACGATAATCTCTGGGGCGAAATCGGGACCAATATTTTTTCTGGAAACCCGCAGGGAATGTTCGGTGCATTTGATCGCAATGACAATATTTACCTGACCCTGCGTTTCGCTTATTAAAGGTTCCTTATGACTACGCCAATTTACCTTGATTACAACGCAACAACACCTATCGCACCGGAAGTGATTAACGTCATCACTCAATGCCTGACTGAATTTGGTAATCCATCCTCCAGCCACGACTATGGCCGTCGCGCCAGTCAGATAGTTCAGCAAGCGCGTGCGCATGTTGCCCACTTAATTTCTGCAAATCCGTCCGAAATAATTTTTACAGGCTGTGCTACGGAATCCAACAACCTCGCCATCCTGGGCATGGCGCGCGCCTGTCATAATAAAAAGCACATCATTACAAGCGCGATTGAACATCCCGCTGTTATGCAACCGTGTTTACAATTGCAACGGGAAGGTTGGGATTTAACTGTAATACCGGTAGATGCTAACGGATTAGTTGATCTGGAAATATTGGCAGAAAGTATTCGTCCAGATACTGCCTTAATTAGCATCATGCATTCCAATAATGAAATTGGAACCATCCAACCGATTGCAGGTATTTCACAGATAGCGCGTAAGCACGGCGTGTTGTTGCATGTGGATGCGGCGCAGTCGATCGGAAAAGTGGCGGTTGATGTGAACGAACTCGGTGTAGATGCACTGACAATCGCAGGCCACAAGTTTTACGCTCCTAAAGGTGTAGGCGCGCTCTACGTGCGTGAAGCCACCCCGATAAATTCCATCATGTACGGTGCCGGTCATGAACGTAATCTGCGTCCCGGAACGGAGAATGTCATTGCGGTGGCGGCACTGGGTGAAGCGGCCCGTCTGGCAGCGAATCGAATGCCGGAAGCCGAACATTTTTTAAGGGAAATACGTGATGAGCTACATTCACTCCTGAGCGTCGAAATTCCTGGCATTCGTTTAAATGGCCATCCAGAATTTAGATTGCCTAACACGCTTAATATTTCGTTCCCAGGTGTCAGTGGCCGTGCGCTTCTTGATAACGCAAAAGGCGTAGCTGCATCGGTAGGCTCTGCCTGTCATTCCCATGGAGATGCAGTGAGTGGAGTGTTGGCAGCAATAGGCGCATCGGCTGAGCAAGCGCGGGGATCTGTGAGGTTATCGGTGGGCTTATCAACGACACGAGAAGAAATAAAATTAGCTGCGCAAGCATTAACGCTTGCATGGAATAAAACCCAGGATATTTCCTGTTAAAACCCGTTCATTTCACATAACCAAATTAACCGATAAGACAAAAACACCTCGAGATTCGTTAAATTAACCTTAGTAGCGCTCTATTACTGTTACCGGTTACGGTGCAGATTCACGTGGACAGCAGCTTTATTTCTATTAAGCTTATAGACTATTTTTGTAAAAGCGACTGTTGAAACAAAATAATGAAAAACCCGATTTTCAATATCCACGACCTTATCCTTGTCCTTACCCTGGCAGTCTGTGCATTACTGGTCATTTTCCAGTGGTTGTTATCCAAACAAAAATCCAGTGCTTCCTGGTTGCTGAGCGGTTTTTTTGTGGGGGTGGGTTTAACGGCGCTGTGTAATCTGCTGTTGTGGAATGATTACATCCAGAGCGATGCAGCGGCGGCAAAAATCCTGTTATCGAGTTTGCTGGCCACCGCAGTGGTAGGGAAAAGTGTGTGTTTGTATTTTTATGTGGTGGCGATTACCCGTGCACAATTTCGTTGGCGTTGGAATTATGCCCTGCATGGATTAATGCTGCTTGTGGTAATTGCATTGGTTATTGCAGCAGGCCTGGATTCTGATCGCCTGCGGTTTTTAATTGCCAACGATTCTGAAACCCAGGTGCGTCTCACCAATTTTTTCTGGCATTACCTGAAAACCCTGCCGGTCATTTACGCATTGGCAGCCGTATGGGTTGTTTCCCGGTATAAACAGCAATTAAAGGAATTTTATTCCACTTTTAGCCTGCAAGCGCCGCTCTGGTTATTGTTGTTGACTTTGGGATTTGCATTGAACTGGAGTTGGTCGCTGGTAGTGCATGTGCTGGGGCAATCGGTGGGCATCCAGTTGGCAGATATGTTTGGCATTGCCGATAATTACATCACCTTTTTACTGGTTAATGCGCTCTTTGTTTACAGTTTGTTATATGCCCATGAGTTGCTGGTTACCAAAGAAAAACCGGCTGCAAAGGAAATCGCCGCAGTGGCGGAGATAGCGCCTGATGCTATCGAAAGAATTCGCCGCACTATGGAAGACCAGCAGTTGTATTTGACCCAGAATTTAAATATTGAAGAATTTGCCAAGCATGTGGGCATTCATTATCGCGAGGTTTCCAGCATCATCAATAAATATTTCAATACCAATTTTTTTGAGTTTGTGAATGAGTATCGCGTAAATAGAGCCAAGCAAATGTTGCTGGATAAAAATTTTGCCGATATGACGATACTGGATATTTTGCTGGAGTCAGGATTTAACAGTAAATCGTCTTTCCACCGGTTCTTTAAACGCTACACCGGCATGTCAGCAGCGGATTTCAGGAAGCAGAAGCAGGGGTAATCCTTTTTTTTGATGAAACAACAGACACAAATCGCCAAGTACAGATGCCCATACCTGGCGCATGGGACACTGGGATTATTTTCTGCAACGGGCAAGCAACAATCCGCCCAATGCCAATAAACCCCAAAGTGGAACTGAACCGCCTCCACCCCCGGAATTGCTCCCCGTTGTTGCAGTAGAGCTCGCGGCTTTCGATGATGCTGGTGTGCTACTGGCAACTGCACTGCTGGTGGCATTTGAACTTGCTACTGAACTGGAAACCGCAACAGAACTTGCACTGGAACTGCTTACTGGCTCATCAGCGGGCGGTGTACCCGCATAGCCCATGGCGTTTTCCTTGGTGAGTGCGAGTACCAGAATGCCGTTTTTTACCAGCGCATTTTCCGGTGCAAAATCCACGCGGTTCATATCAAAGCTCCAGGTGGCTTTGCTCCAGCGGCCGGTATCAAACGTATCAAAATCATCGCGCCAGCCGCCTTCAAAATTTTTGGTCGTGGCGTTGTAGCTTTTGTAGTCAATGTAATTAATAAATTGATAGACCGGTAATACCGAATCATCCCAGGCGCCGACCCATTCAACGGATTCTGATGACCAGAGATTAAAACGCAAACTCTGCGCGTTGGTGAGGCTGGTAACGGTACTGGTACCAGTGATGCGACGCACTTCCTCGCCGTCCACAAACCAGGCTACATAATCCGGCGTCCATTCCAATACGTAGGTGTGGTAGGCATCGGCCAGGGATTGCGGCGCTGTGTGCAATTGTTCGGTGTGGATAGTGGGGCGCGAGCTGCCAAGGATCACATTGCTTTGCCATTGGGTAGCATTATTTTTACCAAAAATTTCGATATCGATTTCTTCCCAGAACGTATTGCCAACTTCCGAACCATTTTTGTAGGTGAAGAAGGTTGATAGCACGCCGCTCGCCTTGGCAACACGCATACGCATTTCGTAGCGACCATAGAGATAGCTCTGGTTTGAATAGATCTCCGCACCTTTATAGGATTTGGCGGTGGCGACATTGGCAGCAAGGCTTGCACACAGTGCCAAAAGGAGAATCGAAATGCTGCGCATGCTTGTTACCTCTTTAACTCGATTGATACAAAAATAAAAACGGGGCTGGGGCCCTAGTCACTTTCCCCAACCCCAAGGCTGTAAAACGGTTAGTTAATTTTAGTCAGTTTGATCCAGTCGATATTGAAACCACCGCTATTGGCATAGATCGCCAGGTTCTGTGTGCCCGCATTTAAATAGATATTGTGCGAGATAGTTTGAAAGGTACCCCAGCCACCGGTATTGGGTACGCTAATGGTACCCAGGCCAACGCCGTCGCGATCCAGGGTAAACTGCGCTGTGGTTAGGGCCGAGGCAACCCGGTATTCCACTCGATAGGTGCCGGTTTGCGGAATGCTCACATTGCGATATTTGAACCATTCGCCTGCATCGATATAGCCCACCACGCCGCCGGACACGGTCAGGCTGCCGCCCACTTCGTTGTAGCTTTCCGCTTCAATATGGATACTGCTTGCCGCAGGTGTGGAGCTGGACGAGGAGCCGCCGCTTGATCCGGTATCCGCCGGTGGGGTGCCGGTATAACCGGTTTGCCCTTCGCGGGTAAGTGCCAATACCAGAATGCCATTTTTTACCACGACATTATTCGGGTCGAAATCCGCCAGGTTTTCGCCAAATGTCCAGTTGGCTTTGTTCCAGCGGTTGCTATCAAAACTGTTGAAATCATCGCGCCAGCCGGTACCAAAGCTGTTGGTTGCCGAGTTCCAGGGTTTGTAGTCGATGTAATTGATAAATTGGTAAACCGGTAGGATGTTGGGGTTAAACGCTCCCACCCATTCGGCAATGTTGGCCGCCCACAGGTTAAAGCGCAGGTCTTGCGGGCTGGTCAGGCTGGTGACGAACTGGCCACCATTGATGCGGCGTACCTGGGTGCCGTTCACAAACCAGGCGATATAGCTGGGCGTCCACTCCAGCACATAGGTGTTATAACCGTCGCCCAGCGAATAAGGCATGGTGTGCACCCCTTCGGTTTTGGTAGTGGGGCGATTGGTACCGATAATCACATTGCTCTGCCATTGCGTGGCGTTGTTCTTGCCAAAAATCTCGATATCAATTTCTTCCCAAAATACACCCGCCTGCTCGGAACCATTTTTGTAGGTGAAGAAAGTGGAAAGCACTCCGCTGCCCTTGGCAACGCGCATACGCATTTCATAGCGGCCGTATTTGTAGGTTTGCTTGGAGTAGATTTCAGCGGCCTTGTAAGGCTTGGCTTGGGCAATAGTAGTAAAGCAGATTGCGGTGGCGAGCATCAGCAACGCACCGGTAAAACGGTTGAGATTGAACATAGCGAGTACCTTTTATCTTTATTAGAAACGCTTGATGTCTGTAGCAGTAAGTTTGTAGAGACAAGCCTGTAGCAGACACTTGTGGTTGAGTGGCAACAACCGGATACCACAAGGCTTATGTTGCCGGGGTGCGAAACAGGTGTCGCACCAGTTTGCGCAGCTTGCGTAAACTGGTGTGGAGCAGTTTGGCCCTACCTGAATGTGGGTCGTCTGGCGGATTCTCAAATCCACCGACCTGAGTAATGAGGTGCTAAAGGAGGCTTTTTTGCAGATCTGGAATAGCGCTGCCAGTTACTACAGGTCGCATCTGGCCAAGCCGCTGCCCTGGATGGCCAGTATTACCCGTTATCGCGCGCTGGATCAGTTGGATAATGAAAGGTGCAATAGTAATCACACCTATACCCTCGACGACGAGGAAGACCTCTCTCGTAGTGATGAGCCGGGGCACGCCTTGGGTACCAGCCATTTACGTTTTTCACTTGCACCAGTACCCAGGGGGGGTTCTAACTCTCTCTTCTTCTTCCCAAAAGCATAAAACCGATTATTCAACCGTAACGGATTTTGCCAGGTTGCGTGGTTGATCAACATCGGTACCTTTGATGATCGCCACATAATAACTCAGCAATTGCAATGGCAATGTATAAAGTATGGGTGCGAGCCAAGTGTGGATATGTGGAATGTTAATGACGCGCATGGTTGCATCGGATTCAAAATGCGCGTCTTCGTCTGCGAATACATACAGGATACCGCCGCGCGCGCGCACTTCTTCTACATTGGATTTTAATTTTTCCAACAAATCATTGTTTGGTGCGACAACAATAATCGGCATTTCCGCATCAATTAGTGCAAGCGGGCCGTGCTTTAATTCGCCGGCGGCGTAAGCTTCCGCGTGGATATAGGAAATTTCTTTTAATTTTAATGCGCCTTCCATTGCAATCGGATATTGGTCACCACGACCTAAAAAGAGCGAGTGATGCTTGTCGGCGAACTCTTCGGCGAGGGCTTCAATTTTTGGCGCGAGTGCTAAGGACTCTTCCAGTTTGGCGGGCAAGTTTTTCAGTGCGGTGACCATTTCTTTTTGTTGTTCGGCACTCAAACCATTGTATTTACCTACGGCGAGAACCAGCATTGCCAAACCCACGAGCTGGGTGGTGAATGCTTTCGTGGAAGCAACACCGATTTCCGCACCGGCGCGCGTCATAAACGCGAGGTCTGATTCACGAACCAATGATGAACCTGCAACATTACAAATCGTCAGGCTGCCGAGGTAACCCAATTCTTTCGCTAAACGCAGTGCGGCCAAGGTGTCGGCGGTTTCACCCGATTGACTGATGGAAACCAGCAGGCTGTCAGGCTGCACAAAGGATTTGCGATAGCGGAATTCGCTGGCAATTTCCACATTACAGGAAATACCCGCGAGTGATTCAATCCAATAGCGCGCTACCAAGCCTGAGTGATAACTGGTGCCGCAAGCAACGATTTGGATATGCTTTACTTTTTTGAATAATTCAGCGGCACCATTACCGAAAGTTTCATCCAATACCGATTCACTACTTAAGCGACCTTCCAATGTATTCAATACCGCGTTGGGTTGTTCGTATATTTCCTTGAGCATAAAGTGGCGGAATTTACCTTTGTCGCCCGCATCGTAACTTGCTGTGGATTCGTGAACCTGCCGTTCAACCGCTACACCATCTTTATCAAAAATTTTTATGCTGTGACGGGTGATTTCAGCAACGTCACCTTCTTCCAGGAAGATAAAACGACGCGTAACCGGCAACAATGCCAATTGGTCGGAAGCAATAAAATTCTCACCGATACCCAACCCGATAACCAGCGGGCTTCCGGAACGCGCAACCACCAACCGGCTTGCGTCATCCTTATCCATTAATACTGTGCCGTAAGCGCCGTGTAATTGCTTTACCGTTTTTTGAACTGCCGTTAATAAGCTATCGGTTTTTTTCAGTTCTTTTTGCACCAAATGCGCAATAACTTCGGTGTCGGTATCCGATGTAAATACATAGCCTTCTTCCTGTAACAAATTACGCAAGGACGCATGGTTTTCAATGATACCGTTGTGCACCACCGCGATATGGTCTTTGGAAATGTGAGGATGCGCATTGCGCTCGCTCGGCTCACCGTGAGTCGCCCAACGGGTATGCGCAATGCCGGTGCCGCCGGGAATGGGTTGGGCGTGCACTGCGTCGGATAATTCTTTTACCTTGCCCAGACGACGCACGCGATTTAATTGGCCATTGCTAACCACGGCCACACCGGCGGAGTCATAACCGCGATATTCGAGGCGGCGTAATCCTTCAACCAGAATATCCACAACATCGCGTTGCGCCACAGCGCCAACAATTCCACACATGATTAACTCCTTCGCTGTTAATAATTGAAAATCTTTCGTTAATGGATCTTTTAAGATTGGGTCAACCCGCCGCGCAAATTACTTGTACGCCTTGCTGCTCTATTTTTTGTTTGTCTTGTTCGGCAATACCATCGTCGGTCACCAGAACTTTAATCGCAGACCAGGGCAATTCGAGGTTGTGAATTTTGCGGCCGATTTTGTCCGACTCTGCCATCACTATCACTTCGCGCGCTACTTCTGCCATCACTCGGCTCAAGCTGTAAAGTTCGTTAAATGTGGTGGTACCACGCTCCAAATCCAGGCCGTCGGCGCCGATAAAAAATTGATCGAAGTTATAGGAGCGCAGGATTTGCTCGGCAAGCTGTCCCTGGAAACCTTCGGATTTTGGATCCCAGGTTCCGCCGGTCATTAGAATGGTGGGCTCGTTTTCCAATTCGCGCAGGGCATTGGCGATGCTGAGGGAATTGGTCATCACCACCAGGCCTTGCTTGCCCGATAGTTCCGGAAGCAGGGCAGCCGTAGTGGAACTGCCACTATCAAGGATAACGCGATTATGGTCGCGAATAAGCTCGGCAGCCGCTTTGGCAATTAGTTGCTTACGAACCGAAACTTTTCCGATGGAATGGTCAATAATGAGTTCCTGGGGCACGGGAACAGCGCCCCCGTAGCGACGTAATAGCAACCCGTTACCTTCGAGGGCCGCCAAATCCTTGCGAATAGTGACTTCTGAAGTAGAAAATTGCCCCGCCAGGCTTTCCACGCTAACTTCACCGCTGGAATTCAGCAGATCAATAATCGCCCTACGACGTTGCTGGGTATTGCGTTTTGTCATCCAATCTTGCCTTAAGTTTCGATTCGAAAGCAATTGTATTGAATCGAAACCATTTGGCAAGTTATTTCTGTTCAGAAAACCGATAGAAAAGGCCCGGCGCTACCGGGCCTATTCAAATTACCCAATGGATTAAGGATTTACAAATTTGGATAACAGGCGCAAATAATTGGACTGGTAGCCGTTGGAATTTTCCGTGACTTCCCACGAATTTAACGGCCAGGTGTCATTGAAGTCGCGATAGGATTTTTGTGCCGGTTGCCCGTAGGGTGGGGTTGGAATCGTTGATTTACATAACGGATCGCTGGATGTACCCGTAGCGGGACCGCAACGGCTGGTATCCCAACTGTAAGAAGGATTGGGGCCACCCACGACAAATCCGGGTGCGGGTCCATAAGTTGAAGTTCCGACCCTATCCCACACATTGCTGTTATAACTAAACCAGGAGTGATAGAACTCGTTTACCGAACTATGTACCCCCAGCGCGTACATATTGGATAAATACACCATGCCTTGCGGATTCACGCCATGCAGGTAATTTAAATAAGTCAACGCATGGTTTTTTGCATCCGTGGTATTGAAATTGGGAATCCCGTATTCCCCGATATCCATAAACATACTGCCTTTGGCTGACTTGGTACTGTTGCTGCCCCAGGTATAAACATTAATGAACGCCAGGTAAGGGTCTCGCTCATCCGTCATTGCATTCCAGTTGTCCGCCGAATTCAGCGCATTTTCGAACCAGGTTTTTATATTGGTGCTGACGCTTGGGCTTATTCCATCCAGATTGGCGTAATACAGCAGTGCTGTGTTCTCAAATTCCCGGAAGCTGTCAGCGAAGGTTTTCAAATCGGCATTGGCGTAGTCCGCTTCGATGTGGGATTTATAAGTAGAGCCTCCCGTTGCTGCATAAAGATAGATTGCTGCGACACGTTTTTTTATCGCACGGCCTTTGTCATCTGTTTCCTGTTGTCCCGCGCCCAAGCCTGCGCTACCGGGCTGCCGGCTGTCATCATTGTTGTAAAACCGGACATCAGGATGCTCGACCGCCCAAGCCCAGGCATTTTCAGCGCGAATTTTTAAGTCATCCGCATAGGCAGACCATTCATTTATATCCGCGTCCTTAAATACTTTACTCGCCAAAGCAAAAGCCGCTGCGGTGGAAAGTGTCGCATTGGTAGAAGCAGAACCGTAATAACTGCCGCCTGCCGCAGAGGAGGGCGGGCTTGCATGGGAGTTGTCAGCTTTACTATGAGACAAACCTACGATCGATAACACAGAATTATCGCCGGTTGCATTTTGCATTTTTATCAACCAATCAAGGCCCCATTTGACCTCATCGAGAATATCGGGAATTTGGTTGGTTGATTCCGGAATATTAAAATCACCCTCCCATGCCGAAGGATTTTCAATATAGGCATGTAACAGGGTGATGACATAATCTGCTGCCCAACTGGTGTACTTGTTGTAATCGCCGGCGTCATACCAACCGCCGGATAAATCCTTCTCCGTAGCGGCGTTGCCTTTTTCGTTGTAAAGGCGCGCTTGCGTATCTTGTCCCGCCGCTATGTGGCTCGCGCCATCAGCCCATTGGGTTTCAGCGTAAGGTGTAGCTTTAACCTGGCCAGCGCGTTGATAAAAGAAGGTGCGAAAGGCTTCTTTCAAAACCGGTTTATAAACATCCGCTGCAATTTTAAAACTTGGTGAGCGAATATTTTTTTCCGTATCGACTACTGCGTAAGTGCCCGCTGTTGTCACGCTGGAAAAATCAAACCACCAGGCTTTATCGCCAGACGAGGTATCCGTGGCACCGTCGTTCCATGCCGTAGGGGTACCAGACAAAACCGTCTCCCCGGTGACTATATTTACCAATGCCAGGGTTGCACCCGGGGTATGGGTTTTATCGGCATCGTAGCCGGTCTGGGGATCGCGAATGACCGCTATTTTTTGTGCATTCGGCAAATAACCGAATTGATCGACCACGATAAAGTTACTGATACTGGCTACACCGGCACTGCTAGACGAGGCTGTTATTGAAGAATTCACCGTTGATGTTGACGATGACAAAGCAGGCTGCTGGCTGGAACTGGCAATCGGTGTGGAACTAGGCTTTGTATTGTTCGATCCACCACCGCCGCCACCGCAAGCACCGAGTAAACCTGTGATGGCGAGAACGAGCGAGAGTTTGGATCGGGAAAAGCTGGGCGGATTCATAGGAGGGTCTCATCGTTATTGTCAGATTTATTGACCCAATACTACCCTTTGCCACTTGAATATTAAATCGCCCGTTTCGGTTCTTTTTAGATCTTTACTTTTTGTCACTTCGGTTATCAGCCAAATTTATCCATAAAAAAACGGAGCACTTGGCCCCGCTTTTTTTAGCTCTTTTTAGTCGGGCGTTTCCAGCCCTGGATGTTCTGTTGCTTGCTCCGGCCGATGGCCAGTTCCAAATCCTCAACGTTTCTGGTAATTACCGAGCCCGCGCCTACGGTCGCCCCGGCACCAATTTTGACCGGCGCAACTAACGCTGAATTGGAACCGATGAAAGCATTGTCACCGATTTCCGTGTTGAATTTATTTACCCCATCGTAATTGCACGTAATAGTACCGGCACCCACATTGACTTTAGCGCCCACTTTGGCGTCGCCCACATAACTTAAATGATTTACTTTGCTGCCTCTGGCGATGACTGCCTTTTTTGTCTCAACAAAGTTTCCGATTTTTACCTCTTCAGCCAGATCGGTTCCGGGGCGCAAACGTGCGTAAGGGCCGATATCGCAATTCGCTGCCATTATTGATCCTTCAATGTGGCTGAATGCTTTGATGTGCGAATGGTTGCCAATTTCGCTGTTGATGATCACGCAATTAGCTTCGATTACCACGCCATCGCCTAAAATGACATTGCCTTCAAATACGCAATTCACATCGATGACCACATCGCGGCCCGCGGTTAGATTACCGCGAATATCAAGACGCGATGGGTCAAGCAAAGTTACACCGGCGACCATTAATTCGTTGGCTTTTTGTTGTTGGTAAAAACGTTCCAATGCCGCTTGTTGCTGGCGATTGTTAATACCTTCAACTTCCTCAACGGCGTCAGGTTGTTCAACATGGATAGCGATGCCGTCGGCTTTGGCCATCGCAATAATATCGGTGAGGTAGTATTCACCCTGCGCATTATTATTTTTCAATTGCGGCAACCATTTTTGTAAATGCGCGGCTTTTACCGCCATGATACCGGTATTGATTTCGCGAATTTTTTTCTGCTCGTCACTGGCATCCTTGTGTTCGACAATCGCGATTACCGTATTTTTTTCATCGCGCACAATACGACCATAACCGGTTGGATCTGGCAGGTTTACGGTGAGCAATCCCATTTGCTTTTCATTTACACCGGCAATTAATTTTTGCAGGGTTTCGGCGCGAGTCAGCGGTACGTCTCCATAGAGGATCAGTACAGTTGCATCGCTACGCAAGTGCGGCAGCGCTTGCTGCACCGCATGACCGGTTCCCAATTGCTCGGCTTGCAATACAAATGTCACATCCGGTGCGGCCATTTTTTCCTGCACTTTTTCCGCGCCGTGGCCAACGATAATCATGATCTGTTCGCCGCCAACGGTGCGAGCGGTATCAACAACGTGTTGCACCAGCGCTTTTTCACCAATGCGGTGTAAAACTTTCGGCAAATCCGAACGCATACGTGTGCCTTTACCGGCGGCCAGGATAAGAATATCGAGCATAGAAATTCCCTGAAATCAGTTGTGGTTAAACAGGCAATAAAAAAGGCGACTACGAAGGTCGCCTTTTTTATCACATCAATACTAATTTGTTCCGCTTATTTGCCGGCTTTTTTGCGAATTGCCTGCAAGGTACGCAATTGGGCAGCTGCTTCCGCCAATTGGGCCGCGGCGCGCTGGAAGTCAATCTCGCTGGATTGATCCGCCAGTTGTTGCTGTGCGTGTTGCTGTGCTTCCAGGGCTGCAGCTTCATCCATATCATCGGCGCGCAGGGCGGTATCCGCCAACACAGTGACATGGTAGGGCTGAACTTCAAGGTAGCCGCCGGAAACAAAGAAAATTTCCTCGGCACCACCTTGTTTGATAAGGCGCACAGGACCAGGCTTGATACCTGTCAGCAACGGAGCGTGACCATAGGCGATGCCCACTTCACCCAGGCTACCGGTAGTGATTACCATCTCTACCAGGCCGGAGAAAATTTCACGCTCAGCACTGACAATATCGCATTGGAGAGTCATGGCCATTCTCGTGTCTCTTTATATAGAGTTAGTCAGTTTGACTGGACGATAGCAAACTGGCCCGGCTCGCACCGGGCCATTCAATTACTTCAGTTTGCTGGCTTTTTCGATGGCTTCGTCGATTGAACCTACCATGTAGAAGGCTTGTTCCGGCAGGTGATCGTAATCACCGGCGAGCAAACCTTTGAAACCACGGATGGTTTCTTTCAGTGGAACGTATTTACCCGGTGAACCGGTGAATACTTCCGCTACGTGGAAAGGTTGTGACAGGAAGCGCTCGATCTTACGCGCACGGGACACGGTTTGTTTGTCTTCTTCTGACAATTCGTCCATACCGAGGATCGCGATGATGTCTTTCAATTCTTTGTAACGTTGCAATACGGTTTGAACACCGCGCGCTACCGAATAGTGCTCGTTACCGATCACCATTGGGTCCAACTGACGTGAGGTTGAATCCAGTGGATCGATCGCCGGGTAGATACCTTTTGCAGCGATGTCACGGCTCAGTACTACAGTTGAGTCCAAGTGCGCAAAGGTGGTCGCAGGAGACGGGTCAGTCAAGTCGTCCGCAGGTACGTATACCGCTTGTACAGAGGTGATAGAACCAATCTTGGTAGAGGTAATACGCTCTTGCAGAACGCCCATCTCTTCCGCCAGGGTTGGTTGGTAACCTACCGCTGAAGGCATACGACCCAACAATGCAGATACTTCAGTACCGGCCAGGGTGTAACGGTAAATGTTGTCAACGAACAACAGAACGTCTTTACCTTCGTCACGGAATTTTTCTGCCATGGTCAGACCAGTCAGCGCTACACGAAGACGGTTCCCCGGCGGCTCGTTCATTTGGCCGTACACCATCGCCACTTTGTCTACTACGTTGGATTCTTTCATCTCGTGGTAGAAGTCGTTACCTTCACGGGTACGCTCACCGACACCGGCGAATACAGACAGACCGCTGTGCTCTTTCGCGATGTTATTGATGAGTTCCATCATGTTTACGGTTTTACCGACACCGGCACCACCGAACAAGCCCACTTTACCGCCTTTGGCGAAGGGGCAAACCAGGTCGATAACTTTAATACCGGTTTCGAGCAGTTCTTCGGAAGCTGCCAGCTCTTCGTATTTCGGCGCAGCGCGGTGAATCTGCATACGTTCTTTTTCACCGATTGGACCCGCTTCATCAATCGGGTTGCCTAATACGTCCATGATACGACCGAGGGTTTCAGTACCCACTGGCACTTTGATTGGCTCGTTGGTGTTGTTCACACTCAAACCACGACGCAAACCTTCGGAGGAGCCCAGGGCAATAGTGCGAACTACGCCGTCGCCTAATTGCTGTTGCACTTCGAGGGTCAGGTTGCCATCAGTAACAACCAGTGCGTCATACACTTTAGGCACTGCATCGCGTGGGAATTCCACATCGATAACGGCGCCGATAATCTGAACGATACGTCCGCTACTCATTTCCGGTTCCTCTTTGTTCCAGAAATTCCAGATCCCTTCTAATAAAATTCAGGGGTCTGGAGGATTAAATACAAAAATCGTTAGCCTGCTTATTCAGAGGGGAGGGCAGCTTATTGGATCGCTGCCGCACCACCCACAATTTCTGACAGTTCCTGGGTAATCGCTGCCTGGCGCGCTTTGTTGTAAATCAGCTTCAAGCTATCAATCAATTCACCGGCGTTGTCGGTTGCGCTCTTCATCGCAATCATCCGCGCCGCTTGTTCAGAGGCCGCGTTTTCAACTACCGCTTGATAGACTTGTGATTCGATAAAGCGAGTCAACAACCCTTTCAACAGGAACTCTGCATCTGGCTCGTAGATATAATCCCAATGATGTTTCAACTTGGTATTTTCTTCGGCAACCAAAGGCAGCAATTGGCGAACTTTGGGTGTCTGGGTCATGGTGTTAACAAAGTCGTTGCTCACCAGGAACAGTTTGTCGATAGTGCCGTTTTCAAATGAATCGAGCATTACCTTCACGCTGCCAATCAGGTCAGCCATTGCAGGGGCTTCACCGATATCGCGTTTTGAAGCAACCACATTGCCACCAAAGCTTTTGAAAAATTGGCCCGCTTTGGCACCGATCAAACCCAGATCAATGGCCACACCCTTGTCATTCCATACCTTCATGTCCCGGATGGCCGCTTTGAACAAGTTAGTGTTCAAACCACCGCAAAGGCCGCGGTCACTGGAAATAAGGATATAGCCCACGCGTTTAACTTCGCGCTCTTTCATAAAACGGTGTTTGTATTCGGGACTGGAATTTGCCAGGTGCCCGACTACTTCGCGAATGCGTTGGGCATAGGGTTTGCCCAGTTGCATCCGCTCTTGTGCACGGCGCATTTTACTCGCGGCGACCATTTCCATCGCGCTGGTAATTTTTTGCGTGCTTTTGACGCTCGCTATCTGCGTCCGAATTTCTTTTGTGCTTGCCATCTCTCGAACCCCGGTTAAGGCCTTGCGACCTAAAAGGTTAGAGATCGCTGCGAGTTAACGCAGCGATCGCCAGATTACCAGGTGCGGCTCGCTTTCAGCTTGGTCACCAGCTCTTTGAACTTGCCTTCCAATTCGCCGTTCCAGTCACCGGTGGCATCAATGTGCGCCATAGTGTCAGCGTATTCGGATTTGGCGAAAGACAACAGAGCCGCTTCGAAGTCCAGCACTTTGCTCACTTCGATATCTTTCAGGTGACCTTCGTTCGCAGCGAACAGTACCAATGCCATTTGCGCAACACTCAATGGAGCAAATTGTTTTTGCTTCATCAGCTCGGTAACACGTTGACCGTGTTCCAATTGCGATTTGGTTGCTTCGTCCAGGTCCGATGCGAACTGGGAGAAGGCCGCCAACTCACGGTATTGCGCCAATGCGGTACGGATACCACCGGAGAGCTTCTTGATAACTTTGGTCTGAGCAGCACCACCTACGCGCGAAACCGAAATACCGGCGTTCATCGCAGGGCGGATACCTGAGTTGAACATGGACGATTCCAGGAAGATCTGGCCGTCGGTAATAGAGATCACGTTGGTTGGTACGAACGCGGAAACGTCACCGGCCTGGGTTTCGATCATCGGCAATGCGGTCAAGGAACCGGTTTTGCCTTTTACTTCGCCCTTGGTGAATTTTTCCACGTATTCTTCGCTCACACGGGACGCGCGCTCCAGCAGGCGGGAGTGCAGATAGAACACGTCGCCAGGGTAGGCTTCGCGGCCTGGTGGACGACGCAGCAACAGGGAGATTTGACGGTAAGCCCAGGCTTGCTTAGTCAGGTCGTCATAAATGATCAGGGCATCTTGACCGCGATCACGGAAATATTCACCCATGGTGCAACCGGTGAACGCCGCGAGAAACTGCATTGATGCAGGATCAGACGCGGTCGCTGCGATCACAATGGTGTGATCCATAGCGCCGTTTTCTTCCAGCTTGCGCACCACGCTCGCCACGGAAGACGCCTTCTGACCAATTGCCACATAGATACATTTAATGCCAGAGGTTTTCTGGTTAATGATGGCATCTACGGCGATAGCGGTTTTACCGATCTGACGGTCGCCAATAATCAGCTCGCGCTGGCCACGACCGATAGGCACCATCGCATCGATGGCTTTCAAACCGATTTGTACTGGCTGGTCTACCGACTTACGCCAAATTACGCCGGGTGCAATTTTTTCAACTGCATCGGTCATTTTGGTGTTCAGCGGACCTTTACCGTCGATGGGGTTACCGAGTGCGTCAACAACACGACCCAGCAATTCCGGACCGACAGGTACTTCAAGGATACGGCCAGTACACTTACATTTTTGGCCTTCGGCCACACCGCGGTAATCACCCAGGATTACAGCACCCACGGAGTCGCGCTCCAGGTTCAGTGCCATACCGTAGATACCGCCTTCAAATTCAATCATCTCACCGTACATAACCTCGGCAAGACCGTGGATACGAATAATACCGTCGGTTACGGAAACCACAGTACCTTCGTTTTGTGCTTCTGTTGAAAACTCAAGGCCAGCAATACGCTGCTTGATGATTTCACTGATTTCAGAAGGATTCAGTTGCTGCATGCTCTGTTCCTCAACCCTAAAATTAGGATTTCATTGCTTCGGCGAGCTTCGCCAAGCGACCACGGACTGAACCGTCGATAACCATATCGCCAGTGGAGATAACAATCCCACCCAGCAGGTTCTTATCTACCGAACCTTGCACACTGACTTTACGATCCAGTTTGGCGCTCAGTGCCTGAGCCAATTTGTTAATCAAGTCAACCGGCAACTCGTAAGCTGCGGTTACCTCGACATCAATAGTTTTTTCTTGCTGGGCTTTCAGTCTGGCAAACAACTCTTTCACATACGGAAGAAGTGCCAGACGTTTGTTGCTTGCAAGGGTGTGGATGAAATTCTTTTGACTCTCATCCAGTTTTTCACCACAAACCTGTACAAATACGGAAGCTTTCTGCTGCGCCGACAAGCCAGATGCGCCCAAGGCTTTTTTCACCTGATCTTGTTCGGCAACGGCGGCTGACACTTCCAGAGCTTCAAACCATGACTGCAATTTATTGGCAGCCAGGGCGAACTCGAATGCTGCTTTGGCGTAGGGTCTAGCCAGGGTAGTGAGTTCAGCCATATCTACCTCTCTTACAGCTGCGCAGCGAGTTTGTTTACCAACTCGTTGTGAGCGTTTTGATCGATAGAAGATTCCAGAATCTTTTCTGCACCTGCCAACGCCAGGGTAACCACTTTCGCACGCAGTTCTTCGCGCGCGCGGGCAGTCGCCTGGTCAATTTCAGCCTGGGCAGCGGCTTTCACACGATCAGCCTCAGTACGTGCTTTCTCTTTTGCTTCTTCAACAATTTCGATAGCGCGCTTGTTGGCCTGATCAATGATCGCAGCAGCTTCTTTCTTGGCAGAAGTCAGTTGCTCAACCACTTTTTGCTTAGCCAGTTCGAGATCTTTTTCAGCTTTATCGGCAGCCTGAAGACCATCAGCGATACGCTTGGTACGCTCAGCCATTGCCGCAACAATGGGTGGCCATACAAAACGATGTGTCAGATAAATGAAGATGACAAACGCCACCATCTGACCGATAAGAGTTGCATTAAGATTCACGTTTAGATGCCTTTAGTTAAAGGAATTTAAATCGCAAACTCGACAGCTAAAATTAGGCGCCAGTTGCGAACAGGATGTACATACCGATACCAACACCGATCATTGGTACCGCGTCAACCAGACCCATAACAACGAAGAATTGCGTACGCAGCATCGGGATCAATTCCGGTTGACGGGCACCGCCTTCCAGGAACTTGCCACCGAGAATACCTACACCAATAGCGGCACCCACAGCACCCAAACCAATTACCAGTGCGCCTGCCAAATAAATCAAAGCTTGAGCTTCAGTCACAGTGTTTTCTCCTACTAAGTTGATAAATGAAAATTAAAAAACAAACAAAAAACAAATTACAAAAACGAATTAGTGCTGCTCATCAGTCTGATAAGCCATGCTCATGTAAACAATGGTCAGCGACATAAAGATCAATGCTTGCAAGAAGATAATCAGGATGTGGAACAGAGCCCAGATCACCTGTATAACACCGGCAACACCCGCGAACACAATGCCGGCACCGTAAAGGATTGCTACCAGGATAAAGATAATTTCACCGGCGTAGAGGTTGCCGAATAGACGCAGACCGAGAGATACAGGCTTGGCAATCAGACCGGGCAATTCAAGTACAAGGTTTACCGGGATAAACAGGGTTTGCACAATGGGATTGCTGCTGCTGAATGGGTGCAGGGTCAGTTCTTTGAGGAAGCCCAACAGACCTTTTTGGGTAATACTGAACCAGAGGATCAAAATGAATACACAGAACGCCATACCCAATGTGATATTTGGATCAGTAGAAGGTACAACCTTGAAGAATACCGCGTGAGGGTCAGCACCGAGGGAAACACCAACCAATTTAGCGATTTCTGGCAACAAGTCGATGGCAATCAAATCCATCGCGTTCATGAAGAATACCCATACAAAAACCGTCAGGGCCATAGGCGCGATCATGGAATTTTTGTAGGGGAACATGCTTTTCACGTTGCCTTCCACAAACTCTACTGCGGCTTCAACGGCATTTTGCATACCGGTTGGAACATCGCTGGTCACTTTTTTGGCGACACTGCGGAAAATCAGGAAAAACACGGTTGCCAACAACACTGACCAGCCCAGGGTATCCACATGGAATGCCCAGAAACCCATTTGCGCTGCTTCAGCCGCATCGTGCGCAAAACCCCAGGTACCATCAGGGAATTGGCCATAAGTCAGGTTGGTAAGGTGGTGTTTAATATACTCGGAGGACGTTAATGCTTCATGCTCGGCAGATGACATCGTTAAGTTCCAAAATTAAAGTTGAAAAAGCTTCCGGCCGGGTCGCCGCTACTTCTAATTAAATAACTAGATAGTTAAGGGCGACGCACCAGCGGGTAAATCCAGGCAACAACCTGGACCATCACATAAGCCAGGATCATGGTAGCGGCGTAAGCGGCTTCCCTGAGGAGCCCAATCTGCTTAAAGGCCAGCAAAAACATCACGGCTGTGATTACAAATTTTCCCAGCTCGCCGGTATAAAATGCCGCGAGCATCTTTTGGGGCGGTGCACCCAATTGGGGACGAAACACCACCAGCGCCAGCCATAAATTGGCTGCCACTCCAATAACTCCACCACTAAATATTGAAACCGCGATCGGATGACTGATCGCCAGACCAGTAGCGGCAGCAACCAGGGTTAATACCAACTGTGCGGCTACTGTTTGGAGAGCAAAACCACGCCCCTTTAGGTAACGAGACAAGTGCTTCGAACCCCCCATTTTTTGCGGCGGCATTCTGTCACAAAAGACAGCTTATTACCATTGGTAACATTATTATGCACAACACGCTCAAATGGGGCGCATTATAGAGATTAAGCCCCCTAGCAGCAACCGTCGGGCTAGCACTAAACTAAAAAACTGACTAGTAAATTTGCTGTAAATTTAATAATAAGTTTCCGTATTACAGCAATTGGTGTTAAAGGCCATTCACCATCACTAGATATTGGGGGAGTGCGCTAAAAATAAGCGCTGTGAAACTGGCGTTGAGGCAAAAAATTATTTGATATGGCTGAGGATTCCGTCCAATTCATCCAGGGAATTATAATTGATAACGAGTTTTCCCTTACCTTTCGCGCCATGCTGGATTTCCACACCGGCACCAAGGGTTTCCGAAAGCTGATCCTGCAAACGGCGGATATCTGCCGATACCCGCATTTCCGGTTTTATTTTTTCCTGGTTAAGATTTTCCTGGTACTGACGCACCAATGCTTCAGTCTGGCGAACCGATAATCCCCTGGCCACGATCTGGCGGGCAATTTCTTTTTGCTGTTGCGGTTCCAGTGTCAACAGCGCACGGGCATGGCCCATTTCCAGATCGCCGTGTTCAAGTAGGGTTTTTACTTCTTCATTCAATGCAATCAAGCGCAATAAGTTGGTAATGGTAGTGCGCGATTTCCCCACCGCCTGGGCAACTTCGGCGTGGGTTAATTCAAATTCATCTTGCAGGCGTTTCAACGCCATCGCTTCTTCAATCGGGTTTAAATTTTCGCGCTGGATATTTTCGATCAACGCCATGGCAATAGCGGCTTCATCGGGCACATCGCGAATTACCGCAGGGATTTTATCCAATCCGGCTAACTGGGTTGCACGCCAGCGGCGTTCGCCGGCAATAATTTCATAACGTCCTTCGCCAATCCCGCGCACTACAATCGGTTGCATTACGCCCTGGACCTTAATGGATTCCGCCAGTTCTTCCAGTGCTTCGGGGTGCATATCGCGACGCGGTTGATACTTGCCACGCTGGATCAATTCAACCGGCAAATGCGCGAGCTTGCCATCCTTGTATTCGATTTTCTGATCGGCCTCGCTCGGGGTGATGGGCATGTCCGGTGCTGGCGCAGTTACGCCCAAACCCGCACTCAGGAGTGCATCCAAGCCTTTACCCAAACCTTTGCGTTTACTCGACATTCTTGTTGGCCTTATTTCAATTCAAAAATGAATATTTAATGGGCAACTGCAGTTTCTGCAGAAGATTTATTGCTGGGTTCGTTGCGCCGCAAAATTTCGCCCGCCAGCGCCAGGTAGGCAATGGCCCCTTTGGATTGGCGATCAAATGCCAAAACCGGCATACCAAAACTTGGCGCTTCAGCGAGGCGAACGTTACGCGGAATACAGGTCCGGTACAAACGATCACCGAAGTGTTGCTGCAATTGCGCCGATACATCGTTGGTCAAACTGTTGCGCGGATCATACATGGTACGCAGCAGTCCTTCGATTTTTAAATTCGGATTCAATAATTTTTGGATTTGATTAATGGTGTTAACCAGCGCCGATAAACCTTCCAATGCGTAATACTCACACTGCATGGCGATGATCACGCCATCACAGGCGGTTAATGCATTGAGGGTGAGCATATTCAGGGAAGGAGGGCAGTCAATCAGGATGTAGTCATAATTATCGCGTACCTGGCCCAGCGCGTTTTGCAAGCGACGCTCCTTGTTTTCCAGCGCCAGCATTTCCACTTCGGCAGCGGTTAGATCGCCATTCGCAGGCAATACGTGGTATTTGCCGCTTTCGGAAACCTGGATGCAATCTTTAATGGTGGCGCGTTCGGTCAGTACTTCGTAAATACTTTCTTCCACTTCGTTTTTGTTGACGCCACTGCCCATGGTGGCATTGCCCTGCGGGTCCAGGTCAACCAGGAGCACTCGCTTTTTGGTTGCGACCAGGGACGCCGCCAGATTTACGCAGGTTGTTGTTTTGCCCACACCGCCTTTCTGATTTGCAATCGCGTAGATCTTGGTCAAGTGATAATCCTATAACCACAGTGTGGTTGAAAAATTTTATTGTTTGGCCCGCAGGATTAACAAATGGCGTCCACCATCGGTTTCCGCGACAACCAATTTAACGGCTTCCAGCAATTCGATTTTATCGCTGATAGATATAAGTTCATCTTCAGGATAAAGGCCTTTCATTGCGAGGAAAATTCCATCCGGCGCCACCAAATTTGCGCAACCTTCAGTCATGTCCTGCAAGCTGGCAAAGGCACGGCTGATTACACCCTGGAATTTTTCCGCCGGTACAAATCCTTCTACGCGGCGATTTTCAACACTTACGTTCGCTAAACCAAGCAGGTTTTTCACATGGAACAAAAACCGGGTTTTCTTACCGTTGCTGTCGAGCAGGGTAAATTGCTTTTCCGGGAACATAATCGCCAGGGGAATTCCCGGCAAGCCGCCGCCGGTTCCGACATCAATCATCCGCGCCAGCGGAAATTTTTGTTGCGCTTTAATCCAGGGCACCACACTCAGGCTATCGAGCAAGTGGCGTGCAACCATTTGCTGGATGTCACGCACCGCAGAAAGATTATAGGCTTTATTCCATTTTTCAAATTCGCGGATATAAGCCAGCAATTTTTCAGTTTGCTCACTGTTGAGCGCCACCGACATTTCAGCGGCGCCGCGCAATAATTGTTGATGCAAACGATCTTGCAAATCTACGTCAATCACTCGTGGTACTCATAGTATCCGCGTAGCGGAAAAAATTTTTAGCTAACTGGACCAATACCGATTAGCTGGCTTGCTGCTCGGGGATATCATCTTTCAAGCGCTTGAGCATGCCGCGTTTTTTCAGGTAAACCAACACCAGCGAAATTGCCGCCGGGGTAATACCTGAAATACGCGCAGCGCGCGCCAACGTTTGCGGGCGTGCCGCAGTCAATTTTTGTTTGACTTCATTCGACAGGCCTTCAACCTGTGAATAATCAAAGTATTCCGGAATGATGGTATTTTCGTAGGCGCGCAGACGATTTACATCTTCCTGCTGGCGTTCGATATAACCGGAATATTTTGCTTCGATTTCCACTTGCTCCGCCGCCGCTTCATTCGCAATAGCGTCACCTTTCAAATGCGCAACGTCAGCGTAGGTCAATTCCGGGCGCTTCAGCAAATCCATCAAACTGTATTCGCGCGCAAGTCTAGTCTGGATTTTTTGTTCGATGATGTCCGCCTCCGCCGAACCGGCCTGGATCCAGGTGGAACGCAAACGCTGCTGTTCCAATTCGATTTGCTCACGTTTGTCGCAAAACAATTTCCATTGCCCGTCATCAATTAAACCTAACTCACGGCCTTTTTCGGTTAAGCGCAAATCGGCATTATCCTCGCGCAGCAATAGGCGATATTCCGCGCGGCTGGTAAACATACGATAGGGTTCTTTGGTGCCGAGGGTAATCAGGTCATCGACCAGCACACCGATATAAGCCTGGTCGCGTGTCGGGCACCAGGCCGCTTTCTCCTGCGCGCGTAGCGCGGCGTTAATGCCGGCAAGCATACCTTGCGCACCGGCTTCTTCATAACCGGTTGTGCCATTGATTTGGCCGGCGAAAAATAAACCGCCTATCACCCTGGTTTCCAAGCTGTGCTGCAAATCCTGCGGATTGAAGAAATCGTATTCAATCGCATAACCCGGGCGAAGGATATGCGCGTTTTCAAAACCTTTCATTGAACGCACGATTTCCAGCTGCACATCGAACGGCAAACTGGTGGAAATGCCGTTGGGGTAGAGTTCGTGGGTGGTCAGGCCTTCAGGCTCGATAAAAATCTGGTGTGAGTCTTTATCCGCGAAGCGGTGGATTTTGTCTTCAATTGACGGGCAGTAACGCGGGCCGACCCCCTCAATCACCCCGGAGTACATGGGCGAACGATCAAGGTTGCGACGGATCACCTCGTGGGTCTTTTCATTGGTGTGGGTGATGTAACAGCAAATCTGGCGTGGCTGCATAGCGCGGTTGCCGCGCACCGACATCACCGGGCGCGGTTCATCGCCCCATTGTTTTTCCAGCACATCGAAATTTACCGTGCGCGCATCGATACGCGGCGGGGTACCGGTTTTCAAGCGATCAACCCGCAAGGGCAACTCGCGCAGGCGCCTGGACAGGGCAATGGACGGCGGATCACCGGCGCGGCCGCCGGAATAATTTTGCAGACCGATATGGATCAAACCACCCAGGAAGGTACCGGCGGTCAATACCACCTGGTTGGCCATAAATTTAAGGCCCATTTGGGTTACTACACCGCGGACCTGGTCATTTTCCACGATCAGGTCATCGGCAGCTTGCTGGAAAATCCACAGGTTTTCCTGGTTTTCCAGGGTTGCGCGAATCGCCGCTTTGTAGAGGATCCGGTCGGCCTGGGCGCGGGTCGCGCGCACCGCCGGGCCCTTACGGGCATTCAACACCCGGAACTGGATACCGCCTTTATCCGTCGCCAGCGCCATGGCACCGCCGAGCGCATCGATTTCCTTCACCAGATGGCTTTTACCGATACCGCCAATCGCCGGGTTACAAGACATTTGCCCCAGGGTTTCAATGTTGTGGGTAAGCAACAGGGTTTTGCAGCCCATGCGCGCCGCAGCCAGGCACGCCTCGGTCCCGGCATGGCCACCGCCGATCACAATCACATCAAAACGATCCGGAAAAATCATCGCTTACACCTTGCAGCCTGGCTGCGTATTGAACTGGAAATGACCTGCGAGTCAAAAGGGGCGACATTATAGAGCGTGTCTCGGTTTTGCACAAAACTTGTACAGGGATTAATCAAAATTTGCCGACGTTTGCGAAGTAGGTTTATTCAAGAAAAACGGTCGCGTTACAACAGAGGAAAAATTTAATAAATGAAATGAATATTTTGTTATTTAGGGTTTTTAAAGATGTTGTTATATATAGCGGCACACTTTTTTGTGGATAAGTATAAAAAATATTTTTATTTCATAAGGTTAGTTAAATAATAACTGCTCTGAAAAAGGCTCGGTAAACTGGGTTTAAGCTGATCGGAAGCTGGTTATAAAAGGCTGGGTTATACATAAATGGCGCGAATTGACACTTATCCACAAAACCTTTCCCAGTTTTTGTCACCCACACCCACAGCTTTTTGCATATGGAGAAAAAATGGCAAATAAAATCCTAGCTAAAACAGTTATTTACAACCGAAAACTAGATTTAACTGTGGATAACCTGTGTAAGTGTGTGGAAAAGCCTGGCGATAAGTCAACCCAAGCTATCTTTTAGGGGAAGGTTTTATGGGGGTTATTAAAGGATGGTGATAAATAGGAGGTTTAGCCAGGGGTCATTTACCAATGCAGAAACTGCTGAAAATTCTTCCCAAAAGATCATCGGGAGTAAATTCACCGGTAATTTCACCCAGGGCATTTTGTGCCTGGCGCAGGTCCTCCGCGAGCAGCTCGCCAGCAGCGTAGCCCTGGAGTTGGGCTTTGCCGGCGTGCAGGAAAGATTGGGCGCGTTCAAGTGCATCCAGGTGGCGACGGCGTGCGGTGAAACCATTTTCGCCGGTTTCACTAAACCCCATAATCGCCTTGAGGTGATCCTTGAGGGCTTCAATGCCGGTACCGGTGGCGGCGCTGATATTAATGTAGCGGGTGCCGTCCTGTTCATGGATACCGGCAGTTTCGCCGGTCAAATCGATTTTGTTGCGAATGAGCGTAACCCTGTCCGGGTTTTCCAATTGGCCGATGAACTCCGGCCAGATCCGTTGCGGATCAGTATCTTTGGTCTGGCGACTATCGACCAATAATAAGACGCGGTCGGCTTGGCGGATTTCCTGCCATGCGCGCTGGATACCGATTTGTTCCACTTCATCCGGGCTTTCGCGCAAGCCGGCGGTATCGATGATGTGTAAGGGCATTCCATCGATATGGATATGTTCGCGCAACACATCGCGGGTGGTGCCTTCGATACTGGTCACAATGGCCGATTCACGGCCACTCAGCGCATTGAGCAGGCTGGATTTGCCGGCATTGGGACGGCCGGCGATAACTACTCGCATACCCTCCCGCACCAGGGCACCCTGGCGGGCTTCCTTAAATACCTGTTCCAGTGTGCGGATGATCCCATTCAAATCGCCAGCGACCTTGCCGTCACTGAGGAAGTCGATTTCCTCCTCCGGGAAGTCGATGGAGGCTTCGACGTAGATGCGCAAATGGATCAGCGCTTCCACCAATTCATGGATGCGTTTGGAAAATGCGCCCTGTAGCGAATGCAGTGCATTGCGTGCGGCTTGTTCGGTGGTGGCATCGATCAGGTCGGCAATGGCTTCAGCCTGGGCCAGGTCCAGCTTGTCATTAAGGAATGCACGTTCGGAAAATTCACCCGGTCGGGCGAGGCGCACACCCAGGCGGGTAATTTCACGCAGCAAGATATCCAGGATTACCGGGCCGCCATGTCCTTGTAATTCAAGGACATCTTCACCGGTAAAGGAATGGGGGCCGGGGAAAAACAGGGCGATTCCCTGGTCGATAATATCGCCCTGGGCAGTCGAGAAATCGCAATAGTGGGCATGGCGCGGTTGCAGGGTAGTGGCGAGCAGGGTGTCAGCAACCTGTTTGGCCTTGGGGCCGGAGACGCGGACGATACCGACACCACCGCGGCCAGTGGCGGTGGCTATGGCGGCGATGGTGTCGGTAATGATCATGGCAATAACTTATTTGCTATCAGCGCTTTCGATTTGCTTGGTAATGACATACTGCTGGGCGATGGACAAGATGTTGTTAGTAACCCAATACAACACCATACCAGCCGGGAACCACAGGAACATGATGGTGAAGACTATCGGCAGCATTTGCATAATCCGGGCTTGCATCGGGTCGGTTGGCTGCGGATTCAGTTTTTGCATAAACCACATGGTAACGCCGTAGATAATTGGCAATACAAAGTAAGGGTCCTTCACTGAAAGGTCGGTAATCCAGCCGAAGAAAGGCGCATGGCGCAATTCCACGGATTCCATCAATACGTAATAGAAGGCGAGGAATACCGGCATCTGGATCAATAACGGCAGGCATCCGCCAAAGGGATTTACTTGCTCGGTTTTGTAAAGCTTCATCATCTCTTGCGAGAACTTCTGGCGATCCTCGCCGTAGCGTTCTTTCATTTCCGCCATTTTCGGCGCTAACTTCCGCATTTTCGCCATGGATTTATAGCTGGTTGCGGAAAGTTTAAAAAACAATGCCTTGATAATGACAATCAGGCCGATAATCGCCAGGCCCCAGTTGCCCACAAGGTCATGGATCGCTTTCATTACCCAGAACAGTGGCTTGGACAACCACCACAGCCAGCCGTAATCCACAGTCAGGTCCAGGTGCGGGGAAATTTCTTCCAGCCGTTCGGTGTCTTTGGGGCCCGCATAGAAACTGGCGCTGATACTTGCCTGGGTACCAGGGGCGACCTCGGTCGTTTTGCCGGTGAATCCCAGGAGATAAAGGTCATTGGAACCCAGCTTGCGGAGTGAATAGGTGTTGTCACTGTTTGCGTCCGGAATCCAGGCGCTGATGAAATAGTGCTGGACCATGGCCACCCAGCCACCCTGGCGACTGGTTTTGAATTCAGATTCCGCAATGTCGGCAAACGTGAGCTTCTTATAGTTTTCCTCATTGGTAGTGATGGCTGCGCCCAGGAAGGGATTCATTTCCAGCGCACTCACCTTCACAAAATTCTGGCTGTCGCGCTTGATTTGGCCGTAAAGCTGGGCGGACCATGTGCCGCTGCTTTGGTTATCTATGAGGTATTCGATATTGATCAGGTATTCGCCGCGGATAAAGGTAAAGCGCTTGGTGATTTTCACCTCGCCCTGTTGCAGTACCAGGTCTACCTGTAATTTATCCTGGCCTTCACTCAGTTGGTATTGCTGTTGTTCACTGCTAAACAACGGGCGCCCCTGGGCGGTATCGGTACCGTTTACACCGATCAGCCCGCTTTGCGCCACATAGGTATGGTTGTCGCGATTATCGAGCAATACATAAGGTTGGTCCGGGGTATCGAGTTTTGCGTAGTGGCGAGGCAGGGCGACTTCGACAATGTCACCGCCCAATGGATTAATGACCACATCCAGGCTATCGGTTTTTACGGTGATAAGGTTTTGTTGGGCCTGTTTGACCTTTTCCGCCTCTGATAATGGCGTACCTGAAGCGGTGGGAATCTCACTGGACGCGGCCGGGATATTCCCATCATTTGCAAGGGAGCTGCTGGTTTGGGCGGTACCGACCGCAGGGGCAGGAAGTTTTTCCTGATATTCATGCCAGCGAATAACCAGAAGTAACAGGGTTGCGAGGATGCCCGCAATTAACAGGTTTTTTAGCCAATCCATCTTAATGACTGCCATCTCTAGGTGAATGAAAGTGTGAACAACAGGTTTGCTTCAGTTCCGGGACTGGGTCCAACCCGCCTTCATGCCAGGGGTGGCATTTTATAAGGCGACGCAGGGTTAGATAAGACCCGAAAAAAAAACCATGGCGATTAAGCGCCTCTTCCGAATAGTGGGAACAGGTTGGGTAAAAGCGACATTGGTTTCCCAACCAGGGACTTAGCAGGTATCGGTAGGTATGAATCAGTTTGATCGCCAACCATAAGAGCAAGCTATGCAGCTTGTTAAACAGTTTGCCGATCAGGTTTATAGTCCAATTCATTACCCAGCCTCCCCTTGGGGTTGCGATCTTAACCCATGCTGGCGCGCTTTTTTGAAAATCCGCTGCCATTGTTGGTTAAGTTGGCGGGTGAATTCGGCATTTTCCAGGGTTTCCAAGCCCTTGCGCGATAGCACTATCACATCAAGGCCGACAAAGGCGGTTTGCTGGGTACGGAACGACTCCCTGATCAAACGCTTGAACCGGTTGCGTTGGACAGCAAGGCGAAGGTGTTTTTTGGCAATTACCAGACCGAGCCGACCGTTTGCCTGTTGGTTGCTGCGGGCCAAAATTAAAAAATGCTGGTGTGATGCGCGAAACGGGGCGTCGTCAAAAACTTTCTGGAAACCGGAGGCATCCAGCAAACGCAGGGATTTGGGAAAAGAAGCAGAAGATACCGGGGAAGAATCACATGGCTGATTCGAACTAGCAGGCTGTTGAGTTTCTATATTGGCTGACATAAGCACACAAAAGATAGTCTTGGCTGGACCCGCATCGACTACTTTTATTCACCAGGCCAATAACGAAGGTCAACAAACTGCTAGTGAACCAAAAAAGGGGACCAATTAAACGCGGGTCAACGCTTTACGGCCTTTGGCGCGACGGCGGGCCAAAACCAAACGGCCATTCTTGGTAGCCATACGTGCACGGAAACCGTGGTTGCGAACGCGCTTCAGATTGCTGGGTTGGAATGTTCTTTTCATGATAAACCTGTTAAAAAATCCTGAGTTAATTCACACGGTGTGCGAAAAGAGGGCGAATTCTAATGAAGGGCTTGTGCTAAAGCAAATTATTTTGAGCAAATTATCTACAAAAGTTCTAAAAACGCGGGAATCACAGGTTATGCCAGTTTTCCCCCAGATAATCCATAAATTACTAACAGGTTTATCCACAGGTATGGCGTATAAATTATTTTTACAATGGGAGGATAAAGCTTGGGTTACTTTCGTAACGTATTGAATTTTAATGGCTAAGTTTTAATCCATTGAATTATTTTTGGTATTTTACTGTGGATAACTTTACCGCGCGCGAGTAGACTTGCTCCCCCCTTGTTAACAATAAAACGCGGGAGCGTTACGGGAGTTTGGTTTTGTTGCAATCGATTTGGAAATTATGCGCGGCTAGCCTACAGGACGAATTGCCCTCCCAGCAGTTCAATACCTGGATCAGGCCATTGCAAATCGATGAGTCGGCAGCCCCAATGGAGTTGAAGTTACTCGCACCCAACCGCTTTATTTGCGATTGGGTGAATGACAAATTTCTGAATCGTATCCGCGAATTGGCGCTTCATTATCACCAGGATAAAAACCTGAACGTAGCTGTCGGGGTAATTGCCCGTCCGGCGCCGGGTTTCCAAGCCCGAGTGGCTAGCTCACCGGAACCCGCCCCGGTTTCAACCGTTTCGAATGTTCCTTCGCCAGCGGGCCTTGCTTCAACCAGGGTTGCCAAAATTGAGGCATTCCCGGGTCTGGCAGATATTCCCGGCAATTCGGTCGATTATGAGGGTAAGTCACTGGATAACTCCGAAGAGCTGCTGTTGGAACCCAATACCCGGCCAGTCCCCGATATCGAAGTGGAAGGTGGCCTGAAACACAGTAATTACTTAAATGCCTCATCTACCTTTGCCACCTTTGTGGAAGGTAAATCCAACCAGTTGGGCCTGGCGGCAGCCCGCCAGGTAGCCGAGAACCCCGGTGGTGCCTACAACCCACTATTTATTTATGGTGGTGTTGGCTTGGGGAAGACCCACCTGATGCAAGCGGTTGGCAATGCCATGGTGGCGCGTAATCCCAACGCCAAGGTGGTTTACCTGCATTCAGAGCGATTCGTCGCCGATATGGTCAAGGCCTTGCAGCTCAATGCGATTAACGATTTCAAACGTTATTACCGCTCCATGGATGCGCTCCTGATTGATGACATCCAGTTCTTTGCCGGTAAAGAGCGCTCCCAGGAAGAATTCTTTCATACCTTTAACTCATTGCTTGAAGGTGGGCGGCAGATTATTTTGACTTGTGATCGTTTTCCCAAGGAAATCAATGGGTTGGAAGAGCGGTTAAAATCTCGCTTCGGGTGGGGACTGACGGTGGCGGTGGAGCCGCCGGAGCTGGAGACGCGCGTTGCCATCCTGATGAAGAAGGCTGAACAGGTGAATATTGATTTGCCTCACGATGCAGCCTTCTTTATTGCCCAACGTATTCGCGCCAATGTGCGCGACCTGGAGGGGGCGCTCAAGCGGGTCATCGCCAGTGCCAATTTTACCGGTCGTGCTATAGATGTAGAGCTGGTGCGTGAGGCACTGAAAGATTTGCTGGCATTACAGGACAAGCAAGTAGGTATCGATAATATCCAGCGTGTGGTCTGTGAATATTACAAAATCAAAATGAACGATATGATTTCCAAGCGCCGCAGCCGCTCGGTGGCGCGTCCGCGCCAAGTAGCCATGGCGCTGGCGAAGGAGTTAACCAACCATAGCTTGCCTGAAATTGGTGAAGCGTTTGGCGGTCGCGATCATACAACCGTACTCCATGCGTGCAGGAAAATTAAGGAATTGCAGGAAG
Organism: uncultured Cellvibrionaceae bacterium; assembly: GCA_965650515.1. Taxonomy (GTDB): domain Bacteria; phylum Pseudomonadota; class Gammaproteobacteria; order Pseudomonadales; family Cellvibrionaceae; genus Cellvibrio. Next base: position 9,766 of record CBFGOY010000022.1, on the reverse strand, counting down.
AAACGGCGGATATCCGCGAAGATATGAAAAACTTGCTGCGTTCGCTAACAACTTGATTTATAAAGGCTGTTTATATTTTGTGCTGTGATTGAAGAGAAACTAACTAACAAGTCCCGGAAGATTACCTAAGAGACCATCACATGAAATTTGCCGTATCCCGCGAAGCTTTGATCAAGCCCTTACAACTGGTAGCTGGTGTGGTGGAGCGTCGCCAAACATTGCCGGTGCTATCCAATGTGTTGATACAACTTCAGGGTGACCAGCTGTCACTCACCGGTACTGACCTGGAAGTAGAAATTGTCGGTCGCCTGACGCTGGAGCAACCGGGCCAATCCGGGGAAATTACAGTTCCTGCACGTAAGCTGGTAGATATCTGCAGATCGCTGCCAGATGGCAGCAATATCGAGTTTACGTTGGAGGAGAACCGGATTTTGGTCAAATCCGGCCGCAGCCGTTTTACCTTGTCAACCTTACCGGCGGCTGACTTTCCCAATGTTGAGGATACCCCCGGCAATTTGCGTTTCAGTTGTGCCCAACAGGAAGTGAAACGCCTGATTGAGCGCACCGCATTTGCGATGGCGCAACAGGATGTTCGTTATTACCTCAATGGTATGTTATGGGAAGTACGCCAGGACCAATTGCGGGTGGTTGCCACCGATGGGCATCGCATGGCGATGTGCACCCGTGCGGTAGCGGTTAATTCCAGTGATGTAATCCAGGCAATATTGCCGCGCAAAGGCGTGTTGGAGTTGTCCCGGCTGTTGGATGATTCCACCGCCCAGGTGGAGATTGTGCTGAGTTCCAACCATATCCGTGTGACGTCGGTGGATTACACTTTTACATCCAAGCTTGTGGATGGCAAATTCCCCGAATATGAGCGGGTGTTGCCACGCGGTGGTAATAAGGTGGTCATAGGTTCCCGCCTCGAATTGAAGCAGGCATTTGCACGTACCGCGATCCTCTCAAATGAAAAATATCGCGGTGTTCGTTTATTGTTGTCCCCAGGCACACTCACGATAGTTGCCAATAACCCGGAGCAAGAGGAAGCAGAAGAGCAGGTAACGGTGGATTACGCCGGCGATTCCCTGGAGGTTGGCTTCAATGTGAGTTATTTGCAGGATGTCGCTAACGTTATCAGCAACGAAAATATAAAAATTACCCTGTCGGATGCAAACTCCAGTGCGTTATTGGAAGAACCTGAAAATAGTGATTCCCTTTATGTTGTTATGCCAATGCGACTCTAACCAATTAAACGTATTGGTTAATTCCCTGGTCTTATGACCTTAAATCGATTGTTAATTCAAAACCTGCGGAATATTGGGGAAGTGGATATCACTCCCTCAGCGCAGGTAAACCTTATTTTTGGTGAAAATGGATCTGGTAAAACCAGTCTGTTGGAAGCTATTAATTTGCTTGCATTAGGGCGATCTTTTCGCAGCCATAAGCACAAACCATTGATTCGTCAGCACCAGCAATCCTTCACCGTATTTGGCAAAGTACGAACAGACGATGGGTCTGATGTGCCCCTCGGTATTACTCGTACCCTGGATGGAAAAGTGAGTTTTAAAGCAAATGGAGCTGTGGTCCCTTCAGTGGTAGAGCTGGCATCCTACCTTCCTGTGCAAGTTATTAATTCGGAAACTTTTTTGTTGTTGGAAGGTAGTCCCAAAATACGCAGGCAGTTTATTGATTGGTTAGTGTTTCACGTGGAACATGCGTTCTTTCCGGCGTGGAAAGCCATCCAGCGCTGCCTTAAACACCGCAATAGCCTGTTGCGTCATGATAGAATAGACGCCCTTGAATTAGCCCCTTGGGACCAGGAGTTAATAATACTGACTGAAAAAATCGATCAGTTTCGTCAGGATTCCTTTGTTCAATTCCAAACTGTATTTGATGAATTTTGTAAGGAGTTCATCAAGATCGATGGCATAAAGCTTGGTTATTACCGTGGCTGGGATAGGGATAAATCCTATGCTGATGTATTGAATGCGGGCCTGGAACGTGATCATCGCATCGGTTATACCCAGTCCGGTAGCCATAGGGCGGATCTTCGCATTACGGTTAATGGGCAGGAAGCAGCAGAAATATTATCGCGCGGCCAACAAAAGCTATTGGTTTGCGCCCTTAAAATTGCCCAAGGCTATGTGTTTAGTGAAATGACAGGGCGTAAGCCGGTCTATTTAGTAGATGATCTACCGGCGGAACTCGATGAAAGGCATAGGACCTTGTTAGTGAGATGGTTGGCCAGGATGGGAACCCAAGTGTTCATAACCGGCGTAGAAAGGGATGTACTGGTATCTAGCTGGCAAGATCATACTGATATGCCCCTGAAATTGTTTCACGTGGAACATGGCAGGGTAGTTGAAGCGTAAGCTTCCTTTTAAAGAAGAGAATGAAGTGATTAGCCTGTTGCTAATGGCTATAAACAATAAAGCGGAGAATTGCTATGTCAGAAGAGAATACTTACGACTCGTCCAGTATTAAGGTCCTTAAGGGCCTGGATGCGGTGCGTAAGCGCCCAGGGATGTATATTGGCGACACCGATGACGGCTCAGGTTTGCACCATATGGTGTTTGAGGTGGTTGATAACTCTATCGACGAAGCATTGGCAGGTTACTGTACAGAAGTGCGAGTGATTATCCATCCGGATGAAACTGTTTCTGTATCTGACAACGGCCGCGGTATTCCCACCGATATGCATGAGGAAGGCGTTTCCGCTGCGGAAGTTATTATGACTGTCCTGCACGCAGGCGGAAAATTCGATGACAATACCTATAAGGTATCCGGTGGTTTACACGGTGTGGGTGTTTCAGTCGTCAACGCTCTTTCGGAATACTTGAAATTGACTATTCGCCGCGGTGGCAAGATCCATGAACAGATTTATCGCCATGGTGTGCCTGATGCGCCTTTAACGGTAGTGGGCGATGCAAGTAGCACCGGTACTGAAATCCACTTCAAACCGTCGGCAGAAACCTTCACTAACATAGAATTCCAATACGAAATCCTCGCCAAACGTTTGCGCGAATTATCATTCCTGAACTCGGGTGTGCGTATTGTTTTGAAAGATGAACGTACAGCGAAGGAAGAGGTGTATCAATATGAAGGCGGTCTTAAGGCATTCGTTGAACACCTGAACAAGAATAAAACCACCATTAATAAGATGGTCCACTTTGTTGCTAGCAATCGCGAGGACGGGATTGGAGTGGAAGTTGCGTTGCAATGGAATGATTCCTTCCAGGAAAACCTGTTTTGCTATACCAACAATATTCCCCAACGCGATGGCGGCACTCACCTGGCGGGTTTCCGGGCAGCCTTAACCCGCCTGCTTAATACTTATATCGAAAAGGAGGGTATCGGCAAAAACGCCAAAGTTGCCACCACTGGCGATGACGCCCGCGAAGGCCTGACAGCAATCATTTCGGTTAAAGTTCCCGATCCAAAATTCTCCAGCCAAACCAAAGACAAACTGGTTTCCTCGGAAGTGAAAACCGCCGTTGAACAGGAGATGGCCGAGTATTTCAGCGCGTATTTGCTGGAAAACCCGGTAGATGCCAAGTCCATTGTCGGGAAGATGATTGATGCGGCGCGTGCCCGCGAGGCAGCCCGCAAGGCGCGTGAAATGACTCGCCGTAAAGGTGCGCTGGATATAGCCGGCTTACCCGGCAAGCTGGCGGATTGCCAGGAGAAGGATCCGGCTTTATCGGAACTCTACCTGGTGGAAGGTGATTCTGCGGGCGGGTCTGCCAAGCAGGGCCGCGCACGCAAGACCCAGGCGATACTGCCGCTCAAAGGCAAAATCCTCAACGTGGAAAAAGCGCGCTTTGACAAAATGCTTTCCTCCGCCGAGGTGGGAACCCTGATTACCGCGCTGGGTTGCGGTATTGGTAAAGAAGACTACAACCCGGAAAAACTGCGCTACCACAGCATTATTATCATGACCGACGCCGACGTGGACGGATCCCATATCCGCACACTGTTGCTGACATTCTTCTTCCGCCAAATGCGTGAATTGATAGAACGCGGCCATATTTATATCGCCCAGCCTCCGCTATATAAGATCGCCAAGGGTAAACAGGAACAATATTTGAAAGACGAACTGGCGATGACCGAATTCCTCACCCAGGCGGCGTTGGAAGACGCCAGCTTCCATGTGAATCCTGGTGCTCCGGCAATTGCAGGCGAGGCGTTGGAAAAACTGGTGTACGAATATCGCAAGGTAATGGCAACTATTGATCGCCTGTCACGTTTATACCCGGCGGAAGTATTGGAGCAGATGATTTATTTGCCGGCGATCCGCGCGGAACACTTGGCTGACCAAGGTCATATGCAGCAATGGTGTGACCAAATGCTGGCTCGTTTCAGCCTGGATGCGCGCGCAGGCAGCCAAAAATATACCATTGAGGTTCGCGAAGATAACGAACGTCACCTGTTCCTGCCACAGGTGGTCATTATCGCCCATGGAATCAGCAACGCTTTCCCGTTCAACCACGACTTCTTTGCCTCTGGCGAATATGCGTCAATTGTTTCCCTGGGTGAAAAACTGGAGAGCCTGATTGAGGAAGGTGCTTACATCCAACGCGGTGAGCGCAAGCAGCCCGTTGCCAGCTTTGCCGAAGGCCTGGAATGGCTGATGAAAGAGTCGCGCAAGGGTTACAACATCCAGCGCTATAAAGGTTTGGGAGAAATGAACCCCGAGCAGTTATGGGAAACCACGATGAACCCGGAGACCCGCCGCATGTTGCGTGTAACCATCCAGGATGCTATCGCCGCTGATCAAATTTTCACCTGCTTGATGGGAGACGCTGTGGAACCACGCCGCGACTTTATTGAAAGTAATGCCTTAGCGGTTGCTAACCTGGATGTTTAAAAATTAGCCAATCTCGATTTTTTATTAGAAATTGAAATTAAAAATTGCATCAGTTTCACAAATGCTGTCTTTTCGCTGGACTATACTCAAGCCGTGGTGTGTGTTTAGTCGTGATCAACTGGGAGATGGAATGAACGATGAGTGAAAAAAAAGTAACCAAGGTGCTATTAACCCAAATTGAAGATGCGTTGGAAGAGCGCCAAAAACCTGATCGTCGTGCGCGCCACCAGGGGATCCCGCAAGATGTTCCCCATGAACGTCGCAAGAATGATCGTCGTGCGTCGAAAGTACATAAATAACAGGCGATTAAAAAAGGGGCTTTAAGCCCCTTTTTTAATGTAAAAAATAATTTCTTTTTTCAATCCGGATAAACATTATTTACGCTTAAGGATGTGGAAATCGCAGAAGCGAACCAGCATCTTTATAAAAAATAATGCTGATAGTAAAGGTTGATCTTATCCTCGATGTAAGCCCCTGACTTGTGTGGGCAGCTTCTCGGTTCGACTTAATCAGGGTTGCTACTATTTGGTAACTAGTGGCGAGACATGTGGTTAAGGCTATGAACATTTTTTCCTGTATCCCCTGTGTATTTTTTATTTTATTAACGTTAGTTTCCTGTGGTGGATCTTCAGGCGGTGGCACGTCAAATCCACCGTCATCCAATACGTCTTCTATCCAAAATAGTTTATCCATTCAAAGCAGTTTGAGTTCCAGTCTTTCCTCGAACGCGAATTCATCCGTTGGGGAATCCCTCGCCTCGCCGCAAAATATTTCAGTTGTGCCTGGTGACACATCGGTGACCATTAGTTGGAACACGGTCAATGGTGCAACGGGTTATCGAATTTATTACGCGACTGAAGGAAATATCCTGGTTAGCAACATTGCCAGCTTTGAGGATGGAACACGTTTGGATAACGTAAATTCTCCCTACAATGTCACCAATTTACGTAACGGGGAAACTTATTATTTTGTTGTAACGGCGATCAATAGCAATCAGGAAAGCACAACAAGCATCGAAGTGAGCGCAACACCCGGTTCGGTTGATCTTGCCAAACAACCTACAGCGCAAGAAGTGCTGGTGGTCGAGTTGGTTAATCGCGCGCGCGCCAATCCGGGAGCGGAAGCCGCCCGATTGGGAATAGGTTTAAATGAGGGAATTACAGGTACCCAAATTACCGACACACCCAAGCCCCCGCTCGCGCATAACCTGCTGCTAATTGATTCATCCCGCAAGCATTCCCAATGGATGTTGGATACCGATATTTTTTCTCACACAGGTGCAAATAATTCCACACCCCAACAGCGGATGGTTGCATCGGGTTATGAATTCATCGGCAATTGGGCAAGTGGCGAAAATATTGCCTGGGGCGGTACCACCGCGAGCAGCATTAATTTAACCAGCTATGCGGTATCGCAACATGAAGGCTTGTTTAAATCACCCGGCCATCGTGTGAATATACTTAGCGAAAGTTATCGTGAATTGGGTGTGGGTCAAAGGCAGGGTTATTTTATGCAAAATAACACCAACTATTTATCATCGATGCTGACGCAAAATTTCGCGCGTTCGGGTTCGAATTATTTTTTAACCGGCGTAATCTATAACGATTCCAACAACAACGAATTCTACGATGTCGGTGAAGGTTTGAATGGAATTACTATTACAATTAATGGCAGGTCCTACCCGGTATTTAATTCAGGTGCTTATTCAATTCCACTCGCCAACGGCAATTACGAATTAAGTATCACTGGCGATGCTCTGGGCGCGCCGGTTTATTATTCCGTGCAAATATCGAATCAGAATCGAAAACTGGATGCCATTAAATTTGGAAATGATATAAGGGTGTTTGTGCCTTGACAGTATTCGCTCCAGTAAAAGGATGTGTGTCATACGCTTCTGGCAGTACCGCAAATCATCCTACCGGCAATGCCGTTTTATTCACTGGTGATTTGAGTACAAACGAAGAATGTACACCGCTTACACCTTCGATCCGCGTCAGTTTTTGCAACAGGAATTGCTGGTAGGCATCCATGTCTTTAACGATCACTTTCAACAAATAATCCGCCGATTGGCCGGTAATCAAATGGCATTCCAGCACTTCCGGGTAGGCTTCCACGGTTTTTTCAAAGGCATCGAAGCGGTCCGGGGTATGTTTATCCATGCTGATCTGGATAAATGACACCAGAGTCAAACCCAGTTTCCGCGCATTCAACAGGGCCACATAACCGTCTATCAATCCGGATTCCTCCAATGCTCGCACCCGGCGTAAGCAAGGCGAGGGTGAAAGGTTGATAGCGTCCGCCAATTCCTGATTGGAGATGCGGCCATTCAATTGCAAGGTTTCCAATATCAAGCGGTCATAACGGTCCAGTTCCATAGCAATAAAACCTGTTACTGAGAAATAAAAAATCCAAAATATAATGAAATAAGCAATAAAATTGCCGACAGACAGATATTAGCACAATCTTGGCAATCATCTGCCGCCAGAGTTTCATTAGACTATCGGAAATCCCCAACCCTGTTCGCGGCGTGGAATCTGGGCAGTGCCTTAATTAGGTGACACATCTAAGGGAAGGCGACAGCAAACCCACAAGGTTAATCACACAGCCCAATGCTTGCTCACAAAGCACCAGCTTCTTCCATGAAAACAGGGCCAGGGGATAAAACTTTCAACAGGAGTCGATCATGCTTGCCAACCCATCCAACAAATACCAGCGTTTTGTCGGCGTTTCCTTGCCCGACCGCCAATGGCCGAACAACCACATTGAAAAGCCGCCCGTTTGGATGAGTACAGACCTGCGCGATGGTAACCAGGCGCTGATTGACCCTATGTCCGTACAAACCAAATTGCGCATGTTCAAGGAATTGGTAGCGATCGGTTTCAAGGAAATTGAAATCGGTTTTCCCTCAGCGAGTGAAATTGATTACAACTTCACTCGCTTGCTGATTGAAGAAAATTTAATTCCCGATGACGTAACGATTGAAGTATTGGTACAGGCGCGCTACGACCTGATCGAAAAAACCGTGCAGAGCTTGCGCGGCGCCAAGCGCGCGATCTTGCACATGTACAATCCGCTCGCACCGGCATTCCGCAAAATTGTGTATAACACCGACAAAGAAGGCGTAAAAAATATCGCCTTGCAGGGTACCCGTTGGGTAAAGGAATTAACCGCCCTGGCGCCGGAAGTGGATTGGATTTTCCAATACTCACCGGAAGTATTTTCCTCCACGGAAATTGATTTTGTAAAAGAAGTTTGCGATGCGGTAGTGGAAATCTGGAATCCGTCACCCGAGAAAAAAATCATTTTGAATTTGCCGGCAACGGTAGAAATGAATACGCCCAATACTTACGCGGACCAAATAGAATGGATTCACCGCAATATTAATCGCCGTGATTCCATCGTCATCAGTGTACATCCGCACAATGATCGCGGTACTGCGGTCGCCGCTGCGGAATTGGCAGTGATGGCTGGCGCCGATCGCGTGGAAGGTTGCTTGTTTGGTAATGGCGAACGCACCGGTAACGTGGACCTGGTCACCCTCGCATTAAATTTGTATTCGCAAGGCGTGCATCCCGGTTTGGATTTTTCTGATATCGACAAAGTGCGTAAATTGCATGAAGAATGTACCCAATTACCGGTGCATCCACGCCACCCTTACGCTGGTGAATTGGTGTTTACCGCTTTCTCCGGTTCGCACCAGGATGCCATCAAGAAAGGTTTTGCGGTACAGAAAAAACATACTTTATGGGAAGTACCTTACTTGCCCATCGACCCGGCCGATTTAAACCGCAGTTACGATGCGGTAGTGCGGGTGAATGCGCAATCCGGTAAAGGCGGTGTAAGTTTCCTGTTGCAACAGGAAGCCGGTTTGCAATTGCCACGTCGTTTGCAAATTGAATTCAGTTCAGTGGTCCAAAAGGTAAGTGACACTACCGGTAAGGAAGTGAAGGCAACGGAAATCGCGAAAATATTCAATGATGAATATTTTGCCGTGAATTCACCGATTACTTACCAATCCAGCAAATTTACGGAACAGGACGACAGTCACCAGGTTGATATTGTTATCCATGCGCAGCACCAGAATAAAACCGTGCAAATCAGTGGCAGCGGCAATGGCCCAATCGACGCTGCCGCACACGCTATCAGCCAGTTTATAAATGCCGATGTAAATGTGATCGACTATCACGAACATTCAATTGGTGAAGGCTCCGACGTGGCCGCGGTCACTTACGTTGAAATTAAGGTGAATAACGGCAAACCGGTTTACGGTGTAGGGCAGGATCGCAATATTATTACGTCTGCGGTTAGGGCGCTGATTAATGGTGTGAATCGGAGTGGGGCGGTTAGCTAATCTGCATTACTCGGGGAAAAAGCGCAGCAAGCAATTGCTGTGCTTTTTATTTATTGTGCATCAGGTAATGTCAATATTTGTATACCTAAATTAAGGTAGGGTAGACATCAACTGCTCGTAATGTCGAATTAACCTAAGGAGACTACGGAAATGGTAATTCAATCGGTTTGGCTATTACATCACAAGGCTTCTATTGCACCTGATTCCCCTGAAAACCTTGATGGATCGGAATTTATGTTAGGTATTGGCGTGGTTCCAGCCGCAAGTATGAAAGAAGCGATTGAAAAATTTGATTCCTATCTCGCTAATCAAAAAATGGAAATCATGGAATTGTGGAAGTCTGAGCAATGGAACCCTAAGAATTTTATCGACGATTCCTCAGAGAACCGACAGATAAACGCTGCGGCTGAAAAAGCGCTGGAAAGTGGAAAGATTCACTACACTTGCGGTATCTCATCAGAAGCATTGGATTGCCAGGAAAAATGATTATGAGCGAACCAAAGGGAGCTATGTCCATTGCTGAAGGAAACTATGATTACAGGGTAGAT
>CBFGOY010000021.1:0-71727 GCA_965650515.1 uncultured Cellvibrionaceae bacterium | reverse complement strand
CTGTAAAGCTTCTATTTCGTTCTCTATTTTTTTAATTTCTGCATCCAGGTGGTTAACCAGATTTGCTTGTTCTGTTTCAAACTCTGAAAGCTGGGTGATTTTATTGTCCAGGTCCTGGTCTTTGGAGTCTTGCAATGCTTTATTGGCGGCTGATTCAAGGTCGTTGGCGCGCTTTAGTAGCGCAATGCGGTCCTCAACAACACCCAGATGGTGGGGAAACAGGCTTTCCTTTTCGCTGTGCCCCACCAGATATTTCTTGTGCATGGCAAACAGGTAATGTTCGTTACCCAATAAAAGGTGAAGCACCGGGTCCGCTGGAGACATGCGGGCCAAGTCGGCAACCTTGTTGAGTAGTTCCGGGCCGTATCTATTATCGAGGACGTACTTCGCACCCTTTGCTCCCGCTGCCGCGACCAGTGCTTCCATATTGCTGATGAATTGTTCGGGATTTTTTATGCTTCGCAAATGCTTCAAGAGGGTAGCGGTATCCTCTGCGGACATTCCGGCTTTCAATGCGCGCAGGAGCAAGGCTGGCTCCATGGCTTTAACATCGATAATGGCGCCTTTGTTGTTCAAGACCTGGTGTAACCTGAGCGCCATATTACCGGAGCCGCCGCCATCCAATATCCCAGCCAAAATCCTGATGCGACTAAAATCATCGCTTAGCAACGTTTCCTTAAACAATTTCCTGACCGAAACGTCATCGGCCCCTGCCGCCCGAAGGTGATTGGCAAGTTGGGCCGCTTCTATCAATTGGCCTATTTTAAGCTTGCTTAATTTTTCCAAATGAGCCTGGGATTCCCTGCCGATGCTGTCTGTTGGCACCAGGCGGGAGTATCCATCCGCAAATGCGATGGGGTCCGGAGCTTCCTTGCACGCAAGCAGGATTTTATTTAAAAGTTCAGGATTATTTTTAACGTGCCCTGGTAGCTCATGTATTTTTTGTATGGCATCCGGAGGCAATGAATGTAAAACATTCTCCAGTTGGGCTCGTTGACTTTTCGTGGCAGATTTTAATAAGGCGTTTTTTATTTCCTCCAATTCCTTTTGCGTCAATTGTCGTTTGTCGGTAACGCTATCATCCTTATTAAACAACCGCGCAGGTTGATCCAGCCACTGCGGCCTTTCGCTGAATCCGGCTTTGATATTGGCAAGATCCATCGCATCCATATTGCCTACTTCTCCCATACGCCTGCTGAGGTTGGTGTGGGCCAGCTGTGTTTGTTCCAATTGGCGTTGCAGCGCCGCTTTTTCTTGTGGCGTTTTTGCGTTGGCAATGTCTGCTTCGATAGAGGCAATCATTCGTTGCTGGGCATCCAGTTCCAGGGCAACTTTATTGCGGTAGAGGATAATTTGTTGCTCAAGCGGTAGATCATCCCAATTCGCTAAATGTTGCTCATCAAGCGAGCCGATATGTTTGGCCCATTGCGGGTCACGGGCTTGCAATGCGTGGATTCCCTCTTCGCGCAGCGCTTTCGGATTGGCACCTTCGCGCATCACGATAACCGGCCTGCCATCGATAATCATAGTGACAGCCTGGCCTTTGTGAGAGCGGGTCATGGCTGCAAATTCAGTATCCGAGATCACCATGATAGGTGTGTTTTGTATCAGGGCACGCTGGTCTGCCGGTACTCCACTGACCAAGTGTTTACGCAACTCAGCCGTTTCAGCGTCAGTGATGCGCGCGGCAGGTTTGGTTGCAACCGCTTGGTCAATTGCATCGCTGAGTTGACGCACATCCACATCGGGATTTGCTTTCCTTGCCATTTCGATCAAGCGCACTTTTTCAGCGGGCGATAAACTCCCTTCCATTTGGCGCAAACGCAATTCAACCAGGCCAGCCTCGGGCAGTACGGACAATGTTGACCGCAAGTGTTCAGGGACATCTGTCATAGCTTCTTCGCGTGCTGCACGTTTTGCCGTCGCTTCAGCAGCCAAACGGGTACGCATGTCGCGCGCGGCTTTCGCCATAAACTGATGGAACTGGTCGTGTGTCAATTCAGGGTTTTTTGCGTGGGCCGCGCGGAAAAGCGCATCCTGCTGTTGTGGAGTACCCGGATCTCCCGCGCGAATCAACCGTTGCGCAAGCGCAATATCTTCGTCGGGCAAGTGCCTGAAGATAGGTGCGGCAGCGTCGGGGACCAGTTCAAGAATACCTTGACGCCTTGCATCGGCGTTTTTGTTAAGCGCAGCCTGGGCACTTTCTGAATTTTTCACCGCGGAGTGCAAATTACTTAAGAAGCCAAATTCATCAAGCTCGGGATTTCGCTGCCTGGCAGCACGCATTAACGCATCCGCTTCAGCGCTGTTAAATTTGCCACTGGCGATCATGGCCGCTGCCTGTTCCAGCTCCGCAGCGGAAAGATGTTGCAATCCATCCATGCGTACATCATCGAGTGCAAATTTCAAACCTTCATGGAGGTTCGACCCCAACTGTGCACGAAGCTGGTTTTGTTGCGCCGGATCTATAGCGGTTTCCGTATCGGTGGGGGCACGGCGGCTAATCACATCATTTAATTCAGCCATGAATGCGCGCGCATCCAGGCCTGGGACACTTTCACCCAGTTCACGTAAAAATTCCGCTTTCTTGTCGGCGTCTTTCAAATCACCCAAGTCCGCAGATTCCATCATGCCCATTAATCGGCTGAGGGTGTCTGCGTCCATGGCGCTGGCATGTTCGCGCAGTCCGGGAGGCATACGCGCCAACAGATCGCGGGCTGTGTCCACTTCCTTGCGCATGGTGTTGATGTCGCTGTCGTAGTTCATCGCCCCTGCGGAAATGGCGAATAAACGCAAAGCCTTGTAATCGTTAGGGCTCATCGGGCCGCCGCGCCGCGCGACATCCAGCAATTGGCGATAGCGTTGGCGATTTAAACTGGTGACACCTCCGCGTATGGCACTGGTTGCCGTTTCGCGCAGGGTTGCCAATCCGACTTGCTTGAGGGCATCACCAAAATCACCATGGAAATTACCTTGCGCGTAATCAATGACGATGCCTACCGCTTCACTGGCAAAGGTACCCACACCGTTGGCGATGCCTTCACGAATCATTTCACTGCCATGCGGGCCCAGCGTCGTTGCCATTTTTTGCCAGCGCGCCATATTGGCAGGATCGACATCACCCACCGCCATGCGGGTGTTGAGTTTCGCGGTCAGTCCTTCGGAAACACCGGTAGAAATGGCGGAAACCACAGCACCGCGAATTGCGCTGTTTGCCAACCGCCCCAAGCCCGCGCCAAGGCCATCCTTCCAGGTATCGTCCTGTATTGCGGTAGACGCTGCGCTGCTCACCGCGCTGACAATCGCTTCACGCGCAACGGCACCGCCCACTTTACCCAGGCGCGCAACCATCACATCGCCAATTTTCGCCAGGCGGCCGGCCATACCGGCTTTGCCCAAACCACCGGCCAATGCGCCACCGATACCGGCGGTGGCAACTTCAATGGCGGTGGTAGCAACATCCGTCGCCGCTTCCTCCCAGCCATAACGCTCGCCGCGCATACCGTATTTCACCGTGAGTGTGGCCGCGCCTGCGATAACGGCAGAAATAATTCCAGCGGCCACCACGTTGACACCGGGAATACACATGAGCGCAATGGAAGCGATTAATGCCAACACAGTTATACCTGTGGTCAGCATGGATTCCTGGCGATCTATTTCAGCGCGATACGCATCCGCCGCATAACCGATATGTGCCGTCGCATTGCGCAATTCCGTTGCACTGCCACGGAAATTCCCGTTTTCAAAAGCGGCGCTGGCGATATCGCTATTGATTGATCCATCGGCATTGAAAATCGCAAGGGGGTCGCTATCAAATCGGCCTGCCAATCCAGGATTGCGACGGACGGCCTCCGCCAAAATGACTCGCGCCATATCGGCGCGACTGCGATCCAGGAAAATTTGCTCTTCCGTCCCCGCCATGGAACGCTCGGCAATAAACCCGGTGCCACGCACACGCTGGTGCTCGTAGCGCAAATTCGCAATTGCAATCCGGTCCATGTCATTTTCCGGGTTGCCCATTGCCAGGATTTCCAGGCCCATGGTCTGGTCGCCGGATGTTTCAGCCCCGAAACCTGACCACCAGCCATCATCGCCAGCGAGGCGATTCTTGCGGTCGCGACCGTTACGCAAGCCGAGCATTTGCTCCATGCTTTCGCCGCCGTGCTCGTCGGCCCAACGTGCATTGGCGGCATCAATTTCGGCGTGGGAGCGATCGGTATAGCCGCGGGTGAGCATATCGTCATGCGTGCCCCATCCATCGGTCGCCAGGGCAACAGTCGCGTCGAGTGATGCGCGTCCCATGGTGATCATCTCTTCGCCATAACGCCTGTGGCTGGGGCCGGTTTGGAAAATGGAATCGGTTTCTGCAAAAAGATCCCCGACCTGGCGACTCATCCATTCTTCGGCAGCGGCGGGATCACTGGCAATATCTTCCGGCGCACCCAGGGCACGCGCCATATCCTGCAAGCGTGCGCGATGTTTAGCGCGTTCTTCGGCAAGGCGGCGCTCTGCACGTGAGCGCTCCTGGGGCGTGCGCGCCTCGCGGACTTCGCGTTCCAGGGTAGCCAGGGTGCGATTTTCCAGGGCATCGCTTAAACGAGTCTGCGTGGTCTCCGATGGGCTGCCGCCTTCGCGACGCGCGGCAGCAATTTCATACGCACCCCGCGCAGAACGCGCTTCGTCACTATCACTGCCGTGCATGACGGCCGCTTCGATAAAACTGCTGGCTTCACCGGACATGCGCACCGTTTCAGGGGAGGCATAGAGCAGCGGCCCCATACCCACAACACCGAGCGGATTTACATTCAATACCGCGGACGTATGGGATTGGGTCGCATAGTCAATCATGCTGCGCCGCCCTTCCGCCGCTGTGAATGAATCGGCACGACGGCCACGGGGGTCCCTCAATGAAGCAAATTCCTGGTAAACCTGGTCGGTACTGCCACTTAATTCTTCCCGGGTCATGGTATTGGCAAACGCGTTTTCCACGGCCAATTCACGCCGCAACATGGCATCCATGCCGGCAATCGCGTCTACCCGCGCCTGGTCCGAACGGCGCTGCGCTTCCTGCGCACTGAAAATCCAGCCCCAGCGGGCATCCTCCACACCCTTATCCAAGGCTTCGCGCGTGCGCGCCGCAACAGCGCGCTCGCGATTGCCTTCGAGGTACGCAAGGGATATATCGCGCTGGTGCACATCCAGGTCATTGGTAATGGTCTGGCGAACTTCATCCAGTTGGGCCGGATCAAGCGTTGCCCGTTCACCTGCACTCATTCCGGAGAGCGCTGCTTCACGCGCTTCGCGGTTGTAATCGCTGTACCAATGGGTGGAATTGTTAATGATATTCATGCGTGACTCGGCACGCTCTTCCTCACTGGTGCTGAATAAACCCAATGCCGTGGATTTTTCAGGATCATCCAAACGATCTTCAATGCGGCCGCGCAAGGTATCGGTTTTCTCATCTGCAAAAACCTCTTCCAATGCCAATATCCCTGGCCATACCAATCCCCCCAATTGGGTCATCACCGCACTTTCACTGGGATCGGTTTCATATAAATACACACCCAGCGCGACTGCCGCTGGCAGGGCTACAACAGGGGCAGCCAATACCGCCCCCGCGCCCAATAGCACACAAGTCCCTGTGTCGCGCCGGGGCATGGCGCTATCCAGCTCGGTGGTGCGGTCATTGAGATCTTTTTGCGCGTCAAACATGGGTTTAACGAGCGGACCTTCGTCTTCCGTACTTTCCATCATCTCCACGAAGCTGGAGAGTTGCTGGAACTGCGCTTGTTCGGCCATGCTGACCTGGCCATTGACAAAGCTCACCGCAACGGAATTGATCCGGTCCATTCCCGGCCCGGATGTACCATTGATGGAATTTAAAATTCCCTCGGCAGTGCGATTGGCATATTCCTGCGCGGCAACCATGCAGGCACCGGCGCCAACACGCATGGAGCCCGTCATTTGCATGACGAATAATTCCATATCAAAACTGGTTTGTGTCACTACATCCCTGATGCCTTGCATACTGTCGGAAGCGGCTTTAAACAAGCCATCAACCTGTTGTTTTTTGACTTCCTCCATTTGTGTTTCTGTTGCCAGCGCCTGTTCTTTTGCAGCGGCCTGGTGTTGCGCTTGCAATTGGATGGCTTGTTCGCGAGCGGCGAGAACTTTAGGAATAAGTTCGCGTGAATCGAGGAATTGGCCGGGAGGCAATAACGCATTGAGGCGAGCGATCAAATCGCGATAGGCTTCCGCCATAGGTACTGCATTATTGTTTAACGTGACTTCCGCGGTAGCGGCTTGTTTGCGTAAACCCTGTGCGCCCTTGCGTCCGGCCTTCCAGATATTATCGGTGAGGTTATCGCGCAAATCGCGGTCCGCATATTCCTTCGCCATGTCGCATTTCTGCATGATGGTTTTATTCGCGCGATGATGGGCGGCCTCTGTCTCTGTCATTTGCGACAGCAGTTCACGCTCATTTTCCTGCTCCGCTTCGGTCTGGTCATTTTCATGGTATTTGGAAACCGGCGTGGTCAGCCCCAGGAGCATTATTAAAAACTGCGCTTGGTTGGCGGGGGAGCCCAGGTTGGTAGCCTTTTCTTCTGCAGCACCATCCAGTTGGGTTTCTGTCCTGGCCTCCATGCCTTCCAGGACTGGCGCGGCCCTGATGCCGTAGTAACTGGTGGCATTGGGACCCACGGCCCCGATAATTCCTGATTGCGTCATCAGGAATTCCTGGAGGTGTATATCCGCATCCGCCATGATCTGGTAATCCGGTGCTTCACCGGCATCACCAGCGGAATCTGCATCCGATGATTCCCCGCCACCACTACTGGATGCGGGTGCCGGTATGGGCTCGACATCACCCTGACCGGGGATAGCGCGAATTTTTTCTGCACCTTGCCCTACATAAACATCAAATCGTTTGGTGGCCTCATCATTTAATTTCGTTACAGATTCGGAACCCGCCATTAATTCCCCGGCAATGGCCTGGTTGGTAAAATCGCGGTTCGCGTCCAGGTCATCCCCGGTGAGGAGCGTGGCTCCATCCAGGTAATCCATGCGTTCTACAGCGGCTAATTCAATATCGGTCATGGCTGTGTTGATAGCATCATCGATTTGCGCCACCGCCGCCGAAGCCGCTTTCATTATTTCATCCGCCATCCCTTCAATAGAGATGCGCGTATCCCTGGCAATATTGCCCAGCGTCCAGACCATCCGGCGCTGGGCGTCGCGTGCAGCTTGCGCCACCAGTTCAACCGATTGCCGCACTTTGGCGTGGTGCAATTCCGGTGGCGAACCTGTGCGCTTGATAATTTCATCGCGCCTTTCGATGGCTTGCGGTGGCGCGCTGGCAACGTAAGGTGTGCGGATGGGGGTCATGCGCGGTAATTTGGTGACTATGGCTTCTATGCCTTCTGCCTCTTCCTCGCTACGGCCGCCACCACTACCGGCAGGTGAAGATTCCTCGTCTCCGGATTCGTCTTCCGACTCTTCTTCGCCTTCACTTTGTTCTTCCGCAGCCGCTTCCTCCGTTGTTTCTGCTTCGCTTTCTTCTGATTCTGATGCGGCCGTTTCTTCCTCGCTGGCAGTTTCCGCTTCGTCGCCTTCGCTGGATTCTTCTGCGTTTTCCTCAGTGGATTCGGCGGCGCTTGCTTCGGTAGTGCTTTCTGTTTCTACCGCGGTGGAAGCTGCCGTTCCTTCCGTAGCGGTTTCTCCAGCGGTAAAACTTTCTGATTCGGAAACAGACACATTTTCCAGCCCTTCACTCATGCTGGAGCAATAACCATATTGGCTTTCACCGATGGAGGAATAATTGGGAGTAGCGGTATCCAGTGTTGGAGCAGAACCCATGTACGCGGGAGGAACCACACTGGCGGCCGCTGGATTTTCGGTGGCAGATTCATTGGCAACAGCAGACCTGCTGTTCGTCGTCAATGATGATGACTCGCTGGCGGATGTCCTTGGGGCGGTTGCTGTGCGAGCCATGGTCAGTGCTTAAGGGTTCCACTGGAACCGTTCATCAAATAAGGAACGAGAAAGCGAAAAATTTTTGGCAACCAACACCAGTGGGTATCCAGCCACACCAGCCCATCCCAGGAAACTGTGGTGCCTGCGGATTCCAGTTTCCAGCAAACCCAGATGCGGTTAGGCACCATCCAGCCCGCGAGATCACGATAACCACCGGGAAATTTATCGCTGAGCATATTGGGCCAACGCAATAATCCCGCCGGGCAGGCAACCGCTTTTATTTGTGCATCAGCTGCTGAAGCAATTCGTAGCCCGGGGTCGGCGTAGGTTTTTTCAATCGCTTGCAAGGCTACATCCACCAGGCCTGCATCAAATAATTTTTGCAAATCACTGCGGCTGGGTTTGAGTGATTGGATAAAGGAGGGATCATTTAACCGGCGAATTAATGCCGGGGTTGCCTCTTCGATCATTTTCATTTGCACCAGGACTTCGGTGCGCGCCTGGTTAATCCGTTCCAGTTTGGCGCAGACATCGCGCGCCTGTTCGGCCAGTACAGGTTCAGGATCATTCACCAGCTTCCTTGCGGTCTCCAGCAAATCCACCCGCTCGGTTTCCTGCGCTGCCCACAGCCCCAGCAAACGCTCCCTGACATCATCGGAAGTGAATAAATTTTCAATCGCCTGGTGATTCAGTAACGGAAGCTGGTGCGCGATACCTTCGCGCAATCCCGGCGGGACACCGGCAACATCCAGCACGCGCATTTTTACCACCGGGTTAAAACTGTAAATCACAAAGGGCTTGCTACCCATCCAGCTCCAAGTGGCAACTTCCGGTTCGTTGGCAATTAACGACGGCGCCGCCAATTCAAGGCTGTCGCGCTGCCAGCCGATATTTTTCATCGCGGCGGCGATGTCGGAAAAACTGCATTCGGGATTTACGATAAGGACCTGGTCCAGATTAGGCATGGTGTTTATCCTGTTAGGAATTTTTGCGTTGCCAGCCCTTCCAATTTGCGGGGAAGGTCACGGCCCTGTTTGCGATACTCCGCTTTCAAACCTTCCAGCAAATGTTCGCAGCGAATGGGCTGGTCATTCGCGAAGGACGCGGCTGTTAATACGACATTCCGCAATTGCCCCCCTGCCAAATCGCAATAGGTGGCCAAATTGCGATACACCCCTTCACCGGGGCCGCGTTCGCCCAGATGGCTGCGCCACAAGTGCAGGCGCTCTGCAAAATCGGGCATGGGGAATTCGACAATGACATCCAGTCGGCGCGTGAATGCGTTATCGATGCGCTCGCGGCTATTGGTTGTGAGGATGACAATTCCAGGATGGGTTTCGATACGGGTTAATAAAAAGTTGGTAAGCATATTGGCAAAGCGCTCGCCGGTTTCCTGGCCATCACTGCGGCTGCCGAATAATGCATCGGCTTCGTCAAACAGCAGGACAACATCGGCAGCGGCGGCATAATCCAGTAACTGCGCGAGGTTTTTTTCTGACTCACCGATATATTTATTCATCACCGCCGACAGGTCCACCCGATACAGGGGCGCCGCGAGGCAAGTGGCGATGTAGCTTGCCGCCAGGGTTTTCCCGGTGCCGCTTTCGCCGGTAAATAGTGCGCGCACGCCGGGGTTGGGCGTTACGCTGAGTGTGGAACCCAAACCCTGCCACAGGGATTCGCGCTGGTGGGCGCGACGCAACACGAGTTGCAAGCCCTCGTTGACCATCGGCGGTACGACCAGCGCATCGCCATCGACCTGGCGCAAGACCGGTTGTGCGAGCAGGCGTAATTTATCAACGCCCAGGCGCGCGCGCGCCGCGCGAATGTGTTCCAGTCCCAGGGGTTGTTGCGCAAGCCCGGCAATTTGCCGCGCGCTGTTGGCGACCCAACGAATGGAGCGTGCGCTCAAACGCGCGCAACGTGCGAGCTGCTCGCTCAATTCAATATCATTGGATTCCCGCAACCAAAGTTGGCGGCGATCTTCAGTACCGGGCGCACCGATGTCCAATTCCAATAAATTGCCGTCGTGCAGCGTCACATCGTTCGGCAAAATAACGACGACAGGAACCGGCGATTGCGCTAAGCCCAGGGAGCGTGTCGGTGCGGAAGCCAAACGTAAAACAGGCAACCATTTTCCATAACGGCAGGCTTGCATAAGCACGGGTTGGGTAAGCCAGAGGTCCACCGGAATTTCCACGGCGTGCAACGCCATGGACTCTGCTAAGACCTGCGCGCACCGGGTCCGCCCCGAGTGGGGATTACCACGCAATATTAATCCTGTGCTGCCGGCGTGATACTGCCTGAGCAAACGCGCTGATAAGTGCAATTCACCCATGAGGCCTGGTGCAATATCGCAGTGTATGTCCGCCTGCAATGGTTTGATGCCGGGCCAATGGGGCTGGCCACCCAATAGCAGCGCCCACAACCAGGGGCTGGTCGTGAGCCGTTGCAAGGGTAAAGGCCCATCACCCTGCAAACCCAACAGGTGGTTTGCGACCAATGGATGCCCGGCAATGGCGAGCGCACCCAAGGGTTGATGGATATCGGCGGCCTGCAATGATTCACCAAATAGATTTTGCGCCAGGGCGCTCGCCAGGTGCACCGATAATCGCGGTGCCCGGTCGGGGGCTTGCAATTCCGCCAACGCAAGGTTTACCAAATGGGAGGTTTCCACATGCCCCGCCAGTGCAAGCACGTATAAACTCGCCGGTGTGAGGGAAAAATCCTCAATCAATTGCTGTAAGGGGAAGTCTTTATCGAGGGCGCTGTCCCAGGGCCAATCGCTATCCCATGCGGGTAGTTCCCTATTGGCGAGCAATTCGCACGCACGCAGGTGCATCAATTGGAACACGCCATGGTCGGCT
The DNA here is from genome assembly GCA_965650515.1 of uncultured Cellvibrionaceae bacterium. Lineage (GTDB taxonomy): Bacteria > Pseudomonadota > Gammaproteobacteria > Pseudomonadales > Cellvibrionaceae > Cellvibrio. The sequence goes on along the minus strand of CBFGOY010000021.1, from coordinate 60,886 downwards.
GGCAAGGCGCGCTGCCAAAAGGCTAATAACCCGCGATAAACCCAGGCCTCCAATTGCGCCGCTATTTGTTGTTGCAGGGAGGCGGGGAAAACCCCCAGCGGCAAATTCATGGTGCAGCTCCCGGGCCGGTTGGCGCTGGTTGTTCCACATAATGAAAGTTGATCACACGCCCCAGCCAGGGCAACCATCCCGGATTGATATCCCAACCAGCCAAACGTACCTCCAGGCGCACAGAGGCTAATGGAAAATAAATATCCCAATGGCTGGCCGTGGCCATGACTCGCGCCGGTGTGGCGAAGAATCCGGGTGAGGATTCCAATTCACGCCAGGAACTCGTTGCGCCAAAGCGTTGGTGCAGGTCGGCAAACAAGGCGTTGGCAACATCACCAGGCGGTGATGCCATTACTTGCAGCGATAATTGCTGTAATTCAACAGGCGTTGCCTCGGGTTGCATTTGCTGCAACATAAAACGCAACAAGGGTGGATCAATACATCCGTCCAAGGCGGGAAACCGCTGTGCAAACAAGCGATAGAGGTCGAGCAGCCAATGCCATACGGAGGCTTCTGGTTGTCCTGCAAAACGCTCCGCCGTAAATAATTGGTTCAACGGGTTTAATAAATAAAAGAATCCACCGGATTGGGTGGTGAATTCATAGGCAGCTGACAGCGCAGGCTCGTCATAAAATTCCTGCGTCTCCCCATGGTTTTCCATAAGCGCGTCGATGTGGGTAACGGGCGCCGGGTTCTGGTTATCTCCACGGGGTAACGAATTTTTTTGCTCGTTTTCCCGATAAGCGGGCACATTGGCAACATTCGCCTCGCCAGCGATTACCGGTGAATATTTTTTGGGTCCGGGCATGTTTTGCCTGCCGGGTGCGGTTGCGGGTGTACTTCCAGGCGCGGCGTTGTTAGTGGCGGACTGGGGTGATTGTTGCGGAGATTTTTTGTTAAAAAATAACACCTGTTTCTGCGGTGATTTATTTTTACTGCCCAGTGGTTCACCCGGCTCCCCGGTGACCGGAACGGTGTTAGCCCGTGGCGTCGATCCAGGTAATAGCGAGGCAAATGTTTGGATAAAGGCCGCTGGTGTTTGCTGCAACCACAAGGGTGTGTAAGTTAAGCCATAAATGATGGCCGCCAGGGTGACACGGCCATCCTTTTGGGCCAGCCCTTCCAGCAAGGGTTTCCAAACGGCGTGGAGTTTGTTTTGAGCCTGCAATCCCCGGCGAATTGTTCGGTTATCCAGGTGGGGATATTCCACAGCCGCTTGCCAGGCAGGGAATGCGGGCAAATGCCAGGCTTTTAATAATTCCCGCGCGATAGTGTTGGCGCTGCCATGGCTCAACTGCGCCCACACACTGCGCAATTGCTGTTGCGTTTGTAGCTGCGCAAAAATCGCCGGCAGGTATTCGCAATGTTCGCACAACAAACGGGCTATGGCTTCCCGCCTGGGATACCGCAATAAGTAGGCCCAACGCGACCAATACCACTGGCTGGTTTTCCCTAACGCCAATTCAATGGACAGGAATGCAACCAATTCCGGCAGCGAGGCAAACCAGATGGCGTTGGCAGCAGCGGCATTTCCATGAATGGCGCGGACCGCCGATTGCAATTCGCCATCCAATTGTTTTGCCGTGTGCCGGCGCAGCTCACGCGCCTTGCCTGTTACCTGTATTGCGCGCACCAATACCCAGGCGTGTTGCAAATGGGCAGGCAAGGGCAGGGGCCAGGAAGTCTGCTCCAGGTCGCGCACCAGTGCCTGGCTGGTGCGTTTATCGCCTTTTACTTGAAGGCGACTGATTGCTACTGACTCTGCCGTGTGCATAGGAGTTCACTGTAATCCGGTGATGTGATGATCTCGCAATCCCGTTGAAAGAAATCCATATCCTTTGTTAATTACCACTGGCTCGGAGAAACGAATATGCCTGGTATCGGACACGCCGTGGATACATCCCTGTAGGCTCGTCAAAAAGGTCCCTCTTTTTGACGGTCCGATACCAGGCATATTCGTTTCATGGGAGTTGCAATAAATGTTTAAAAATTATTTCCTTGATTGATTAAATTGCGCCGTCGATTTGCTGGCCACCACGCGGAACTGCGTGGTGATTTGCAAATTGGTTTGCGCTAATTGGGTCAACTGCGTAATACGCGCAACGGTGCCCTTGTTATCGTGGTCATCCACATTCAGCAAGGCGACAACGCGCTGTTGCGGATCGAGCAACTGCAACAACGTACCTGGCCTGGGCGTGCGATTAAGTTGCAGGCGCAGCAACTCGCCCGCATTAAAACGGCGCGGCGGAATTTGCACAGTGCCTTGCAAAATTTCGTTGGGGTCGCCCATGGACGCGTGGATTAAAATGGCACGCACCATGTTGCGCATCGCCGTGCGCGCCAGCGCTGTCGCATCGCGGTCCAATTGCTTGAACCACCAGGCTACAATTTCAGCCAATGTGCGCGTTGCATTAAAGTCATCGCGCTCCGCGCGCTCCAGCCCCGGCCAATAGGCGGCATCCTCCACACGCAAGCGATCATCCTCCGCCAACTGCGCCCACTCCAGGCGTAATGATGGTGGCAATTCGTTCAACTTTTCCAACATACACCAGGCTGCTTGTTCCAATCGGTTGTGCAGGTTTTGCGCTTGCTTTTGCAACGGGCCTTTTGCGGTGGACATCAGGTCCGCCAGTGAAATAACCCCGGATGCGTCCTGTTGGCGAACCTTGGTGGATATCTGGAATACCGGCATTACAAGCTGCGCAAATTGGTACAAGGTCGCCTGGGTTTGCTGGCGGATTCCAAACAGGCTGATATTGACCGGCGCAGGTGGCGGGGCTTTGGCGGTGGTTTTGACAGGGGCAGCGACAGCTACGCGTTGCCCGATGCTGGTAGCCGTTGCCTGCGACTGGCGCACCGCTTTTTCCTCCAGGCGCAGGCGGCGCAAACTTTCCATAAAGCCAAGTTTTTCCGGTGCCGGAACCAGGTATTTGAAATCTTGCAGGTCACCCCAGGCGGCCATGGGGATTTCCAATACCGTTTCAAAAAAATCATCCAGCTCATCGGGCAAATCGGGATCAATATCGCTGTCGCAACCGGGAACAATATCGCGCGCCCTGGCGTAACGTAACAGCAGTGGATCGGCAAGCGGTTCACCGACCGGTGTTTGGCAGGCGCGCACGTAATACAAACCGCGAATGCCGTTGGTGAGTATGCGGGTGCGCTCCTCGTTGAGTTTGTAGGTGTCCATCAAATCATCGTCAACAAGGCGCTGGGCAACACCGTAATCGCCCAGGAATTCGCTGCGGCGTTTATCAATCGACGCCAACTTTTCCGTTGCCGTGCGAATCAAGGCAATCAGCTTTTCAATTTCATCCTCTTTTAACAGGCGCGCGCGCAGCAGCCCTTGTAACTTGGCTTCCAGTTGTTCGTAGCGGGCCTCCATCCAGGCAATTTGTTGCGTTAATATTTTTCCGGCTTTAAACAGTTCTTCATACAAGCGTGAACCGAGGTCATCCTTGTCTGTTTGCGACTTAATGTCTTCCTGGATTTGGTCATAGGTCATCGGCACGCCGAAGGATTTTAATTTCGCTTCCAATTGCTTGGCTTCGGCCGCATCAAAAATACCGCGCAAGGTGGAAATCAATTCCGTTAAGCCGCGTACCGCCTTTTTGTATTCCTGTACTTCGGGGCGGATGTGTTCCAGTACACCAAAGCGGAATTCCTTCGCATCAAAGGACGGTTTGGTGAGTGCCTGCCGGGGGGCTTCGGCAATTTTATCCAGGCGCGCGTTGTTTAAATTAAATTGCAGCGGGGAAAAGATCGCCGGGGTTTTCCGCAGCGCCGAGGCGAACACCAAATTGGGCGCAACGGTTTTGGCGGTGATGCCTTTGCTAATCAATTGTTGGGCAGTGTTGGCGATAGAAGTATTCGCCTTGAGGTTAATAAAGTTAGTGGCCACCAGGTTGAATAGCGGTTGTGCTGTCACCGTGCCGGGCGTGGTCGTCTCCGGTGGGGGTGTTACTGCGACCTTGTTGGCTTTGAGTTGGGTGTAGGGCAGCCAGCGCGCTACCTGTAAACCGGAACCGTCGCCGGCCACACCGCCGGCCAGCGCCGCCAGGGAAACGGTTTGGTTATCCAATTGCTGGCGTTGCAACAATAAATAATCACGTGTGCGTTCGATGCGTGAACGCGTGATGCGTATTTGCGTATCCAATGCTTCCAGGTCTACTTGCGCATCGGTGTATTGGATAATTAAACCGGTGGCTGCCTTGGGGTTTTCGTGGGCCGGAAAACTGCGCGGGTCCGGATTGTTATTGCCGGCGAGTTCCTGATAGCGCTGCAACCAATTGCGATAGAACCTGAACCCATCGGTTTGTATTTCCGCCTGGATGTCGGCATTTTCGTGCTCATCGTAAGGATAGGGCAGGGGACCGGGATTGGGTAAACCGAGGGTCGCGCGGATATTGCCCACCAGTTGCGTATAAACATCGATGGGAAATGACGGCCAGGCGACAGGCTTGGGCAGGTCCAGGGCCTCAATCGCGGCCGGGTCCAGTTCGATTTTCGCGTCCTCGGGCAAGTGGTAGAGCACATCGAACTGGCGCCGCCATTCCGCCCAAATGTCGTAGGCGCGCATGAAATAGCGGAACAAATCCTGTTTCAGTTTTTGGTCAACCTGCGGCACATCCAGTAAATCGGGTTTGTAATCGGGTTCGTTCACTGCCAATAGCAAACGCAAGCGCTCACCAAAACCCTGGCGCAGGTCCACCAGGCGACGTCCCAGGTGTTGGTCAATTAACGCGGGCACAGATTCTTCCGGCACCGGCACTATATCGACCGCGATATGTTGGGGTAACCAGCGAATTCCGGGCGGATTGGCACTGGAGCGCGACGCCAGGTTTTGCAATAAGGCGACCGGTAATTCACCCGCGGCCGGTAAAAAATCCAGGCGCAAATTCGCATTAATAAAATCGGTAACCGTGAGTACCGATTGCGCCTGCGCCGCGCTGACCATTCGATTAAACGCCGCGCGTGTCTGGTCCAGTAAAACCTGGTGACCGCTTTTTTCCACCGCCTTGTATTGGCCGCAAGCGGCACTGAACCAGCGCACGCCATAGGCGGGCGGCAATTCATCGATGGGGATAATCCCGCGGTTGAGGTCATCAATAAATACCAGCGCCAATGGCAGCGAATGTTTCATCGCCGCCATAAAGGTTTTATCCACGTGCATGGCGGCGATGGTATTTTCCACCTGCTCGCGGGTGAGGCTTGCGGCGACCTCCGGGTCAATGGCCAGGCGAAATAAACCCAGGTTGCCCACCACCAGGCGACGCGCGTCGCGGGTGGGATCAAATTCCGTGCGCTGTTCCGGATGGATGAGTGTGTCGTCGTCAACAAAGCGGGTGTTGCGTTCGAGGGTGAGGTAGAACACGCCCATGGGATTATCGGTGAGCGTTTTTTTCACGTAATTTTGGATGAGGGTTTCCCAGGTTTCATGCAGCGGATAATACAAGCCCAGGGCCTGCCCGTTCCCGGCAATACCCAAGCCGGCTGTGACCATAAAACCGGCCTTGTTGCCGACCTGGCTTGCGCGAACTTCCAGGCCGTGGACAATCCCCTGGGGCATGGCGGCGAAGGCATGTGCCAGGCGGCGGTCCACATAAGCTTGCTGGCGCTCGAATTCATCCTCGCCCATGTGGCGTCCGGCGAATAAATTCAGGCGCTCCAGGTCGCTGTCACTGGGAATATGGGCGCTAACCAGAATCTCGTTCATGATGTCATTCCTCAGCCAATGTTTTCCATTGCTCTGCCAGGGCGTCACTTAATTTCAAATCGTCTTTTGCGGCGGCGATAACCGTACCCGTGGGCTTATCCTGGTTGCCTGCCTCCAGCAATAAATCCAGCAGCGGTTTCAGGTTGCCGCCCACGGAATCGGAACTGGACATTAATTCCACGATTGTCTGCCACAAAATTGCATCGTAGTGGCGCTCGATGCGAACCAGTAGTTGCAGGATGATTTTGGTGATAGGGGCATCTGTGCCGAAATTGTCCAGGATCTTTTGCGCCGCTGAGGTGGCCTCATCGCCAGTCGCCGGGCGCAAGGTTTGCAATAACGCCAGGTTGATGTCGCGCAGCAGGGTTTGGGATTCATCCAGGTACAAACCATTGTCTGCCGGTGTCGGCAGCGCAGCGGGTGGCGCGGGCGGCAGGGGCACACCGCGCGCCAGCACAATGCCGCTCAAGCGGGTTTCTGCGGCGCGCAATGGGCGACGGATATAAAACAGTTTGTGGCTGCTGGCATTGAGCTTGTCCCAAATCGCCAGCCAGGCATCGCGGTCGGTATCCAGTTCGTGGGGTTTTACCACGGGGAATAATTTCAGGCTCAACAGGTTTTGCGCAGGCAGGGGTGAACCGCCGCCAGATAAGGGGCGTTCAAGCCGTTGCGCCGCCTGGCCGTAATCGCTGTTGCCCATGGGAACCATCACCACAATATCCACCGGCTCGCGGCTGGCGAGGTCGATGACCGGCAAGGTCATGGATTCCGCGCGCACCTGCTCCGCATCGGACAAGCGCACGGGCGCAATCCACACGTTGAAATGTTCCGGGAAATAACCCTGGCGCCCGGTAACCGGGTTAACCGACTCCGCGGGCAGGGCGCCGACGGGTGGCAATAGGCGGAAATAATCGGTGGCCGCAAAATCGTTGGTCAATGATGAACTGGCGCGCTGTTCTTGCACCTCGCGCAACAGGTTGTCGTAACGGCGACTCAAATCCGCCTGCACATCGCCAGGCCTGGTAATGGCGCGCAACGGCTGGCGCAGTAAATCCGCATCCAGCCAGAGCGGTCGATCATTGGCGATAGCCAACACACCCAGGCCGACGCCGTCCTCCGGCACGGCGCCGCTGCCGGTGGCGTCGTTCAACCATTCACGCAATAGATTCGCGCGCATTACCACTTCATTTTGCTGGCCAAAAGCCTGGGGCAAACGCATCAGGGAAAACTGCACCCCTTCGGTCATCACATCAAAACTGAAGCGGCGATTCTCACCCAGGTCGGTTGGGAATACTTCCGCGATATCGGTGCCCTGCTCGCTGTATTTCACCACCACCGCGTAGAGCGCGCGGTCAATGCGGCGAAAGCGCCCGTTGTTTAATTCGGAAATGTCGGCGCGGTCCGCAATATCCAGCGTCAGCTCCCGCGTCACTTCCAGCACCCGGCCTGCACGGCTGACCGCCAAACCGGGTTTAACGCTGATTTTCCCGGTGGCAATATCCAGGCTTAATTCCAGGCCGCGCACCACGCCGTAACCCAATGCCTGGCCGAGTTCGCGCAGGCGGCCATCCACATAAATCTGGTCGCGGTTTAAATCCTCGGCAGTCAATAAACGGCTGTCGAAATAATGGGAGCGGGTTAAGCGTGGATCGACATCCGCGACGCGTTCCAATTCCGGTTTTTGGCCCTGTTTCTGGATAACCGGGTTGCCCATGGGTTTAAATAATTCGTTTGGCATCATCGTCTCCTGTGATTTTCATCTTGCCATGGACCTAGGAATTCGCCAGCAAGTAACCGAGCTGGCTGGCAGTCACTAAAAAAGGCCGGACAAGGTTGTTAACGCGAATTGCGTTGGGATTTACCAGGGGTTTGCCTTCCTTGCTGTTTTCCAGCAGGGCATCCAGGTCGGGAATATCGATTTCAATGCGCGCCAGCAGCAGGCGCGCGCCCTGTTCCAATTCATCGGCGGCCAATTGCGCACTGATGCCTTTGTCATCCAGGCAGTGCAGCAGGCGCGCGTGCAATTGCAATTGCGCACCGGCTGTTGCGTTGGCGGTAGTCACATCGCCAAGGTAAGTGCTTTCGGCAGCGGTTAATTCCGCCGGGGTTGCATCAACGATGGGGTCATGCGCCGCCCAGGGATGGAATCGGGTTTCCGCAACGGCGGGCGGCAGCTCGGGAACCAATTCCAGCAAAATGCTGTCGAGGGTGCGGCTCGGCTGTACCGCGTCGGTGCTTAAATTCAATTTGCGCGCCAGTACCGGCTGCATACCCACGGGTACCTCCTGGTGGCGCACAGTTACCTTCAGGTGCAGTACGTTGGTGGTGTCGTTGTAGCCTGAATAAAGCCGTGTTGCGCCCTGGGCGCGAATCCAGTCGGCGAGGTCAATGCCGTAAGGTTCGCGGATCAGCACTTCGCGGCCCAGGCCATCGATGCCCACGCCTTGCCCCACCACCACACGGGTGGTAACGGGATTTGTGACATTGATGTCGGCGGCGGGGGTGATGCCTACGCGCATACCCGCCAGGGTGCCGTAACCTTCCAGCCAATATTGGTGACGGTTAAGGCGGCGGCGATGGTAGGCTTGCTCATCGCGCGTGGCTTCAAGGCCCAGTAACATGCCCGCCTCGTAAGCGACACGGCGCAGGGGTTGCTCGAAGCTCGCATCCGCCTCCAGGCTATCGGTGTTTTCAGTGAAGTCGCTCATTGTCTAACTCCATCGCTTATCAAAAACAAAAATGAATTCGTCATTCGCCCCGTCACCGTGCTGCGCGTTACTGGATACGCGAATGCACATCGCGCGGTGAAAACGCCGGCGGATTTTTTAATAAACCCTCGCGCCCCAACCAGGTATCGTCGAGCACCACGGGGCGCGCGGGTGGCTGCCGCTCCAGGAAGGTATCCACACCCAGCAGCGGTGCCAGCCCCAATACAAAGGGATGATCGGTTTCCACCAGGCGCCACTGCACATGGGCGGGCATTTCCTGTTCGAGCGTTGCCTGCACCAGGTCCTTGAAGCGGCGCGCATCGCCGTGCAATAACACCGTCACCTGGTTGGCGTAGCGATCAAAAAAATTGGCGACGATTTTTTTCTCGCCGGCGTTTGCCAAACCGGGCGCAAAGAGCGCAATAAATTCGCGCCGGTCTTTTTCCGCGAGGATCAAGCTATCGCCCACGATGCTGTTGCCACTCACGCCGGTTCCCAGGGTGAGCGGGTGCTCTTCATCCTCCATTTGCACACCGAGGAGGGTGGCCATGGTGCGGCGCAGGCGAAAATTTTCGACCAGTACAACCTGGCCGCGCGCGACGGCGCCATCGGTGAGGATGTCCAGCGCCAATTGCACACCGTAGAGCGTGCCGCGCCACTGTTGCAGGTTGCCGCTTTCCATTAACCAGCGGCGTTGGCGCGCAACCGGCCACTGCTCGGGCAGGGTTTGGCCGAGGCATTGCGCCAGTCCGGGCAAATAGTCGGGTAAGGTGAATTGCGGGTGTAACAATAATTCGGCGCTGGCGATTTGCGCTTCAAGGGGCGTCCAGGTTGCTTCAAAGGCTGCCAATAGACGCTCGCGGAAATCGGCACCGTTCGCGGGTAAATTATCCAGCGCGGGGTTAACTGCGTGTTCCTGGCGAAAATGTTCGGGCAGGTAAGCTTCCTGGTAGGAAAAACGCGGGTAATAAATTTTCAGGGCGTGTACGGCGGGTGTGTGGCGACCATCGCTTTCAAACACCAGGGCCAATTGCAAATAGCGACCGGCCAGGCGGCGCACCGGCCCCCCACGGCGTTGCAACAAGGTTTCAAATAATCCGCTTTCGTTGGTTTTGGCTTCCACTACGCCTTTGCCAAAGGCCTGGTCGGAGCGGAAGGGGCACCAGACCCAATCAGGTTGCTCGATGTAAGCGTTTGTTTCCTTATCCTCGGGATTGTTGTAAACCCTGGCAAACAAACGCAAGCGCGCGCCCGCGGGAATTCGGCCTTCCAGGTACACCCTGTGCCAGACCTGGTTGGGTAAGCCTGAGTCCAATTCGGCAATGCTGACCGGCTCAGCGTCCTTCGCGGCGCGAATGGTGTGATAACGCGGGCGCTGGAGCGCGTGTAATTCACGCGGGCGAACGGTGAAGCCAAGGGCTTCCTCTTCACTCCCGGCATCCACCCTGGCCTGGTAGCGCAATACCCCGTCGGCGCTCGCGAGGAAACGCGGCTCCGCTTGTGACAGCATGGGATAGCGTTCGCGAATTAATAAACCCTCACCCCATGCCGCTGTGTCGGCGGTTGCCTTGTGCCAGCGCAATTGCACAACGGGACAATCGCGTTTTACAAAGGCGGTATCGGCTATTTCCTGTACCGGCATCAAGGCCAGGCGGCCGGAACCCACCCAACCCATATCCACGGCAAAGGGCACCGCTTTATCCAGCGTGTAACGCCTTGCCTGGAGGCGATTGCCCGACCGCGGCAGGCTGACCACGGATTGCACAGTACCGGTGCCACTTGCCAGCAGGTAAATATTTTCGTCATCGCCACAGAGTGCCAGCGGCTGTTCCTGGTCGGTCAGCAATGCGAGCTTTTGTTCTGCGGCCGGCAGATCCACCGGGCGCAGGCCAAAGGTTTCCACGACGTGTAACGGGTGGGGATTTTCCGCCAGCGGTTCAAAGCGATCTATTTGCGGCTCATAGGTATGCGGCAAGGGTTCGCCGGTACAGCGCATAAGCCGGGTGGTACCCAATACCCATACCACCTGGTCATTGTCGATCCACACCCGCAACGGGCGTTCGGGTAAGGCGACTGCCGCTTGCCAGCGTTTTGCCAAATGGAATACCAACACGCCTTGCCGGTGGGTATTGGTGTCGGCGTAAATGGCGGCGAGGCGGCCTTCGCGGTTAATGGCCAGGTCGATGAACTTGCCTTCCAGCGCATCCACCAATTCCAAATCGCCATCCTGCAAGGGTAAATAGCCGCGGCCGGAATTGTATTCGAGATAGGTTCCCCCCGAGTGGATGCGACACACTTGCCCATAGCGATCAAATACCAGGGGGGTTGCCGTTGCCAACCGCGCAAGGCTTGCGGTTTTGCCTGTGGTGGGCAAGCGCAATTCCTGGTTTTGGGCGAGCAGCAGCGCATGGCACTGGCTATGCCATTCCAACCGGTAGGAATCGAATGCAAATTCCCCGGGTTCGCGCAACAGAAAATAAGGCAGGTTATTGCTATCCATAAATCAAGCCCGTTAGCACAATTGTGGCACCACCGGCGCCGGGACCACGCGGCTGCCTTTGGGCAAGGGTTCAAGTCCACCCGGTACACCGGGTTCGCCATTCGCGGTGGATGCACTCACACCCAGGAGTTCGGGCAATTGGTAGGCGGTGATCGGCAATGGCTGGTCCCTGGCGATGCGCTGCCAGCCCTTGTCGGTTTTCTGGAACAAGGCAATGGCTTTCACCGCTTTCACACCGGCGACGCGCGCCACCTGTGTCTGCAATTCATTCGCCTGCACATCCACGCCCATGGGCCAACCTTCGCCGCGCGCGCCGCCAGGCGCCAAGGGCCAGAGGTATTCAATTAACGCGGTTTCCACATCGCGCAGGGTTTGTTGTTCGGTGGTGGAATCCACCACGTCCACATTCACACTGATCGCCAATGGAATAAATTGCGGGCTGAGCACATAGAGCTCGGTACCGATCACCAGGCGTTGCAACAAATAATCGTAAACATCTTTCAACAATCCCTTGGTGGGTTTGGGGGTTTGCGCCAGGGCGGGGTAGCGCGGCGGGATCACAAATACGCTGACCACACCTGGCACATTGTCGCGCAGGGTTTTCACACTGGTGCCGGGCAATAAGCCTTCCATGACTTCCGCGCGCGCCACCGGATTGACCGGATTGTTAACAGCGAGGAGTTGGAAATCCTGTTTGGTGACGGCGCGATTGCGGTGGGTGAGGAATTGCGGAATGCGGCGCTCGGCTTGCGCGACTGTTTCGGCATCCACACCGCCACTGCAGGGCCAGAGATGACGAACCGAAATGCGTGAGCTACCGCCGCTTAATTCTTTAATGGCGCCGGCGGGCAAATTACTGGCGCTGCCGCCACCGGCGCGATAACCGGCGGCGCGAATACGTTTGCCAACCGGAGGGCGCTTGCCGCCTTCGAGTCCATCGCCAAAATAAATTTGCCCGGTGTGCGGATCGAGTTTGTAAGCGCGCGCATCCGCACCCAGGTCCACCAGGAAATCCACGCGCTGCCAGGGCACCCAAATGCCGTCTTCTTCCACTTCCAGTACCAGTGAATCGGGCTCGATAGATGTGTCCGGCAATGCCACCACCTGATCCGGCATACCGGTGCCCACACCGATGGTTAAATCCCGTTTCAGTGCCTGGCCAATCACTTCCAATCCATTGACATCGAGATAACCCAGGGTGAGTAGCGGATCGTCCGGGCAACTCAACCGCAACCAGAATGCGACGCGCTCGCTGGTCAGGGGTTCGGGCAATTCGGGCGGCAAATCGCCCAGGCCGGCGAACATGGGATCGGCCACCGTCAATGAATCAAACAATTGCGCGTTGCGCGGCAAACGCAAACGCACCACACCTAATTGGCGGCCACCTTTTGTGGTATCGCTCACCACTTCCAGGGGCAGGGGCACCAAATCGCCGTCGTCATTTTGCGACAGTAATTCCCAGTGCAAACGGCGCGGGCTCAGGGCGCTGATCTGTTCCGCTTCGAGTTCATCGGCGGGCGCCAAACCTATATTGAGCGTGATGCCCGCCAACTGCTCGCGCAGCTCGCCCATTTTGCTGAGCAATGTTTTGGGGACGGTTAACGCGAGGTAGAAAAAACGATCCAAACTCTGTTCGAGGTTGAGGATTTCCTTTCCCGTTGCAAAATAACGGGGTTGGAATGGCTGGGGAATATCGCCTTTTTTCAAGCCATAGTGTTCCTGCAAATCCTGGCGGGTGAGCCCCATACCGAGCAGTTCATCGTCGGTCAGCAATTGCTTGATACCCACACTCAGGGCGAGTGGCGTCGGTTGTATTTCGCCCATGCCGGTAAAATCCTGGCTACCGGATTTTAATTGCACACCGTCGCGCACCAGCGGGGGCAACACCAGGATCTTGGCGCCAGCGTCCAGGCAGACGAGGCCGCGCGATGGCCTGGCGTTGCGCAATGGAATTTGCAACAGGTTGAGCAGCACGCGCCGCTGGCGCTCGGGAATCAGGTTAGCGCGGTAGAGCATGGTTTCGGTAAACCAGGCGAACAGGTCCACCATCGCATTGACCGGGTCGCCCGGAGCAATCTGGGTGAGTTCCGGTAAATGGTTGGCAAGGCGGGCCTTGGCTTCTGCAACCAGGTCATCAAACCGGCGATCATCAAGGTTAGGTATTGGTAATGGCATACTCGCATTCCATCCTTAAAGCGTTAAACGATTTATCATTCACCAGCGCGCCATTTCGGCCGCAAAAAAATTTACAAACGACTTAAATCCATTCCCAAACTGAGTTGCATGGGCTGTGGTGAATGACGCATCTGGTAACGAATAATAATTTGCACCTGGGTCAAGCTTTGCGGATCAGGCAACACGCTGACATCATCCACCTTGATGCGGGTTTCCCACTGCTCAATGGCTTTGCGCACCAGATTGCGCAGCAGTGTGCGCGTGGTTTCATTGTTGGGCTGGTGGATAAAATCCAGCAGCCCCGCACCAAATGCCGGACGCATTACGCGCTCGCCGGGGCTGGTCAATAAAATATTGCGGATCACTTCGCGCACACTTTGGTCATCCTCCGCGTAAGCCAAGCGACCGTTTTCATCCACCCCCTCCAGGGGAAAGCTGATCACTGCTGGAATAACGGCACTCATCGCATTTACTCCTTTTTAATGCTGGGGAAGGGCAGGCAGATACGTACCCAGGGCAACCAGAAAAAAATGATGTTCAACAGCGAAATCATGATCATCAGCAGGATCATCGCCACCAGGGTAATCACCGGTAAGCTGAACGAACAAATCCACTGGATGCCCAGTTGCGGTACGTTGCCGGGAATGACATCTTCACTCGCGCCTTTTTTCAGGTTGAGCGCGTTCAGCAAACTGAACGTGTCCGGCGGGGTGACCATGCTCACGCCCTGGGCCATGCCTTTGCGTAAATCCGCGAGTGATGGCATTTGGATCAGGGAAGGGCGGCTGGCATTGGGATCAAAGGGCGCCGCCACGCGGAATTTTTCACTGCGCAGTTGTGCATCGCCCCACACAATTTCTTCGCCACCACACGCATTGCGCAGGCGAATAAACGGCACTATTTGGAAAACATCAGCGCTGTCCTGGCCGAATTTGGGCAGCGGGATTTCCTTCACTTTGCCCACCACCTGGCCCAATACGCGCTGGTCGAGGTGATTGCGCAATTCCTGCGCGTCCGCCGGGGTTATGTACAGGGAGTAATCGCCCAATCCCGGAATAGGCTCCAGGGATTTTCCTTCATCCAGGCGCTTTTCCTGGGTGGCGATATAGTTCACCAGCGGATTTTCTGGCTGCGCGAATTTTTCGCCCAGCCAGGCGTAAAGGTTTTCAGGGTTATTAACGGGGGTGAAATTGCCGCGCGTAAAATCAGTGAAGCTTGCCGGGGATAATTTATTGCCGGCGGTTTCCACATAGAAATGCTGCTTCTCGGCCCAGGCCTGTAGCGCAGCGTTGTCATCCACTTGCTTTTCGCCGAGGTGGTAGCGGTTGACCAAATGTTTGAGTAACTCAAAAAATGCCGGGCTGGGTACCGACTTGTTAATCGGCCGCGCGCAATCCTCTTTCCATGTTTGGTCTACCTTGCCTGCCTCGGGTTTGAAACCAAAGGGCCAGGGCAATTGGGCTGCCGTTGTTTGGGAAAAATTCGCTAACGAATCCGCCGTGAAAGCGGCGGCGGCTTGTGTAGTTGCGGATTTTTTAGCAGCGGCTTTTCCAAGGGACTGGTGCAACATATAGCTGCCGCCCAGGGCGATGTAGCCAAAAATAATGGTGTGGCACTTTCCCTGGTGGTCATAGGTTTTTATGGCGTGCATCGGATGGGTCTGTTCGCCCGTATAGGTCAGTGCCACCGGCGGCGGGGCCGCGCCGCGCAATTTCACCTTGGCTTTTCCACCCGGCTGGCAGCAGCGCCGGTTAACATCCGGATCGCGCAAACCCGTGGGTGTAGGGTGCCATCCCAGGGCTTTATCGTTTTCCAGCATCCAGCTTTGCTCCCCGGCGGGTGCCAGGCGGCGAATCACATAACCGGCCGAGGTAATTTGTTGCGGGTCGAGCGCCGGCCTGCCGGGGCGGTCGCACACCACTTCGCAGCTCACCAGGTAAAAACTCTTGTGCATGGGCAAGCGCAGCACCGGGTAGTCCTTGAATCGGCTGAAATTATCGTCAATTTTCCACTGGTAATTTTCGGCATCACCAAGGCGCTGCTGCTGCAAATCCTGCTGGAACAGGTTGGTAAATTCCGGCTCAAAATAACGATGCAATTCCGCACCCTGTTGCTGCGTATGAACGCCCTGGGCCTGCGCATAAAAAGGCGCGCGCAATCGAACCGGATGGGGATGGGCCATTGTGTTCATTACCAGATATTCCCTGCTCCAGGTGTATAGGATGTGCCGACCACCGCATTGGCAATCACCGTGTCCGCTTGCACAACGCCGCTGAAGCGCGACATGGCGGCATCGACATTGACCGTGCTCGCACTGATGGCAACACGCATTGCATTCACCGACACGGTCGCGCTGGAATTAATCGTCACTTCGGTCGATGTCAGTTTGATATTTTGCGCATCGCGCTTGATTTCAATTTCACCGCCATTGCCGTCAGTGATGGTGATGCTGTAACCCATGGGCGTTGTCAGTGTTACCGAGGGCCCGCCCTGGTCATTCATATCCAGGAGGGTGCCCGATGGCGTTTTCAGTAAATAATGGTCTTCAACGGTATCGGCTTCGCTCGGCGTGCTGCTCTGCCCGCTCCAGACGCTGCCCATCACCATGGGCTGTTCCGGCGTGATAAACGCCACTACCACCATTTCGCCCACACGGGGCACGCAGACCACGCCGTAGCCATTCCCGGCCGAAGGCACCAGCACGCTCGCCCAGATTTCCAATTGGTTTGCGTGCAATAACACCTTGATGCGGCCGCGATGGTCGGGATCGGCGTTGTCCATCACCTGTGCCAGGTGCAGGCTATGCAACATGCCCAGGGCATGGGGGTTCACCAGGCTCATGGCTGCCAATCCGGGCGATTGACTTTGAGGTGTGTCTCAAAGCCGTTGCTCACATCAAACCGGTGAATGCAATTCACCACTTGGTAGCGCCCGGCAAAACGCGGCGACACGCCGGTTAATTCAATGTCGCGACCGCTGGACAATGCCGCTTCCCCTTGCGCGCGAATATCGCCGCTGACGAAACGTTTTGCGGCGCGATTAAAATGCGCCTTTGCCAGATCGGCCGCTTCACCGGATGAGCGCGGAAACGGTTGCGGCACAATGTCCTCGCCCTCCCAACCCAAATCCGCCAGTGCGGCCGCCGCCGTTGTGCCGCTGGCACGGTTACGCAAAGCGTCGCTTTGCTGGCTGACCTCTTCATCGGTATCCAGGTTGTAACCCTTCACCTTGATGCCCAGGGGCTGATGGTTGAGGTCCGCGATCAAGCGAACTTTTAATGCGCTGTCCTGCGCGCTTAACTCAATGGGCTCGCTGTCCTCCTCTTCGGGTTTTACACGCAACCGGTCGCCCTGCAAGCGCGCGGCGACATCCAGGTTGCCGGTAATGCGCAATAAAAACGCGAGGTCACTTTCATTCAACTGGTGGTAAGTGGATACACTGCTCGACACATTCACATCGGCGGTTAGCCCGGCGCCGCTGGCCAGGGTATTCACCACCTCGTCCAGTGACTGCTCTTCAAAAACGCGGCTCTGGCGTTTGCGCGCCAAGCGATGCAATTTATCCTGCGCCAGCATCACCAACTGCGGCGCGCCTTCACCATAACGTTCTTCCAGGGCGGTGATTTCGCCACTAAATAAGGTTTTCGGATCATCGGTTCCCACGATGATGTCGATGGTTTCCCCCAAGGGGATATTGGCAAATCCGTAATCCATTTCCGCGTTGTCACCCTGTGCTATCCAGTTGGTTACCGTTAATTCCGCATGCGCCATGCCGCTCAGCGGCAAATTAATGACCATGGCTGTCAATGCCTCTCCCAGATCGACATTCTCGCTACCCGCCACATGGATTTTGGGCCGGGTACTGACCAGGGCTTCATCCGTCATTGCGCTGTGTATCCTCAATCAATTTGCAAGCGAGCCTGGCGTTCCTGAATCACATTCAGTGTTTGCAGCAACTCATACTCGGGCAGGGTTACCGGTGTTGCACTTTGCGGAGCCTGCGCACTCGTGGCCGGCACCGGTTCCGGTGTCACCTGGGTAATCACTTCGTTAATGATGACCGGCATACATTTTCCCCCTGGTATTGCTAATCAAAACCCAGTGAACCGGACGCTTTTATGCCGTTGGGGCCTGCGCTTGCCGAAGCGCGGCCACTGGCGGTTAAGGTCCCGGATCGCAGGTTTGCACCGGGGCGCGCATTACCGGTCGTTCCGCCGGCAGTAACCCTGGCCGCAATAATGCTGCCCGCGGTCAGGCCGGTCGCTACTTTGGTGTTGGGGGAAAAGGCGCCGGGAATGCCGGTGCCAACGGAGCTGGATGCGCCGAAACTGAATGCCGGGGTGGATTTCATCATCGCCGTTGCGTTTATGCCGCCGCCGGGGCCCCCTGAAATGCCGGCGCCGCCCTGGATAGTTGCGCTTCCCGGGATGCCCATGGTCCCGGAAAAACCAGCGGTTCCCGATACGCCCATGCTCGCCGACAGGCTTGCCGACGCCGACATGCCGGGCACCGCCAGGGCAGAACTTGATGGCATACGCGGCGCTTCAACACCGTTGTACAGGGAGGTATCGCGCCACTCCCTGGGTTGGCGCGCGGCGGTGTGTGGGGTATCGCTATTCGCTCCGAGGGAAGGGGTTTGCCGTTCCGCCTGTTTGGCTTCATTCGACATAAACTGGAAGCGACTTTCGGTCATCTTTATGGCGACGGTGGCGCGTAGCGGGGTGCCTTCCCAAGAGAAAAAATCGAGTGTTTCATCGAAACTTTCCATAATGCCGACAAACGAAAATGTGCCCCACACAAACATGCAGCGTTTGGGTTCCGCATTTTTATCTCCAACATCGGCCTGCTTCATAAATTCATTGGCAATGGCGCCGGTAAATTTGCGCACGTCGCTGCTGGTATCAATTTCCTTTAGCTTTCCCTCTTCACTGGTTGTGCCCTGGTCGGTCTCCATGCTGGAGTCAAAAATCAGCTCCACACTGAGTGATGACGAACTTTTATCGACGTATTGCGCCGCGCGGCTATTCCCGCTTCGCTCATTTTCCTTGAGTGAATTGGCCAGGGTTACTTTCAATGTCGTGGGGTTGAACATCACCTTGATTTCTTTCGTGCCGCGCGTCGGGTTATCAATGGGCCCGGACACGGTAAATAAGGTGGCTTTTTCAATTTCGCCGTTCAATGTTTGTTCTGCATCGGTTAACCCGACGCAGCCTCCAGCGTCAGGCTTTCGTGGACCAGGGTGAGTTCTTCAATCGCAACCTGGCTTGCGGTCGATGAAAGGTCGGCACCTTTGAAGCGAGTGGGCAATACACCTTGCAGTCGCCAGGTAAGCAGGGGCAACGCGACCCCATCCGTATCGACTTCGCTGCCCATGACCACAATGGTGCCGCTCAGGCGATAGCCATAATTTTGCCCGCGGGTAACCGCATCGAACCAAAGGCTGAGATCCCTGATTTTGGTGACGCCGCGTTTCAGCACAATGGGGGTAAACCGTGTTTGGCCCACCCGCTGTATTTCACCCCAGTTGCGTCCGCCCTCCTGGATGGCACGCGGTTCCATGGTCATTTCCAGGCCGGTAACTTCGCTGAAGTAGCCCTGGCACAATAACTCCTGGTTGGAGGGGTTATACAAATTCACCTCAAAGCGAAAGGGAACAAACTCAAACACGATTCACCCCCGTTTGCCATTCGCCATCCCGATTGATAAACGTGATAACAATTTTGTCGATGGGATACGCCAGTGCGATCTCGATATCAAAGGCAATCACATGGTCCGCGCTGCTCGCGCGGGTGATGCGAAACGCATCTTCGGGCGAGGCGCCACGCAAGGCGCCGGCGCGGTAAAGTGCCAGGAAAAAGCGTTCAAGTACCAATTGCGGCCTGGGGTCACGCGGGTCCAGGTTGAAAACCAGATGATCACCCAGCTCGCGTAATTCACGGACCAGGTAACCGAGGAAGCGGACTATTTCCGCCGAGCGTGTTCCGTTAAGGCGCGGGCTGTAATGGTTACCTTCGCCGGGCAATGGATAATCATCGCGATGCAAGGCGGGCACCAGCAGGCGCTCATCGTCCAGTTTTAATGTTCCCGCTTTTAAATTGATAACACCGATGCCCGGCGTCTCGCGCAGGGCGATAGTGTCCTGGATGTCGAGCGCCGGGAATGGTTGCGCCAGCGACATTAAAGGTTGCCTCGCCACTGAACTCCATGCCCCGTTTTCCCGGGTGTTCCGGGCGATAGCACCGGCCAGTATTCCCGCGGGGCTGGAAATGCGTTCGCCCTGGCGCAGGTAGGGAAACACCATTTGCACTTGCCGCAATAAATGCGCATTTGCGGTTTTGCGCGCGTTATCGAGTACGGATAGGGCTTCCGCATCGGCCACCGGGCTTGCGAGTGTGTTGCTGTAACTCAATGGCAGGGTAATAACGAATTGGATATCCGAACGTTCGCGGCTGGTTAATTGCACTAACCGATGCAACACGGTTAACAAGGGTTGCACCGGCAAGCCTTCAAATAATCCGCCGGGCGGTTGCTGTTCAGGGTGGCCATCCTCCAGCAGGGTCCCCAGGGGGAGGAATACAGGCTCGGGATTCTCCGGGGTGTTAGCGGGTATATCAGGTAACTGCGCGGGGATTTGCAAACGCTCCAGGTCCGGCATAACCACCAGGCCGAGGCGATTGATCACCAGCAGGCAGGCGAGGCCGCGCAGTTTATCCACATCCAGCAGGGATTGCGGTTGCTCCGGTAAAAAGCCCGCCAGGCCTTCCGATTCCGGCACCCGAACCAGCCAGAGTTTTTCGCCGCCGTTAATAAAAAAATCATCCACCGCCTGGGGCAACCAGGCGCGTGCGCCTGCCAGCACACTGCCGTAGCGGGTGGGCGCAGTACGGGCGTCGGGAAAGATATCGTCAAACTCCGCCGTTGAATGCAGGGGGATCGGCAAATGGGATACCGCCGCATCCAGCCGGTCCAATAATTTTTCGATCACTTTGGGTGAAACGTCATGCGCGCGCGCGAGGGCAATTTCGTCGGTTAATAACAACACCTGTTTGATGCGCTCACTGAAACCCGCCCGGCGAACCTCGTCCACAAGGGTGGCCAGGGCGAGCAGGCGCTCTATACGAACCCGCCCCGGGCAATGGCCGAGCATCCCCACCTCCAGTGCGGCGGGGCGACGCACCAGGGGACGTGGATTTAATTGAACGCGCGCGCCAAGGAATTCCATAGCCAACTACCGCTACTGTGGATCAAAAAAACGGGACATTGGGCAGGTTATTCCTGCTCAATATGCTCCACCGCCAACACCAGCTCTTCGATGGCAACATCATTGCCACCTTTGGCGGTGAGTGTCGGTCCTGTCCATTTAATCGGCATGGCACCAATTAATTTCCAGGTAACAACCGCGGCGGTGTTCGCCGGGTTTTCATCCGTTAATTTAATTTGCACGTTGCGCTTGGCATTCACATCGCCCTGGCGCACTTGCTGCAACCAATCGTAAATATTGCTCGCGCCTATGACGCCGCGTTTAAGGGTCACATCACCTGCCTTGGTGATGGCCGGAACCTTGGTGACGTAATTGGTCTTGGCGTTGCCGTTGCGGTATTCCGCGATAGTGACTTCGGCGTTAAGGCCGGAGACTTCTGAAAATCCGCCCAGCACCGTGGCTTCGCTGCCATCGCCCAAATTCACCAGGTAATTAAAAACGCTGTAAGGTGTTTCTCGTAATTCAGCCATGAAAGTTGTCCTCGTTTATACAACCGGTTTAATCGTTTGCCACCGGGGGAGACGCGTTGCATCCCCCGCGCATTCACCACTAGGCATCAGCGGTTTTTTGGCCGATGCGGAAGATCACGAATTCAGCCGGTTTGAGCGGTGCGACACCGATCTCGCACACCAGCCGGCCGTTATCCAAATCGTTTTGTGTCATGGTGCTGCGGTCGCAGCGCACGAAGTAAGCCACCTTGGGCGTGGGCCCCAGTAACCGGCCGTTAAACCATTCGCTGTAGAGGAAATCTTCCACCGTGGTGCGCACATTGGCCCAGAGGCGCTCACCGTTAGGTTCGAACACAATCCATTGGGTGGATTTTTCAATGGAGCGTTCGAGGTAGAGGAAATAGCGGCGCACATTGATGTACTTCCATTCCGGATCGCTCGACAAGGTCCTGCCCCCCCAAACGCGATGGCCGCGCCCCGGAAATGAACGCAGGCAATTTATGCCGTCGGGATTGAGTAATTCCTGCTGGAAGCGATTGATGTCCTGGGCAAAACCCAGGGCGCCGATCACCGGTTCGTTGGCGGGGGCTTTATGCACACCGCGCAAAACGTCGGTATTGGCGTAGACGCCGGCGATAAACCCGGCGGGGGGAACATTGATTGTGGTGCGCGCACCGCTTGGGTCGGCGGCGACCACCCAGGGGTAGTAAAGCGCGAGCCGGCTGTCATCAAATTGCGAGCGGAAATCGCGCACTTCGGCGAGGGACATCCCGTCGCGCGCATCCACAATGCCGACGCGATAGCGCATCTTGCGGCAGTGCTTTTGCATTTCCACCACGATGGCCTGGTGGTTGGTCGCATCCGCCGCGGCGGCGGGGGCCATGACAATGGCGATGTCCTCGACATCTTCAAACGCGGCGAAGCCGGTGCTGCCGTTGACTTCGTCAATCTCGCCGCCGTAATCATTCGCATCGGGTGCCGTGCCGTCGGTACCGTTTTGCAGGTTAATCAGGTAACGCGCACCGGTGAGGGGGTTTTGCGCAGCGTCCAGGGCGTCCGGGTCAAACATATCGTAAAGCGCGGCAAGGATTTCCTCACCCGTCGTGGCGGTAAGCGCAGCCTGGATCGGGCTGGCGAGCGCGTCGCTGCGCTTGGCGGGCGTTGCCGCCAAAACGCTGGCCAAACTGTTGGCCCCTGACGGCGCGGTGGAAAGGTTGCTGTAGGAATAGACTACCGATCCATTCGATAAAACATCCAGGTCAAAATTGCGCTGGATTAACACCGCGCCCGCGCTGGACGGCACAGCCGCCAGTGCGGAGAGGTAAAACGTAATGTCCGTTGCCACGCCGGTATTTAAATCATTGCCGCCGGTCACGGTAAATTGGGTGCGATCACCCGCCGTAACACCGTGCAATGTGGTGAGCGAACCCCAGTTACCGCCGCCATTAATAAAATTACTGATATTAACCGCGCCGTTGAGTCGCAATACCGCCGAGGTACCATTGGCGAGGGGACCGGATTTGGGTTGGCGCAAGGTTATCCGGGTGAAATTAACCGTCACACCACCGCCATTCACCACCGCAGCGCGCAGGAAGACTCCGTTCGCACCGCCGGCAACCAGGTTTGCCGGTGCCAGGGCCGGCTGGCCTTCGGGTACGGTGAGGGTGCCGAGGTTATCCACAATTTCGTAATTATCGCCGACGCGCCTTACCAGGCCGCGGAATCCCATGGGGAAATGCGTGTCGGTCACTACTGTGTCATCGGTATCGCCATGGCGCGCCGCCAAAGGAATGCCGGTGGCTTCCAGGAATACGACTTCATTTTCAGCGGGCAAGGCGGGCGTTTCTATCGCCAGCAAATTCTCGCTATCGCGCCAGTGCACTTCCAGGGTGTAATTGCCCTGCGCACCGGGAAAACGTGCGGAAAATTCCACATCCCCCCCACCGTCACTGGCGCTCGCGTTTACCGGGGCGCCGCCTGCTACGCGCGCCACAAACAATTTGCTGCCGCCGCCATCAAAAAACGCTTTTGCGGCAATGGCGGTATGGTTAAGCACCGTTGTGCCACCCATATCCAAGTCATTGGCATCGCCGTAAACGCGCACGTAATCCGCAAAGCTGGTCAGCAATTCGGGTTTGCCGCGCAAGGGCCCCGTGCGCGTCGGGCCAACCAAACCCGCCACACTGGTTCCCACGCCCTCAATGGACTTTGCGCGGTAACTCACTTCTTCAACAAACACTCCGGGAGCCAGATATTCGGGCATGGTTTCCTCCTCATGCTCACCCTAGGGTGATTTCAGTCAGTCAATGTCAGACGGTTTGCACAGCAATAAATAATTTGTCCATGGAATTGATTCGCTGCTGGGAGCCGGGGCGAACCTTGAACGTCAGTTGTTGGGAAAAATTTCCCGCCTGGGTGGCGGATTCCACATTCAGCGCAACGAAATCATTGCTATTCGCGGGCAGGTTTTTCGTCGCCGCCATATCGCCGGAAATGCGCAAATTGGCGTTGTAGTCAGTGGTGTTTAATGGCAAGGGCGGCAAGCGTGTCAATGCCATGCGAAAGTCGCCTTTCGCATCGGTTTGCCCGACAAAGGTGACGGTTTCGTTTAGCCCCACACTCACTTCCAGGGTCAATAGCCCCCAGACCAATGGTTCGCCATCAACCGCTTTCAAAACCCGCCCCTGGATTACCCCCCCGCTACCCGCGGTTACGCCCAATGGCGAGGGATACAACACCACGCCCTGGCCGTTGCCGGCGCCGAGGGTGATGGCAAATGCGGCGGGATTGAATAATTGGCGTGGATCATTCACATGGCCGGCAACCTGGAAGGGCGCCTGCGCGGGGCGCGCACGCTCGGCCTCGGTGGTTTTACCGGCGTGCATGGGCTGGTCGGGTGTTTGCCAAAACGCGGTTTTTCCCAGGCTGTGCAAATAGCGGATAGCCCTGGGTTTTTCGGTGAAGGTAACCTGCAAGGGAATTTCAATGCGGGACATAGCCGCCGGTGATGTTGCCGAGGCGCCATCCAGCCAATAGATCACATCGCTGGCGTGCAGCAAATTAGTTTCCATCACCCGCACCTGGGTGGCATCCGCTAATTCAAATTCACTGGATTCATCGGCCATGGTGACTTTTTCTCAAATTCCTGTTGACGTTAGGCTGTAAAAATTTTTTTAAAAATATCCGGTGCTGTACCGATTTTTTTTTCAGGTTTCGGCAACTCCCGTGGGGAAGATGCGCGACATAACCGGAGGCCCTTGTGTTTCCTGCATGTTGAGGCGCAAACGCAAGGTTTTTACGACATAGGGAACACTCAGGGTAAAGCTGATATTCAAGGTGTCCCAAATACGCAATAAATCCTCGGTAGTCATTTCCTCGGGCGTCACTGTGAGAATTTCCTTTTCACTCCATCCCTGGTCGTAATCGCTCAGGTGGGAAATATCCAGTCGCGCTTCATTCGCCAGGGCGGTCATGGCCCAGGCGAGCAAATCCGCTTCAATCGATGCGCTGGTGCCCGATGCCATCAGCAACAGGTGTAAATTCACCGGCAGCTCGGGCGCGGGCCCCGCGTTCTTATCCGTTCCCTGGGGCGAAAAAAAACGGCTGCGGCCATGGGGATCAATCGCCAGGCGATGTAGGTATATGCCCAGGTAATTTCCCGTTTGCGCATCGTCAATGGTGGTACTGCCAAACAGTTTTACCGATGCACTTACCGGCCCCGATTTCAGTTCTGCCGGCATGCGCGTTTTAAAAAAATGTTCAAGGCTGAGTAACACGCCGTTCACCGCGCGATAAGACGCCACGTTTAAATCCCCCGCTCATCGTGTGGTTTACCCTCGCCCTGTTCGGTGGCGGGCACACTGCTGGTATAAAGCACCGCACCGTCAGCCAGGGTGCGGATAGTGACCAGGCCCTGGGCGCAGAGATAATCCATGGCTTGCGCCACCTTGCGCTGCCCCTCTTGCAAACGCTGGCGCATGATCCACCAGCGGGCGATTCCCTCCAGCGTGTCGGCGACTTGTCCGCGTTCGCGCAGGTAAGCGGCTATTTCATCCGCAAGGGCTTTGATATCAGCCTGGGTATCACTGCTGTCGATGCTTGCCATGGGTCCTTCTCAATGTCCGCCAGAATCACCGCCAGGTTTGTATCCGGTACGCTGCCACCAGGCTCGTTTTACCTTTGCGTAAACACTCAGGAGCAAGCGCTGTACCAAAACCGTTTTAAATGTTTAACCCATTGAAAATACGCAGTTTATTTTTTAAAACATCGTTTTGTGCCGGGTGAAATAACACCCGGTGCTTTGCAGAAAAACGGCGAATGGAAAATTCAGGCGACACAAAAACCGGGCACAAAATTTCCCTGTGGGTTATTCCTGACCCAATTTGGAAATGCCCTGGGTAGCCGATTCAGGGGGGGGCAGGTCGCCGGTGTGAGGTGTCAAGTGAAAAAAGTCACTTAAGTTGGTTGAATGCTGTGCTAGTTTTATTAAGTCGTTAGCGGCTCCCATGCGATCAAAAAAACCAGCAAGCACCACAAATACAATACCTGGGCTGCACGGATGGCGGCGTTAAGAGGGGGGAGATGGTGTTATTGGTGTGGTCCGCAGGGGTTAGGCATTACACGAGATAAAAGGATGATTACCCATGTACACCATTAACCTGCTTTCATTTGATCCCTGTTTTCCCCTTGATAGCCTTGATGTGTGCCTGCAACAACTCCCGGCGCGGGTGATCCGGATCCAGACCGATACCTTCCTGCGGGAATACGCCTTGCCGCGTGCCGATACCAATATTTTTTTGTACTCCCGGGCGCTGCTGGATAAAACAGCGTCTTGCCGGGAGCTAATGGCGTTCCTGGGTTCACCGTCTTCCGGAACCAACCTGTGCCTTATTCCCGACGGCAGCGCGGTAAGTACCCGCCTGGTTGCCCATTTCCAGGATTTTCTGTTCTGGCCGTGCAGCGCAACCGAACTTAACGGCTGGCTGGCGCAGTTAGTGACCTCAGCGCAAACGCCCCGCGCGGATCGAAACTCGCTCCTGGCGGAATTCGCTTCGCTCAATTTAATCGGCAAGTCACCGCAATTTGTGGAGAACATCCAGCTGATAAAAAAAATGTCCGCCTGCCATGCGGCTGTCCTGATCCAGGGGGAAACAGGCTCGGGCAAGGAAAACGCCGCGCGCGCGATCCATTACCTCGGCAAGCGGCGGGAGCAAAGTTTTGTTCCCATTAATTGCGCTGCCATACCCGACGATATTTTGGAAAGCGAATTGTTCGGTCACGAAAAAGGCGCCTTCACCGACGCCAAGCAAGCGCAGGCAGGACTGGTGGCAATTGCCGATGGCGGGACATTGTTTCTGGATGAAATTGATAGCCTGACACCCAAGGCCCAGGCGGCGCTCCTGCGCTTTCTACAGACCCAGGAGTATCGGCCCCTGGGTGCCAAGCAGACCCGCCGCGCCGATGTGCGCATCCTCGCCGCGACCAATGCCGATTTGAAATCCCTGGTTGCCCATAAACAATTCCGCGAGGATTTGTATTTCCGCCTGAATGTGCTGCGCCTGACGATGCCGCCGCTGCGTAAACGCCTGGGAGATATCGCGTTAATTGCCGCCAGCCTATTGCAGCGCTTTGCCCTGGAATACCAGCTCGCACCCAAGCAGCTAAGCCGGCCGGGCCTGGATTACCTAATGCAACACAACTGGCCGGGCAATATCCGCGAATTGGAAAATTGCCTGCTGCGCGCGTTCCTGTTATCGCCGGGAACAATGTTGGAATTTGCGGAATCTGCGGAATCTGCGGAAGTGGATGCGCCAACAGCGATGGAAACTGTGGCGGCACTGAATGAAGAAACCCTGTCCGTCGCCCAAAAAAATGACGCGGACATAATTCCCCCCTTGAGCTTCCAGGATGCCAAGGCTATCGCCATTACCGAATTTGAAGCCAATTACCTACGGCGGGTTATGGCTATTGCGCGGGGGAATGTGTCCGCCGCGGCGCGGATTGCCGGGAAGGAGCGGCGGGCCATGGGAAAACTGTTGCAAAAATACGCCATCGATAAAACCCAATTCCAGTCGCTCAAGTGCGCGCCGGCGCCGGTATCCAACCAGGCAATGGGTTGAACCGGTTCCGTGAGGTGCGGCTAGGAGGAAAAATCCACCCGTCGCACATGCGGGTTTTCTTCGGTGACTTCCAGCGTTTTGATTTCATCCAGCACGATCAGTTGCTGGTTTTTTTCGTCCCCGATTTTTATACATTCCGCGTGTTGTTCGTCGCGCGCTGTATCCATGGCAATACCTTCGACAATGTCACCGGATGCGAGCGTGATTTTTACCGGATACCGATACATGCAAACAATTTCGATATAGTCATGTTGGTCGCAGTTGATCATGGCAGTTACCCCTGTTAACGGTTAACAGAACCTGTGTTTATACCGAGTAAACCAAGCACTTCCTTGCTGGGAAAACCATCGGCGACCATGCCTTGTTGATGTTGGAATTCGCTAATGGCGCGGCGTGTCCCGGGGCCGAGGATGCCGTCGGGAGTGCCTGTATTGAAGCCCCTTTGGTTTAATTGTTGCTGGAGGGTGATTACCTGGTCGCGGTGCAGGCGCGGTGCGTTTTCGGGTGGCGGTTGTAATAATTTTCCCCCACCGGCAATTTGATCCGCGAGTTGGCCGACGGCAATGGCATAAAATTCCGAGCGATTCCAGCGCATGATTACATTGAAATTGTCGTACACCAGAAATGCCGGACCCTGGTGACCGGAAGGGACAAGGAGCGATGCATTTATAGTTGCCGGCGGTAGCGGTGTGTTATCGGCGCGTTTTACCCCGAGTCCGATCCATTCCGATACCGGTTTGCTATTTTTTAACCCCGCCTCAAGGAATGGGAAACCGGCGGGAAGTTTTACTTCGCGTCCCCATCGCTCACCGGCTTGCCAGCCAAGGCTTTGCAAGAATTTTGCGGCGGAAGCCAGCGCATCCGGCGTGCTATTCCATAAATCACGTTTCTTGTCCCCATCAAAATCAATTGCATTTTGCAGGAATGCAGAAGGCATAAATTGCACGTGGCCCATCGCGCCTGCCCAGGAGCCGACCATTTTTTCCGGCGCAATTGCGCCTTCATCCAATATGCGTAACGCGTTAATTAATTCGATGGTGAAAAAATTGCTTCGGCGCGCATCGCAAGCCAGGGTGGCAAGCGAGTCGATGACCGGAATATTGCCGAAATAACTGCCGTAATTTGTTTCGAGCCCCCAAAAGGCCAGGAGATACGGAGCCGGTACGCCGTATTCCTGTTCAATGCGATTTAACAAATCCTTATGCCTGGCCAGTAACCCCCTGCCTTGATCGACCCGCTGGCTTGTGACGCGGCGATTAAAATAATCCGCAAAGGTTGTCGTAAATTCCGGTTGTTTGCGATCCAGCTCAAGCACCTGTTTGTTAAGCCTGGCTTTCCGCAAACTGTTGGTAATGGTCTTGTTGGAAACCCCGGCGGTTTGCGCCTTTGCCGACAAGGCATCAAGGCACACCGAGAACTCTGCCTCGGTCATGGGGTGAGTAACTGGTATTGGGGCCGGGTTTGGCGTTTCGCTTTTTTCCACGCGGCTGTCACCTGTTGTTATTGGTGTGTTTAGCGACGTGGAATCCACCGGATCAGGTGCCTGCGCGCAAGATACCAGGCTCATACAAAAAACAATGGGTAAAAATTTCCGCAGGGATTTCATAACAACTCCGGGGCAAGGTCGCTTTGCAAGGTAACCATTGTAAACAGTACCGGGTAATTTCCTTATAGTTAAAATAACCAAAAGTATCAATTTTTGGCGAATTTTTATTCTCCAGCTATAACCAATAGCAACATGTAACGTCTTGTAAAGTAAATCGTGGCGCATTTTTCAACATGCTAAACTCATAAACGATAGGAAATAAGGGCATGGCAGCCTGGGGTATCGGCACGGGTAGGTCACCTATGAAATCTTTTCCCTTATTAGCCGCTGTGGTCAGCGGTGTGATAGCACTTTCCACCCAGGCCCAAACGGTCATTAAGGTAAATGAGGCCACCGACGGTAACGGTCGCTACGCCATGCAGATGGTCAACTTGGCCCTGGGCAAGATCGATACGAAATACACATTGCAGACAGACAGCAGTACGGTTACCCAGGCGCGCAATATTGACGACGTGGCGACGGGCCGTTCAGATTTGCTGTGGGCGGCAACCAACCAGGAAATGGAAGACAAGCTCCTGCCGATACGTATTCCCCTTTACAAAGGCCTGCTGGGGCATCGGATTTTTATCATTAATCCCGCCAGCCAGGCGAAGTTTGACCAAGTTAAAACGTTTGACGACCTGAAACGCTTCACCTTTGGCCAGGGCACGACCTGGGCGGATTCCGATATCCTGGCCAGTAACGGGTTGAATGTAGTGCGCGCGAATAAATACCAAAGCCTGTTTTATATGGTGGATGGCGGTCGCTTTGACGCGTTTCCGCGCGGGGTGCAAGAACCCTGGCAAGAGCTACAGGCCAACGCCAACCTGCCGTTGGCGGTGGAGAAACGCATAATGCTGGTGTATCGGATGCCGTTTTACCTTTTTACCGGCAAGCAAAACAGGAAGCTGGCCGAAGATCTGGAACTCGGCTTTAACCGGGCGATAGCGGATGGCAGTTTCGACCGGATTTTTTACAACGACCCGATGGTAAGGGATGTGCTGGAAAAGGCGAACCTGGAGCAGCGGCTGGTGTTCCCCTTGAATAATCCAACCCTGCCGAAAGAGACACCGGTAGATCGCCCCGAGTTATGGCTGGATATTAACAACCTGCGCCAGCCGGCCGCCGCTGGGCCGGTACCCGCAGCAGCTTCCCATTAACGTCGCTTCAAAGCCACCTCCAACTAAAAATAGCCAATTAACAATTATTGATAATCGGATTGCCGGGGCGGGCCGTATCAACGGCGGCCTGCCCAGCTTGGTTTGCCAAGACAAACGGACTTGTAAAACTGTTATAGTTTGTTTGACCTTATGCCAGCCTCTTTTATCAATAAATCATCTTTTGCTTATAAAGATTGTTTCTGTAGCCTGCGTAGAGGGTCCTGGCGTAGAGTTACGACTTCCATCGAATAACAATAATGGCAGCGCCCGCTCCGGTAGCGCTCGTTGGAGCACGAATGAACAATAACGATAAGTCCTTGCTACTGCCGTTAATTTTAATTGTCAGCTTGTTTTTCCTGTGGGGAATGGCGAACAACCTGAATGACATCCTGATTACCCAGTTCAAAAAGGTATTTACCCTCTCGGATTTCAAGGCCGGGCTGGTGCAATCCGCCTTTTATACCGGTTACTTTGTATTCTCCATCCCGGCCGCCCTGTGGATGAAGCGCTATGGCTACAAGGCGGCTGTGGTGTTTGGCTTGTTGCTTTATGCAACGGGGGCACTCCTGTTTTACCCTGCCGCCGCCGTGCGCGAGTACACAGTGTTTTTGGGGGCATTGTTTGTGATTGCCAGCGGTTTGGCCTTTCTCGAAACCTCGGCAAACCCATTGATTGTTGCCATGGGTGATCCCGCCACCGCCGAGCGGCGGCTTAATTTCGCCCAATCCTTCAATCCCTTTGGTTGCATTGCGGGTATTGTCATCGGGCGGGAATTTATCCTGTCCGGCCATGAGCCGACCCCGGGGGAACTGGCAGCCATGGGTACGGCCCAGTTGGAGCAGTTTTACCGGGGCGAATCCCATGCGGTGCAGGGACCCTACCTGGTGTTGGGGGTGGTGGTGCTGGCCTGGGCGCTCCTGGTTCTCATCGTAAAATTCCCGGCGATAGCCACCCGGGCGGCGGGGGATGAAACAAGCGGGTCGTGGAGCGACTACAAGCAATTGCTCACCACAGGGCCATTTATGTTTGGGGTCGCCGCGCAATTTTTTTATGTCGGTGCGCAAGTTTGTATCTGGAGCTTTTTGATCCGTTATGGTCAGGAGGCGGTGCCGGGCACCGGCGAAAAAACCCTCGCCAATTATTTATTAGCCTCCCTGATAATTTTTATGGTTGGGCGCTTTGTGGCGACGGCCTTGATGAGCCGGGTCCGCGCTGCCTGGTTAATGTATGTCTATGCTGTGATTAACGTGGCACTCTGTGCATTCGCCGTCCTCCAACCGGGACATGCCGGGTTGCTCGCCCTGACCGCAACCAGTTTTTTTATGTCCCTGATGTTCCCCACTATTTTTGCCCTGAGCCTGAAAAACAGGGGTGTGTTAACCAAACCCGCCTCATCTTTTTTAGTAATGGCAATTATTGGTGGTGCAATCCTGACGGCGGTGATGGGTTTGGTTTCAGATGCCGCCTCAATTAATGTGGCGGTGACCGTGCCCCTGCTATGTTTCCTGTTTATTGCGTTCTACGCCCGTCATTGTGACCGTTCCATGGAGGAGTGATGATCGACGCCCACCAACACTTTTGGCAACTTGGCTGCAATGGCTGCGAGTGGCCGACGCCGGACCTCCAACCCATTTATCAAAATTATGGGCTTGAGGATCTTTTACCCTTGGCCAGTGAATGCGGAGTCACCGGGTCAGTGCTGGTGCAATCCCAGGCCAGCGATGCGGATACCGATTACCTGCTGCGCGTTGCGGATGGGTCGGACTTTATCAAGGCGGTGGTAGGGTGGGTGGATTTGGCGTCACCCCAGGCTGCGGCGCGTATTGCCCGGCTGGCTGCGCATCCCAAATTCAGGGGAGTCAGGCCGATGATGCAGTCCCTGCCGGACAACGCTTGGATATTGCGGCCGGAACTGGAACCGGCCATTGCCGCCTTGAAGCACCATCGCCTAAGCCTTGATGCTTTGGTCTATACGCGCCATTTGCCCTATTTATACCGCTTTGCGCGACGGCATCCTGAACTGCCTATTGCCATCGACCATGCCGCCAAGCCCGCCATCATCGTCAATGATGAGCCGGCGGAGGAGTGGCGTGAAAACATGCGCCTGCTGGCCGGGCTGCCGCAGGTGTATTGCAAGTTATCCGGGCTGGTAACGGAAGCGGGCAAAGGCCAGGGAAAGGAGGTGTTTGCTGGTTACATCAGGTTCCTTGTGGCCCTGTTCGGACCGGAACGGTTAATGTGGGGAAGCGATTGGCCTGTCATGGGATTGGCGCCAAATCCGCAACTCTCCATCTATAAAAATTGGCTTGGGCTTGTTAATCATACGGTTAGTGAATGTAAAACGACCAACTCTGAAAGCATTTTCATAGGTACAAGTTTGCGTTTTTATCGAATTACGTAAAGTGGAACGCTTTGCGTGTATTGCTGTGCGTAGAATCCGCCCCGACGAGAGGGAAAAAGCCGGGACTCCGGTATGTTTAGCAATGCTAAATCGGCAAAGGGATTCTGTAACCTACATACTAATAACGAGAAAGAGCTATGACAGTGACTATGACGAACGAACTCGAAAATGCCTTCGAGGCGCAGGACGAAACCGAACGTAAATACCGCGCACCCGCGCTTGAAAAAGGTTTGGATATCCTGGAATTGCTGGCGCGCAATTCATCACCTATGACCACCTCCCAAATGGCCGCGGCCCTGGGCCGATCGGTAAGCGAACTGTTCCGTATGGTGCTGGCGCTGGAGTATCGCGGCTACATCTCCCAAATGCCGGATGGTCGCGACGGCTACATGTTAACCAACAAACTTTTCACCCTGGGTATTTCCCAGGGCACCGCCAAAACCTTGCTGGAAGTATCCTTGCCGGCGATGAAGGAATTAAGCCGTGAGCTGGGGCAGTCCTGCCACCTGGTTGTTCCCTCGGGTGACCAGATTGTGGTGGTGGCTCGCCAGGAAAGCCCGATGGACCTTGGCTTTTCGGTGCGTGTCGGTTATCGCCGCCGGTTGATCGACACCAATTCGGGGGCGCTCCTGTATGGTTTTGCCACGCCGGATGTACAGGCGGGTTGGCTGCCGCTGTTGTCGGCGACGGTGGACCTGGAGCGCATCGAACGTTTCCTGGCCAAGGCGCGCAAGGGGGTTGACCAGGGGTATATCCAACTCGCGAGTGACTTTGTGGACGGCGTTACTGATTATTGTGTCCCCATCATCGGTGTCCACGGCGCTGTCGCGGTGCTGATCATTCCGTTTATCCATATCAAAGCCCAGGCCATAAGCCCCGAGCGTGTGCTGGAGCGATTGCTTCAAACCGCCGACCGGATTTCCCACGGGTTGATTGATTAGTAACGGAATCCGCATTCAAAAAGCCGATCTTTTGATCGGCTTTTTTGTTATTGGCATTGCAACAAACAGGAAAGGGTGATCTACCTCCTCCTAGGCCTGAACCAGTTATGGAATTGGCGCAAATTATTTCAAAAAGTCTAAATCACTATATGTGAATCCTGCCCGCGTTCAGCTAGAATAATTTTTATTGGCAATTCTAATTTTAATTATAAAAAAAGAGGCTTCGTGGTTTTATCGAAATCCAAATCGTCTCGTCCGTTTGGGGGCAATGGGATTAACCTTTCGCTCCTGGGGTTTGGTGCCGCACCTATCGGCAATCTCTACCAGCCGCTGAGCGATGACCAGGCGCAAACCGCCGTTGCTTCGGCCTTAAGGGCGGGAATCCGCTATTTTGATACCGCGCCCCATTATGGTTTCGGTTTAAGTGAAACCCGGTTGGGCCATGCGCTCACAGCGGGGGGTGAAGCGGTGGTTATATCATCCAAGGTTGGCCGGGTGCTGGTGCCTGCGAAGTCCGATGCCGGCATTCGCCACGGCTTTGCCGATGCACCACCGCTGGAACCCGTGTTCGATTACAGCTACGACGGGGTTATGCGCTCCTTCGACGCCAGCCTCAAGCGCTTGCAGGTGGAGCGGATTGATATTCTCCTCGCCCACGACCTGGGGCCGTTAACCCATGGGGCGGATCACCCGGAAAAATTCCGCGAGTTTATGGATGGCGGATATATCGCAATGAACAAGCTCAAGGCGGATGGCCAGGTAAGCGCAATTGGCCTGGGGGCTAATGAGTGGCAGATTTGCGATGCGGCATTGCGGCACGGGGATTTTGACGGTTTCTTGCTGGCGGGGCGTTATACCTTGCTTGAACAAACCCCCTGCGAGCACTTTTTACCGCTCTGTGCCAGGCGCAAAGCCTCGGTAATCCTGGGGGGGCCGTTTAATTCCGGCATTTTGGCCACCGGCGTCCGGGCGGCGTTGAATAGCCGCCGTATAGGACCGCTGTATTACAACTACGAACCTGCACCCGCTGACATCGTAAAACGTGTCGCGGAATTGGAAGCGGTGTGTGAGCAATTCGCAATTCCCCTGGCAGCGGCGGCGCTGCAATTTCCAGCTGCCCACCCACAGGTTTGTTCGGTGCTTGCAGGCCTTGCGAGCCACGAACAGGTCGAGCGCGCCGTACAACTTATCGACAGTGAAATTCCCGCCGGCTTCTGGGACGAGTTGCGTGAGCGCGAGTTACTGCATCCGGCGGCACCGACGCCTGCCTGATCCATAGCGAAAAAAATCCGTGAGTAAAACCAATGAACAAAAAAGCCATAGCCCCGCTGATTTTGCTGCACCCGGAAGACAACATTCTTGTATGCGTAAAGCAACTCCACGCCGGGGATGAAATTATTATTGAACAGGACACGGTTGTTTGTCCCACGGATATAGGGGTGGGCCATAAAGTCGCGCGTTTTGCATTGGCGGCGGGCGATAAGGTTTATCGCTACGGCGCGCCCATAGGTTCGATGGTCACAGCCGTTGCCAGGGGCCATCACGTGCACATGCACAATATGAAAAGCGATTACATTCCCAGCCACACCCGCACCCGCCAAACCCAATACCGGAGCGAAACATGAATTCCGCCATCAATTTTCCCGCTTGGTTGCGCGCTGACGGACGCAAGGGTATTCGCAACGTCATTGTGGTGGCTTACCTGGTTGAATGCGCACACCATGTTTCGCGCATGATTGTGAATCGCGCGGGCACCCATGATGGAAATTTTTCCGGGGATGTACATTTAATTGGTTTCCCCGGTTGTTATCCGAACCAATACGCGTACGACATGATGCGCGCTATGTGCACCCATCCGAACGTCGGCGGGGCGTTATTGGTTTCGCTCGGTTGCGAAAGCATGAACCGCGAAAAATTGTTAAACGATATTCGCGCAAGCGGACGCCCCGCCGAATTATTGGTTATCCAGGAGGCGGGCGGGACCAGGGCTACCGTCCAGGCCGGGCTCGATGCGGTTGCGCGCTTGCAAATGCGAGCGGCGCAGGTTGAACGCGTGCCCATGTATTTGCACGAATTGGTTGTCGGCACCATTTGCGGTGGCTCCGATGGCACCAGTGGCATCACCGCTAACCCGGCGGTCGGGCGTTGTTTTGATGCGCTGGTCGCCGCCGGCGCAACCTGCATTTTTGAAGAGACTGGTGAATTAATCGGTTGTGAAACCATCATGGCCGATCGCGCCATCACACCCCAATTGGGGCTGGAAATTGAAGCCTGTGTGGCCAAGGCCGAACATTATTATCGGGTGATGGGCTTTGGCAGTTTTGCGCCGGGCAATGCGGATGGCGGTTTGACAACACTCGAAGAAAAATCCATGGGTGCCTACTCGAAATCCGGCTCATCGCCGATTAGCGGTTTGATTAAGCCCGGCGATATTCCACCCACGGGCGGTTTGTATTTGCTCGATGTGGTTCCCGACGGCGAGCCGCGTTTCGGTTTTCCCAATATTTCGGATAACGCCGAAATTGTGGAATTAATTGCCTGCGGTTCGCATGTCATTTTATTTACGACCGGTCGCGGTTCGGTGGTGGGTTCGGCGATTTCTCCGGTTATCAAGGTTTGCGCAAACCCGGAAACCCATCGCCGCCTGGCGGAAGACATGGATGTGAATGCGGGCCGTATCCTGGAGGGCGAAGCAACGCTCAACCAAGTGGGTGAAGAAATCTTGCAAACCGTTATCGATGTGGCGTCGGGCAAGCGCAGTGTTTCGGAAGAACTCGGGCACCAGGAATTTATCCTGACGTACAAAGCCTTTGAACCGATTGGGCCGAATTGCTTGCCGGTTCGGCAAATTGCGTAATTTATTTTTAATTCAAAGAAAAAAACGCTATGAAACGCTTGGAAGGAAAAACTGCACTGATCACCGCTGCCGCCCAGGGCATTGGTCGTGCCAGCGCTGAATTATTTGCGAGTGAAGGTGCACGTGTTATCGCAACCGATATTAATGCGGAGGGATTGAACTCATTGCACGGATGCGAAACCCATCGCCTTGATGTGTTAAAGGCAGACGATGTTAAATTGCTCTGCGAACAAATCGGCCCGGTCGATATTTTATTTAACTGCGCCGGTTATGTGCACAACGGCACCATCCTTGAGTGCAATGAAAACGATTGGAATTTTTCCTTCGATTTAAATGTGAGTTCCATGTATCGCACAATTCGCGCGGTACTGCCCGGTATGGTTAACAACGGCGGCGGTTCCATTATCAATATGTCTTCCGTCGCCAGTTCTATCAAAGGCGCGCCCAATCGCTTTGCGTACGGAATGACCAAGGCGGCAGTGATAGGTTTGACCAAAGCGGTCGCTGCCGACTTCGTAACCCAAGGCGTGCGCTGCAATGCAATTTGCCCCGGCACGGTACAAACGCCCTCGCTCGAACAACGTATGCAAGCGACGGGCGATTACGAAACCGCGTATAAAAATTTTGTCGCACGCCAACCCATGGGGCGGTTGGGAAGCGCGCGGGAAATGGCGGAGTTGGCGCTTTACCTGGCCAGCGACGCCGCATCATTTACTACCGGCACTATCAATATTATTGATGGCGGCTGGAGCAATTAATGTTTAAAGAGATTTTTTATGAAGTTACTTCGTTACGGAATTGCTGGACAGGAACGCCCCGGTATTTTGGATGCGCAGGGCAATGTGCGTGACTTGTGTTCAGTGGTATCGGATATTAACGGCAAAGCCTTGAGCGAAGAAACCCTGAAAAAAATTGCCAGTATCCATATTGAATCACTGCCGGTAGTCAATGAGCCGGGTCGTATTGGTCCCTGTGTGAATGGTGTTGGCAAATTTATTTGTATCGGATTGAACTATGCGGATCACGCCGCTGAATCCGGCCTGGATGTCCCCGCCGAGCCAGTGGTATTTATGAAAGCCACCAGCGCCATCACCGGTCCCAACGATAATATTATTAAGCCGCGCAATTCCACCAAGCTGGATTGGGAAGTGGAGTTAGGCATTGTGATCGGTAAACATGCCAGTTACGTTGAACCTGGTGAGGCGATGGAATATATCGCCGGCTACTGCGTTATCAATGATGTGTCCGAGCGCAACTTCCAATTGGAGCGCGGTGGCCAGTGGGACAAGGGAAAGGGGTGTGATAGTTTCGGCCCAATCGGACCTTATCTCGTAACCCGGGATGAGGTTGCCAATCCACTGGATTTAACGTTGTGGCTAAAGGTTAACGGCAAGATTTTCCAGAACGGTTCGACGAGCAAAATGGTGTTTGGCCCCGCATTCCTGGTGCATTACCTCTCGCAGTTTATGAGTTTGCAGCCGGGGGATATAATCAGCACCGGCACTCCGCCCGGTGTCGGCCTCGGCCAGAAACCGCCGGTTTATTTGAATGAAGGTGATGTGGTGGAATTGGGCATTGAAGGAATGGGTGTGCAGAGACAGGTTGTCGCCAATGCGAAATGACAAGTGCCTTCCGGCGCCCTTTGCAAAACGCCCGGAGGCACCCCGAATAAAAACGTTAAATAAAATTTTTTAGGGAACCTTACCGTGAAAAAATTCCAGCTACCGGCACACATAGTCCTCGCTGCCGCAACCATATTTACCGCAAACTATCCTGCCCATGCTGAACCGGCAAGCGAAGCAGTCGCGCAAAAAGCGGCGCCCGAACCTGTCGCCGCGGGTAAGCCCCAAGGCATTCATCTTTACCGGGGTGGCCCGTTAGCATCCTGGCATATCTTTATTGAAAACTACGAGCGCCAGCAACTGTTGAGCGGTGCGTCCGCCGCTTTACCGAAAGGTGATGTGACCATCCACACCAGCGATAAAGATTCACAGGGCGATGCGCTTACCTTCCATTGGAAAGATACCTGGCGTGCCGGTATGACATTGGAATCCGGTAAACCGCTTAACCTGGCGGCGCAGGTAAAAACCGGTGTGCTTGCGTTGGATATTAAAATCAATGAACTCACCAAAGGTGGTATTTCCTTCAAAATGGAATGCAAAGAAGAGGGATGCGATCGCCAGGTGCCTTTTACATTGAAAGCACGCGAACTTGTCGGTAAAGGCTGGCAAAAGATTTACGTCCCTTTAAATTGCTTCAAGCAGGAGCAGGATGATTTCAGCGCGGTGACCATGCCATTTGCATTGGAAACCGGTGGCGCGGGTGAGGTTGCGGTCGCCAATGTTGAATTGCTGGCCAGCGCACCCACCGACGTTACCCTGCATACTTGCGCTGACTATCGCACCCAATCCGTTACACCGGATATGTTGAACGAATGGTGGGCCATTGATTGGTGGTTGCCTCGCCATCAGCAAAAAATTGCCGATGCAAAGGCAATCCTGGCTAAGGGTGGAAAAATTGATGTGTTGGTGATTGGCGATTCCATTACCCAAGGCTGGGAAAAAGAAGGCCTGGCCGCCTGGAATAAATACCTTGCGCCACTTAACGCGTTTGGAATCGGCTTTGGTGGGGATCGCACCGAGAACGTGCTCTGGCGTCTACAGCACGATGCGGTTACCGGCTTGGATCCCAAAGTGGCGGTATTGATGATCGGTACTAATAATGCGGGGCATCGCCGCGAAAATCCGCAAACCACCGCCGCCGGGATCAAGAAAATTCTGGAAGAGCTACAACAGCGCTTACCCAATACCAAAATTTTGCTGCTGGCAATTTTCCCGCGCGATGCAAAACCCGATGGCGAATTGCGTTTGATCAATGAACGGGTTAACGCGATTATTAAAAACTATGCGGATAACCGGCGCGTATATTTCGCTAATATCAATTCAGTGTTCCTGACGAAGGACGGCACACTGGAAGAAAACGTTATGCCGGATTTATTGCATCCCCATGAACTCGGTTATGAGTTATATGCAAAAGCGCTGGTCCCGGAATTAAACAAACTGCTTAAATAATAGGGAATTGCTCGCTATCACTGTATAGCGAGTGTGTTCCTGTCGTGTAATTCTGCTGTAACAATCCTGTCATAGAGTGCTCGCCCATATCGTGCGGCGGGCGTTTTTCTGCTGAGCGAAATTTTTCCTTACCATTATCAGCAGAGATTCCTTATGTCCCCCAAACACCACAAACATTTGCACTACAACGTGGCCCTGGTTGATAAATTATGGAATTTGAAACGGTTATGTGAAACCCATTTAAAAATGCACATCCCGTTAAATATGGTGCTTAAGGATGAAGAATATCGGGCTGAGCTATTGGAAAAAGCCCTTCAGGCGAATAACCCTGAACTAACCCAACTGGTGTGGGAAGTCCGCCAAATGGAAGATTCGATTGTGACCGCACTCAGCGCGGGGGAAGAGTTTAAACCCCGGCGAAAATCCCGCAGTGCGTTCAAACTCGGCTATTTGGCGGCATTTGCCTGTTCCTTATTATTAATAATGAGCGGTTATTTATTGCGTTCTTTCTTACCCTTAAATGCCGGTGAAGTATTCATGCTGAAAGCTGTCAGCCAAAGCCAGGTTAAATTGGCAGCGGGCAAAAAGGAGCAGCTTACCCCTGTCCCCGGAGGGCAATTGGTACGCGCCGCCACGCCGTTATTTCGTGTGCATGGTTCCAATACGGTCGGCGAAAAACTGGCTCCGCGTTTAGTGGAGGCTTATTTCATGGCTCGCGGCGCCAGCAATATCAAAAGCCGGCAAGGCAATACCCCCGTAGAAAAAGCGGTAAGTGCAGAACTCAACGGTCGCATCGAATTTATTGAAATACATGCGCATGGTTCAAGCACGGCGTTTGCGGATTTATTGCAAGGCAATGCCGAATTGGGAATGTCGTCGCGCCGTATTAAAGAACAGGAGCGCGAACAACTGTTGCCCGGGAGCGGCGACCTAACCGAACCCGGCGCTGAACAGATTATCGGCCTGGATGGTTTGGCCATTATTACCGATACCAATAATCCGCTGAAAAAGCTTTCCTTGCCGGAGCTGGTAAAAATTTTTTCCGGCGAGGTAACTAATTGGTCGCAATTGGGTGGGCAAAACCTGCCTGTTAAAATCTACGCGCGCGATGAAAATTCCGGCACCTGGGATTCATTTAAAAGCATGGTGCTGGAACCTGCCAAGGCAAGTCTGGCGGCGACGGCTATACGCGTGGAGTCAAGCAGCGAGTTATCTGATACCGTCGCGCAAGAGCTGGGCGCTATAGGTTTTATCGGATTGCCTTATGTGCGGCGCGCCAGGCTCATTGCCATTTCCGCCACCAAAGCATCCAAGGCTATATTGCCGACGCATTTCACCGTGAGTACGGAGGATTATCCACTCGCGCGCCGGTTGTATTTTTATCTGCCGCAAAAAAATATTAACCCCGATGCCGAAGAGTTTGTGAAATTCAGTGCAACCGAACGCGGGCAAAGTATTGTGGAAGACATCGGGCTGGTATCGCAGAATATTAAAACCGGACAGCCATTTAATAATAATTTTTATCCGCAGGAAATGCGTGGCCTTACACTGCGCTCGCAACGGCTGTCGATTAATTTTCGTTTTAAAGATGGCAGCGATGAGCTGGATACCAAGGCAATTAATGATTTGGAGCGCCTGGTGAAATATATGCAAGTGAATGCGCCCAAGCGTGTGCAATTGTTCGGCTTTTCAGATAGTGAAGGGGATGAATCGGAAAACCGGGCATTGTCATTGCGCCGTGCGCAGGTTGTTGAACAACATTTAATTGCGCGCGGGATTTATCCATTGGTTGCACGCGGTATGGGCGAGGAAGCGCCATTGGCGAGCAGCAATACGGAAGAGGGCAGGCGAATGAACCGCCGGGTTGAGGTGTGGGTCCTTTAGCTCCCCAATAAATAGCAGGGCCCTGCGTGCGCAGGGCTTTCTTGCAATCGGGCATTCGCGGAAGAAAACAGGTTTTTAATGGGATTTTAATAGCCAGTGTTTTGCGCGTTCCGTATCGCTAAAAATGCGGCCATGTCCCATCAGGCGATTGGCGAGTACATCGCGGATAAACTCAGTGGTTTCTCGGGTGCGGGGATTGTTGTCCACCCAGGCGATTCGATGTTTTTTAGTGATGCCTAATTTTTTAAACATCGCTGGATAATTTAACGCATCGAGTGTGCTTACAGTGCTGTGCAGGTTCTGTTCCCCGAGGATGTTGTAACACTGGTAACGCTCACAGGCTTGGGCGATTTGTTGCCACAAATCCATTGCTCCCTCAGAACTCCCCAGCCCTTCCACATGAACATGGATATAGTTTTCCTTGTGGCTGATGGTAATTTCGTATTCCAATTGGGTTTCCATAATCAATTACTTCCAGTTCGTAAATCCGCGATCAATTTTCCCGCGGCGAGAATGCCTGCTTCATGGTCAGGTTCGCGCCAGGTTTCTTTCAGGCCACCGGAATACCATTCCTGCATTGCCGGTAACGCCAATAACAATTGCAAATAATCCGCTGCGGCGCCGTTGGCCTTAAGCCCATAGGTTTGGAAACGGAAGGCCACCGGGGCAAAGAACGCATCCACCGCCGTAAAACTTTTTCCCGCCAGGAAAGGGCCACCATTAGCTTCCAGGCCCTGGTTCCATAATTCATTCACACGATCTATATCGTTTTGCAACGCCGGGTTTATCCCGTGCAATCGGATTCGATGGCCGCAACTCATACCGCATTGGCTACGCAGGGACTGGAAGCCGGAATGCATTTCCGCACACGCCGAGCGAGCCCAGGCGCGCGCGCCTTTGTCGCTGGGCCAAACACGGGGGTAACTTTCAGCCACATATTCAATAATTGCCAATGAATCCCACACAACTTGTTTGCCATCCACCAGGCAGGGCACCCGTCCATTCGGGGAAAAACTGCGATAACTTGCCCAACTGCTTCCCGCTTCCAATGGGTGCAGTTGCTCACTAAAGGGAATATCCAGCGCGCGCATCAACACCCAGGGGCGCAAAGACCAGGAGGAGTAGTTTTTATTGGCGATATGAAGGGTATACATCGGCAGATTCCTTTTTTTCAGGCATGAAAATTAACATAAATCTTCCGGACGATGCAGGTGTTAACCAAATCCAACAACAGATTTGTTCACATCCACTGCCTGGTTAGGCCGCAAACCGCCAGGCGGGTTCCGGTCGTTCCAGTTATGGCACGCACTCTATGGCCGCAAGGCTCCATTCAATGGCTTGGGAATAATGGTGCTCCGGCAATACATCACCTAGCAACACCAGGGTTTCACGTACTTCAGTAATGTTGTTACCCAGGATGTTGATATGGCCTACCTTGCGCCCTTGCCGGACTTCCTTGCCATACCAATAGGTGCGTGCATAGGAAAGGTCGCGCCAGGCCGGGTTATATTCGGTACCGATGAGATTAATCATCACATTGTGACCAATAATTTGCGGCCCGGGGGTGGGCATCCCGGCAACAGCGCGCAGATGGTATTCAAACTGGCTGATACTGGCACCGGCCTGGGTCCAGTGGCCCGAGTTGTGTACGCGTGGGGCCAATTCATTAATCAATAATTTATCCCCGACGCGGAAGGTTTCCATGGCCATGACGCCGACATAATCCAGCGCGTTCAAAATGTTGCCGAGCATTTCCTCCGCCTGTGCTTGCAAGGGTTGCAAGCGGGGGAGCGAGGCCACAGAGGCGTACAGGATTCCATTTAAATGGAGGTTCAGGGTCAGCGGATAAAAGACGCAATCACCGGCGGCGTTACGTACGCCTACCAGGGAAACTTCCTCATCAAAATTTATCGCTTGTTCGGCAATGGCTTCGCCTTGCCAGTCATCGGGTACCTGGTCGTCATCGGTGCGTAACCAATGTTGGCCACGACCGTCATAACCACCGGTACGGCGTTTTAACAAAACCCGCTCGCCCAGTTGATCGCGCAATTCGTTAGCAGTGATATCGCCCGCCACATTGCGCCAGGGAGCCGTTGCTATACCGAGGGAGTCGATCAGTTCCTTTTGGGTTTTTCGATCCGCCAGCCGGCCGAAGATATTTTGGTTAATAAAGCGGGGATGCTGTGCCAGCGTATGAGTAACCAGCGTATCCGGCCATTGTTCGCGTTCGGCAGTTACCAGGTCGTCATCCGCCAATACCGGCGCTGTTGCTTCATTTATATCAATCGGGCGTACATCCAGATCGAGCGGCATACCGGCGTGTTTTAACATCGCACCCAATTGGCCCGCACCCAAAACCCAAATACGTTGGCTCATAGCAACCTCGGCAATAGCTTTATTGATCGCGAGGATC
This sequence comes from uncultured Cellvibrionaceae bacterium, assembly GCA_965650515.1. GTDB lineage: Bacteria > Pseudomonadota > Gammaproteobacteria > Pseudomonadales > Cellvibrionaceae > Cellvibrio. The sequence goes on along the minus strand of CBFGOY010000021.1, from coordinate 17,596 downwards.
AGGATTATCCAGTACCGACTGGGTTTGGTCGTGGCGGAATTGGTCTATTTTTGCAGCCAGGGCGGGGTCAGTTACCGCCAGGATCTGGCAAGCCAGCAAACCGGCATTGAATGCACCCGCGACACCTATAGCCAGGGTGCCCACGGCAACCCCTTTCGGCATTTGTACAATGGAATAAAGGCTATCGACCCCGCTCAATGCCTTGCTTTGTACAGGGACACCCAACACCGGCAAACGGGTGTGTGCAGCGACCATACCCGGTAAGTGGGCGGCACCGCCGGCACCGGCGATAATCACGGCATAGCCGTTAGCGACCGCAGATTCAGCAAACCCAGTCAGCTTTTGCGGAGTGCGATGGGCGGATACCACCTCGGTGTGATACTCAACCCCCATTTGCTCCAGTATTTCCACTGCTGCTTGCATGGTGGCCCAATCGCTCTTGGAGCCCATAATCACTGCGACTTTTCTTGCCATATCAAAATGCCTGAGTGCATAAAACCCATAGTTTAGGCCCGGGAACCAGGCCTGTAACAGAAAAAAGGCGCGCATCTTACCACGTTAGCAAAGTGATACCTAAAGGATTTACCTGGCCTGGTTATTCCATTTTATTGCGTATATGTCTGATATTATGACATCATCCAACCAGGCCCCGTTTCGCTTCCCATAGACCAAAAACCCTATGCCCCAACAAGGCGTTAATAATTAGAACACCTATGGATTTGGAAAGCCTCATGGATTCCGGCGGGGCTTTATCAACTGGTATCAGCGCAAAATAAGAAATTACATTTAATAAATTGTTCGGTTGATTAAACATGTTGACGTTTTATCGAAATGCAGCGATTGCATTGCTCGCACTGGTCTTGCTAACCACACTTTTTATATATGCGGGATTTATAAAGTCCCGGCTCAATGCTTCTTTATTCCCAGCGCGCGACGCCCGGTTTTTGTGGATTTCAGCCATAGAGCCCAAGAAGCCCGACGGGAAAACGCAGTTAAATGTGAAGAGCGAAGTGGGCACGGTTGAATATGATTTTTTCCTGGACCCGGAAAAACCCTTCCCGTATACCCATTACTCCATCTATTTTGTCGATCCCATCCAATCCTTCGCCCAGGTAGATTTAACCCGTTATTCAAACATTACTTTCAAAATCCAATGCGACCCGAAAAACGTCTTGCTGTTTGTGTTGTTCAGTTTTGATAATACTGTGACTGATTTAAGCGACATGGCCACCCGCCGCGTATCGTCCACTGCGTTTTCTTGCGACAAGCATTGGTCCGAGATCAGTATTGATTTCGATGATCTGGATACACCGCATTGGTGGCTGGGACGCTACGGGTTCGAATTTAGCGATACCTCTTACCAGCTTAATAAGACCATGGGGCTTGCCTGGGTAAACTCTTTGCAAAGCCCGCTCAATACAAAGTCCCATGTCAAACTCACAGACGTAAAACTGCAAGGCAGGGACTTTCGTTACCTTTACGGCGCGGTGGCGGTGTGTTTGCTGGCGTGGGTGTTATTTTTTATCTGGCAATTCCGTCGCTACCTGGTGGTGTTAACCGCCGAATTAAAACGCAAGGTGAAACAGGATCAGCCATTAATTGCCTATAAAAAATTATCGATAGAACCGCAAAAAGATAAAGAGAAAAGCGCATTGCTGCGCTACATGGCCACTGAATATGCAAATCCGGAGTTAAGCCTGGAGATGGCCGCCGCAACGCTCGGCATTAACCGCACCAAAATTAATGACATATTAAAAGAGGAACTGAGCCTCACCTTCAGTTCTTACCTTAACAAGTTGCGGCTCACTGAGGCGGCGCGCTTATTATCGGAAAATGAAGAGGCAAATATTTCGGAGATCGCTTACTCGGTGGGCTACAACAATGTTTCCTATTTCAGCAAGCTATTTAAGCAAGAGTATGGCTGCGCTCCAAAGACATTTAAATCGCTCTACCAAACCAAAGAAGACTCCGTGTAATTTTTAACTATAAAATTCATGTTTTCAGAAAAAGCCAAGTGAATCACACATGGCTTTTTTTTCATCGATTGTGCGTAAGCCTGGTTCGGGCAGTTTCTCCAAAAGATATGGCTTCAAAAAAGCTGATGTAAATCACAATTGAATTTCCATACGAAAAAAATTCGCAATTAATTGCAGAAACTTTACGATTTTTTGCAGTTTTGTTGAATCGCTTTCAAAAATACAAATATTCCATGCACCATTTCGTTACCTTTACCCCCGGTTTAGCGACACACCAATCGAAGCCGTAACAGACATAGTTCTAAAAAAATTGTTAACGGCATTTTCACCACCAAAAATCACAGTTGTTTTATAAAAAACCAAACCCGCTCCACCCTGTACCAGGGCCGACCGCAACTATGCCAGTTGCAATCAGCCTTGATTAGCCCGATCCCCGGGATCGGGCATTTTTAATAATCAGCGGAGCTAACCCTAGAAACCATTAGCGGAGTTTCAAATAAATGATTAAACAACCCCACATAAGCCATCGACTTGGCCGGCTATTCAAACATACCTGTTTAATGACCGGCATCGGCGCGACACTCGGTTCGTTTTCCGCGGGCGCCAACGCAGCCTGTACCTATACGGTGGATAACGAATGGAATACCGGTTTCGTTGCCAGCATCACGATCAAAAATGATACCGGTGCACCGGTAAATAATTGGAGCGTGAACTGGCAGTACGCGAGCAACCGTGTGAGCAGCGGCTGGAACGCAAACCTGTCAGGCAGCAATCCCTACACGGCAACGAACATGAGCTGGAACGGCAACATAGCCGCAGGCCAATCTGTTTCATTCGGTTTCCAAGGTGTAAAAAATGGCAACACGGCGGAACGCCCCGCCATTAACGGCACTGTGTGCGGCGGTGCGCTGACTTCTTCTTCACGTTCCAGTATTGCCGTCAGCTCTTCATCGAGCATCGCCCCTAGTTCAACGCCTGCCAGCTCGCGTTCAAGCAATGCCGCGTCATCGTCCAGTTATTCGGTACCCGCCAATAATTTTGCGCAAAACGGCGGTGTCGAAAGTGGTTTAACTAACTGGGCTACCACCGCTGGCACGGTGACTCGTTCAACCGCCGATAAACACAGCGGTGTTGCCAGTGCGTTAATTACCGGCCGCACAGCCGCCTGGAATGGTTTGACCTTTAATGTGGGCGCGCTTACTAACGGCAACCAATACGAAGTGAATGTATGGGTGAAACTGGCCCCGGGGACCCCGGACAATGTGATTACCCTCACTGCAAAACGCCAGGATGATTCAGACTCATCCACGTATAACGAATATACCCGTGTTGCAACGGTAACGGCCTCGGCCAATGAATGGCGTTTGCTCGAAGGTTATTACACCCAGTCCGGCACTACCGCATTCCAGCATTTTATTATCGAAGCGACTGATACAACCATCAGTTACTACGCGGATGATTTTGCGATCGGTGGCCAGGTAATACAGGTACCGAGCAGCAGCTCACGCAGTTCAAGCAGTGCTGCATCGAGCAAAAAATTTATCGGCAATATCACCACTAGCGGCCAGGTGAGATCTGACTTCACACGTTACTGGAATCAAATTACGCCGGAGAATGAAGGCAAATGGGGTTCTGTTGAAGGCACTCGCGATGTCTATAACTGGGCACCCGTTGACCGTATATATGCATATGCTCGTGCAAATAATATCCCGGTAAAAGCACATACCTTTGTATGGGGTGCGCAATCACCTTCGTGGATCAACAACCTGAGCGCTACCGAAACTGCTGCTGAAATCGAAGAGTGGATTCGCGATTACTGCACCCGCTACCCGGACACCGCCATGATCGACGTGGTTAACGAAGCAGTAGTCGGCCATCAGCCAGCCGGGTATGCGCAGAAAGCATTCGGCAATAATTGGATTCAACGTGTTTTCCAACTGGCACGTCAGTACTGCCCGAATTCAATCCTGATCCTGAACGATTACAACAATATCCGCTGGCAGCACAACGAATTTATCGCCCTTGCCAAACCCTTGGCACAAGGTGGCTATATAGATGCGGTCGGCCTGCAAGCGCACGAGTTAAAAGGTGTATCGGCCGCAACTGTTCAAACGGCGCTGGATAACATTTGGAATCAGGTGGGCGTGCCCATGTACATCTCCGAATACGACATCGGTGATACCAATGACCAAGTCCAATTGCAGAACTTCCAGGCGCACTTCCCGGTGTTCTGGAACCACCCGCATGTCAAGGGCATCACCATCTGGGGCTATGTGAACGGCAGGACCTGGATTGAAGGCTCCGGCTTGATTCAGGACAACGGTACACCGCGCCCTGCGATGACCTGGTTACTCAACAATTACATCAATAAGTAAACCGTTTTAAGTGTGACTCATGAAAAAGGATTTTCATGAGCTGCAACGTTGGTCAAACACAACCCATTTAATAATAATTAGGGAGAATTCCCATGCGTGCAAATAACCACCCAGGTGTTCGCTTCGCCGCACAAATTGCAAAGATTTTCAGCGGTTGCCTTGCCGTGTTTTTTACCTGGAATGCCAGCGCAAGCTGTCAGTACCAAATCACAAACCAGTGGAACAACGGTTTTACCGCAGCGATAAAAATTACTAACACTACCGGCGCAGCCATTAATAGCTGGTCGGTCAATTGGCGATACGCAAGTGATAATCGAGTCAGTAATAGCTGGAACGCCAACGTATCGGGTAGCAATCCTTATTCCGCAACCAACCTGGGATGGAACGCCAGCATTCAACCGAACCAAACGGTGGAATTTGGCTTCCAGGGAACGCGGGGTTCAGCGGTGGCGGAAGTTCCGGTGGTCACCGGCACGCCCTGCGGCAGTGTGACAACTTCCTCCCGCAGTTCAAGCAGTGCTTCCTCCGTTGCGATGAGCAGCGCAAAAAGTTCGAGCAGTTTTACAACCAGCGCAAACACCTCATCGCCGGTTTCGAGTTCATCAGTCATGAATTTGGTTGAGGCGAGTAATCCGGTAATTTGGGCAGATGTTCCCGACCCATCCGTGATCCGTGTTGGCAATACCTATTACATGAGCAGCACCACCATGCACATGAGCCCCGGTGTGCCGATCATGAAATCCACTGACCTGGTTAATTGGTCAATGGTGAATTACGCCTACAACACCCTGGATAACACCAGTGCGCTGAATTTGGAAAATGGCCAAAATGCGTATGGCAAAGGTTCATGGGCCAGCAGCATCCGCTATGTGGATGGCATTTATTACGTAAGCACGTTTTCCTACACCACCAACAAAACCTACATCTATAAAACCCGTGATATTGAGCAAGGCCCCTGGACCGTCTCGGTATTAAATGGCGTGTACCACGACAGCTCATTATTTTTTGAAAATGGCCGCGCCTTCCTGGCTTATGGTATCGATGACATAAAAATTATTGAGTTGACCGCCGATGCCTCCGCGATTAAAGCGGGCGGATTAAACCAAACCATCATTGCAAAATCTTCCACCGTTGCCGGATCGAATTTTATTGTTCGTCCGGAGGGCACCCACCTGCAAAAAATTAATGGCCGATATTACGTCTCTTTAATTACCTGGCCGTCGGGGCAATCGCGCACGCAATTAATTTTTCGTTCCAATAATCTAACGGGACCTTATGAAGGCCGCATTGCGCTGCAAGACCAGGGCATTGCGCAGGGCGGATTAATTGATACGCCCACCGGGAATTGGTATGCCTTTTTATTCCGTGATTCCGGTGCCGTGGGGCGCATTCCATATCTGGTGCCGGTGAACTGGCAAGATGGATGGCCGGTGATGGGGATAGGTGGAAAAGTACCGCCGAAATTAAGCTTCGTTGTCGATGATGCGGGCCTGAAAGGCGTAGTCACGTCGGATGAGTTTAACCAGGGGACGCAAGGCAATAACACACTGCCATTGCAATGGCAGTGGAACCACAACCCCGATAACAGCGGTTGGTCACTCACCAGTAGGCCGGGTTATTTGCGCCTTGCGACCAAACGCACCGCGGCCAATTTTGAAATTGCCCGCAACACCCTCACACAGCGCACTTTTGGCCCGCAAAGCTCTGCCCGCATTGCAATGGAAACCGCCGGTATGAGGGACGGCGATTACGCGGGTCTCGGCGCGTTGCAAGCGCGTTACGGTTTTGTGGGAGTGACTAAGTCAGGCGGTAATAAATCCATTGTGATGGTGGATACCACATCGGGAACGCCGCAAGAAATAACCCGTATAGGTTTAAACCGGGATCGCGTTTATTTCCGCATTGATATGGATTTTAGAAACCAAACTGACCAAGGGAAATTTTATTACAGCCTGGATGGCAACAACTGGACGGTGATCGGCAATACCCTGCGCATGACTTACGACCTGAAACATTTTATGGGTTATCGCTTTGCGCTGTTTAATTACGCCACCCAATCCACCGGTGGCTACGTGGACTTCGATTACTATCGGTTGGGCCAGTAATTCACAGGCTCGGTAATCGGTAAGGTCAGCGGTCATTTATTGCGAACATATATCAAACATTACCGGAGAACATTATGAATAAACAAAAATACTCCGCCAGCTTGCTGTCGACACTGCTTAAACGCAGTTGCAGCACAATTGGCTTGGGTGCCGCGTTGCTTGGATTATCCAATATGGCATCAGCGGCGTGCACATTGACGATCGATAATGAATGGAACAGCGGTTACGTTGCCAGCATCACCATAAAAAATGATACCGCCGCACCGATCAGTAACTGGAATGTGAATTGGCAATTCAATTCCAATCGCGTGGCCAGCGGCTGGAATGCAAATTTTTCCGGTACCAATCCCTACTCGGCAAGCAATATGTCATGGAATGGAAATATTGCGGTCGGGCAATCCATTTCGTTTGGTTTCCAGGCGGAAAAAAATGGCGGCAGTGCCGAGCGTCCGGTCATTAACGGCGCTGTGTGCGGTGGCGGTACAGTATCCTCAGCCAGTTCCGTTCCGCGTTCAAGTGTTGCGCCCAGTTCGATACCGCGCTCCAGCTCAAGTGTTGCATCTGTTGCCAGTTCAAGCGGCGCTGTTTCTTCCAGTGGCTATTCGGTACCCGCCAATAATTTTGCGCAAAATGGCGGCGTGGAATCCGGTTTAACCAATTGGGGTACAACGGCGGGCACGGTAACCCGTTCAACTGCGGATAAACGCAGCGGCGTAGCCAGCGCGTTAATTACCGGGCGCACCGCTGCCTGGAACGGATTGACTTTCAATGTGGGTTCACTCACCAGCGGTAACCAATACGATGTTGCTGTGTGGGTAAAACTTGCGCCGGGAACACCTGACTCGGTGATCAGCCTTACAGCAAAACGATTGGATGACTCAGACACGTCTACCTACAACGAATATTCGCGCGTCGGTACGGTTACTGCGTCGGCCAACGAATGGCGATTGCTCCAGGGCTATTACACGCAATTAGGTTCCACTGCGTTCCAGCATTTCATCATTGAAGCAACCGATACCACTATCAGCTATTACGCGGATGATTTTTCCATCGGCGGTGACGTGGTGCGCACTTCAAGTTCATCTAGCAGCTCAAGCAGTAGCGCGGGCCAAACCTGTGAATTAAAAGCGCCGCTCAGCTGGACATCTACCGGTCCGTTAATCAGTCCAAAAACGCCGGGCTGGGTTTCCATCAAAGATCCGTCGGTTGTGAAATACAACGGTACCTATCATGTGTACGCAACCTATTACGACACCGCCTATAAATCGATGTACACCAGTTTCACGGATTGGAACAGCGCGCAACAAGCGCCGCACATTTCCATGAATGGAAGCCGCGTGGGCAATGCGGTAGCGCCGCAGGTATTTTTCTTCCGCCCGCACAACAAATGGTATTTGATCACCCAATGGCCCGGCACATACGCAACCACGGATGACATTGCAAACCCCAACTGGTCATCCAAACAAAAATTGTTGCAAGGCGAGCCCAGCGGTGCATTGGATTTCTGGGTAATTTGTAACGCTACCCATTGCTACTTATATTTCTCACGCGATGACGGCGTGCTGTACGTTTCCAAAACCACCATTGGCAACTTCCCCAACTTCTCCGGTTATTCCATTGTGATGGAAGACCATCGCGGCAATGGCAACCAATATTTATTTGAAGCGCCTAACGTTTACAAACTCGATGGGCAAAATAAATATCTGCTCCTGGTTGAAGCCTATCCCAGTGGGCCGCGCATGTTCCGTTCCTGGACCTCAACCAGCCTTGACGGTCCCTGGACACCCTTGGCGGATACCGACGCGAATCCGTTCGCGGGTAATCGCAATGTGGAATGGCCGGGCGGAAAATGGGCCGATGGTATCAGCCACGGCGAATTGGTTCGCTCCGGTTATGATGAACGTTTAACCGTTGATCCCTGTAACCTGGAATTCCTCTACCAAGGCCAGGCGGGAACCAGTTCGAACTACAACACTATTCCTTACAAGCTCGGATTGCTCAGACTCAAAAAATAATTTTTAAACGCCAGGCGTGGCGGAAATTTTTATAAATGACCACTGTGCCTGGCACCCTTTCCCGACGGCAACGGGAAAGGGTTTCGCTTTTCAATGCTAAGCGAAATAAAAAATTTTTTTGTGAGTGCAAAACCAGGGAATTAAAACAATAAAGGTGAAGCAGGATCGTCAGCCAACCCAAATCCGCACTGCGAGCCTGGGGCCCGCAGTTTTTTTCCATTATTCGCTAAGGATTTGAATCATGTTTACATTAAATCAGTTCCCGCCCGGTCACTTGGGTAAAGTGAAACGATCTTTCCTGATTGCCGGTATTACCGCTATCGCGGCCGCTGCACAAACCGCGTCGGCGGCCTGTACTTATCAAGTGGATAACGAATGGTCGAATGGCTTTGTAGCCAGCATCATCATCAAAAACGACACGGCATCACCCGTTAATAATTGGAGTGTAAATTGGCAATATGCGAGTAATCGCATCACCAATGGATGGAATTCAAATTTATCCGGCAGTAATCCCTACACAGCCACTAACATGTCGTGGAATGGAAATATTGCGCCGGGCCAATCGGTTTCGTTTGGTTTCCAGGGCACCAAAAATAACGGCGCGGCCGAGCGCCCGACCGTTAACGGTTTGCTCTGCGGTGCTTCACCGTCAAGCTCCGCGCCCAGCAGTACGCCGCTAAGTTCTTCGCGTTCCAGTGTTTCCTCAACAATCGTGTCATCCACGCCCAGTTCGGTTCCGGCATCTTCATCAGCACCCGCGTCTTCATCAAGGCCTGCCTCGTCTTCTGTTGCTTCCAGCAGCGCAGCCAATGCGTGCCCAAGCCAAATTGAAAACGCATACCAAATGTTGCCGGCAAGGATCCCAACCACTGTGCAAGCGGAAGATTTTGATCCGGCCGGTTATTCCGATAGCTCCACCACCAACGAGGGCGGCGCTTATCGTACCGATACGGCGGTGGACATCAAATCAATCACCGGCGGCCACGCGGTAGGTTGGATGACCGCAGGTGAATGGCTTGAGTACACCGTCTATGTGGAAACCGAAGGCGATTACGATTTAACGATTCGCTCCGGCGCAGTAGGCACCGGGCGTACATTAAAAATATCGCAATGCAACACAACGCTGGTTGAAGCCTTCCAAGTGCCGAGCGTATCGACCTGGGGCGAATTCACAACCCTGTCCGCTGGCAAAATACATTTGCGCGCCGGTTATCAAAAAATCCGCGTGACTGTTGGCGCGACTGATTATGTGGACCTGGATTGGATTCACATCGGTCCTTACACCATTGAAGAACCGGAGGTTCCAACCGACGTAACCCGTAGCGATGGTTGTGGCAAGGCGCGTACCCTGCAAAATGGCCGCATCAACATTAATGTGAACAATACCAATCGTTCGTACATTTTGCGTGTGCCGGATAACTACAACAATCAAAACGCATACCGTTTGATTATCGGTTATCACTGGTTGAACGGTAACGCCAGCCAGGTTGCAAACGGCGGTATGGGCGGCTCGACAGATACCCCGTATTACGGGCTCTGGAACCTCGCGCAAAACAGCACCATTTTTATTGCGCCTGAAGGAATTGATTCCGGTTGGGCAAATACCGGTGGCCGCGATATCGCATTTACCGATGCGATCCTTAACCAGGTGCAATCCAATTTGTGTATCGATAAAAGCCGCATTTTTGCCACCGGTTTCAGTTACGGCGCCGGCATGTCGAATGCAATTGCGTGCGCGCGCGCGAATGTCTTCCGTGGTGTTGCACTTTATGCGGGAGCGCAAATCAGCGGTTGCGACGGCGGAACATCGCCCATCGCATTCTTTGCTGCGCATGGTATCAATGACGACGTGCTGAATATTAGCCAGGGCCGTTCAGTGCGTGACCGCTACGTAAGGAACAACAGTTGCACCGCGCAAAACCCGCTTGAACCTGCGCGCGGCAGTGGTACCCACATTTGCACAAGCTACCAGGGTTGCCGCGCCGGTTACCCGGTACGCTGGTGTGCGTTTGATGGCGGCCACTACCCAACCCAAAAAGATGCGGGCCAATCCGAAAGCTGGATACCGCGCGAAGCCTGGCAATTTATCAGCCAGTTCTGATACAAAAAATTACTGCTTGCTGTGGGACTTGCCCGGCTTATGCCGGGCTTTTTATTTTCCGGAACGTTGAAAAAATTACGTCATTTGTTTTTTCAAATGCACATCAATCCGTCGTAGTATCTGCGCAATACTCTCGGTTGCATTAGCAGGCAGCGTCACCTGGCCCTGCATTTCATCAAACAATGCTTCCAATAAACATGCCTGACACCACAACTGGTAAATCGCTTCCTCCTCCGTTTTATTCGGTAACGGCTTCGAAATAGCGGTCAGGAACTTTCCGCTGGGCGAATGAATTTCAAGGCGGGATTTTTGATAAACCGCATATTGGGTTTGATCGAGTTTGATAACGCAGGAATTAGAGAGGGGAGAGGAAATCACATTATCCATAATAAAAATTCTCGTAGTTTGGTTGTGTAGCAATTCACTCCCATGAGGTCAGAAATCATGGGGGCGGACTGAGCAGGGTTCTGACCACCGGTCCAAACCACACCGGCCCACCCGAAGGTGGCCCCGCCCAGCCGCCATAACAACAGGCAAAGCTGTACGAGGACACTAAAACTTACGTTCTAGCGCCGGTTTGGACACGGGGTCAGAATCCCGACTGCGGGATTTACCACAGCGCGGGCAGGTTAGGGGATGAGGGTAGGGTTGTCAACGGAGGTGCATAAAAGGTTGTAAATCGCACCGGTGTGTGTTGTCGCGAAATCCTTAAGTCGCCGCTTTGGAATGTCTGTTTAAACTTTCGGAAATCAAAAAATGCCTTTATAGTTGTTTAACGGGCCGAAGGAATAATGCGCACTCTGTCGGCAAAAAATTAGGAACCAAACTAACCATCGATTAATAGGAGGTATAAATGGTTACTTTCAAAAAATTATGGGCAGCTCATCCACAAGTTTTAGGGAATGATGATCCATGCAGTACAAACGGAAAGCCGAATTTTTCAGATCAGTGCGCCATTAGAGTTGGGGCCGCGCTTGCCACATGCGGTGTCAAAACTAGCGCGCTATCTGGTGTTCGCCATTGTTGGCACCATGAAAAATCCAGTGGGCACACTCTAGCCGCCGAAGAGTTGGCAAATGGCTTGAATAAACTACCAATTCCTGGAATAAAGAGCGGTATAAAGGTAAACCCTTCTGATTTCCGAAGTGTTTTAAATGGAAAAAAAGGAATCATCTTCTTCAAGGACTATTGGCAGAGAACAATTAGTGGAAAGAAGGAATCCTTTAGGAATCGCACGGGTGATCATATCGATTTATGGAATGGTTTCCGATTGGCACATCCACGATCAATAGTTCAAATGTATTTGAGGGTAGGCTCTTTTGGGCTTGGTTCGGATCATTCTCAATCTAAAGAAATATGGTTCTGGGAGGTACTATGAAATTTATAATATCTCTCGCTGGGGCAGTAGCATCTGGAATTATCTGCTTCATTATTTTTTCATTGATATCAAAATATCAAATTGCACAAGTGGGATATACGCCAAGCCAATCTGATGAGCTTATAGATATTTTTATAGTCATCGCACCTTTAGCTATTCTGGTCGGGGGGTGGTTATCGCTAAGAATGTATAAAAATTACCTAACAAAAATATCAAGTGGGCGCTAACAAACGCGCCGCAATTAACTGGTTATAAGGTTTATTGAATTAATCAATTATAAGAAAGCTGCCAAATAGGCGACCTGATTGTTGTCAATAATTTAACGTTATGATCCGTGGCCAAGCCGTGAGGCTTATGAAAATTCGAGTGAGTGGCCTCAACATTTGGTAAGTTTTAGGGACAAGATGCGCGCACTTTTAAAAACCGGAATGCCAAAGCTCTTGTATCAACTTATTACTGAAGTTGATCTTCTAAAAAATGATGTATTCGGTTAATTCCATTACAGATTATTTAGGACCGCGCACTCAAGTCTCTACAATTATGGATGCGGTTTTTGTTATGGAAAACAACGCGCCTCTAATCCAATGTAAATAAGTTTCGATGATACGTTTGGAGTAGCGACGCCGCATCATTTAATCGTAAACACCAGAAAGAAAGGATGATTTATACATGCTGCCTCCTGCAATTATATAATTAACTGTTTTTATATACAGGTATTTTGTGCTTAACAAGAAAATTAGCAAGGAAATTTCCCCATCTTTTATCCTGCTATTCAGACTGATCCAACCCGCTGGAGTCCTGTAATGGCGCGTAATTAATGGTTGTGCTATAAACATCATTCTCGAACTTGGATGGAAAGCTTTCGAGGCAGAAAGGTGGAAGCTTTCCGTCTAATAACATTGTTGGGCCACAAGATTGCTATCTCTAGTCCGGAGGGCATATGTCAGCGATTGATGCAGCGCAGCACCTAAATAGACTCTTAGCCGGCAAACCGAAGATCAAAGTTCAAAAGTCACGCAGCGTTACGACGCAAGAATGCCGTGTGGTAAGGCCTTCCGTCCGAAGCGGGGGCGAGGACTACATCTCCTGTCGCGATGTGACAACAACGGAGTCATATGAAGACATCGCGCAGGCTTTGGTTGCCAGTACAGAAGTTAAGGCAGTAAACAACCTCACAATTCACACTGGTTCCGTTGTTTCCTTGCCTGAATCAGTTCTTCTGGTTAGGAAAGACATCGTCAATCTAGGAGATGCGACGATTACATCGGGTCAGACTCTAAGTGTTTCAGGAACGCGAGGCTGGACGTTTACAAAAAGCCGCAGTGTCACTACAACTCTGGGCACGAGCCGAACATTATCAGTAGGCATTCCTGGTGTCGGTAGTATGAATGTTGGGTTGTCGTGGAGCCAAGCGGTTTCAGTTTCTAACTCCGCGACCGAGAGCCATTCTGAAACGGTGACTAGATCAACGTCCGAAACAATTACCGTCGGGCCACGCCGTTGCGTCTCGTATGAGCTTCTTGCGTATCAGATTGCAGTCGAAGTAAGAATCACAGCTGATCTCGTCATAGATGGATCAATCGTTACGAATAGCAGTGGAATCACCTTAGCTAGTCAACTGTTGTCAGTCGAAGAACGGACGGTACCTTTCGAAGCCATTCTCAGAATTGAAGATGTTTCGCACGGAATTATCCGCACACGCGATATTGGTGGGGCTAACGGACAAGACACGAACAATCCAATTCGCATTCATGAAACAGGTCACGTATTCCAAGGGAAGCCAGGTGATTACTTGGTTGGTTTTACCACCCAAAGCAAGTTGCAGAGAAGTGGCGCCACCGCCTTGATGTCCACTCAATGGAGTGACGGTCCTGTCATAGTTCCTCCTGACGGAATTCACTACGAAGTTCTATACACGACACAAGTGCACAAGCCCGCCTTCGAGTGTGGCTTCAATGATGTTGGTCTGCTAAACAGTGGTACGTTTGACGTTGAGGTTCGCCAGTATAGCGAATACGCGCAGGGCAGTCTGCTTCGCCAATGGACAGAATCAGTTGAGACGTTTGTTGCTTGCATTCCGGTGTAATGTCCCAACGTGGCTGAGCTTGGGGGTTACATGCACGCGGAGAACGAATGAGCCTAGTAAAATCGAAAGAAATAAAGAGCGTAGCGGATTCATTTCAGCTTATAGCTGATCTAGCATTAGAGCGATGCCCGGGATATGAAGGAATCATTGCCTCTTATATTTCTAATGTGGCATTTTCAGTTGAACTCTATATCAAATGTATGGATGCAACCGAAGTTGAAAAGGTTGTCTGCGAAATTGGAACGGCTCAATTGACTAAGGTCTTTGCCGCAAGCGCTTTGAGAGGACACAGCCTTGGTAAGCTATTTGAAGGTCTATCGTTGAGTGTAAAAAATCTTCTTGAAAGTGAATTTAGGGATTCTAAGTGGAATTTAAATCTTCATTCCCTATCTGACGAGTTAAATGAATTAAGTGATCTGTTCATTAAATATCGGTATGTCTTTGAGCATAAAGAAGTGTATATAGAGCATGCGGAGCGCATTTATGCTATATCAAATTATTTCAAAGATGTATTTGAAAAACACATGTAACAAGCGACTGTAGTAAAAAATCAATACCTGTAGCGCAAATTTAGTTGGCTTGCCACTCGCAATTATCCCGCACCATTGCATTCAAAATCGTCATCATCTTTCGCAGCAGGCAGTAAGCGCAACTTTCTTGTGCTTACCCTGCTCGACGAGTTTTTTGTAAAACTTCTTCATTACAAAATTGCATTGGATTGCGCTCAGCATCGCCATATACAGCATAGAGCGAATCGGTGCTCGTCCACCTTTGATTCTGCGCCGGCCTTTCATGATGCCGCTATCGCGATTGAATGGCGCCAGTCCACATAGTGCAGCGATCTTGCGTGGCGACAACTGCCCCAGTTCTGGTAGTTCGCCGAGTAGCGTAAACGTAACGCCATCACCAATACCGGGAACTGAATTCAAGATTTTGTAAGTGCGCCGCCATTCAGTGACTTCATTAACAGCTTTGGCAAGTAGTTTGTTAATGCTTTCAATCTCTTTATCGAGCACTTTGAGTAAACGTTTGTGAGTTGCTGCAAGCGAAGCAAGTGCTTTGTGCTGGCGATTTAATTCCTGCGTACGCATCTCGTTGAGTTGGCGCTTGCGAGCCAATAAATCCCTGATGTGGCGGACTTTTTTGCTGTTTAATGGTCGGACATCCGGTTTCATAATTGCACCGAACTGGGCGATTAATCTCGAATCCATTTTGTCGGTTTTAGCAAGAATGCCTTGTGCTTTTCCGAATTGGTGAACTTGCGTCGGCTGCACAATGATGACAGGCAATTCCTTCTCCGCGCAGGCTTCGACCAGGCCGCGTTCGTAGCCGCCAGTAGCCTCCACCATAATGCGGGTTAGCTTGTAGCGTGAGAGCTTTTTCAATAGCTCGAAAATTCCCTCCATGGTATTGGGATATTGCAGATAAATATCGAGTTCGAAAATGCATGCATCTAACATGCTTTTACCGATATCGATTCCTACATTTCTTTCACTGCGTTCAATGTGTGCGTTGGTAGTTGTATTCATAACTCACCCTTGCTACATTCGGGCTCGGAGCCCATTCGACTGTTCGAGTTAAAAAGTAGAATCAGCAAAGTGCCCACGCTTGTTAATGGACTCGATTAATCGGTGCCGGTGCTGCACCGGGCTACCTTGCTGAATACCTGATGGCGCAGGTATGGGCTCCACCTTATCGCTTTATGAGTTTAATGAAAACGGTCGAAATCGATCATACAAAGCAATCAAACGGATGGTTTTTAAGTTGCGCTTTTGCCATTCCGCTTCGCTCCATTTTATGGCAAAGAGCAGTTTAAAAACCACAGCTTATCGCGGCGTTAAATTGAGGAAAAATAATGAGATTAATTACATCCGTCCTAGTGGCGGCCCTTATGTTGGCAGGGTGTGCAGCTTCAGGTCCAAGATACGTAGATAAAAACTTCATCGAGCCCAGGAAGGCGGCCGTCTTTTTTTATCGACCAGACCGGTTTTTCCAGGGCGGAGGCGGACCTGATGTTTACGTGAACGACATAAAAGAATTTCGCATGCTTAACGGCGGATATTCCTATCTCTTATTAAATCCGGGAAAGCACGTCATTAGTCCGCGAAACCACTTTAACTGGGGGCTGGATGGGGTAGACACTGAAATAAGTGTTGAGGCTGGCAAGGAATATTACCTGAGAATGGACTTCTCTGGCGCAGCGGTTGATTCGGTCGTCGTCGGCAGTGTAGGCGTTGGTTCCGTGTCTGGTATAACCATTTTTAACTTGGTGGACGAAACAACGGCGAAAAATGAAATAATCCATACTAAGATGGTGAAGTAGATGTTAACAAGCAGCAGCACGGCGATCGCCTTTACGCAGCTTCGCTGCTCCAAAGCGCCGCTTGTACCGAGCGTTAGTACAACCATGAATAAAATTTTGCTTATATTATTGTTATTCTATTCAGCTAATGTGTTCTCTTGTGCTCCATTGCCAGAGAACCTGTATCTACCTTTTGAGCTAAATGAATACTACGATAAAAAACGAAATCCAGTTAAGCCAATAATAAAAGCTTCCTTGCATCGCGCCAAAAATTTTGTAGCTTCATGTTTACAACCTAGCTATCTGTCTTTCCAAGTTGAAAACGTAAGCAACAATCCAAAGGCAGGCTATGTCTTTAAAGTTATTTCCAGTAACTTATCCGATTTCTCTATCGCTCAAGAAGAAATAGTTCCTGACGATGAATTCATTAGCTTTACCTTTTTGGAAAATAAGCTTCAATTTGGTAAGCCAATTGAAATTAAAATTGAAATTTATGCCATTTTGCCTAACGGCAAAAAAAGTGAATCTGTAATTCTAGAAATACATTAGAAATATATTAACAAGGCGTTGCAACTCGCACACTTCGTGCGCTGGACAGTTTGTAAGTCGCAGTTTTGTGGTTTTGCTGCGCAAAAGTAATCCACAAAACCACGACTTACAAACTGCCGTTGTGCGCGGCGTTATGCATGGGTGTTAAGTGAATAGAATTTTAAATGCTGTAAGTTGGTGCTGGTTCCTTCTCGTATTTTTAGGATACCCATTTTTTCTTTTTGTAAATCTATTCTATGGAAAAAATAATATACATTTCGTGTCCGTGTTAATTTTTATAGTTACAATATTTACAACTTCTTTCTGGAATATATTCAATAAAAATATAGAATATCTGCTTTCCATCCAGTTATTGAAAATGGTTTTATCGGCAATTGTAAGTATTTTATGTTTCGCAAATTTATATAAATTTGGTGGCCTAAAAAGTCCCGATTCAACTATAGTTCATAGCTCCATTGATTCTCTTTATTTTTCAATTATTACTTGGACTACAGTTGGTTACGGAGACTTCACTCCAACACCGGAAGTACGAATGTACGCTGCTATTGAAGCGCTATTAGGAACAATTTTCATCCCGTTAATCCTTACTGCTTTAATTTATATGCTAAGCAACAAAAAAGCATAACAAGGCGTAGCAGCCCGCACACTACGTGTGCTGGACAGTTTGTAAGTCGCGGCTTTGTGGTTTTGCTGCGCAAAAGTAATCCAC
>CBFGOY010000020.1:0-72795 GCA_965650515.1 uncultured Cellvibrionaceae bacterium | reverse complement strand
GCCGTGGTTTCGGTGGTGGTTTATATACCCAAAGTTGGGCTTGGGGAAAAATAGCCAGCAGATAGACAGGCAATTTTAGAATCATACAAGGCAGTCCAATGTTAAGCAAACATGTTACCTATCATCCCCAACCTTTTCAAAAATTTCCTTCAATCCACATGAAGGCAAGGGCTTTTTCAAATTGGCAATTTACTGAAAACAACAAACCAGGCATGCTCCTTTTCCATCCAGAGGGATGCGCAATATTATTATCCTGAATACTTCGAATGATTGACTATAGTAGAAATTTCACTTTCCGAAAGTGAGCATTGTGCACCATGCCCGTACCCGGCTTTTTGCAATTCTGTTTTGGTACGAATAGCTTGCAAGCAAAATGGGGATGCCAATGGGTATACTTTCCGGCGCAATGCCATTGATAAGAAGAGTAATTAGAGGGGGCAGTTCGCCCCATATGTTTCCAGCCTTGGAGAAAACATGGGCCTGACCACTCCCAAAACCTGTTATCACCCCATCCACACGCAAACCAATCCGCTCGCTGAAAAAAATACCTTGCGCGCGGTGGTGCTTACAGCGGTGATGATGGTGCTGGAAATCGTTGGCGGATGGTATTACAACTCCATGGCGTTGCTCGCGGATGGCTGGCATATGAGTTCCCATGTTGTTGCCTTGGGGTTGGCGCTGGGAGCTTATGTCTTGGCGCGGCGCTATGCGCAGGATGGGCGATTCAGTTTCGGTACCTGGAAACTGGAAGTATTGGGCGGTTATACCAGCGCGATTTTGTTGGTGTTAGTCGCGGTTACGATGTTGTACCACTCGATGGAGCGGTTGCTGGCGCCGGTGGCAATTATTTACGACCAGGCAATTATGTTGGCTGCTGTGGGCCTGGTGGTTAACCTGGTGTGCGCCTGGTGGTTGAAAGACGGTCATCATCACGGCCATCACCATGATCATCATGACCATGCGCATCACCATCACACCCATGCAGACCACCATCACGGCGACCTGAATTTGCGCGCGGCTTATATCCATGTGGTGGCAGATGCGCTTACGTCCCTGTTGGCAATTTTTGCCTTGCTAAGCGGAAAATTTTTTGGCGCTGATTGGCTTGATCCGGTGATGGGCATTGCCGGTTCCATCCTCGTTGCAGTATGGGCGGTGGGTTTGTTGCGCGATACCGGCCGCGCTTTACTGGATGCGGAAATGGATGCACCGGTGGTGGAAGAAATCCGCGAGGTGATTGCGGCCGCCGATGCCCAAGCGGAAATTACTGACCTCCATGTGTGGCGCATTGGCCAAAACCATTACGCGTGTATGCTCGCGCTGAAAAATGCCGGCAGTACGGATGCTGAATTTTATCGCCGGCAGCTCCAGGTCCATGAGGAATTGATCCATATCAGTATCGAATTCAATTAATAGCCGGCTCGCGCTAATTAATTTCCAACGCATGCTGGAAGGTTTTTTTTCCGCGCTGGTAACGTTTTAATGCTTGCCCGTCATTAAATGCTTCCACCAGTGCGGTATTGAAGTCATAGATTCGATTATCGCGCCCGGTTTGTTCTATCGCTGCTTCAAAACCCTGGGTATGGGCATCGGCGAGGATGGCGACCTCCTCAATCATTTCTGTTGAAATTTCCATATCGGCCGGATTGTTAAATGATTGTTCACACGCCTGCGCATCCGTCGAATGAAAGTTGCGGCAACGGAACGGGCGTACCGGATAGATACTGCATTGGTTATTTTCCAGCAACGCGCATTTCAAATTGGTGGTGAGATGTTGCCGGGGCGTCAGCGTCCGGATAATGGTTGCATTGTTAGCGGCTTGTTCCAGTACGGAAGCCATTTTGTCCGCGCTAAAATGCCGGCTCATGTAATCCTTGATGACCAGCACTTCATGGGCCCGGGCTTCCACTTTGTAGTAACAGCAAAATGCGCATCCGGCCTTGCAGGCGGTTTTGAGAGTGGCTCCTTCAAAAGACGTTGCGATCAAATTGTCGTAACGCTCATAAGATTTTATTAAAGCCTTGTGGGTGTCCTTGCTGTTTTTTAATTGCGTCGCCGCGCGCTGGTATTCCTGTTGGGCCGCACTTTGGAAAATATCGGTCATGATGTAAAAAATGGATTAATGATTGTAGTGAGGGTTGAGCGCAAATTATAGGGGAAAAAACAGGCGGCCCGCAGTGCCGCCTTGAAGGAAATAATGTTTATAGGAATTTAAATATCCCAAATAAAACCAATGTTCAAGGGCTTGTTTTAATTCAGTTACAGGCGCTGCCCCAAAGTTGATTGGCCCAGGCCGGATAATCTACAAAAGGGTTGCGGTTGCCCTGTATAGTCGGAGTAATCACACTGTTGGCGCCTGTTTTGTTTCGTTTCGATGCGCCAGGGCGTAAAGCACCGGTAATACCAGCAGGGTTAATAATGTGGAAGAAATAATTCCGCCGATGACAACAGTGGCTAACGGACGTTGTACTTCTGCGCCTATTCCCACATTGAAAGCCATGGGCACAAATCCCAAGCTGGCGACGAGCGCGGTCATTAAAACCGGACGCAATCGTGTGAGCGCGCCTTCGGTGATGGCGGCTATTAAATCGCCGTGCTGGTGATGCAGTTGACGAATAAAAGCCAGCATTACCAAACCGTTTAGCACGGCAATTCCTGAAAGCGCAATAAAGCCGACGCCCGCGCTCATGGATAGCGGCATATCGCGCAACCAGAGCGCGAGTATACCGCCGGTGAGTGCGAGCGGTACGCCGGTAAAAATAATCAGCGCGTCTTTGAGTGAACCGAATGCCATTACCAGTAACGCCATCACCATTAATAATGTGAGTGGCACTATCAACGCCAAACGTTTACTGGCGGATTCAAGTTGTTCAAACGTACCGCCATAGTCCAGCCAATAACCGGCGGGTAATTTTACTTGCCGGTTGATTTGGTTTTGTACTTCGTCCACAAACGATCCGAGGTCGCGGCCGCGCACGTTGGCGGTAACAATAACCAAACGCTTGCCATTTTCGCGGCCAACCTGGTTGGGTGCCGGTGCCAGTTCAACATTGGCGATTTCATTGAGCGGGACAAAACCCGGTTCGGTGTTTATGGGTACGGGCAAGCGCTCGAATGTGCGCAGGTCAGTGCGCAATGGCTCGGGCAAGCGCACCAGGATTTCAAAGCGTTTATCGCCCTCATAAATAATTCCCGCGCTTTTGCCGGCAATTGCGGTAGCGACAAAATCCTGCAATTCATTGGTTGTTAAACCATAGGCCGCAAGCTGGGCGCGTTTGGGTGTAACCGTTAATACCGGCAGGCCAGTGACCGGTTCGCTACGGGCGTCCGCCGCGCCGGGAATTTTTTGCACGACCTGCAAAATGTCAGCGGCGGATTGTTGCAATTGATAGAGGTTATCACCGATCACCTTAATGCCCACATCCGAACGAACGCCGGAAATCAATTCGTTAAAACGCATTTGAATCGGTTGGGTGAATTCATAGTTATTGCCCGGTAATTCGCGCACGGCTTTTTCAATGGCACTCACCAGGTCCTGCTTTGATCGTTTGGGATCGGGCCATTGGTCGCGCGGTTTAAAGATGACGAAATTATCTGCTACGGCGGGCGGCATGGGGTCCGTTGCAATATCAGCGGTACCGATTTTGGCGAACACCTTATCGACTTCCGGGAATTCCTTGATACGGGCTTCCAGGATATTTTGCATGGCAACCGCCTGCTCCAGGCCTGTTCCGGGAATGCGCAGGGCATGGAGCGCAATGTCGCCTTCATCCAATTGTGGAATAAATTCCGAACCCAGGCGCGTAGCTAGCCAGGCACTGGAAATCGTCAGCACTAGCGCACCGCCCAACACCGGCAGGCGCAGGTGTAATGCCGTAAGCAGTAGCGGTTGGTAAAATTCCCGGGCGGCGCGCATAAAGCGATTTTCATGTTGCGCAATCTTGCCATTCATTAGGAATGCAATTGCCGCCGGTATAAAGGTGAGTGAAAGTATTAACGCGGCGGTGAGCGCAATAACCACGGTAATCGCCATCGGATGAAACATTTTGCCTTCCACACCGGTGAGCGTAAAAATGGGCAGATACACCAGGGTGATAATCGCTACGCCAAAAAGGCTGGGGCGAATGACTTCATTGGTGGCCTCATAGGCGAGTTGCAGGCGCGCTTTTAATTCGAGTGTTGAAGAGCGTTGCGCTTCACCTAAACGGCGAATACAGTTTTCAACAATGATCACCGCCCCGTCCACAATCAAACCAAAATCCAACGCGCCCAAACTCATCAGGTTGGCCGATACACCCGCCTCCACCATACCCGTGATGGTCATCAGCATAGCGATAGGAATTACTGCTGCGGTGATTAATGCCGCGCGCAAATTCCCGAGCAATAAAAATAAAACTGCGATAACCAGTAACGCACCTTCAAGTAAATTTTTTTGCACGGTGTCGATGGTTTTATCCACCAATCGGGTACGGTCATAAACCGCCGTCGCGGTGACGCCCTCCGGCAATGAGCGATTGACTTCTTCCAGCTTCACCGCCAGTGCGCGCGCGACAGTGCGGGAATTTTCACCCATCAACATCATGGCGGTGCCCAATACAGTCTCGCGTCCGTTCTGGGTGGCGGCGCCGGTGCGTAATTCTTTTCCAATCGCAACCTGCGCAACATCAATGATGCGTACCGCAACACCATTGCGGTTGGTGACAACGAGGTTTTCAATATCACTGATGGTGCTTAATTGCCCCGGGGTGCGCACCAGTAATTGCTGGCCGTTGTGCTCGATAAAGCCGGCGCCGCGGTTGTTGTTATTACTGTCAAGTGCATTGGTGAGGTCGTCAAAGGTTAAACCCCATTGCAATAATCGGGTGGGTTCCGGTGTGATGTGGTATTGCCGTGTGTAACCGCCGATGGAGTTAATTTCAATAACTCCTTTTACCTGCATCAGTTGCGGGCGAATGACCCAGTCCTGCAACTCGCGCAACGCCATCACATTGAATTTTTCCGGGTCCTTTGCTTCAAGCGTGTACATAAAAATTTCACCGAGGCCGGTGGCGATTGGCCCCATGGAGGGCGAAATATTTTCCGGCAGTGATGTTTTGATCCGACCCAGGCGTTCGTTAATTAAATTGCGCGCAAAATAAATATCGGTCCCTTCTTCAAATACCGCGGTGACTTGCGATAAACCGTAGCGGGAAATTGAACGGGTGTACGCGAGTTTGGGTAACCCGGCGAGGGCGGTTTCCAGCGGATAGGTGATGCGCTGTTCAGTTTCCAGTGGTGAATAGCCCGGTGCTTCGGTGTTGATTTGCACCTGGACATTGGTGATGTCGGGCACCGCATCAATCGGCAGGCGGTGGTAATTCCATACGCCGAGTAGCGCTATGGCTGCAACGGCCGCGAGCACTAGCCAGCGCCGCGCAATGGCGGTGTGCAGGATTGCGTTAATCATGGTGTTCTCCGTCAATGCGCGCTAGTGATCGTGGCTCGCCCCGGATTTCTCCAGGTCGGCTTTCAGGACGTAAGCGTTTTCCACCACGTATTCATCGCCTGCGGTTAACCCGCCGAGCACTTCCGTGTAATGGCCATCGCTGCGGCCCAATTCCAACGGGCGGATTTCATAGGTATCAACGCCCGGCGAAGTATTACTGACCTTGATAAACACTACCTGCCAATCGCGGAAGCCTTGCAGCGCCCGGTTATCCACCCGCAACCTGACCGGCGTTTCGGCGGTGGTAACCCAGGCTTCCACCGCCTGGTTAGGCACCCAGGCGCCGGCGCTGTTATCGAGCGGCGCATGGACTTCGAGGGTGGGTGTTTCACCGTGACGCGGGGTGATGTATTCAATACGGGTGTGCGCCCGCCGCCCGTTGGCGTGGATGTCGATTGGCTGGCCGGTTTTGACCTGTCCTGCATCCCTTGGGAAAACCTGTAAATGCAGCTCCAGCACCCGCTCATCCAATACGCTGAACAGGATGCGGTCGGCGGTGAACTCACCGGGATTCGCGTGACGCTCCACGACCCTGCCCCCAATGGGCGATAACAACGGATATTCGCGCAGGCTCTCGTTGGATTCGACCATCGCCAGCACATCCCCGGCCTTGACATGGCTGCCGATCGTCGGCTTCACCGAGCGGATCAAACCGGGATAGCGCGCCTGTATGTGGCTAATGCGTACCGGGTCGGCAACCAGGTTGCCGTAGAGCTTGATGCGCTCGTGCAATACGCCGTGCGTGGCACGCGCCGTGGCCAGGCCCGAAGCGTCCGCGATGGTAGCGCCGAGGCTGATCCGGCCTTCGTAGGAGGGATAGCTCCATTGGTAACGCTGTCCCTTATGGGTGGCGGTGACTTCCACATCAAAGGAATGGGGTTCCTCGACGACACCCTGGCCGCGCAAATAATTATCCTGCGGGGTAAAAGCGAAGTTATCCACCCTGCCCCCAAGGCGGGTTAGCTGCACGGCCAATTGCCATTGCCCGGGTTCAAGCGGCTTGCCCGCCAGGCTTGCCCAGGCGCGGTATTCCGGTGGCACACCCTGCTCGAAAATCGCCAGTTCCACTGCGAAGTCACCCTGCTCCAGCAAGCGGCCATTGTGCGGGCCCCTGGCAATGTCAGTTTGTGCGTCGGGTTCGCCATGCCCATCGCCATGATCGCCGGAAGCGACAAGCAGGGGCGGCCAGCCGAAAATAACGATTAAGGATAAGGTTTTGATGAGGTTATTCATTGGGGTGCTCCTCTTGGGAAGCCGCGGTGGCCGGGGCGGATGCGGTCAGGCGCTCCAGTTCGATGCGGGTTGCGTGGGCGCGCAGGGCGGCGTTGATAAGTTCGGCGCGGGCTTCCAGCAATTCACGCTGGGCCATCGCCAGTTCAAGCGAGCTGTAGCGCCCCTGTCCAAAGGCGGCGGCGGTTGCGCGGCTGGCATCCTCCAGCAGCGGCACAATGTGGTCGCGCAGGGTCAGGGCTTCGTCCAGCGCTTGCCGGTGGGCCAGGAATGTCTGGTGCAAACGGGTCTGCAACTGGCCCAGGGCGGCGCCTTCGGCGAATCGGGCGGCCTCATGTTCCGCGCGCGCCGCCTGCCGTGCACCGCTTGCCCGCGTTCCACTGGCCAGGGGGAGGCTCAGGCCCAGTACCAGCGCGGTGTCGTTATCCTGTTGCAACTGGCGTATACCGGCAGTCCATCCCAATGCGGGCCTGCTCTCGCTATCCACTTTGCGCAATTCGGCGGCGCGCAGCCGAGTGGCGTCACCCAGGAGTGCGACATCGGGGTTCTGCGCCAGCCGGGCTTGCCATTCGGTAAGGGGTTTTGGGTTAGTCAGCGCTAACAAATCGCCTTGGGCGCCGGTGAAATCCGGAGTCGGGTCCGCCCAAAAAGCGCTGAGCTGCAAGGCTTCGGTTTGCGCCTGTTGGCGGGCTTGATCCAGCGAAATCCGTGTGCGCGCCAGCGCGGCGCGGGCGCGCATCAGTTCGGCCTGGGGAGTGCTGCCCGCCTGCACCCGTTTCACCAGGCTATCCACCAATGCCTGCGCCAGCTGCTCCGCTTCCTCGCCCAGGTGCAAATGTTCCCGGGCGGCGAGCAGGGAGATAAAGCGGTAATTGAGCGCGGCGACCAAATCCAGTACCGCCATCCGCTGCTCGGTCTCCAGTTGTTGCTGGCGTGCTGTAACCACACCCATGCGCGCGTCGCGTCGGCCACCCAGTTCCACTACCGACGAAAAGGAGAGTGTCACCTCGGCGGCATCGACACCGGAAAATGCCCCGGAACCGGCGAGGTTTTCAGCTTCCAGGTGCAGGCGGGTTTCCGGCCGCAAGCGGGCCGTCGCCTGTTCACCATCCAATACATTGCGACGGAATTTATACCCTGCTAACGCCGGGTTGTGTTGCAGGCCAAGGCGCACAGCCTGCGACAAGGTAATTTCCTGGGCCGGTAATACCGGCGCGAAAGTCATACAGGCACTGGCGATTAATACCAATGCGGGAAACGAGGGTTTCATAATGAATCCTGCCTTTATTGCGCCCTGGGCGCAGGTCATTTATCCGAACTGCCTTGGCAGTTCCTGCGGAAAAATAATCAGGCAGCTAACGGCGGGGCACGCAATAACGGCCGAGTATGGGGCGGGCTAGCGGGAGGAAAAAATAGGTAGCGGGTGGCGGGGGGATGCCGGGTACGGAAGATTGGCAACAGGGACAGTACGGCGAGCAATATCGCCCCAACGTCTATTTTGCCCACTTTGGCGATTACCAATTGCAGCAACTCCACATCCGCGTCCAGGTGCTCTTCACCCGGATGGTGGTCGTGGGGGCTGTGTCCATCCACATGCATATGCACCGACACCGGCGGCTCCTGCCCGTCAAAGCAAAAATGCCCGTGCAAGCCTATACAGTTGCCAAGCAACCACAGGAACAGGGCGATAAACGCAAATTGATGGGAGGATTTGTGCATGGGAATTGCCAGGGTCCAGGTTGCGCAAGCATAAAGACGCTCGCGGTGCAGGGCAACTGTTCCGGGCGCAAAAGCATTCACAAATTCAATGTTGGAAGTTGTAAATACCGTCCAGGCTTTTAGTGCTCAACCCCTGCCCCGGTAGTGATGCGAGGAAGCCGGGCAGGTAACGCAACAAATTATCGGGGCGGTTATGGTCGCGCTGGCCGTCGTGCATAAGCACAATATCGCCTGCCTTAATGCGCCCTAACCGGGTGCGGATGCCGCTGGCGTTTCCCAATAGGCCCCAATCGATAATACTGTGGTTCCATAACACCGTGGCCATGTTGTTGCGGGCGGCTTGCTGGCGCATGGCCAGGCGCAAGCGCCCGTAGGGCGGGCGAAACCAGCGTGGGCGTACGCCGGTGATTTGCTCGATGATGGCGGATGTTTTTTCCACTTCCTGTTTAGCGATCTCCTCCGCGGTAAACCACGGATGCGGATGGCTGTAGGTGTGGTTACCTACGCTGTGGCCCTCCGCGACCATACGCTCAACCAAATGCGGATATTTTTCCGCGGCCTCACCCAACACAAAAAACGTTGCCTTGGCATGGTAGGCCGCTAACACATCCAATATCGCCGGTGTATAGACGGGGTCCGGTCCATCGTCAAAGGTCAGGCACACGGCGCGGGCGGTTTGCCCCAGGGTTGCGGTCGAGCGAATAGGCTTTTGCAGCAGCGTATCGCTTCCGTGTAATGCAACGTTATGATTGGCTTGGTTGAAGTGCATCATGTTCTGGTTCCCTGGAAAAATGTTTCAGCAAATTGTGTCTGGTTAACCAATAGGCATGGGGCTGGATACGTTTGCCTTCGCGTTCTGCCACCTGGGGAAAAAACGCTTTTAACAACAACCGGAAATAATATTTGCGTATGCGCGTCAGGGCGGAATCCGGAAGCTGCTCAATCAGGAAACCAAATTTCTCCCCATGGGGCGGCAGCCAGCTAATGCCGTGGAATGCCTTTACCTGCATTAATTTTTCGTGGCGATGGAGGTCTTGCGCGAGTTTGGCCAGCGACGCAAAAATGAGTTTGCGAAAGTGCAATGCGTTGCGCACATAATTATGCGACGGCGACGAAAAGCATTCGCGGTTGAAATGCAGGATGGCCAGCGCATCGCCCGGTTCGATCCAGGTACCGTCGTTCATAATGCGGCGTTTGCCGGAAAAATGTTCGAATGAAAAGCTGATCAAATCATCAAATTTTTCCACGTTATGCCGGTATCGCCACCAGGCGTCATACCAGCTCATACATTGGTAAAATAATCCGCTGCGCATAATTTATTTCCGCAAATGGGTGACCGGTGCAGGTTGGTGCTTTTTCAAGCCGAGCAAAATTTCCAGTTCGGCGACCAGGCTGCTCGCCGCCTGGGGGTGGCCCAGGTGTGCGGCGTTAGCACCCATTTTTTCCAGTTGGGGTTTATTGCTGAATAAACGACTCACGGTGTTGGAAAGCCCCGGCAATTCCACGTGTAAACCCGCTGCATTTTTTTCCAGGAAATTAACGTTATGCATTTCCTGCCCACCCAAACAGCAGGTGGCGATAAACGGCTTGCCGCAGGCCAGTGACTCACTCACCGTTAACCCGCCGGGCTTGCCCACAACAATATCGGCGGCGCAAAACAAATCGCGCATATCAGTACGCCAACCGAATAAATGGAAACGGCCCTGGTAATTAGCGGCGAGTTGTTGCAGTTTTTCGTTATCGGCCGCATTGCTTCCGGCAGTAACCAACAATTGGTAATAATGGTCCCGGTCATCCATTAATTGTTGCAGCGCGTCAGCCACGCCAATGCCGCATTGGCCACCGGTAATAAGAATGGTGGGATGGGGCCCAAGGCCGAGGTTTTTGCGCGCTTGCGCTTGCGTCGGCAAGTTTTCAAATGCGGGAATCAAGGGGATGCCCGTTACGCGAATACGGTTCGCCGGCACACCCTTCTGCCGCAGCGCCTCGGCGACATTGTCGTGGCCCACACAATATAGCGTGGTGGTATCGCGCACCCAAACACCATGCACACCATAATCCGTTAACACACCGATGACCGGTTGGGTGATGATGCCTTTTTTTACATAGCGCGCTAACAAAGCGTTGGGATACATTTGCGTAGCGACAATGCAATCCGGGTTGTAATCACTGACGAATTTTTTTACGCGTGAGGAGAGGATTCGAAAAATCAATGCCAGCAACCCATGCAGGAGCAGGCGCCCCGCAGGTGTTTTATGTCGATTGCAAATACCGTTAATCAAGGTATTCAACAAAGCGCCATCAAGGTTCTTATAGTAGACCGGCAATGAAAAACGGGACCGTTCAAATTCTTCGGGGTACGAGCGACGCTGTTGCTCCGTTAAAAAATCCACCAGCGTTTGGTCCGCGGGGATTTTACCCGCGAGTTGTCGATACAAATTCTTATCGAGGTTATACAGCTTTTGGTACAAATCGGGATGTTCCGCCGTCATGCGCAAATAACCATCTTGCAATGCGGCGCTGGCTTGCGGATCAAGTAATTGGGTTACATCCAGGTAACGGGTTTCCATGTAGGGATATTCCCGCTGCAACGCCGCACCAATGGCTTCGGCCGCACGCGTATGCCCGTAACCGGGGCTGGAAGTGAGAAAAAGTACTTTCATAAAGTGTTCCCTATCAAAGCCGGGCAAAAATGCCTGGCTAACCTGTTGCATTTATTCACTGTTCACTGCGCCATTTTTCTGCACTACTCGCACGCGAATAAAATTTTACAAAACGTGTAAAAAAATCATTGCTCCATGTCGCGTATTAAAGCTTTTTGTTATTTGCGGCAGATGTTCTTACGACAAAAGGGCATTGAGGGCAAAATCCTTGCAAGAGGTTTACCAAATAGTAGAACACGGAAATTATTTTGCTGTTGTAGGGCGCGACAAAAGCGCGATAAGTATAAAAAAGATAAGTAAAACCATTCTGTAATTGGCGGACCGGAAATCAACAGGGGATTCCCTGGCCAGGCCCAGTGATAAATACCGGGGCAAACCCCCCGCCTGGGGTGCGGAAATTGGTGGTCTGGCCCTGGTACAACCGTGCCGCCAACAATTGGATGCGGTCGTTATAAACGTAAGCACGAATATCCATTTTCAAAGCGATCTTCTGTTCATCAATGAGGATACCGCGCTTTCCCGGCGCTATTTGTTGCTGTGCGATGTATTCACCCTGCAAAATATCCTGCCACACGCTTTTGGTAATCTTGTCGCCGCGATAAGCCGCCTTGCTGCCATACCCGGTTGCTGGTTTAAAAAAATAGTGTTTTCGTGTTTGCCATAATTGCACGTTGTTTTCCGCATTTATTCGTTGGGTATGCGGTATGCCTGCAACCAGCGTTTTAACATCTTCCGGGTGTGCACCCAAGGTTGCCAATGCCTGTTCTGAACTTAATAAAACCAGATTTCGTTTATCGGCATAAATAGCATAGTGGTAAGGGTTGGGCGTTAAAACGATAAGGTCTTGCTCATAAGCCCTGCGTAAAACCAGGTTCGCGTCGGTCGCGAGAAAGAAATCGGTGAGACGGTTATAAACCAGGTCGATAACGTTTCCCTGGAATTGTAATTTGCCATCCGCAATTACCAACCCTTGTGGATCGGCAATCAGTGTCCTGATACCAGCGCGTTCGAACAAGCTGCGCGCCAGTAAAAATTCGGGGTAAAGGAACTGCGCTTGTGGATTTTCATCGACAATTGCAATGGTCCGCAAGGGTTGGTCCCCACGGACTACATGCCATTCACGTTTAAACATCGCCACATAGTCGGCTTCCACTTGCGGTTGTAGCAAAACGGGAAAGCTATTACCCGCGTTACAGCAAGCAGTTTGCGCACTCAGTAAAGCGGCATTTAAAAAGCCGCCGCCGGCATTGGTATTTATTTCAATAATTTGCGGCCCGTTTTCATTTAAATGGAAATCAAAACCCATAAAAACGCCGGTTGCGGCGGAGAGGTACTTTGCTATTGATGGAGCCCCGTCCAACACGGTATTGCGATAAGCTGGCAATGCCGTTACCCGCATAACAGCACTTACCAATTGGCGCAGTTGTTGCCATTGGGCAGGCGAAATGAATACGGCGGTGTGTGAAAACAGTTGCGTATGGTTTCGCAGCACTTCAGCGGGTAAATCCTGGCCTTGCAAATTGGCAAGCAATTGTTCGCGATTAAGTGTTTTACAAAAACATCCGTTATTTAATACATCAACAGCGGAGTCGCCATTTACAGCGCAATTGTCATTCATGGAAGTTTTCCTGGCATGGCAGGCCTATGGAAATCATCGCGGCGAAAAAAACAAATAGCGCGGCAGCCCAGAGACAGGCACCCATTCCGCCTGCTTGATAGACGAACCCGGATAACAAGGTACCGATCAGTCGTCCCAGCGCATTGGACATGTAATAAAAACCCACATCCAACGACACACCTTCATCCCGGGCGTAATGCACAATTAAAAAAGAATGAAGCGAAGAATTAATGGCAAACACAACTCCAAAAACGAGTAAACCGCCAATCAGGACGCTATCAATGGGTAAATCGGTTGATAATGCCAGCGCGAGGCAGGCAGTCACCAACGCAAGGGTAATAGCCCATACCAGGGCTGCACCGCCACCCGGTACCGACCGCGCTTTGTTGCGCAGAATAACCGGTGCCAGGGATTGCACGATTCCGTAGCCGATTACCCAACTGGCGAGGAATCCCCCTGTTTGCCAGAAATCCCACTGCAATTCGGTGCTTAAAAAAACCGGGAGCGCGACCACAAACCAAATATCGCGCGCACCAAATAAAAATAAACGCGCTGCTGATAATTTATTAACGGCGCGGCTTTTGGAAAGAATTTCAGTAAATTTGGGTTTCTGTTTAGGTTTGCCCAAATCTTTTTGCAGCAAAAAGATACTCGCCAACCACACCAGTGTTAACGCGGCGGCCATAAATATGACCGCAGAAGTAAAGCTGGTGAGCGCAAGCAGCGCGCCACCCATAAAAAAGCCCACACCTTTTAACGCGTTTTTGGAGCCGGTAAGCAACGCAACCCATTTAAATAACGCTCCGTGTTGATCCCCCGGAAGCAAATGCTTAATAGCACTCTTCGCGCTCATTTTATTTAAATCCTTGGCGACCCCGGACAACGCCTGGGATAGCATCACCAGCGGTACACTTAACCAGGGTGTGGGCACCGCCAGCATTGCCAGCGCAATCACTTGTAATCCCAAACCGATATTCATGGTGCGGTTCAAACCCATGCGCGCACCCAGGTAACCGCCCAGCAAATTGGTGACAACACCGAAGGTTTCATAAAACAAAAACAGCGCGGCAATTTGCAAGGGGCTATAGCCCAGTTGGTGAAAATGCAATACCACCAACATACGCAACGCACCGTCAGTAAGGGTAAACGCCCAGTAATTACCGGTGACTATGGCGTATTGCCGGACCGCTAATGAATTATTCATACCCCTCACCGTTTGCACCAAGCGCTGCGCTGCCAAAACGCCATGGTCAATTGGCCATGCCTACAATTTTTACCAACTCCGCGGTGCGATTTGCGTACCCCCACTCATTGTCATACCAGGCATAGATTTTTACCTGCGTCCCATCGACAACCATGGTGGAAAGCGCATCCACAATGGACGAGCGGGGATCACCACAATAATCATTGGAAACCAAAGCACGCTCTTCGTAGCCGAGAATATTTTTTAATTCATTGTCACTGGCTGCCTTTAGCACGGCATTCACTTCTTCGACACTGGTTACGCGCGCGACTTCAAATACGCAATCCGTGAGCGAGGCATTGGCGAGCGGTACGCGCACCGCATGGCCATTTAATTTGCCGCGCAATTCAGGAAAAATGTCGGCGATAGCGGTAGCGGAACCGGTTGATGTGGGAATTAAGTTGGAACCCGAGGCGCGCGCGCGGCGCAAATCCTTATGGGGCTGGTCCAGGATGGATTGGGTATTCGTGAGGTTGTGAATGGTCGTAATCGATCCGTGCTTGATGCCGATCTTTTCGTGGATAACCTTCACCACCGGCGCGAGGCAATTGGTAGTACAGGATGCGGCGGTCACTATGCGATGTTTGGTTGCGTCAAATAAATGGTGGTTTACCCCGACCACCACATTGAGCACCCCCGCCTCTTTAACCGGGGCACTGACCACAACGCGTTTTACCCCTTGTGCCAAATAGGCTTGCAACAATTGGGTCGTGCGCATTTTGCCGCTGGCTTCAATGACAACATCGCACCCCGACCAATCTGTTTCCGCGATAGTTTTGTTGCGGGTAAATTTTATCGTCTTTCCATCGATTACCAACGCATTCTCATGCGCTGATGTAACTCCGGTCCAGGTGCCTTGCACTGAATCGAATTTCAATAGGTGCGCAAAGGTTTCCGCATCGCCTGCCGGATCATTTATGTGTACAAATTCAAACTCTGGCCAAGTCCAACTGGCACGCAGGGCCAAGCGGCCGATACGCCCAAAACCGTTAATACCGACTTTAATTTTTTTCATAGGGGTTTCTCATTTAACAACACGCATTTGGGCGGTTTTCCATTTCACATAAACGCTGGAAATCTTCCGCCAGCCACTCCTGGTTAGCGTTAAGCAGGGTTTTAAGGATTTTGCTCACCCAAGCGGGTAATCCGGGATGCAAACGGTAATACACCCACTGGCCTTTGCGGCGATCCGCCAACACCCCGGATTCACGCAACAACGCTAAATGGCGGGAAACCTTTGGCTGGATTTCATTGAGCGCGCAGGTGAGCTCGCATACGCATAATTCTTTTTCGCGCGCGATGAGCAATGCAATGCGCGCACGTGTGGGGTCTGCAAGCGCTTTGCAAAGTGAATCGGGGGTGAATTCCGCCATTACCATACCTTGGGTGTGTATATATGGATATGCAAATATACGAAAAACCATATATATCTGCAAGCAAGCTTTTGGCGCAAACCCGCCGTTGCGTTTCAGCTCAGGGGAACCTTATCTGGCGCTTTGATCATTAATCATTGGGGTTGCAACAAAATTTAACAGCATTGCGCGGTAATTTCTCACAGACTCCCGGGTATCGCGCGCATAGATTTGGTAAATAGGATTTCCCCCGGGATGGGAGTTCGCAATCGGCTTCCAATATTGATTTTTGCGAGGACAAATCATGGATAAGGATAATCTCGATATTCAACGTATTCTCAACGGGCTCTCCACCGACAAACTTGATTATGCAGGTGGGGAGATACAGCAACAAATACTCACGGCATTCTGCCTGATAACCTTCGGTGTGTTATTAACGTTTACCGGTTTGGTCGGGCTGGTAATACGGCTTGCGGCTTTCGTCAGGTTCTACTTCCTTATTTCACTTCGCCCGCGGATGCGACCCTCCCTCCGCCGGAAACCGGTCCCCAAGCTACCCTAGCCTGGGCGGGCGGCCATGCGTGGCGGGTCCAGGCATAAAACGATTGATAAATGTTAATCATCGGTCCACAATGCTGTACGTAAATACAGTATTGGTCTGAGGTAAATATGGCCGCTGATGATGATTACATCGACCCCGAGCCCTGGATTGCAGCCAAACCCCAGGCTCGCAAGGGGCGCGGTGCGGTGAGTAACATCACCGGTCGCTACGAAACCCAACTGATTGAAACTGTCGATGATGGTTGGAACCCGTATGAGGATGACACTGACATCCGCCCCGAATTGAGGACTTCGATTACCCCCGAATTGGCCAAAACCATCCTCAGCCGCAACCAGTCACCGGATATTCCCTTCAGCGTTTCGCTGAATCCCTACCGGGGTTGCGAACACGGCTGCATCTATTGTTTTGCGCGGCCTACCCATGCGTATCTGGGCCTGTCGCCGGGGCTGGATTTTGAAACCCGCCTCTATGCAAAAACCAATGCGCCGGCGTTATTGCGGCGCGAGCTGGCCCATAAAAATTACCAACCCAGCCCTATCGCATTGGGTGTGAATACCGACGCTTACCAGCCGTGCGAGCGCGAGTTAAAAATCACCCGCCAATGCCTGGAGGTGCTGCGTGAGTGTGAACACCCGGTGGGTTTGATCACCAAATCCGCGCTTATTGAGCGCGATATCGATTTGTTGCAGGAGATGGCGCAAAAAAACCTGGCAGCAGCAGCGGTTACCATCACCACCCTGGATCACAATATATCGCGCATCCTGGAGCCGCGCGCGGCATCGCCGACGCGGCGTTTGCAAACCATCGAGCGCCTGGCCAGGGCGGGTATTCCGATGCTGGTGAGCGTAGCGCCGATCATCCCTTTCGTAACCGAACAGGAACTGGAAAAAGTCATGGCCGCGGCGGCGGATGCAGGCGCAACGGCGGCCGGTTACACGGTATTGCGTTTACCCTGGGAAATTAACCCGCTCTTTCAGGAATGGTTGCAAACCCATTTTCCCGAGCGCGCCGAGCGGGTGATGAATCGCATTCGCGACATGCGCGGCGGCAAGGATTACGACGCTGACTTCGCAACCCGGATGCGCGGTGAAGGACTTTGGGCCGATATGATCCGCCAGCGTTTTGTGAAAGGGTTGAAGCGTTATGGATTGAATAAAAACGCTCGCTACGGCGAGTTGGATTGTTCACGGTTTCGCAAACCCTTAAGTATTCCGGCCAACGGAAATAACAATGGGCAAATGGATATTTTCGGGTAATTAAATATCCGCTGGTCGAAACCCGGTTGGGCAAGTACCCAGGCAGCCTTGCCAATCGTGGATCAGGCGCACCGGCAATTCACCGGCGCAGGCAAACCGAACACCCGATCAAACACCCAAGTAAAGACAAAGGTGTAAACCAGGAAGAAAACCAGCAGGCCTAAATCCATTAGCAGCGCCTGCCAAAGGCTGACGTTGTACCAAAAGGCCACCAGCGGGACCAGGAATAACAATAAGCCGCCCTCGAAACCCAGCGCATGGAATACGCGGATGCCCAAGCTTCGACCGTGTAGCTTGCGACTGGCTTCCCAGCGCTCGAACAGGCTGTTGAATGCCAGGTTCCACACAATCGCGACCGCGGAGGCGGCAATAGCCAAGCCTAAAGAGGCGATCGCGCCGGCGTCGCTCATCAATTCCAGCAAGATTGCGGACAGAAGGATGGCGATAAACTCATAGAGCCCAACGTAAACCACGCGGCGTTTTACCCCTTGCATGCTTACCCTCAACATCGACGAGAAAAATAAATGATGCCTAGTTTTTATAGTTTTAGTTGATAGAAAAAGTCAGCTAGTATCAGTTTTATTGAAAACGTTTTTACTGAAAGCAAGGTGATGAGATGGTTAGTGGCGTCTTCAACTCTGAAACAGTCGCGGTGTTCCTGGCGGTGCTGGATACGGGTTCTTTTTCCGCAGCAGCGCGGCGATTGGGGCGGGTACCATCAGCCGTCAGCATGGCGATTGCCAACCTTGAGGCCGAGTTGGCACTGGAGTTGTTTGACCGCAGCGGGCGTGAACCCAAACCCACTGCCCAGGCGCGCGCCCTGGAACCCCAGGCGCGGTTATTAATAGCGCAATTACAGCAACTCAATACCCAGGCGCTGGAATTGAGCCAGGGTTTGGAAACACGCCTTACGCTGGTGATTGCCCCCGAGCTGCATTCAACGCCCTGGGTTCGCCCCTTGCAGGTCCTGGCGCGTGAATATCCATCGTTGGAAATCCAGGTAATAACCGCACCCCAGAACGATGCACTGCGTCTGCTCCATGACGGAGGGGCGCAACTGGCGTTGGTATTCCAGCGCCCCGCTGCGGACGGTCGTGAAAGTTTCCAGGAGGTGGGGCGGGAAACCCTGGTGGCGGTGATAGCGCGCCAGCATCCGCTGTTACAGGAGCTATCGCCGGCCGGGCAACTGAGTGACGTGCAATTGCGCCCGTTGCGCCAGGTAATAGTAGGCAGTCGCAGCCAGGATGATACCGGCAGCCCCGGTGGGCCTTTTTGCATCACATCGGAACAATACTGGCGGGTGGACCACCCGGAAGCCGCGTTGCAAATGGTGCTGGTGGGTCTGGGTTGGGCCTGGTTACCCCGCGCGTTTGTACAGCCGTACCTGAATGGCCAGCTTCTCGTCGAATTACCCATCGCCAACTTTACCAACGGCGAGGAACTCTGGGTGGATCTGGTCTGGTCACGGGAGCGTCCCCTGGGGTTGGGCGCCCAGCGGTTTGTGGCGGTGATGGGCGAGCAATACTGCCAATCGGGGAAACGCTAAATACCACTCAACAATTCAATGTGCCAAGCCAGCGGCACTCACATAATTAAAACCATTTTCAAAAGATGCGGTTAACGCGCCTGTTAAAGCGCATCAAACTCAAACAAGGTTTTTGCGGGGACTTGCAAGGCGAGAATAATTTTTTCCAAATTATCAAAGCTTGGGCCGTGGATACCGCGTTCAATATTGCTGATGGATTCAATACTCACACCCACCTTTTCGGCCAATTCTTCCTGGGTAATTTTCCTGGCTTGGCGCAGTTGTTGTACGCGTTTACCAAACTGCTTTTTGAGTTGCACAAGGCACCTTTGTCATTGTGGAAAGGTGGCTATCTTATTGAGGTTGAACTTCGTCTTTAACGAAGCTAGACTTCGAGTTGGTTAATAGATGTACATAGCCAACCTATACTTAACGTCACGCCCGACAAACAAAACCCATGCATAAATTCCCGCGTGAAACTGCATGGACAGATGGAAGCACCGACGGAGGAGATATGAAAAAAACGGACAATACTGGTTTGAAACTGGACTTCCTGAATGACTATGCGCTGGAAGATGAAATTTATTTGCAACTGGACAAACTGCAAGCCCTGGCAGGATTACAAACGCTCATGAATTCCATCGAAGATTCGACAACTCCCAGAAAGCATTTCCAACATTATTCATTAATTATTGAGGAGCACCTGCAAAAATTGCGCGGCCTGGTTAATCAGATGTTTGACTAAAAAAGAAAAAAAGGTTGCATCAGGACGATGCAACCAAAGCGTCACTTTTGGGTGTTGTGACGTTCATAGGCGTGAAGCTTGAATCGCTTTTCGACGTGCAATAAATGCGGTTTTAATTCAAATGGATTTCAGCGCGCTAGCAACGCGCAACCCAAGGCCGCACCGGGTCACCGGGTTTCATGGGAGCGCAGCCCATAAAGCTGTTGTTTGACCTGGGTGAGTTGTTGCTTTAATTGGCCGATAAACAGGTCAATCCCATGTTTAGCGGCGGGCTCGAGCGGCGTTTCACGGCGGCTCAGGCCGGCAAGCAACTCACATAGCAGTGCGCATTGCCCCTCCATGTTTGCAAAATCATCACATAACCTGACCCATTGGCCCGCGAGCACCGTATAACTTGCCGGGGCTATGCAAGGGTCATTGCGGTCCTGGCTGCCATCCTCACCACCATCCCGCTTCGCCGGGCGGTCTTGTGAGGTTTTCGGTGAATTGCTTTCCATGTAATTGCAACTCCTTAACATCCGGTGTGTCACCTGTAGTAGTGGTCGTAAACGGGTGCATGTGTACTTTTTAATACAATTATATTGCTGAACCGATACTAGGCCATAACTACCATAGCTGTCAACCGTGTGAATCAGACGGATTCACCTGTAGCCGGATGATACCCATGGCAAAACCTGCCGTTACCGACCTGGATCGCCAAATCGGGCGACGCCTTAAGAAACTTCGCCAGCAAACTGATATCAGCGCCGGGGCCCTGGCCGAGGCAATCGGTTCTACCCAGCAGCAAATTTCCCGTTATGAAAACGGTGAAAACAAACTCAGTGCCTCCCAGCTTTATTTAGTTGCCCAATCGTTGGGGATGCCGCTGTCCTGGTTTTTCCTGGATTGCACGCCCGACCCTGTGCCGTTGCTAGTGAAAGAACCAACCCCGAATTACCTGCGCAGTATCATTGAGGAAGAACTCACTTCGATGGAGGCTTTTTGGCCGCGCCTCAATCAAGCCCAACGCACCGCCGTCATAAAATTAGTGGATTCGATTGTTATCAAATAACCCGCTTTCCGGATGCCCATGTCGAATTACCATTGCATAATCCCTTCGCCTGTCGGCCCGCTTACGCTTGTTGCCAGCGATAAAGGATTAGCGGCGGTATTGTGGGAAAAAGATGATCCGGCACGGGTAAACATTGACCTGGGTAATTATGCGGGCCATCACCAGGTGCTGGGTGAAACTGAAAAACAATTGGGTGAATATTTCGCGGGAAAGCGCACGGGATTTGAATTGCCGCTGGATTTTTACGGCACGGAATTCCAACAGCGAGTGTGGCAAGCGTTGCTCACCATTCCCTACGGTGAAACACGCAGCTACTTGCAAATTGCGCGGCAAATCGACAATGAAAAATCCGTGCGTGCCGTTGGGGCGGCTAATGGAAAAAATCCCATTTCCATTATTGCGCCTTGCCATCGTGTTATTGGTTCCTCGGGAAAACTGACCGGCTTTGCCGGTGGGCTGGAAGCCAAAGCATTTTTATTGCGCCTGGAATCGCCAGCGATGCAAACGGATTTGTGGAATCCCCGGTAAAAAATATCCTCGCTAAGGGCAATCCTTCGCACAGAATTTAACATTGTTTATCCAGGGTTCGAATAAACGGCCGTAATAAATATCCGCAATAAAACGAATTTTTTGCCTGGCGTCGCCATCGCGCGGAAAATCGTTCGCCAACGCGTTGGGAATATAAAGTGATTCAACCGCCAGGTTTGCTATCTGGATGTCGGTAGTTCGCTGTTCCGGTTTATCACAACGGTTGTATCCGGTTTGTATATCGGCGGGCACCATAAACAGTGTGGCGCCATCGGCCGATTGGCGCCGGCGCATGGATAACTCCAATAAATTCCTATCGGCGGCGGCATCTATCGCAAAGAGCCGCGATTTGGATTTCTTCGCGGCCTCCAATAACTCGACGGCGCCCTTGCGTTTATTGGCTAATTCCTTTTCCGCTAATCCGGTATTGGAAGCGGGCGCCAGGTTCTGTATCAAGGTATGATAACGCTCGGCGCGCGCCACATAATCCACATAACTTTGTCCGTTAAATTCCAGTAGCACCCAACCCCCCCGTTTATGGTGGATACGATTGGTTTTTTCGCAGGTGGGGAAATTAAAACTGGCAAAATGGGCTTCACTTAACTGCAAGCGCCGGTCGTGGTACCAATGCCACTCATCCATCCCCGGGTCTACCGGCTCGGTATGCGGCGTGGCCCATTGCAGGCTAACGCGTGCGCTCGAATCTTCCCTGGCAAAACCATAGTTGTAAGGCAAGCGCAATTCGCGTTCGCTTAATTGCAACTGGGCTACAACCTGCGTGCGGTTCACATAAACCCTGCCCAGTACAAACGCGTTAACCAGCAGCACAAAACCCATGGCTAGCCATAACAATTTATTGTTCAACATTAACCTCGGGATTTTCATGCGCGGCTCCCTGCTTGTTGTGCTTTACGTAAACGGTTAAAAACCATTAATGCCAAAATCGCGGTAAGGCCAATCAAAAAGAAGAATAAATACTTGGGTAACCAATCCCACCACCAATCAAAAAACTTGGTATACAGGAACAGTGCAAAAAACACATTGCCGGTGAGCATTAAATTAACCGCTTTGGTCCGCAAGCCATAGATAACCAGCAAGGCACTGCCAACAAAACCTGCTATCTGGTAAACCCCTTCAATCACATCATTTGACCAAGGCAAATAACTGCTGGCACCCCAATTGGAAAGGATCAATACCGCGATGAAAAAAACCACTGCGGATAATATTTGGTAAATTGCCGCGAAACCGTGGAAACGCGCCTGGCGAAGCAACAAAGGCAAAACGAAAAAAATCATGGCGGGCAGGAAAAAATGTTCGGGATATTCACCGGCGTAAATCCAATAACTGCCCATCCAGGTACCCAACCTGGCACCGATAAAAATAAAGCTGCAAATAATTGCCGCCGCCAATAGCAAGCGTACCTGCAACATATACGCGAGCAGGAATCCATACATTGCAAAGGCGGCAAAGGCATTGGGTGAAGGGTGCAGGTTAAAAATACTGCCCATCATGACAATGTTTAATACCCAACCCGCAAACGACACCAGGGCGGCGAGCCTCGCGTAGTAACCGGAATCGTCAAAACGCTGTACCAATACCGCCACTGCCAAGCCCAGCAGCGGTGCGGAAATTAAAATCGCCACCTGCGTGGCTGTCGCAAAATAGCCCCAGTATTGATAAAACAGGAAAAACAAACTTGCCGCCAACGCGCTCGCACCCAGGAACGAAACGATTTGCATCCCCAGCGATAAATGCCGCGCCCGCTCATTCAAATCTACGTCTTGCGACTGCTGTAACTCACGCAACAAACCATCGTGATACTGGCGAATGCGTTCAGCGTTATCCACCGGCAGTTGCAACAAGCCTTGCCCTTCCAGCAAGGCCTGCTCCGCACGAAAAGCCCGAACCTGGTCAGCCCGCGCTTGCGCCTGTGTTTTGGTGAGAGTGGTCATGGTTATCCTTTTCTTACTATTTCTATGGGTAAGTTTTGCAGCTTATGCAATCTCCCTGAAATAATGAAGTACCTTGTATAGAATAATCCCGCTATCCATAGATTAGCGCTGAACCTGTTTGCGGCGGTGCTTGATAATACTTGGGGAATATAATGAAAATGCTGCTAAAACTGTTGGTTTGTATATTCACACTATCTACTGCAATAGGCCAGACGCCGGATAAGGAACAATCTTTTGAACTATTCTGGATCAAATTTCGCAATGCTGTTTTAACCGAAGACTACCCTTCACTCAATAAACTGGTTAAGTTCCCGCTCGAAGTAAAAGGTGTTGACGATGAAACGCCAGCAAACTTTTATGTTCAAGGCGAACTTGCAGAGATATTTCCTAAATTACTGGATCAAGTTGTTTACAACTACGAGAAAGAAGATCTTGAAGAAAATAGTTTGCGAGAACTGATCCGAAAGAAGGAAGTAATTACAATAGCTACAAATAAGACTCATCATCGGGTGGATCAGTTTGAATTCCAAAATATTAATGGTCAATGGATGCTAACCAAGGCTTATTTGGAATAGGCGACAATAATGCAATCTTGTGATTATTATTTTTCGGTAATGGCACAAGATTGTGTTCAATTATGAATACATAGGCCCCTCCGCAATACCTGATGTAAACCCGCCATTCATTTATCTTTCCTCTGCAAAAAATAACCGCTGTTGAAAAAATCCAGTCCGTCCTTCCTCAGTGCAACCAACATTCGTATTGCGTGTCTTTTAGTGATATGGAAAAACCTGTGTAGCAGTGATTGGGTGGTTCTCCATATCCAAACTGAAAATCTCCAATTATGTGGCTTGGAGGATAGCGATGAGATCATTAACCTATTTTGCAGTTTTTCTGGCCTTAGTGGCCATGGTCGGATGTAGCGATAATAAAGGGGATGGAATTGCGACAGCGGCATCTACTTCTTCTGCTGACCCGGAGTTGGCGGAATTGAACCAATTGATCAACTTGCCGATAAAACCGATACGGGTAACGTGGGAGATAAATAAAGTTGCCGTGCCATCCGCGAAGCTGGATACCGATGATTGGAGTTTGATTGCGCGCATGGAAGTGGAAAAGAAAGACCTGAAAATCATCACCAATACGCCACTGCCAAATAAAGTTATTAAATTACCCCAATATGCTGTGGAACCCTGGATAGAGGATATTCTCGCCTCCAAATTCAAATTGGATGAAACAAGCGAATTCTATACCCCATTGGGAACTATGCTTAGCGCGGAACAATTTTATCGCGATCCGCTTTTAACCGGCGCGATTTACCTGATTAGTGAAACTGAAATATTACTTTTCTTGCAGACAAAGTAATCCTTTTAAGTTTTGGATTAACTGTCGTTAAATAAAACAATATTGAAATTTACGACGCCATTTTTTTGCGTAAGTTATGCAAATAAAAATGTGGCGGGGATTTTATTTCGGCGCCTGTATTTTCCTAAATAAATTTGTTAATGATTGAGCCAGCTTGTTAATCATTGATATAAATGGTTGCCACCTGTGTTTATTGATGAAATTTTGATAGTAAATAAAAATTAATCATTTTTTTAATAATTTAGATGCTACTAATTTTTTATTCATTTTCATTAACTTGATCTATTACCGTTTTTTCTTCTTCCCTGACGCTAATAATCCGCCTCCGCATATGTATCACCATGCTCCTTTGCGAAATTGCAGTTCCGATTGACTCAATTTTTTTAACGAGGGGAACAATGAAAATCTCAACTATTTTTTTACGGCGATCCGTCGCTACCATCATAGGAATGCTTGCGTTGCATTCCGCGTCCAGTCATGCAGCACGATGTGAATACGTGATCCAGAATGAATGGGGCGGCGGTTTTGTTGCCGCAGTGCGTATAACCAATGACACCGCCACCGCTATTGAAGGTTGGTCGGTGAGCTGGAGTTATACCGATGGCTCCACACGTACCGGTGGTTGGAACGCCAATATTTCCGGTAGCAATCCATACACGGCCACCGGTGTGGGTTGGAATGACCGGATTGCGCCGGGGCAAACCATTGAATTCGGTGTGATGGGAAATAAAAGTAACGGTGTTCCTGCCGAACGCCCGACGGTCACCGGTGCAATCTGCGGCGGATCGACCTCCAGCGAGGCCAGCAGCAGTGCCGCGAGTAGCGCGGTTGATTCCAGCAGTTCCATGGATTTTGGCAGCAGTTCTTCAGAGCTGGTGTTTTCAAGCAGTTCGAGTGTTGAGTCTTCATCCAGCTCACCTGATGTATCCAGTGAATCCAGCAGTTCCGAGCTTTCAACCAGCTCAGCATCTTCAATGAGCCAGGAATCCTCAAGCTCTTCATTACTCTCATCGGTTGCGTCCTCATCCGTCTCCAGCAGCACCAGTTCGGAAGGCCCGATGGATGACCATCCATTGGATAACCCCTTCGTCGGTGCACGCTGGTATGTGGACCCTGTTTGGTCGGCAAAAGCCCGTGCAGAGGTGGGCGGTGACAAAGTCGCACGTTTTAACACGGCGGTGTGGATGGATCGCATCGGTGCCATCGACCCGGCGGAAGGCTTCGGCTTGCGCGATCACCTGGATGCCGCCCTGGAGCAAGGGGCAAACCTGATCCAGATCGTGGTGTACGATTTGCCCAACCGCGATTGCCATGCGCTGGCGTCCAACGGTGAGCTGGACCAGGGGCCGGAAGGCACCCTGCGCTACCGCACCGAATACATCGATGTGATAGCCGGGATTTTTGCGGACCCGCGCTATAGCAATTTGCGCATAGTGGCGATTATCGAGCCGGATTCCCTGCCCAACCTGGTCACCAACCTGAGCGATCCGGATTGCCAATTGGCGACCGACCCCACAGACGGTTATGTGGCCAACACCCGCTACACCCTCAATAAGCTGTCGCAAATTCCGAACGTGTACAGCTATGTGGATATCGGCCATTCCGGCTGGCTGGGCTGGGATGACAATTTCGGCAAGGCAATTACCTTAATCGGCGATGCGATCAAGAGCACCGACAATGGCGTACGCTCCATTGCCGGTTTCGTATCCAACACCGCCGGTTACACGCCCACCCACGAACCCTTCCTGGACGCCCTGGCCAGCAGCGCGTTCCCCGGCAGCGGTGGCGGTATGCAAGTACGCCAGGCCAGCTTCTACGAATGGAATCCGTACTTTAGTGAAGTTTCCTACGTACAGGCGTGGCGGACACGCATGATCGCAGCCGGTTTCCCGGAAAGCATCGGGATGTTGATCGATACCTCGCGCAATGGCTGGGGCGGATTGGATCGCCCGACCGCGCAATCCACCAGCACTGTCCTCGATACCTTTGTGAATGAGTCACGGGTGGATCGCCGTATCCATCGCGGTAACTGGTGTAACCAACCCGGCGGTATCGGTGAACGTCCGCAAGCGACCCCGGCACCGGGTGTTGATGCTTACGTGTGGGTAAAACCACCAGGGGAATCTGACGGCGCCGCATCAGAAGAGTTGTCATTCGATCCGCTTGACCCGGCCAAAGGCTTCGACCGCATGTGC
Organism: uncultured Cellvibrionaceae bacterium; assembly: GCA_965650515.1. GTDB lineage: Bacteria > Pseudomonadota > Gammaproteobacteria > Pseudomonadales > Cellvibrionaceae > Cellvibrio. Next base: position 46,306 of record CBFGOY010000020.1, on the reverse strand, counting down.
GACCCGACCTACACCCGCAGCGAAGGTAACAATGCGAGCGTAGGCAGCGGTGCCTTGGCCAATGCGCCCGTGGCCGGTCGCTGGTTCCCGGAAGCCTTCCAGTTGCTGGTGCAAAATGCCTATCCGGCGCTGGATGATGTTCCCGCTTCCAGCTCTGCATCGTCCAGCTCAGCACCTGCTTCGAGCAGCTCGGTTGTATCCAGCTCGGAAGAGTCCAGTTCGGAGTCATCCAGTTTGGTCGCTTCCAGCGTTGATGCATCCAGTTCAGTAACCTTCAGTTCTGAACCGGCAAGTTCTGAAGCATCGAGTTCCGAAGCTTCAAGTTCGGAAGCATCCAGCTCTATCGAAAGCTCCAGTTCTGAACTGAGTTCAAACTCGGAGGCCAGCTCCAGCGTGTCCTCTTCCGAACAAAGTTCGAGCGCTGCCAACCAGGCGCCAGAGGCGAACCTGACGGTAGTTATGTCGGGCTCCACCGTCCATGTGAATGGCCGCGCGTCTGTGGATGCCGAAGGGGATGAATTGACCTACCAAATCGACTTCGGTGACGGTACTACGCTCCAGTACCCCGAAGCCTGGCATACCTACCCGGCCAGCGGCAGTTACACGGTCACGCTAACCGTCTCTGATGGCAACAGTTCAACCATTGCCACCGAAACCGTTGAAGCCCAGGCCGCCGAAGGCAACCATGCCCCGGTTGCCAGGTTGAGCGTAGCGCGCACGGGCTTGAACATCGTCGCCTTCGGCTCAAGCTCTTTTGACGCGGACAACGACGAACTGAGCTACCTGTGGGATTTTGGCACCGGGGATATGCCCGGCAACAACGCCCACGTCTTCAATGATTGTGAGTCGGAAACCTCGGTCGCGGTGCCGCGCCTGGTCACCTTGACCGTTTTTGACGGTGAACTGGCCGATACCCAACAAGCCAGCTTTAACCAGCCCTGCGGAATCTTTGAGGAAATAACCGCCGTTGCCGAATTTACCTGGCGCGTGGAAGGCAACAGCCTATACGTTGATGCAAGTGATTCGAGCGACGCCGTTTACTTGACGTGGGATTTTGGGGATGGCAGCAGCGCGGTAGGCCTGTCGGCTTCCCACACCTACGCTGAACCGGGTACCTACCCGGTCACACTGACGGCATACGGCCCCACTAATCCCGGTGTCAAAACCCTGGAAGTCACTGTGGGTCAAACGGCGAGCAGCGCATCAACCAGTTCGGAGGGCGTTTCATCCTCTTCCGTTGATAGCAGCAGTTCCTCATCGCTCAGCTCAACAAGCTCCAGCTCGTCCAGTTCGGTCGCTGCCGAACCCAATTCCTACGTAGCGCCAAGGGCGCAAACCGCACCGGAAATTGACGGCACTATCGACGCGGTATGGGAACAAGCGGCCTGGGCACCGATCAATGTGTTCTGGCTTGGCACCCAGCCCAATCCAACCGCAGAGGACTACGCCGGCCAATACAAAGCGCTGTGGGATGAAAATTATCTCTACCTGCTCTTTGATATCACCGATGAGCGACTCTACGACCACACACGGGACCCCTTAAGCAACTACTGGGAAGACGACACCGTGGAAATTTTCATCGACGAAAATAAAAACGGTGGCCCGCACCAGTCCAATACCTCCGCCTGGGCTTATCACATCAGTAGCTATGGTGACGTGGTGGATTACACCACCTCCGGCCCGCACCTGCTGAATGATCACATCGATGTACGCCTGGTGAGCATGGGTGACAAACATGTGTGGGAAATGCGCGTGCGCATTTACGGTGAAGACTATGCGGATGACCGGGCCAACACGCCACTCATCCTCACCGCCGGCAAGGAGATGGGTTTCTCGGCCAGTTACATCGACAACGACGGCAACCCGCAACGCGAAAGCATGATGGGTTCTGTGGACACCCCCGGCCATCGGAACAACCAGGGCTACCTGGATGCAAGCGTATTCGGCTCGTTGAGGCTTGCTGAATAATCTTTTTGAAATGAACGAAAAAACCGCCCGTCCACGGGCGGTTTTTTTATGGAGTAAATTTGCACCGGCGAGCGACGCAGCGCATTACCAAGAAATACCCAAACATTCAGGAAGCTAAACAATCTCGGGGTAAATATCCGGCATCCGATGGCAGATAAGATTCCTGGGGAAAGGCGTCACGGAATTTGGAATTAATAGCGAGGTCATAAAAAAACAGCGCATCAATTTAACGGCGGAAGGCGCGATTAATTGATGCGGTTTTATTCCAGTGAAAATTTGAAATTGACAGGTACCAAAACCTTAACCCGGATAGGTGGTGTCCATGGAAAATGGAAACTGGTTTGTGTTGGTTGGTCTACTCATGCTGGGTCGCGGCTTAACCTCCACGATCCTTGAACGCTCCCCGTTCAGCTCATCCATTGTTTACCTTGCCGTTGGACTGGTTGCAGGTCCGATGGTATTAAACCTCTTTTATTTCGATCCCATCAAAGAAGCGCCGCTACTCGAAATACTCACAGAGGTCGCGGTATTGATTTCGCTCTTTTCGGCGGGCATAAAAATGCCGGTGCCCGTTACCCTTGCACAATGGACCAGGCCGGTATTACTCGCGTGGGTATCCATGGCATTAACCGTAGGGTTGGTTGCGGCATTCACGCATTATGTATTTAACCTTCCCCCCGGCCTTGCGGTTTTACTCGGCGCAATATTGGCCCCAACAGACCCGGTGCTGGCAACCGATGTGCAATCGCGTCACCCCGGCGACAAAGACCATCTACGTTTTAACCTCACCTGTGAAGCGGGCATGAATGACGGAACCGCATTCCCCTTTGTAATGTTGGGTTTAGGTTTACTCGGTTTACACGACTTGGGTGGAGCAGGCTGGAAATGGATAACCCTGGACGTGTTATGGGCAACCTCATCCGCCGTGGTAATTGGAATCCTCGGCGGCATGTTACTGGCACGTATCGGATGGCAGTTGCGTGGTACCGAGTTAAAACACGAAATCCTCGATGACCTTGCAGGCCTGGGGCTAATCGCGGTGGTCTACGGAATCAGCTTATCGATAAACGCCTGGGGATTTTTAACCGTATTTTTTGCCGGGGTGGCGTTACGTCAAACGGAATTAAAATTAGCCGAACGCCACTCACCCAAACCAAGAACAACACAGGAAAACGATGGCGCACAAGAATTTGATCCCAACAATCCTGAGCCGCCCATCATCAGTGTCGAGTCGCTGGTATTTGGCGCGCACCTGGAACGGTTATCAGAAATGCTGCTGGTATTCCTGCTCGGCGGCATGCTCTCCCTCCAACTCTTGAACTGGCAAACCCTTGGCCTCGCATTATTTCTCTTTGTGGCAGCGCGCCCTATTAGTGTCTACCTGAGTTTGGCGGGAACAAACACCACCTGGAAACTGCGAAGTATGATCGGCTGGTTCGGCGTGCGCGGCATAGGCTCAATTTATTATCTAATGTATGCAATACAACACGGCGTCGATAAAGCCCACGCGGAACAATTGGTTCAATTCACACTCGTTGTCATAACCCTTTCCATCATCGTGCACGGCACAAGTGTTAAACCTATCCTGGAAAAGTTTTGGCAGCGTAGGTGATGTGCAGGTAGTATTTTCCAACCGGTGAAATTAACAAAATAACTCTACATATTGAACAGATATCTTTATTACCTTTGTTATTCCAATGAATGACCATCCCTCGCAAAAATTATCTCGGCATGACCAGAATTGTTGACGGCGAAAGTGGTGGGCCCTTTCCATGTCCTGTGGAAGGACAATTTTTGCATAATATCTTCTGCGGGGCGATTTTGGCCGATGTTAATTTCAAGTTTGCACAACGTGCTCCCACAAGTTGCCTGCATTAGTTCAATTCCTGCCAGCTCTTCGTTGGTCTCGACGGCGTTTTCAAGGGCATTGATGGTTTCCTCTGCCCATTGCTTATCCACAGGTTCTTGCATAAGCCGGGCAGTTAAATTGACTTTCTGCTCCTCGTATTGATTGTATACAGCCTCGTCGGCTGGTATTTCTACGGCGCTTAATTCGCCTGGAATCTCATCAGGTTTTTTTTCAGATTCCATTGCCTTGGCGCTTTGGTCTGACTCACGCATTTTTTTCGACAGTAAATCCACTTGCCGCCTCAAATCCTCCACTTGTGAATCGAGATCAGAAAAATCTTTGTCATAATTATTTTTCTCAGCGGAAGTGTCCACTTTGACGGTATGAGCTTGCTCAGGAAATTGTTCCTCTCCCGAGAAAGGTTTCTCTTCGGCGATCTTATGGTCTTTAAATAGAAAAATCGAAATGACAAGTGCGATAACAATAACCGGGAGGATTAACGATACATTTATCTTTTTCATAGACTTTTCTCCTTAAAGTTCCCTCGGCCGAAGCCGAGGGGTTAGATCATTCGTCAACGGAATAGGAAACAATGTGCGATAGATTTCCAGAATATGTCGCAGGAATTGAGCAGCTAAAATAGATATGGCGTTCCGCTGATCCGTGCGCAGTACCCGTGTTCAACACCTGGACATCGTTGCTACTACCAGCACTGGTCACTGCTGCACCCCAAGACCCATAGAACGTATCGTAGGTGTTATTCCAATATGCGGTGTTCAATGAGCAGCTCACACCCGCACTATAATGGCGATCAAGTACCCTTACCCAGCTGGATTCAATGGCAGTGTTAGTGTCGTTTACTGCGGGTAAATCCACACCCATGGTGGTGGTCGAAGAAGGATTCCCAATGGTACTAAAATAATAGCTTGGGGTCGCTCCACTAAACTTAACACCCATCGAACCAGGATAAACCTTCTGGTCTGCATTCACCATGCCAGGAAATGCGCCGACAGCAAAAGGTAGCAAAATTGATACAGCAATTCGTACAAGCTTTTTCATAAAGCACTCCTTACAGTTGTTAATGAATAAAGGCACTGCATTGTGTCAATCGATTGAAGGTCCTCCTTCGAGCAAAAGACTATTCCTACCGAAAACCATTTACAATCTACGCTTTATACTTACAACGCCAATATTTTGTTTCGCAAAAACTACCTTTTTGTTTTTAAAGTTTGCAGCTTGGAGCGACGCATTAACGATGATGAATAAAATTAGGAATAAAACGAAGTGCAGTAATTTCAATTACTGATGTTATAAGTTTGCTCTGTCGCAAGGAGGTTATATTTCCCTGGAATGATTATTCCAATTGTTCATCGGTGATTGTGTTGTCAACAAAGGTTGAAAAGGAATGAATTTTTTCGCCAATCCGTTAGCCAGAAGTGCCCAAGCCTTATTGAATTTCCTTGCGTCAAAGGGATGCAGCTATTCCAGTCCCATGATCCCGACATCGCAATTTGGTGAAAAAATTAGCCGGGTTTTATTAGATCAATATTCCTTGGGAATTAATTTCTGCTTTCTTTCTTCCAGAGGGTAATCTTCTAGCTAATCGGAAAATGTTTCCGCGTCAGTTGAATGAATTGCTTGGTCACCGCCGGAGATTATCTCTCGCTCATAAGTTTTTGGACGGTATTGGAGAATATTGTTTTGACTGAATATAAAAGATATGAACAAGGCACAAGGCACAAGGCACAAGCCACGGTTAGGGCCATGGCTATGCTCAATAAAGTTTCGCTCACTGACATGAAACGCTTGAAATATCTATATTTTGGGATTCGACATGTTTTATACAAATACATATTTTGCTGTCTATGACTCCAATAACAGCAAAATCGCCCTTTTTAATAGAGTTAAGTTCCAATTTAGGCAAAACAACCGCAACTGTATTTCCTTTTAAGCCGGTCTCTTGACCCACAACCTTTGCTGTTACGGTAACAGGATCGGGTAAATTGCCAGCAAATGATGGAGTCTTCTTAAAACCAAAAATTCCAGATTTGAATTTTTCTATATCTGTAACCTTGACTAAAAGTTTTTGCTCAACTGTACGCTCAGCTGGCCACTCCCATGTTAAATCAATATCTGGCGGCATGGCGCAGCTTCCTAATAGCAATAGCGCACTAATGCTAATTAACGAGTTAATTGATGGGATCATACTTGTCAACATTCTTTCGAAGTGAGTGCTGGCTCTATTAGCGACATCAAATATCAAATACTGCAACGTGATGATGGGTTATGAAAGGCTTTTGATCCGGAGGCTGGGTGTTGTCATTTTTGCTCACTAGATATTGATATTTAGATGGATCAGCCGCGATATCCTTGGCACCACCTTCTGATAATGCGGCATGCAAATCGATTTGTGGAATCTTTGGATTTTTATTGTTACTAAAAATATGAAGCCTGAGCGGTCCTTTGTAAGCAAGAATTTTTGCAGCTTCACGTAATGCGTTGCATGTGCCTTTATAAAGCGATTTATTGGCTTTTATTAGCGCATCAAGTCCCATTTCATTTTCCTGCTCAGCATTCATGTTTTTAATATAGATATCCTTTAAGAATAATTCTGGTTTAACTTTGTAATGCTTACAGGCGATGTTGATAGCGGTAACTATGTCGGAAGAATTTGTAGCGTTTGTCCTAAACACCCAAACCTCACCATCAATAATGGCGTATTCTTTGTTTTGGTTATTGGCCCTGGATTCACAAGCAGATATATTCACTTCAACATATTTTGCTTTCCAAGTACCAAGGTCATCGAATACTGTACGTAATATATATTTTCGGTCAGTTGATTTTAAATTATTGAAAATTAAATCTACATCTACCTTAAACTTACGACCACCCTCGGCCAACGCAGTTGCTCCGCTCATTACCACAATCCTCCATTAGCGGTTATCCATGCTGCCAATTGAGTTTCGTTCGATTCCTTGGATTTTTCTACAGCAGAATTTATTGCATCTTGTACTTCCGTAGTGTCTGCAATTAAGTGCTTTTTATAAACGGTAGCCTCGATAATTTCAGTATTACCCAAAACAAGCTCTTCACTTGCCTCCAATACCAGTAAATGTGCTTGCTGCTCGTTTTGGGCAATTGCTCTCCAATAAGCTATATAAAACTCTGACCCATCGACTTTCACGTAAAAATCATTTGGATTGGTATGTCTGGATTTTACGATCCATATATCTGTGGCGCTCATGCTAAATCCTCAAATCATTTCCTAAAAAACTAAATCGTGAATTTGGCTCAGATTCGCTGCCCAACGCCTGGAAAAATATCACAGGGGGCAAAATTTTTTTTAAACAAACTAATGATGAAGCTAGGGTGCAGCTTTATTCAAAACTGTCAACTCGAGGTTAGGCGAAGTTAAACTTCTGGTCAATATGAATTGTATTTCGTGGCATGAGCAAATGAAGTTTTGTTAAACGGATAGCAATCTTCCGGGACTTATCTCAACCTAAGCTAACAATTCCAAGCCTGGATATTTAATGCCACTCAGCTTGGGCAATGTTAATTCTCTCTCGTAACCCGGACAATTTCCCTTCCAACACCTCCGCCCGCTGCTTAACTTGCGTTGCGCACATATGTAAGCCATTCACGCTCCGCCTATCCATCGGCAATTCCGCAATCGCCAATGCCACCACGGCATCGCACAGGAATGTGCATTGGCTTTGGAATTCGGTGAATTCGTCATAGAGGGCTAATAACTCATTTGTGAGGTTAAGGTCTGGCGGTGATGGCATAAAAGATCCCTCTTAATTTAAAGGTGGGCGGGCCGGTGTTTGTTGGTTGGTATTTCGATGGTTGCATTAGGGACATGGTAATGCCATGGTTTATTGCAAACAAATCAGTGGGCTAAAATAGCCAGGATGTTAGCTATTTGGTCTCAATTGAAATTTATGGAAGGGATTTTAGGCGAAGAGGATTTAATGTCGAGAGCATATAATCCTCATTTTTTTTTAGAAAAGGTAAAAATGGTATTCTTATAAAAGAACATCAAATTTGAGATTAATCACGACGCCTCGGGTACCTTCGATGATAATCTCCATGCATTTCAACCAACGGAAAAAAACGATATGACTTGGATTATTGAGTTCAGGGGCGATCTTAGCGAGGAGTCACCGCTTAACATGGATGGTTCTCCTTCAATGCGCGCAGTGAGCCTGGTGCTTGGGAATGATTTGCCAGCCGTTTTAACTAATCTTCTGTCTTACACAAAAGCACGGGGCATTGTTCCAACCACGGTTATTCGATGCGAGGAACTCGCAAAGTTTACGCCCACCATTGACGACGGCTACACGCAGGAAGCTATCAATAAGGCATTGAAACACGTCAATCCTGATCGGCCAGTGTATTTCACCTATGCAATTTCATCGGAAGCTGAGGATGACGATGATGCAGTCTTTATTGGGACAGGGAGTTGATTATGAAAGGAGCATTATCACTAGCCGAGTGCAAGCCGGAGTACAAAGTTGCATGCACGCTAATTTTGAACAATGGACGTGATAAAAAAGATTTTATACTGCGCACCGCCCTTGATTCTGTAGGGGTATGGAAGTCGAAAAACGCTGATGTACCTATTTCGCCGTTCCAAGGGAAAGTCAATTTAGCCACGAAGGAAGCAGCGATTATCGACGGTGATGTTTGGGTATTCGGCATTGACGCTACCAAGGCTCAAGATATTTTTACAGCGGTTAAGATCGGAATGGATTATCACCGCGCACGCGCAACTGACATACTTGGCGATGTTTACGTCAAGAACTTGAATGTGGAAAACCAGCAGGGTTTCACCAAACATGACCTGGTTATCGAGAATAAAAAATTGTATTCCGGTGTAGTCAAGGCGGTAGTGGACGCCGCGAAGTTACTGGGTGTCCAAGGCATGATTAACTTCTACGTTATTAGTAGCGATATTAATCACAAAATCCCGAAAGAAGAGCTGCACGCGGCCTTAAAAGACGGCGGCGCAGAAAAAGTCGAAACCGACAATATCAAATATAAAATGTGGTCAGGTTCAAATGATGGTGAGTCAGGCTTGTTAATCAAACAAAACCTTCACTTAGCCAGTTTGAAAATTTAATGGATTTGGCAAACATCTGATTTACAGACGTTGACTGATTATAATTTGATGCTTATTTGAATACCTAAGATTTTAGGCCGCTTTCGGCCAAGAGCAGACATAGGAATAACTAGGTCGCATATTAATCTTGCTATGCAAATCAACTACGACATGGTTGCCGCTGCGCTGGCAGTTTTCTCAATTTCGCCGATGCAACGAATCAACTCTTTGCCCTTTGTTGTAACGAACCACTTTCCAGACACATCATCTATCAGACCTAAATCTGCTAAATAGACATGGTGAAAAGATTTTGGATCACGAGATATGCCCAAGGTGTATGCCGAAGCTAAAGCTTTTAGCAATAACTTAGTGATAGAGGAATGCTGAGAATACAACTCACTTAATACCATTAAGTCTGGAGCTGTAAGCTTTGAAAACAATCTAGCAATCTCTGGGTGCACACTTCCTTCAGTTAGTTCTCTTGCCGTTACATTCGCCCAAAGCGACCTCATAAAATCATCGCTTTGGCTGTCTGCGTTTTCTAACACGATATAGATAATTTGTGGTTTTACTACAACATTATTGAAGTTGGATATATTTGAATTAAATATTTTTTCTGATGCTTCTTCCAAAGTTTTTTTGGCAATTATTTTTTGAACTTCGTTTAAGGTTGAAAATTTATGCTCTATCAATTTTCCAGCGCCAACGGTAGTTGCTGTAACCGGATAAAGGAGCTTGTTAAGCAAATCAACAGTTGCACACCAAACCTCTTTGGGAACTTCCTTTAGGAACTCCATTTAAACTCCAATCACTATGTAATCAATTGATTGTGATCCTACTGACAGCAAGCAGGACGCTGTTGTTTTAATCAACTTCTTTCGGCCAAGAGCGGAAGTTGGGCCTGTTCATTTCGTTAAAAAATTATGATCAACAATGTAATGACAAACGCAACCACTATCAAGGTTGAACATCCAGAATTGGCATCATTCGAATAACCGCCCCCGAGCCTCCTCACCTCGCGCCCCATTTTTCTTTCCCAACCGTCAGGAAGCTCGAAAGTTATAGTTTTTTGTATAACCTTTGGATTTTCCTTTGTGCCGTCATGCTCGGTGTCTATTAAAGACACAACTTCATCAAGGGCATCAGGTATAGATTTAAGCTTTTCAACCTGTGAACTCATGCAATTTTTGAGTAGTCCAAGGGCTTTTCCTGCTTTTTCTGGAACGATGGAAAAATATAATGCCTCTTCGAACTTGATGACTTCGGCAATATAGTCTCTTATGAGCTCGCATACATGGTGGATTTCATGAATATCACCAGATTCACCAGACTTTCCAAAACTCAAAGTTAACCTATCCAAGAGCTTTTCAATTGGTGAAGTCATATTGGATGCTTCGTTTAGTCTTTGACTTATCCAAGCCAATACGTGATCTTCATCTATATGGTTTCTAGCCTTGATATAGAATCCACCCTGCAAATCTTTAATTTGCCGAAAGTGGGGATCATTGAAGTATCTCATGAGCTCAGCAGCAAGACGCCATTCCCAGCCATCAGGTCTGTCAATTACTATACGCCGAACTATGGGAGGGTAGCTTTTAAAACTCAAGAGTAATGACTCCTGCTGATCAAGCTGAATCCTACTGGAAGAGTTACCAAGTTCGGATAGCACGAATTTTTCATGTTCCTCTCTCCAGGCAAATAATAGATCTATAGTACAACGAACATCATCTGTATCAATGAGCTTATGGCAGTTTCGACAAAGCCATATTCCGTTTGTTATCTCGGATCTTGCCGTGTCTGTCATTTCGGATAAATATCGCTTCGATTCTGGCCGCGCTCCACGAATATGAGCAGCTTCTCCTATGAGAGTAGATTTATTCGGATCAGAGTTAGGCCCAACAGTTGATACTCGGCAATCAGGATTGGAGCATTTGAATGATGCCCGTTTTGCTAAAGTATCAATGGTTGTTTTCTTAAAATCAGGTACAGCCAAGATTCATCATCTCTCTTTTTCTAGGTCGAAGATCAACCATAACTCACTGCGATTTCCACCAAGAACCCACATATAGGTTTATGTAAATTGGGCAGTTAGGCCCAACGTTTTAGCAATTATAGTGTTGCTGGGCATGACTGGCCAACATAGGTGCTTAATCACATGGATCTGAGAGTGATGCTATATCGTCAATCGTTTTCCAATCAATACAGTTTATAGGCAAGACAGCACCGGTGCTACCAACAAGGTAATCAAGCAAATCCTTGACTTTATTTTCAAAATTAATATTAGAGTTAATTTTTAAAAGGGCGCTATATGGCTTTTCATTATTCACCTCCTTCCCAAAGATAGCAACTTCAAAACAGGTATTACATGCAACGAGAGTAACTTTATCCCTCGCATTTTCCATATTTAGGATGCCAGCAATAGTTCTATTCATCCCCCAAGAAGGATTAGCTTTCCCGGCCTTCGTTAACTCATGATCCCTGTCATGCAAAATAGAAAATCCTTTTGAAAACTGTAACAAAACTTTCGCTATCGAAGGAATAATCCCTTTTCCTCTAGCCCTAATTATCTGCACATCCCCATATAAATCTGGATATTTATCTTTAATGATAGAGAACGCTGTAAATTCTGTATCTCCCTCAACAATTATTTGCCGACCTCCAAAGAAAAATTCGTGAACATATGGATCACATACATTCATCAATTTTAAATTTTTCTTGTCATCCTCATCCAATTTTGCTCGTGAGGGCCGATAAAGGGTTGTGCTCTTTACCTCACTAAAGTCATCGCGAAATACCCGAACAATTGTTGTATTATTTTTAGACAAATCGATAAAGATTGGCGAATGGGAGGTAATCATTACTTGCCAATTTCCGCTTTGCGGTAGATCATAAAGAACAGATCGTGCCTCTCGAATGGCAGAGGGATGTAGACATATTTCAGGCTCATCTAGTAGCAATACGTGAGGTCTAGATCCTTTTTTATCGCCACATTCTGATAGGTATTTTAAAGTCGCCCATAGTAGAGTTCGTCTTGCACCGCTTCCTTGATGCTCAATAGTTGAGAAATATCCATTTTCTGGTCCCATTAAAAGTTCAGCGCTGTTTTTAAAAGGTTGATATGTCCCCTCAAGATCGGACTCAGACTTCGTATCGAATTTTATTTTATGTTTTGGGAATAGCCTTGATAGGTAATTTGATATTTCATTTTCGATTATTTTTATCTCATCTTCAGTAGCCTTGACCGCTTTTGCCTGAAGACTGCTTATTTTTTCCAGAATCAGTTCGTAATCTGACTTCTCTTGCTCTGGGTCTGTTTTTATACCAGTTACTTTTTCTTTTAGAAGACTAGTTATAAGTTTTGTAATCTCTGCGGCTTGTTTTTCCGGAGTGGCAAAAGCATCTATCCTGTGAGGAAGCGGACGTCGAGAGTTCGCCACATTTGGAGCCCCCCAAGGCACTTGATCATCCCAATCGTTTTTGTGAACATCGAACCCTTGTCTTTTAGGATCTTTACTTGGGCTGTCCCAAATCCATTTTTCTCTGATTAACCACTCACCATCCGCTGTCTGTTTAATCCATCTTTCTCCTGGAGCTTGATTAAATACGATTGTATGAAGCTCTATCGTTGGTAAATTTTCAACATCAACTTGGCCGTTTGGGAAATCGTTTATAGATAGTTTTCCTTCCTTCGATCCATGCGACATTACAGTTTCGTATGCTCTCAAAATGCTGCTTTTCCCAACATTGTTGGGGCCGACCAAAACGACAATATCATCAAGCTCAATTTCAACCGCATTGAAGCCTATGGATCGAAAATTTTGCACAATCAATTTATGCAATCGAGGACGGTGAGAGATTTCATCATCCGCAACAAGCTGAACCACATCTTCAGATTTTTTCTTAGCAGCCATAAATTATCCCTTACTTATATGTAAATTATTTATTTCCAAAGAGAAATACCAGCGTATGTCCGCTTTGGGCACAAAGCAGAAGCTCTCATTAATTGCTTCATCCCAAGCACAATTCATGATGCGCCTGTATAGCCTCAACATCCGGCAAAAACCGATAAGGCATTTCTAAAGCCTTTCCTTCATACCGCAAAAAATATTTTTCCACCATCTCATCCGCCGCCTTCGCTTTAATTGTGGGTGATAAAACCAACCTAAATTCTTCATCAAATGAAATTAAATGCCTATCAAATGCTTTGTCATAAAGCGCATTCAATGCGATCCCATTTGTAGGATCTGCCCGACGCGATGCATCTTCAGACCAAGGAATAATATGGCTAGCGACTAATAATTGCGGAATCGCTAAGCCCGAAATTGCACAGCGATAGTTGTAGCTTTGCAAAACAGTTCGGCGGAAGAAATTTTGAACGCGGCGCGCTTTTATTTCGCGAATCGTTTCTGTTTCACCGGTAGGAATTTTGGGTTCCTTTATCTCATAAGCGGGTGTAACAGGCTGCTGGTTTGCAATGCGGGATTCATAAAGCGCTTCGGCTTTTTCCGCGATGTCGGTGGAGTTTTGCATAAATGCATTCCACAGCGCGCGGTCTGCCTTGCTGGTATTGCTCATGCCCTTTTGGTGAATGGATGGATCTAAGCTGGCGAAGTTAACGGCTTTCATGGCAACAGCAGAGGGTGACCGACCAATGGTGTTGGCCAGTTGGATAATATCGGGGTTGGTTTTGTGCAATTTGCCGAACGGGGTGCGGCAATATAAATGCAAGGTGAGCAGCAGCTCGTCCTCTTGCCAATCATTAGCCATGCTTATTCCCCCCAAGGAGCAACGGCTAACGTCCAATCGTTATTCATGTCGTATTCCTATCCAGTCCTGTGGCGTAAGTTTGTACTATAGCCAAGGATTTTGAGAAATACATCCCATTACACAAAGAGTTTTTGCAAGCCAAAAGCCACTATTCATTGGGCGAATGGAGTGATAGCTGGCTTGAGGTGGTGGCCATTGTTATTGATGAGATCGGGGTTGGCTTTATGGAACCATTTTCGTGGCATTACGAAGCTATTGGGGCTTTGGCTTTTTATCTATCAAAACATCCTGTTGCCACTTGCTGGGTTTTTTGTCTGTGCGGTGTATGCAGCCTACCCAGCAGCAAGGGCGTTTTTTTCCTTCAAGGAGTTCCTCGGTAGCTCGCACGATCCGTTTTACTCTAGTCTTCTCTTGTTTAGCGTCCTCAACCCAACAAATAAATTCGTTTCGGCCAATTGCCGACAGGGCTTCCCACGTATCAATTAAGCCTATTTCAGTCAATGCCTCAGCCAAATCAGCGGGCATATCGTGCACCAGGCCGCCAGAAAGTTTTGGTTTCATACTGAATACCTTTTTCCACCCTAGTGGATGCGTAATATCAATCCCTCGATGATTTAAATAATTACTATTAAGGCAGGTTCTATTATCCGAAAGCATAAAAGAAAAATGCAAAGATGCAATTTGAGCACGGTATTGCCCAAATCAAACCTACTATTTAAGGAATAACTTTTATTTAAGGAATAACTTTGGTGCCGCTTTGCGGAGGAATTAATTCTTTATCCTCAAGTCTTAATGAGCATGAAATATGTTCTGATAATGTTGATTCTGCTTCTCGTTGCGGCTGCGTTGTACTTTAAAGACCAGGTGCTGCGGTCGCCGCACGATTCCTATTACTCCGCATTACTGCGCGAAAACCTCAAGGCTACTGCCGAGCGTTGGAAAATGGAAGCGGAGGAATCCCTGGCTGCCCCGGTACAAATTCCCTTGCCCTACAGCGAGCGTCGCCTGCTTGAAGCTGACTATCTGCAACCAATCACATTTGCGTTTGATCGTAAGGTGGATGAGCTTATCCAGGTTGATATTTTCCCCTCAATCAATACGCGCGCGGAGGTTTTCGTGGATGTGTTTTTTGTAAAGGACGCAGCAACTGAACCAACGCGTATTGGCAGCATGGCGGCAAAGGAACTACAGCTCAAGATAGCGGCCGAACAAACAGGCCAGTACCTGGTGCGCTTACAACCATCCCACGCTGCGCAGGGATTAGTGGATATCGCAATAACTTCACCGCTACGTTATGGCTTCCCTGTTGATACCGAGCGCGAAAATGCTGTGCAGAGTTTGTTTGGTGTAGATCGCGATGGTGGAGCGAGGCGGCATGAGGGCATTGATATTTTTGCACCGCGTGGCACGCCGGTAATTGCGGCTGAGGCAGGTCGCGTTACGCGCGTGGGTGATACTCCCCGTGGTGGAAAGAATGTGTGGGTCCGTGGTGACCAGCGTTCCTTTTATTATGCGCATCTCGATTCAATCGCGGTTTCCCCCGGCGACCGTGTCAGGCGCGGGGAAGTTCTCGGCACCCTAGGTAACACCGGCAATGCGGTCACCACCAGTCCCCATTTACATTTCGGGATATACAAATTCGGGCATGGCGCGGTCGATCCTTTGCCGCTGGTTGGCCGAAAAAAATCAGTAAACACTTACGCTCCACCCCTCGTTGAACTGGCGCCGCGTTGGTTGTCGATCAAAACCGGAAAGGCAAATCTGCGCAGCGGCCCTTCACAAAAAGCCACCACAGTCGCTTCTTTAATGCGCACGGAATTGGTACAAGTGGATTCAGTTGCCGGGGATTGGTTACGAGTGACAACCGGCAAGGGCACGAAAGGATTTATTGCGCGGCATTTGACAGAGGCGCCGTCTGAATCGATAGTAACGCTCACTGAAAATTACATGGCTTTTTATTTGCCCGATGACACTGCGCCAGTTGTCGGTAATTTTTCTGCGGGCGATAAATTACCAACCTTAGGTCGGTTTGGAAGTTTTGCCTGGGTCAAAATGCCGGGCGGAGTTTATGCCTGGGCTAAAGTGGCAAAGCAGGAAAATCCAAATCCCTAACGAGTTTTACTATCGTTCACAAAAAATAGTTGCATGTAACGTGTAGTCGAATACCACTTCGCTGGATGTAAACCTAGGCGTGAACGCGTTGGCAGAATTGCGCAGTGCTATCTATGCGGAACGACTGCGCACACAACAACTTTCCAAAGTATTAGCATAGCGGTAAGCTTCCAACGAGCCGTTGCGAAATAGCTACGTCTTTTCAACGGTGTGTACAGCGTGCAATAAATGAGGGAAACAACATGGGATTCGCTTTAAAGACACTGGCTGTAATACTTATCTCCGTGTTTATGTGGGGCTGTAGCTCGATTAAACCCACAGATGCTACAGGGCGAAGCAGTGCGTACCGGCCTGGTTATGTAGAAACAGGTAAAGCCTCATTTTATGCCAACAGGCATCAATCGAAGAAAACCGCTAGCGGAGAAATTTACGATCATAAACTGCATACGGCAGCCCACAAAACTTTACCCTTTGGTACAAAAGTCAGGGTTACCAATATGGAGAACGGCAAAATTGTTGTTGTGAAAATAAATGATCGCGGCCCCTTTGTTAAAGGCCGAATCCTGGATCTCTCGCGGTCCGCATTCAGCAGCATAGCCAATGTATCGTCAGGTATCATTGAGGTAAAAATCGAAGTTATTAAATAATGCAAAACCACAAAATGGGGTGCAGCTTTTTTCGATTTTTGTGTTTTTATTCTTCAGACGATCATTGGTTCGAGGCCGGGTTCGGTCAGAAGCAGAGGTTAAACAACAGAGAGCAGCATCCAATCAAGTCTCATTTATTGAGATTTATAATCCGGATCAGCACATTTAGCCTCTTTTTCATCAAGCGCCTCACCTACAATCCAATAATTATCTGTCTTTCTCTCCCATTCCCCGCTAGCAGTTGAACGTTCTGGTTTACCAGTAAAGAACATACTTTGAAGATCATCCAAAATGGCATCATGTTGAGCAATATAACCGTGGGCAGGAAATTCAGATGGAATTGTAGAAACCACGTAGTCAATTTTAGGATTAGGATTATGCGGGCCTATCCCGCAACCAAGCCGTGGGTATTTGTGGATAATTTGTGATAATCCAACAGCTTTGTCATAGGGTGATAGATAGACAGTTGTTTTATCAGAAGAATTTATATAAGAATCAGCAGACTGACTAAATAATTCAGCATCCACGTCAGCAGCTGCCAGTATAATTTGTCCAAATTTCAAATCTTTATTTTTTGTTTGAAGAAAACCTTTATCAATTACCCTTAGTAGCGCCCGATTTCCCATGCTATGAGCAACAATATGTATTTTTTTATTGCCCACTGACTCAGCAACCTTAGATATAAATTCAGAAAAGTACTTTTCATTTACATCAATTGATGCTTCGTCTTGCGTATAGGTCTTAAAGTCTTTTACAGCTGGCCATGAAAACACAAACATGTGATGTTTGGGTACTTGGGTATCAGTGCCCATTTGCGCCGCACGGATAAGAGCATCATCAAGCGAGTTGTTATAACCATGGATAAAGATAACAACGTAATTGTTTCTTTTCTCTTTTGCTAATGAGCTGGCAACAATTTGATTAAATTCTGAATATTCGTATAAAATGTAGTCCCCACTGATTTTTACGCGCTTATTATAACCAAGGATATCACCTAATAAAGTTCCCTCAGATCCCCTTTTCCTATGCATAGGAACATGTACGTTTGCAACACCATACTGAATTTTTTTAGATCGGTTATTAGTGAATTTTCCATTCTTACCAAATTCTCTGGTAGTTCCAAAATATACGGGATAGTTCTCCTCTTGGGTACTCAAATTTTTAATTACTGGATTTTGCGGATCCGTGACCGGAACTGTCGCAGCAGCTGTTTTTTCAGGAAGCACCTCAACAAAAGAACATCCAAGAAAAAATGCACTTACTAGAAATAATGCGATAGCCTTAAAAATCGCACTCATGATTTATCCTTATATTTATACCAACTTAAAATTGTAAGCAACTTGGAAGTTTGGAGCAGCAGATTTTCGGCGCAATTCAGACATGAACACTTGTATTCAAACCAGTCAGGCAAAATGTGTAACGCTTCAAACTCAGGCGCAGTTTCGCTGCTCCTGAGAGCCTCAATTTTTAGGATTATCTTGTGAAATTGAATCCGATACCAAATGATACCCATGCATCGTCTTGATACTTCCAGCTTTCTCCTTTTTCACCGGACAAGTGGTCAACTCCTAGGAGAAAAGCTATATCCCAATTCTTGTCAATTTCAAAATTTATACCTAGCGCCCCTGTTAGTCCTGTCTCGCTTTCCACATCTTCAGTGCCAACTTCGCTTACCGAAACCTGAGATAAACCTGCTGTGGCTAGTACCTCTATAACTTCCCATTTATAGGAGATATATGGTCCAATCATTGAGTCGCTATATATGTCTCCATCTCTCAGTTTAAAAGGCACAACGAGTACGCCAGTGCTTACACCGCCAATGCGCTTGTAGTTAGATTTTTGAACTCTATGTTTCCCGTTCAAACATACTTTATATGGGGATGATAGATATCGATTAATTGTATATTCTGAATTTTTTGTATTGTTATCATTATCATCTACTTCATAAAGCTCGTAGACATGTATAAGCATCTCATTTGCATTTTGCGCATCTTTATCTAAAGTCTGACGAAAATAAGAATTCTTTGGGAGGCTAATCTTATCAATTTCCTTGAGGCTTTCGTCTTCACATGAGTCGTTAATATCAAGAAGTTTTATTGCGTATTGATTTTTATATGAAGGAGTGAATGTTAACCCCAAAAAAGCATTGGTTTCAGTATTTATACACCGCCCATTACTATGACACTGTGCGGTATCGTCTGAAAAGGCGCGTGCAGATACAAACAAAAACACTATCATTAGATATTTCATATATTTCTCCTTGATAAAGTTTATACATGTCTTTTAATGTAAATTTGTTGCAGAAAAAGCGAGCATAGGTCTTGGCTACTTTTCAATATACTGTATAAAACGTTAGTTTCCGATCACACCCAACCTTCAATTTAGCAACTGATAATTTCGTTCGAACTTACCAAGTTCCGCTTTGCGCATCTAACGGAAGTTTTAATGATTAACTAATCCCAAACAAACCACACAATTAGCCCTTATCGCCCACATCCGACAAAAGCCGATAAAGATCTTCTAGAACCTTTCCCCTTCATACTGTAAAAATATTTTTCCATCATCCCATCCACTGCTTTCGCTTGAACGCGGGCGATAAAACCAACCTAAATGCTCTTCGAATGCGAGTTGGATGATCTCGGGGTTATGCAGGTACAACTTGCCAAACGACGTTCGCAATAAAGAGGCAGGGTGAGCAGCGGCTCGTATTCTCGCCAGTGATTAGTCACGTTCCTACTTCTGGCGATGACTTTATTATGTTTTGGGGTGTACATTGATTTATTCCATTGCGTGTCCTTGGCTATGATTTTCCAGTATAGCCGCTTCGCTGAAAAATACACCGCATTACACGGGCGGATTTGGTAAGCCAAAAACTACAGGATGGTTAAAGGAGCTACCTTCGCCGGCTATGGCATAGGCGCGGGTCTGGAATTAGGCGGGATTGCTTTGGCCTGCGTTGGGATATCCGCGCCCTGGCTTGCCTCCCATACCGTGCGTTTTTGTTGCGGGTTGGGTGTTTCCGGTTCTTATTCATATCCCCTTAATTATTTTTAATAATTCTTAAACCCCGTTCATTGCACCTGTGGATTAGGATTCTCGTGGCGTTGGTGACGATTGTTGTTACCCCTCCACTACTCACAGCCCGATTCCCTATAGGACAATAAAAATGAAACCTCATGTGTTATTGAGAAATTTGAAAGTAAAACTGGTATTGATGGCGTTTGGCATTGGCTTGGCCGCGCTGGCGGCGGCGATGGGTGATTATAAAAAGGGTGATTATAAAAATGGCGATACTGTGTCCCTGGAGGCTATTCCCTATCCCTTGACTATCGAGCGTATTGAGAATGGCAGCTTGGGCCTGGTTAATAACCAGGTATTGTTGACTGCCGTTAAGGGAACAGATTTTTTTAACGACATGATCAGCGGAAAAAATAACGATAACGCGCCCCGCTTGGTATTCCAGCCGAAAAGTGATTTTGTGTTGTCCGCAAAATTCACCGGGAAATTTTCCGGCAATTACGATGGCGGGGCCTTGATTTTATATAACGATATTATGTCTTCAGCCAAGTTAACCTTTGAAAAATCCAGGGGCACGCAAAGCCTGTGGTCTACGGTTACCAAGGGGCCGGCGGATGATGTGCATCATCGTTCGTTTAAGGAGGACACCATGTATTTAAAAATCGCGCGCAAGCAAACAATGTATTTTTTCTACAGTTCCAACGATGGTAAACATTGGGATATTTTGCGTACGTTTGTATTAGATAAGAACGACAACACCAAAGTAGGGTTGCTGGCGCAGGCACCCGAGGCGAAGGAATTCACCTTGCGTATTAGCGACATTCGCTATAGCGCAAAAACATTCAGCGATTATTGGCAAGGTGAATAATTGGATTACCAAGGTTTTTTAACAACCATCCGCTTCCGGGATTTCGCTTCGTCGCACATAGCCATGAAGCTTCCCCGGATGCAATTAACCATTAATGAATCATAACGCTTGTGCCTGTTTAAATACCTTCGTAAATCAGCGATCTATGGGTTGCAAACCCCGCCAGGGCGCCGTCGCCGATTGCAAAGGTTACGCTGCCCATTGGCCTGCCCAGGTCCCCGCACGCAAATACGCCGGGCACGGACGTTTGTTTAAATTCGTCGGTTTTTATGTAGAAACCGACCGGGCTTTCCGCGATTTCACAACCCAAACCCTGGGCGATGGGGCTTGCCGGTTGGGTGAGCGATGCAACAAAAAGCCCTGCCAATTCCACCAGCCTGCCATTGTCGAGTTTAACAATGGCAGATTGCTCGCCCACTACTTCGCGAACCGTTTCCGTTTCAATCTGCACATGGCGCGCGGCTAATTGCTGGCGCTGGGTTTCGTCGGGTGTGAAGCAATTGTTAGTGAACAAGGTCGTCGGGCCCCAATCGGGAATCAACATAGCCTGGTGCATGGAGGCTTCGCCGGTGGCGAGTACACCGAGCGGGCCTTGGTTCAATTCGTAGCCGTGGCAGTAGGGGCAATGGAATACGGTTTTACCCCAGCGCTCCTGCAAGCCGGGAATGGCGGGCAGTTGGTCGCTTACGCCGGTGGCGAGTATCAGGCGCTTGGCGGTAAAGGTTTGGTTGGCGGTGGTTACGCTGAATGTATCGCCCACTTTTTCAGCGGCGGAAGCGAGGCCCTCCCGCCAGGCCAGGTTGGGGTAGGCGAGCA
Source organism: uncultured Cellvibrionaceae bacterium (assembly GCA_965650515.1). Classification (GTDB taxonomy): domain Bacteria; phylum Pseudomonadota; class Gammaproteobacteria; order Pseudomonadales; family Cellvibrionaceae; genus Cellvibrio. The sequence continues at coordinate 25,157 of CBFGOY010000020.1, read as the reverse complement.
GTTGGGCTTTGGCTGCGTGCGCGATCTCCGCCGGTGATTGGCCGTCGTGACCGAGCAGGCCGTGGGATTTATCGGCAAACCGGTTCCGGCGAATCCCGGCGTCGATCACCATGACTTGTCGCCGCCCACGGACCAGTTGCAAGGCCGCTGCCATACCGGCGTAGCTACCGCCAATGACGATTACGTCGAAACTGTTCATGCGTTATTCCTCCGTTGGTGATGCGGGAAAAATGGGATGCTCATGGGTGCCGGAAAAGCCGCGTGCGTGCATACGCTGGTGGAAATCCTGGCTGAGCTGGGCGAGGGTTACATCGCGGAAGTGAGCGAGCAGCAGGGCCTCCGCTTCGTGGAATGCCTGGTTGAGCGCTTGGTTAACCGCTTCTTCCACCAGGCAGCCGGGGGATTCGGTGCGATTGCCCATGGCCAGCAAAGTGGGTTCATCCAGGGCGAGGTAAATATCGTGCAGGGTGATGGCTTGGAGGTCGCGGCAAATTTTCCAGCCGCCACCGTGGCCTTTTTCCGAACACACCAATTCGCGTTCGCGTAACCCCGCCAATACCCGGCGGATCACCACCGGGTTGGTTTTCATCATTTTGGCCAGCGCTTCGGATGTCATGGGCGCATCGGCTTCAGCCATATGCAGCAGGACATGCAATACGCCGGATAATCGGGAGTCTCGTTTCATAATTTTCACGTAATCTTGTTTGTTACGTGAAGGCTACTCCTTCAGCTAAATTTATGCAACTACAAATGTTACGTGACGTAAAAGAATTTGGGCGAGGCGGCCAGCGAATCAATGAGGATGGGGATAAAAAAACCTGGCTCGATTGATGAGCCAGGTTTGTAGGGATTAGTTTGCCAGGCGTTGCGCGTATTCCTGTTCCAAGCGTGTGTGTACCTTCCAGAAACCCTCCGGCGTTTTGCCTTCCAGGCGGTCGCGCAAAATGTTGAGGTGGGTATGCCAGCCGCCAGCGACGCTCAGGCGCTCATCGGGGTTGGTGAGGCGACGGTGGGTGACAGTGAGTTTTACCTTGCCTTGTTGTTCGATTAATTCGAAGCTGACTTCCGATTCCGCACCCGATCCTTTGTTCCAAATGTAACTGAGCAAGCGCAAGGGTTCGCAAGCGGTAACTTCGCCCAACATCGGCATATCACCGGCGCAGTGCGTATATTTGGGCGGCGGAATGTCGTGCTCGGGGCTGAGTTGGGAATTGCGGAAGGTGTGGTCCACCTTGCCCCCTACGCGTTGCTCCACATTGCCTTCCGCCAGCCAGGTGGCTCGCTTTTCGGATTCGGTCAGGTATTGCCAGACGCGTTCAATCGGTCCGGGTAACAGGCGCTCTATGCGCAGGGTATCCGGGGCGGTTAGTACACCGTAGTCATTCATCTCAAACTCCTTTGGCCCGCGGGCCTGTGGTTACAGTTAAGGGTGGGCCTGACCCGCCGGGTACCGGCCCGGTTAATCCGGATTGTTCTCGGCCTGGTCGTCCGCGATAAGTGCGGCCGCCAGGGCGTCCAGCCGTTGGTTCCAGAATTGTTCGTAGTGGCGTAACCATTCGATGCCGCCGTGCATGGGCCGGGCATCCAACTGGCAGGTATGGTTGCGGCCCTGGATGTTGCGGACCACCAGCCCGGCGCCTTCCAATACTTTTATGTGCTTGGAAGCAGCGGCCAGTGTCATGTCAAACGGGGCCGCCAGTTCGGTGATGCCGCAGGGCGCCTGCGCCAGCCGCGCGATCATCGCCCGCCGGGTTGGGTCCGCCAGGGCGTGAAAAACAGCATCGAGTTGTTCGCTTTGATTGTTTACCATGTGGTTAAGTATTCTCCTGGAAATTGTTATTGTCAACCATTTGGTTAAATATAATGGTCCGGAGGGGTTTGGTCGATAGCGCAAATACCGATTGAGGCCGTTTTCACACTCTTGCAACCCGTTCCGGTTGTGATAATCGGCTTTCAGTTCTTATTCAGCCCCGTCGCCCTAGCCTGCAAAAAACGCAGGAGGATTATCATGAACAAAATTAGCGTGTTGGTGTTGGCATTGTTAGCGGTGCCGGTGGTTTACGCGGATGGTTATTGGGTTGAACAGGAGCGGCGCGCGCTCCAGCACGAGCGCGAGGATATCAACCATGAGCGCCAGGAAATGCACCGTGAATTTGATGCGATGATGCGCGAGCTGGATGAGGAAAACCGCGAGATCGACCGCTGGCAAAACAGCCGGCACCGGCACAATGGCGATCACCAGGAGATCGCGCGTATCGCCAACCGCAAGCGCGATGATTTGAACCGCGAACGCGACAGGATCAATCGTGAGCGCGACCGTATGAATCGTTATTACGATGAGCAAAATCGCGAACTGGATAGGCGCAACCAGCATTTGGACCAACAGCGCCAGCAACACCAACAGCGTCGCCGCGATTGGTAGTATCGTTTTATTGGCAGCATCATTTTGAAGTGAATTGCTGACGCTTATCACTTTTCCTGGCCCCCCTGCGCATCTATGCTCTACCTCCTGTACAGTTACGGAGAATAATAATGATGCGCAGTGCGGTAACCATCCTCATCACCCTGCTTTCCAGCCTTGCCGGCCTGTTTGTGAATGCGGCGGAGGTCAACGTCCACAAGGCAATCCAGTTTGCCAACCCGGATAACTTCCCGCTGACGCTCGATATTTATGTGCCGCAAACGGGCAAAAAATCCTACCCTGTGCTGGTGATTTACCACGGCGGCGGTTGGTTGATAAATAACAATTCCATCATGAATGACATGGCAACCACCATTGCGCGCGATGGTGAATTTGTCGTGGCCAACATGAATTACCGCTTGCTGGTGGACCAAGGCAACACCGTCACAATGAACCAGATTATCGAAGATGTGTTCGGTGGCTTGTTGTGGGTAAAGGACCATATTGCCGAATACCAGGGCGACCCCAGGCGCGTCGCCATTACGGGTGATAGCGCGGGCGGTCACCTCACGGCCATGATCCTCACCCGCGGCCGCCAATTGGAAAGCGATGGCTTTGCCGGGCCGAGCCTGGGTTTTAAACCCAGCTATTTACCGGCGGGAAAAACCGCGGAGCAGGTTGCGCAAGAGGACGGTTTAAAAGTCCAGGCGGCGGTGGTGAGTTATGCCGCCTTCGATTTGCATGCGCGGGCGATAGGTGATTTTGAAACCGATAAAAACAAATTCTGGGGATTTGCCAACGCCAAGGCGCGCGGCCTGTTTGGCGATAAGGTTAACGCTCAGGACAATCCCGATTACTACAAGGCAATATCGCCCATTTATTTTGTGCCCAACGCCAGTGACTACCGACTGCCGCCGCAATTTGTGCATGTCGGCAGCCTGGATAAAGCCACTCCGCCAAGCGCTGCTCAAGGCTACGTGGATTTACTGAAAGCGGCCAAACAACCGGTGGAATTCAAGGTATACCCGAACAAAAACCACGCCTACCTGGATAACGGGTGCAACTGGGCCGGGAGTTGTTTTGAAAGGGATGCGCGCTGGCCCATGGATGACATAATCGCGTTCCTCAATAAAACCCTGAAACACTAAGCCAACCCCTTGGGGCGCCTTTGCAGGTTCAGGCCGCCCCCTCTTTCCCCCCTGCTGCGATCGGCTAACAAAATGATGGCTATATTCCTCATTTTGCTGAAAAATTGCGCCTTTGATGGATACCTTCATCAGTTCAATAAAAGGTCGGCAATGTCAGTATCGAGCAAACCCTGGAGAAATCGGGCAAACAAGGATGGATAGCGCCATGAATTCACCGCTCGCAATTTTAAATTCCATCTTCGGCTACCATGAATTCCGCGGCCCACAAGCCGCCGTGATTGAGGCATTGGTTGCCGGCGAGGATGCGCTGGTATTAATGCCCACGGGCGGTGGTAAATCGCTGTGTTACCAGATTCCCGCATTGGTACGCGAGGGTGTGGGCATTGTTATCTCGCCATTGATCGCACTAATGCAGGACCAGGTCAGCGCATTGCGTGAGTTGGGGGTGAAGGCGGGGTTTTTAAATTCCTCCCTGAGTTCGCAAGAGTGGTGGCAAACGGAAGCGGCATTGCAGCGCGGCGAACTGGATTTGCTCTATATCGCCCCTGAACGGCTGATCCAGCCGCGCACCATTGAATTACTGCACTCATTAACCATTTCGCTCTTCGCCATTGATGAAGCTCACTGCGTATCCCAATGGGGGCATGATTTCCGTGCGGATTATTTAAAGCTCGATTTATTGCACCGCGAATTTCCCCAGGTGCCACGCATTGCGTTAACGGCGACGGCCGACTTGCGCACGCGCGATGAAATAGTGGCGCGCCTGCAATTGCAAAATGCGCAGCAATTTATCAGCGGCTTTGACCGCCCCAACATCCAGTACCGGATCGCGCAAAAAAATAATCCGAAAATCCAATTGATGCGTTTCTTGCGGGAAGAGCAGGCGGGAAACGCCGGCATTGTTTATTGCCTATCGCGCAATAAGGTTGAACAAATCGCCGAGTGGTTGCACAGCGAAGGCTTTAATGCCCTGCCGTATCACGCGGGCTTGGCGGCGCACACGCGCCAGCAACACCAGGAACGCTTCCTGCGTGAAGACAACATGATTATGGTGGCGACAATCGCGTTTGGTATGGGCATCGACAAACCCGATGTGCGTTTTGTGGCGCATCTGGATTTGCCCAAAAGTATTGAAGCCTATTACCAGGAAACCGGGCGTGCCGGGCGCGATGGTGAACCGGCAACGACATTGTTGCTTTATGGTTTGGAAGACGTGGTCAAATTGCGGCAGATGATGGGGCAAAGCGAAGGCAGCGAAGAATTTAAACGCAATGAGCAGCAGCGATTAAATTCCATGTTGGGATTATGCGAAATCACCTCTTGCCGCCGCCAAAGCTTATTGCGCTATTTTGGCGATACATTGGCGCAAGCCTGCGGCAATTGCGATTGTTGCCTGACACCACCGGAAACCTGGGATGCCACTGAAGCCGTGCAAATGGCTTTGTCCTGTGTGTATCGCACTGGCCAGCGTTTTGGGGCCGGGCATGTCATTGATGTGTTGCGTGGCAGCAACAACGAAAAAATCCTTTCTTTTGATCATCACCAATTAACCACTTACGGTATCGGTAAACAACTAAATGTCGATGAGTGGAAATCGATTTTCCGCCAACTGGTTGCACGTGGCCTGCTGGATGTCAACAGCGATGGATTTGGTGGCTTGTTATTAAACGAAAGTTGCCGGCCTTATTTGCGTGGTGAAGAAAAAATCTATTTGCGGCGCGATATCAAATTGGCGGTCAGCTCGCCGCGCCGCGCCAATTTGTCCAAAACAATCGAAGTGGAAGATCAATCGCTCTGGAATGCACTGCGCGCCTGCCGCAAACGCCTGGCAGAAGAACAAGGTGTTCCACCTTACGTAATCTTCCACGATTCTACGCTTCGCGAAATGCTGGAGTTCCGCCCGTTAACACCGGAGCAGTTACGCAATATCACCGGTGTAGGTGAGAGCAAATTAAAACGATTTGGCGAAGAATTTCTAGCGGTGTTGCGCGAGGCGGAATATACATCCAGTTAATTAAAACAGGTAAAGCGTTTATGCCGCTTTACCTGTTACCGATAACTGCGCAAATAAATCGCAATAAACCTGCTCATAATTTGCAAGCATATGGTCGATAGAAAATTCACACTGCGCCCGCACACGGGCGTTGCGGGCGACAAGTTGGGTGTGGTGAATATTGTTGAGCAGGCGCTGGAGTTCTTCGGCCAGTAATTCCGGCGACTCATCCGCGAACACAATGCCGTCGTGGTTGTGGTGAATAATACCTTGCGCATTCTCGTGGGTGATGCCAATCGTTGCGCAACCTGCCGCCATGGTTTGTGCAACCAGGCCCTGGTGTTGTGCCGGGTTACCAATAACCGCCAGTTGGTGATGCATTAATAAAAATGGCAAGTTGCTGCAATGGGGTGCAATGCGCACCTGGTTTTCCAGGCCCAGGGCGTTACCGAGTTGTTGCGCGTTGAGATGGTCGCGGCGGGTGCCGGGTCCGGTTAAAAAGACGCGCGGATACAAGCGTACTTCACGCAGGCAAGCCAGTGCCCGTATCAATTGCAAATGATAGGTACCGGTAAATCCGCTGGGCATGATGATACCGGGAATGCGCAACGCCAGCGGAACTTCGTCGGCCTTGTGGAAGTGATGCAACGCAATACCGTAGGGAAGCCGGTGTTCTGTATTAGCATTAATAATGTGTGTGACACCGGCGCGCAGACTGGCATACGTGCACCAGTTGCTATTGTCGCCGCTATGTATAAATACCACATCCGGCTGGTGTTCCCGGCAGAGCCGATAAAACTCATAAGCCCGCCCTGCCTTTGACCAGCTATCCAATTGGATAAGTGGAAAATCCTGCGCATTCCCACGTTTGCCAATGCTGTGAATTAGCGATTTATCCAATACCAATAATGCCTTGATGGCGGGATTTGCTCCGGCGGCTTTTGCCAGTTCAATGGCGGCTGTTCTTACAATAGGTGAATCGTCAGCCACGAAGTGTATAACGCGCAATGTTTTGCCTAACGCAGGCGGAGTGATTACCTGTGTTGCTAGCGGAGTCGTTGGCGATAGGTTGCATCCAGCAGTCATAAAATACCAGCCTTGTTGCGGGGCGAATTCACTCAGGGCCTGCGTTTGACCATCAGTATAAAAACGCTGTTCCCATCAAGTTGTGAAACTTTGTTCACATTTGTGAAAATTTGGCGGCTCTGTATTCGCGGATGGCATGTAAATACTGCGTGCTAAAAAACACAGCATTTACAGGGGGAAAAGAATCCATCCGGCACATCAATGCCGAATGCCTCAGATAGGTAAATATTTTTTCAGGAAACTATCGATAGCCTCGAACGTTTGCTTGCGATCTGGAAAATAATCCAGGTGGTGGGTGCCATTTTCCAGTTCGATGTACTCATAGGTTTTTTTGTTGTCCTTTAACGCGTCCGCCATATCGCGACTCTGGACAACAGGAACTACCGTGTCATCTTTTCCATGGATCAATAACACCGGCACTTTAATCCTTTCCACCAGGCGCACAGGTGATGTTTCCTTCAGTTGGCCGCGGTCTTCACCGAATTGTTTGCGCGCGCTGTTCTTGTTGAGGAAATGCCGGAAGTTATTACTCATTTTCACCAGGTCCGACATACCGGCAAAACTGATGGCACATTGGAACAGGTCCGGGGTTTTGGCGATGCCCATGAGCGCCGCGTAGCCACCGTAACTGGCGCCTACAATGCAAACCCGCTTTGGATCGGCAATTTTTTGCTCCACTAAATATTTCACCGAATCTTCCAGGTCATCCTGCATTTCCAAACCCATACCGCCAATAGCCTGCATCATAAAGTCATGGCCATAACCCGATGAGCCGCGAAAGTTTGGCTGGAAAACCACATAACCGCGATTGGCCATGAAAGTGGAAAACATATCAAAACTTTTTCCATCCTCACTCATGGGGCCACCGTGCGGAAGGATAATCGTTGCGGCGGGTTTGCCCGCAAAGGTTTTCGGCAAGGATAAAAATCCTTCCAGTTCCAAACCGTCGCGCGCTTTAAAGCGGCGCGATTCTTTTTCAACCAGGACTTCTTCGGTCAAATCGGGATAGGCACTGGCAATAGGCGTCAGGGTTTTTGCGTCGCGGTCGCCGTAATAATAAGTACCGGGGTTGGTATTATTAGTGGTGTATAAAATATATTTGCGCGCGTCATCGCTCATGCTGGCGATGTAGTTGGTGGTGTCCGGCATGGCTTTATCCAGCCCCGCCTGGAATGCTTTGAATTCGCTGTTCCAAAAAATACTTTTTGAACTGCTGTCGTTGTAATAAATACCAACCACTTCTTTATGCGCGGCGGAATAAATCAAGCGGCCGGTCACGTCATAATCAGGATCGCTCAACACCAATTCCTTCGGATAACCGGGCTTGGATAGGTCGGCTTTAAACAGTGCCTGGCGGCCTTTGTGATCGGCAAAAATAAATAATTCATTGGGGTTGTTGCCGAAGCCGGCAATATCAATGCCCGGCTCGTCAAACACGACATATTCCCAGGCGACAGTCCATTCGTTGGTATTGGGGTCCAGCACTTTGTAAGTAACTTTGCGTTTTTTATCATCGTAGTGTTCACCAACGCGCACATTGCCGGCGCGGTCCGCATACCATGAGCGCACACTGGCGGAATGTTTTTTTACGCGTGATAACTTGCCGGTGTTTACATTGGCTTTGTAAACGGTTTGATGCAGGGGAACTTCGCGGTCTACCGAAATAAGCACATGGTCGGGATCGTCCGGCGTCATGCTAATGATATTGTCCTGGTATTGGCTGACCCAGCCATCGGCATCGTCATCCGGCTTAACCAGGGTGATCATCTTGGAAGTTTTTTTGGCATCGACCGCCAGCAAACGGGTCTGCATATATTTAACGCCGTTGTACATGCGGCTATCAAAGCGCAAGCTCATTAACAGGCGATCGTTGTTGCCCCAGGTTACCCAATTAAATTTGAATTGTTTGTTATCGGTTTTGGCGGGATAAAAAACCTTATTGGTCGCTAATTCCAGCACCATGATAACGGTGGTTTCACCAACATTTTTTAACGCCAGTAAATGCGAGCCATCGGGTGAGAGTTCTATATCCTCAATCAACGCATCCTTATAAAAAACATCGAGCGGTAAAGGTGTATGTTTGGCGACAGGTTCAGCGGCGGAAACAGCCATGGAAGGAACCAGCATACCCAGCAGGAATGCCAGCTGGCTTCCCAGGCGGAGGAAAGAAGAGCGCATATGCATAATGAAATCCTTGAATGAAATGATGCAGGTTCGCTCCTTGAATTGTGGTCCACGGGGCAAACCGCCCTGCTGTTATCCTCTGCTCAAGTCATGCACGCTGCAGTGTGCGCAGTATCTACAGTGCAATTTTTAACGTCAATCCATCGGCCCACCTTTCTGCAAAATTAAGTTTCATTTAATCCGGCTTCCCTATTCTGGCCCTGTCGAAACAACTTCCTGACCGATAGACCAAAATGAGGAACTTACTATGAAACTGTTTACTGTGATGGCCGCTGCCCTGACCTTGATAAGCCTGGGTGCCCAGGCGCGCGACCTTGGCCTGGACGAAGCGGTGAAACTGCGTGATGCTGGTAGTATCCAAGCCTTCGAAAAGCTGAACCAAACGGCATTGGCCCAACATCCGGGCGGTGTGCTCCAGGACACCGAATTGGAAAACCAGTGGGGCCGTTATGTTTATCAACTGGAAGTAGTTGATGCCCAGGGCGTTGAATGGGATATTGAGCTGGATGCCGCAACCGGCGAAATCCTGAAAAACCACCGGGATGATTAACCGTTAAGGTTAATCCTGGGTTAGATATATCGACAGGAACCCCATGAAATCTGGAACGCGCATAGTGTTATTCCTTATGCTCGCCGGCGGCGTGAATGCGCGTGATTTATCGCAGGATGAGGCCCTGCGCCTGCGCGAGCAGGGCCGCATTATCCCGCTGGAGCAATTGTTATCCCTGGTGGAAAAACGCCATCCCCACGCCAGTTTGCTGGAAGTAGAGCTGGAGGAGGACGAGGATATTTATGTTTATGAAGTGGAGCTGGCCACGCGTGATGGTGTGGTACGTGAATTGGAAATAGATGCCTCCACCGGAACGATTTTAAAAGACGAGGAGGATGACTGATGCGAATCCTGGTCGTTGAAGATAATGTCGTACTGGCTGATGAATTGGGCGCGGATTTAAAGCGCGCCGGTTACGCGGTGGATTGGTTGGCCGATGGCCGCGATGCGTTAATCCAGGGCGCAACCGAACCTTATGATTTAATCCTGCTGGATTTGGGCTTGCCGGGTAAATCCGGGCTGGATATTTTGCGCGAATGGCGCGCTAGCCACATGCAGCGTCCGGTATTAATCCTTACTGCGCGCGATCATTGGGCCGAGCGGATAGATGGCCTCAAGGCCGGTGCCGATGATTACCTCACCAAACCCTTCCACCCTGAAGAATTGCAGCTGCGTATCCAAGCGCTCTTGCGGCGCACCCACGGTCAAATAAACCAGCCGCAATTACACGCGGGCGGTGTGCAACTGGATGAGGCGCGCCAATGCGCGATCAGGGAAAACGAAGTCGTTGAATTAACAGCGGCCGAATTCAGTTTATTGCGATATTTAATGTTGCATGCAGGAAAAATTATTTCCAAATCGCAATTGCACGATCATTTATACGATGGGGAAAGCGAACGCGATTCCAATGTGATTGAAGTGCACATCAATCACCTGCGCCGCAAATTAGGCAAGGAGTTGATTGAAACCCGACGCGGGCAAGGTTACCGCCTGCAAAAAAACCAGGCTCCGGCCCCAGGGCTCCATTAAGGAAATGTTTTTGTTTAAGCGAGCGATCAACTCCATCCAGCAACGTTTGAGCCTTGGCTTGATTAGCGTATTGGTGCTAACCGGTTTGGTCCTGGCGCAATTGGGTTTTTGGCTGCTGGACCAGAGGTTACGTCGTTATTGGCAAACTCATTTGCATCACGAAGCGGAAACCTTGCTCGCTGCCATAGTGCGTGGCGCCAACGGCATTGAGCTGGATCAAAAACGATTGTCGGCCAGCTACCAGCGGCCATTTTCCGGCAATTATTTTTTAATTGAATTGCCCGAGCAGCAGTGGCGCTCGCGCTCTTCCTGGGATTTCAAAGTGGAATCGCCTTCCGCGACCGGTTTGCAAACAAACCTGGCTGATGGGCCCGAAACAGAGCAATTGTTAATTTACCGCGCTGATTTCCGCCGTTATGGGAAATCCATCCACATCATAGTCGCGCAGGATTACACGCCCATGCTGCAAAGTTTCCGCCGTATGCAATGGGCGGGCGCCGGTATGGGGGTTGTGGCCCTGGTATTGCTGGTAGTTATCCAGCGCTACCTGGTGCAGCGTGCGCTTGCGCCGCTGGAACAGGTGCGTCGGCAAATTGCGCAATTACAGCAAGGCCAGCGCAGCAGCCTTGACCAGCCGTTGCCGGATGAGCTCAAACCGCTGGCGCAACAAATCAACCATTTATTGCATCACACCGAAGATACGCTCGGTCGTTCGCGCAAAGCCTTGGGCAACCTCGGGCACGCGTTAAAAACCCCATTGGCCATTTTATTCAGCCTCGCCAATCGCCAAGATTTAAATGCGCACCCGGAGTTGCGCGAGCAATTTCGCTCTCAGTTACACCAGATGCAGGAACGTATCAGCCGCGAATTAAGTCGCGCGCGTCTGGCGGGTGAAGCGCTGCCGGGCGCTTATTTTGATTGTGCAAAAGAATTGCCTGATTTATGCAGCACCTTGCAGCAAATCCATACGCGCGCGTTAACCATCCAATGGCAGGCCGAACCGGGTATGCGGCTGCCCTGGGATCGCGAGGATATGCTCGAACTATTGGGCAATTTGCTCGATAACGCCTGCAAGTGGGCGCAGCGAAATGTGCAATTAACAGTCCGGCTGGCGGACCAGTATTACGAATTATGGATCGATGATGACGGGCCGGGCATAGCACCGGAAATGCGTGGGCAGGTTATGAACCGGGGTGCACGCGCGGATGAACAAGTACAGGGCCACGGCCTGGGTTTAAGCATAGTGCGCGATATTGTCGAACATTGCCGTGGTGAACTTGCACTGGAATCCAGCCCGCTGGGCGGCTTGCGCGTGGTGATTCGCTTACCTGCCGGCAGGCCCTAGAATTCCCCGTTGCGCGCCATGCGTTCGCGCTCCTTCCGCTCCTCCTCTTCCTGCCTGGCGTGCTCGATAATGCGCATCATGGTCGCTATATCCGCCTCCACATTGCTTTGCGCAAATTGCCCGGTGAGCTTGACATCGGGGTGCAAATTACCGTGCTCGAACAGATCCCAAATTTCCTCGCCGTAGTGGGTGACTAATAAATCCGGCGCGTACTGGCCGAAGTATTGGGTCATGTTATTGACATCGCGCAACAGCATCATCCTGGCGTTATTGTTACCTGCCGCATTCACCGCCTGTGGTAAATCGATGATCACCGGGCCGGAGTGATCGATCAATACATTAAACTCGGAGAGGTCGCCGTGAACCAGGCCGGCACAAAGCATGCGCACTATCTCCTGCATCATGCGCCCGTGGTAATCGCGCGCGGTCTCCGCATCAAAGGCAACATCATCCAAACGCGGTGCCGGGTCGCCATCCTCATCGACCACCAGCTCCATCACCAGTACGCCCTCCAAAAACCAATAGGGTTTAGGGACGCGGACGCTGGCTTCAGCGAGGCGATACAGCGCGTCCACTTCGGCGTTTAGCCAGGCGTCTTCCGCTTCCTTTTGGCCATATTTGGTTCCCTTGGCCATGGCGCGCGCGCGGCGTGAATTGCGCACGCTGCGGCCTTCCTGGTATTGCACGGCCTGCTTGAAGCTGCGCTTGTTGGCTTCTTTATAAACCTTTGCGCAGCGCACTTCGTTGTTGGCGCTGACTACAAATACTTGCGCCTCTTTTCCACTCATCAATTGGTAATAAACCTCATCAATCAAGCCATCATCGACGAGCGGCTGTAAACGTTTGGGTATTTTCATGAAAAAAAGAGAAAGAAGTTGAAAGTGCATATGGTAGCACTTGCCGCGAGGATTATTCTGCTAGCATTGGAACTTTCCACCTTTCACAGGCTGTTGTTATGCGTGGCATGCACTCTTCCGGTTTATCCGTTCACCCCAATAATGAGACCCGCGAAGAAAATGCCAGGGTGAACTTGCGCCAAAGCATGCAATATCTCCTGCCCTATTTATGGGAATTTAAAGGGCGCGTTTTACTGGCGATACTCGCCCTGCTGGCCGCCAAGGGCGCGACCCTGTTAATGCCCTGGGCGCTTAAACATATTATCGATGGTGTTGACCGCAGCCTTGCACCAGAACTGGCATTACCCGCCTTCTTTATCCTGTTTTACGGGGCGCTGCGCTTCGGGAGCGTATTTTTTGGCGAAGTGCGCGATGCGTTATTTAGCCGCGTCACCGAACACGCGATGCGCAAGATTGGTTTGCGGGTGTTTAACCATTTGCATTCGCTGGAGTTGGCGTTTCACTTGGACCGCGCAACGGGCGGCATTAGTCGCGATATTGAGCGCGGCACTAACGGCATCAGTTTTCTGATGCGCTTTTTGATGTTCAATATTGTTCCCACGCTATTTGAAATCCTGATGGTCGCCATCATTTTCGCGGCGGCTTTTTCCATTTGGTATGCGGTCATCACCCTGTTTGCGGTGGCAATTTATGTGGTGTTTACCGTTTACACCACTGAATGGCGCAACAAGTTTGTGCGCGAAGCAAACCAGGCGGATTCATCCACCAGTACCCGCGCGATTGATTCATTGCTTAACTACGAAACGGTCAAATATTTTAATAATGAACGTTACGAAGCAGAAACCTATGATAATTTTTTGGAAAAATGGGAAAACGCCAAATTAAAGAACCGTATGTCGCTGCTTGCGCTTAACTCCGGCCAAGCCCTGATTATTGCGCTGGCGATGACGGCAATGATGTGGATGGCGGCGCAAAGCGTGTTGGACGGGGCCATGACGCTTGGTGACCTGGCAATGATTAATGCCTACATGATCCAGTTATTTATCCCGCTCAATTTTCTCGGCTTTGTCTATCGCGAAATCCGCCGCTCATTAACAGACCTGGAAAACATGTTGGCCCTATTAAAGCGCAATCCGGCGATCCGCGATGCACAGGGCGCCGTGCCCTTACAGGTAAGTCGCGGTGATATCCGCTGGCAACAGGTGGATTTTTCCTACCATAAAGAGCGGCCCATTTTGCAACAACTGGATTTACATATTCCGGCGGGGAGCAAAGTTGCCATTGTCGGTTCGTCAGGGGCCGGCAAGAGCACGCTCTCGCGTTTGCTCTACCGTTTTTATGATATTGATGGTGGGGAAATCCTTATCGATGGCCAGGATATTCGCCAGGTTACCCTGGAGTCATTGCGCCGCGCGATTGCCGTGGTGCCGCAGGATACCGTGTTGTTCAACGCGAGCATCCGCGAAAATATCGCCTACGGAAATCCGGGCGCAAGCAGTGAACAAATCGACCGCGCCATCAAAATGGCCCACCTGGAACAGTTTATTAGCAGTTTGCCCGAGGGTGATAAAACCCTGGTGGGCGAGCGCGGGTTGAAAGTATCCGGCGGTGAGAAGCAACGCATTGCAATCGCACGTGTCTTGTTAAAAGGCGCAAGCATCCTAATTTTTGATGAAGCCACCAGCGCGCTGGATTCAAAATCCGAAGCCGCCATCCTTGAAGCCATGCGCGAAGTTTCCACGGGCCATACCACATTGGTAATTGCACATCGCCTTTCCACGGTTATCGATGCTGATCGCATCGTCGTCATGGAACATGGTCGGGTAATTGAACAGGGAACCCACAGCGAACTACTTGCCCTGCAAGGACATTACGCCCGGCTGTGGGCAATGCAGTTGCAAGACGAATAGATTCACAGGCCAAAATAATAATGGACCAAATTCGTGCGCAATGAAATCCTGGTGCACCAAAGCATTGGCATCGGTGCCTGATTTTAACGTTGCTTTTTTACCATCAAAAATTTCTTTTGCACTAAACATAATCAAAAACGGGGTTATGCCCTCCACTTGGTCCCTGTGGGCTGCACTTTCACTGATTGGCACAAGTTTCGCTAAACAAGTTTTGCTAAATAGGTTTACTGCTCGCGATTAAACCAGCGTGCTACAGCGAATCTGCGGAGTTGTTCAGGGCGGGAATATATTGCCCGGCCGCATTAACCTGCGGTAATAATTACTCATGATTACGGGCCAATAAATGTCATCATTATTTGATTTCGATGTCGGCAAATACCGCGGCATTATTATTTCGGTTGCGTTATTTTTATTACTCGATGCCTCGGTTTTAATTTTCAATTTTTATGTTTCCTATGAAATTGCGGAAGATGCGATTGGGGTAAACCTTGCGGGTCGCCAACGCATGTTGTCACAACGAATGGCCAAAACCCTATTGGTTTTGGATCTCTCGAAGGATGACCCTGTAACCTTCACCACCGCATTTGATGAGCTGCAATTAAGTAAAGGATTATTTGACGAAACCCTGAACGCATTCATCAATGGCGGGCAAGTCCGCGGTGCGGGAAAGGATTCAGTAATTCTGGAACCGGTAGGCAATCGTTTGGGAAAGGATTCGTTACAAAACACGTTACAACTGTGGCAGCCCTATAAAAAAAGCATTGAGGATTTCTCTGAATCTGTCAAAAACGGCATGGACTTTTATGGGCCATTGTCAGTCGCAGTCGCCCAGGCGCGCACCCACAACCTGACTATCCTCACGTCCATGAATGATTTAACCGTGAGCCTTGAGCAGCTCGCCGCTTCCAAGGCGAAACGCTTACGGACGATCCAGACGTTGGGTATTTGCCTGGCTATCATTAACTTCCTGTTTATCATGCTGCATTTTATCCGCCAGTTGCGCGATAGTGACAAGGTGATTGAAAAGGCGCGCCGTGAAACCATTGAAATCCTGGAAACCGTGAACGAAGGCTTGTTCCTTATTAATAGGAATTTAATTATTGGCGACCAGCATTCAGCGAAACTATCCGATGTTTTGGGAAAGCAAGAGTTTTCCGGGCAATCATTCCAAGCGTTGCTCGGGAATATAGTCAGTGCCAAAGATGCGGAAACAGCGCGTGGGTTTATCGAACTATTGTTTGATCCCAAGATAAAGGAAAAACTTATTGGTGATTTGAACCCGCTCAGCAATGTGGAAGTAAATATTGCCAGCCAGGGTGGTGGTTTCCTTACCAAACATCTGCAATTCAGTTTTGCTCGTGCCTATCAAAAGGATGAAAATGATCAGGCGGGAATTTCGCATGTGTTGGTAACGGTGCTGGATATTAGTGAACAGGTAAAACTGGAACGCGAACTTAACGAGAGTCGCAAGCGCAACGAATCCCAACTTGAAATGATCACCGGTTTGCTCCACACCCATCCCGGTTTATTGCGTGAGTTTATCGCGAACAGTTTCAACTGCTTTAATCGAGTCAATACCATTTTACGATTGCCAGCCAAGACAGACCTGGCGGTACGCGAGAAGGCAAACAGCATTTTCCGTGAAATCCATAACTTTAAAGGGGAGGCTGCTTCTTTAAAACTGGAATTCTTTGAAGCCGCTGCGCACAACATGGAAGATACGCTGGCTTTATTACGCGATAAGCCGGATTTAAGTGGCAATGATTATTTGGGCCTGACTGTGCAACTGGAGAACTTAATAAGCTACACCCAGCAGGTTGAGCATCTCACAGAGAGGTTGGGCCAATTTGCAATTGTCGGCGCTAATAAATCCCGGTTGCCGTCCACACCAATCCACGACCATCGCCATACCTGGGATCACCTTGAGGATTTTGTACAAAACATTGCGCTGCGCAGCGGGAAATTGGTGGGGCTGGTAACCAGTGGCTTACAGGAAATTGAACTGGAAACAGGTTACCGGCAACAGATTAAAGAAATTATTATCCAATTGCTGCGCAATGCCATTGTCCATGGTATCGAATTGCCTGTTGATCGGGAATTAAGTGAAAAACCCGTTAAAGGACGCATTGATCTGCGCCTGGCAAGAATATCCGCAACGGCAATGGAATTAACGGTCATGGATGATGGGGCCGGGCTTGATTACGATGCCATTCGCGAAAAAGCGTACGCCTCCGGTAAATGGTCTGACACGGAAATTGAATCCTGGGATAACAAACATTTGTTGGGGTTAATTTTTCAAGAAGGTTTCAGTACCGCGCGGGAAGTGTCGAAAGACGCGGGACGCGGTGTTGGAATGGCAGCAATCATGAACCATGTGTTGGCGCATCGCGGTAAAATTACGGTGTCCAGTCGTCGCGGTAGCCACTGTCGCTTTGTAGTAAATTTGCCAATTATCGCGGCGCATCCTCTTAAACCGGTTAATGGCAACACCGAAATCATTGCCGCGTGATCTTGCGGCAATTCATAAAATTTTTTTGGAAAACACGCCAATGCTTTCGCTAATGATCGTCGATGATTCCAATGTTATTCGCCGCAAGATTGAGCGTTGTAATGACTCGGGAAGGTTTCATGTGGTTGCCTCCGCCGCCAACGGTGTCCAGGCTCTGCAATTTTACAGGGATACCCGACCGCAAGTTGTGACGATGGATTTAACCATGCCGGAGATGGATGGTATCGCCTGCATCCAGCAGTTAATGGCAATGGATCCCGATTTGCGCATCCTGGTGATTTCTGCGCTTTCCGATAAATCCACGGGCATAGAAGCGTTAAAAAAAGGCGCGCGTGGATTCTTGTGTAAACCTTTTACGGATGAACAGTTGCTGGAAGCATTGACCGAGCTAATCGAGGATTAAATCAAGAAATGTCCCAAGAAACTTTACAGGTATTTATCGACGGCGTTATACGTTACTTTCACTATACGAATGATAAGGAAGTAAAAGTAGGTACACCTTATCTGGTGGAAAATGAAAATCCCGCTGCTTACGATGTCACCGGCATTATTGGTATTTCCGGCCCCTATCGTGGTTGCGTGTATTTCACCGCGCCGCGCATATTGCTAAAACATTTACTCCTGAGCATTGGGGAATTGGATACGGGCAATGCGCATATTTTTGATTTGGTCGGTGAAGTTGCCAATACTATTTCGGGGAATGCGCGCAGCCAGTTTGGCCAGGATTTTATGATTTCTGTCCCGGTAATGATTGAGGGTGCGCCCAGTCAAATCCATCTGCCGCGACAAATGCGTTCTTACGTTATTCCCGTATATTGGAAGGCGTACCACGCCGCTGTGGTTATTTGCCTGGAACATTAATCGCCGGTTACTCACCCGCCAGGGCGCTTTTACTAACTTGCCAGTACCAAACCTGGCAAACAAGTACGCCAGTAACCCCGGCCAGCATTAACAGCGAAAATGGCATCGCAGTGCCGGTGTAGAAAAAGGCGAGTATGGGCCCGGCAAAGGCGCCGCTGCCAAAGCGCAGGGTGCCAGCCACGGCGGTTGTGGTGCCGGTGTTATGGGGAAATTTCATCAGCAATATTGCATCCGCGTTGGTTCCCATGAGTGTCAATGAGCCCATTAACGGCGCTAATGCAATCACCGTGTAGGCAATCCCCAATTGCAGGTAATTCACCAGGCACAAGATTATCGCGCTGGTTAACCCTATAACCACACCGGCGCGCAGCATACGCAAGGGGCCATAATGGGTAACCAGGCGGCTGTTGATGAAGTTGGTAGCCATCAAGCAAATGACGTTGGCACCGAACAGCAAGCTAAATACCTGTTCGCTTACGCCAAAATAATTGATGTATAAAAACGAAACGGCAGTGATAAAACTGAAAAATGCAAATGAGCCAAACATCATACTGGCGATCATCGGTCGTGCTTGCGGATTGGAAAAAATTATTGTGTAGCCACTAAAAAAATTCATTTTTTTGTGCGCAGCATTCGGGTCAATCGGTTTGCTGATTTCCGGCAACCACTTCCACACCAGGGCAAAAATTATCGCGCCGTAAAGTGCCAATACCGCAAAAATGCTGTGCCATTGGCTTATTAATAAAATAACGCTGCCGATGCTCGGGGCCAGTAACGGTGCCAGCATCATGATCATGGAAAGGTACGACATGCCCTTGGCGGTGTGTTCCTGGTACAAATGCCTCACCAGGCCCGGTACAACGACGGTAGCGGCAGCGCCGCAAAAGGCTTGGGTGGTACGCAACGTTAAAAATAATTCAATGCTGTCCGCAAAAACCAAACCGACACTACTGAGGGTAAAACCGGTTAAACCAAAAATTGCCAGTGGGCGCCGACCGAGTTGATCCGCCAGCGGCCCGAATAACAACATGCCGCCAGCATAGGCTGCGAGGTAAATGCTTAGCGACTGTTGCACGTTGCCGATGTGGGTATCCAGGCTGCGCGCGATATCCGGCATTGCGGGTAAATACATATCCACCGCGAGCGGCGTAACGGCAATGATTGCGGCGAGCAGCACAATTAAATAGGGATGGGATTGACGTGTCATGGAAGAACTCGGAAAAAAATTCAGTTTATAGCCTAGATGGCTTCCGGAAAATTAACGAGCGCATTAACTAGAAGGGAGTTAACAAAATTTTCGATAAGTTGCTGTTGGTGCAGCGCATCGGATTTTATGCGCACCGCGTTCCCGGCGATGCGGGAAGTATTCAGTCAGGGGCGCAATTGTTTTGCAGCCTGGCGATTGCGGCGGTATACCGGGGTGTTAATAATTCTATTTGTGCCTCACCGAGATATTTTTGGGCAAACTCCCAGGGCGGTACGCCATTATTCCAATCGCAGTGGATGACGGCCATAGTTGCAAGGCTTTGCGCAACGGATGTTTTTAACCAGGGCTGGTATTTTTCCCCGGCGGCAAAGGCCGCGAATTTATCCAATTCCCCGATATAGAAATCTGCCGGCAATTTAAAGCTCACCTTATGCACACCCGCCTGTTCCATAATGGCTTTTACATACAGGGGCTTGAGGCTCGCCTGGGTATTGGGCCAATCTTCCAAATTAAATGCCCCCGCCTGGGCATGCAATTGCAGGGGGATGACCATGCACAACAATAACCCTAAGCGGGCGTAACGTTGGAACATACTGGCTCCAAAGGGAATGAATACCACGCGCATTATAACCATTCATCAAAAAGGGAGGGGATTGGCGACTATTCCTCCATTCGAGGTAATAGGTGATTGACTTTGAAGGCAGCGAGTGTACACTGGCCCGTGCTTGAAAGTACGATTAATATTTATGCACATCATTTCGAAGTTCCACCAAGTACCTCGTCCTGTTTCATAAGTAATTCCCACATTTCCAGCACAAACTGCCCGTTCGCGGGTTTCAATTACTTCTGTTTTAAATAGGATGATTAACATGTCAAAGACTGTTACCGGTACTGTTAAGTGGTTCAACGAAGCTAAAGGTTTCGGCTTTATCGCCCAGGAATCTGGTCCGGATGTATTCGCACATTTCAGTGCAATCGCTGGTTCTGGTTTCAAAACCCTGGCTGAAGGCCAACGTGTAAGTTTCACTGTGACCCAAGGCCAAAAAGGCCCACAAGCTGAAAACATTACCGCTATCTAATTTCTTCGGAAATTAATCCGTAGCAAAAAAGGCGAGACTAACCCTCTCGCTTTTTTTTTGCGCCGCTTTTACCCCGCGCGGCCACCTGACAAAAATCATCACTTCCCCGACTTCGCTTGTTTTTAACGGTTAGCTGCCCAATCTTCCCAAAATATTTTTGGATTCCGGATACGTTATGGCTACCCCTCTTTCCCGTCGGCAAATTTTATTGGATTTATTACGGCCCTATCGTTGGCGTATTTTGGCAGCGCTGCTTGCGCTGGTAGTTGCGGCTGCGTCGGTGTTGTTGGTCGGGCAGGGATTGAAGCAAGTGATCGACAAAGGCTTTGTAGCCGGCAGCGCTGAGTGGCTCAATTATGCATTGCTGGGAATGCTGGCGGTAATATTGGTAATGTCGCTGGCCACTTATATGCGTTTCTATCTTGTGTCCTGGTTGGGCGAACGCATTACGGCGGATTTACGGCGGCGTGTTTTTTCGCATTTATTGAGCCTTTCGCCGGAATTTTTTGAGCAAAACCGCACGGGCGATGTGCTTTCGCGCTTGACCAACGACACCACCCAGTTGGAAACCGTGATCGGTTCCAGTGTTTCCATGGCCCTGCGCAACGCCTTGCTGCTGCTGGGTGGGTTGGTAATGCTGGCGATCACCAGCGTGAAACTGACTTTGCTGGTGTTGTCGGCGATCCCGTTTGTATTGGTGCCGATTATTGCGTTTGGTCGCCGCGTGCGCACCCTGGCGCGCGCGAGCCAGGATTCAGTGGCGCATGTAGGTGCTTACACCGATGAAGTTATCCATGAGATTCGCACGGTGCAAGCCTATGGGCACGAAACTGAATCGGCCGGTGAATTTAACTCACGGGTAGAATCGACGTTTGCGACGGGAATCAAACGAATTCGCCAGCGTGCATTGTTGGTAGCGGCAGTGATTACCCTGGTATTCAGTGCAGTAGCGTTAATTTTGTGGGTGGGTGGCCATGACGTTTTAACCGGGGCAATCAGTGCCGGCGAATTATCGGCATTTATTTTTTATGCCGTGATAGTCGCGAGTGCAATGGGCACTATTTCCGAAGTTATCGGCGATCTGCAACGCGCAGCCGGGGCTACCGAGCGATTGGTGGAACTGCTCGCAACACCGTCAAGCTTGCCGCAGGCGGAATATCCGGTAGCTTTACCCTCACCCGCCACCGGCGAGTTGAAGATGCGCAATATTCGGTTCACATATCCATCGCGTCCGGATTCACCGGTTTTCGAAGGTTTTAATTTACATATCCACCCGGGTGAAAAAATTGCGTTGGTTGGGCCATCGGGTGCCGGCAAGACAACGGTGTTTCAATTGTTGCAGCGTTTTTATGATCCGCAGGCCGGTGAAATTTTGCTGGATGGTGTGGATATTAAACACGCCGATATACACGCACTGCGCCAGCGCATCGCCCTGGTGCCGCAAGACCCGGTTATTTTCGCCAGCAGCCTGCGCGACAATGTGCGCTACGCGCGCCCGGATGCAACGGATGATGCGGTTATTGCCGCTTGCAAGGCGGCTTTCGCCATGGAATTTATCGAGCAGTTACCGGAAGGCCTGGATAGTTTCCTGGGCGAGCGCGGTGTGCGCTTGTCCGGTGGGCAAAAACAACGCATTGCCATTGCGCGCGCCATCCTTGCAGACCGCCCGATTTTATTATTGGATGAAGCAACCAGCGCCTTGGATTCCAATAGCGAACAACAAGTGCAAATGGCATTGGAAGTATTAATGCAAAACCGTACAACGATTATGATTGCCCATCGCCTTTCTACAATCATTAATGCCGATAGGATTGTGGTGTTGCAGCAGGGAAGGATCGTTGCCAGCGGTGCACACCAGGAATTGCTGGCCAGCAGTGAGCTTTATCAACAATTGGCGCGGTTGCAGTTCCAATCACCGCATTAACGCTGCCAGTGGAGCCGAGGATATCTTTCAATGGCCAGATATTTTTTTGGCCAGGATATTTGGCAATGGCCAGGAAGGGTATCCGAAACCTTTCGCTGCCCTTCCCAAAATAAAAAACGGCGATCCGGGGATCGCCGTTTTTTATCCACACCGCTTTATCTTGCAGGATTTGTCGGGGTGAATTTTTGGTCGAAGTTGCTTAATTACAACTGCGAACCAGTGACCAGGCGTTTTGCCATGCCCAGCCGGTACCCGGTGCGTAGGGGCCACCCACTGTACACCAGCCGCCGACAGTGCATTGATACTCATTGCCGCCGTTTTGTACCTTGGTACCGGTTGCGTAACTGGAACCATCCACATAGACAGGGGAAGTACAGCTACCGGTAGCCACCGAAGACGCCGCGCTGGATACCGCAACACTGGATTTGCTGGAAGAGCCTGGTGCAACACTGCTTGGCGCCGAGGAAACAGAGCTACCGGAAGTGATGCAGCTACCCAGATCCAGCCAGTAACTGTATTGGCCCGAGTTGGTTGCCGGATCGTTGCCCTGGGTCCAGTAATTGGCCTGGTAGCGCTTGTTGTTGTGTTTCACTTGTTGCGGATTGGTGTACACGCTGCTGGCGTTCCAGGCGGGCAGGTTGGCGCAGGTATCGCCGGAAACCACGGAGCTGGCTACCGAAGACGCCACGGATGAAGGCGCGGACGAGCCCACGGATGAGTTAGCCACGGAAGACGCAGTGCCGCCACCGAAGTCCACATCGATACATTGGTAAAAACCTTCAGCCGCATCGCGCTCCCAGTCGCGTTGCCAGATGCTGTACACAATGTGGCGACCGGTGCGCTGGGGCAGGTTTACCAGGTGGTTGGAAACCGTTTCCTGGTCGGCCTTACCGGAATCGTGGATCAACTCCAGGTCGCTCCAGCGCAGTGGCTGGCTGTGGTTGTAGCCCTGCTTGGTGATGTAGTACCGGAAATACATGGTTTTATGCGCAGCGGTATTGGTCCAGGTAAACGTCCGTGGGCCGGGGCTTACGCTGGTGGCTGGCCAGTCAGTGCGGGCCAGGTCCATACCAAAGAGGTTGGAGCGGTTAACAGAACAGAGGCGGCCATCGGGAATGAAGTATTCATGGTTATCCTTTACGCCGCCCACCGCAACTTCCTGCGGGGTGTAAAGCCCCTGGTTGCCTGCCGCCTTGGCCGCGATACACGCCGGGTGGGTCGGGTTTTCAATGCCGTTTTCCGCACATTGGATGTAACGCGATTTTGGAGAGGATACGTATCCGTGGGCAAACGCCTGGCTGGCCGCCAGCAGTGAGCCCAGTACAACAGCGGAAATCCCGCAGGTCTTTATTGTCTTTTTCACTCTCAATCTCCTGGGTAATTTAGGTTTGATCATTTACCGGTACGACACAACGGGCGTCGCTTGTTATGAACTTATGCAAGGTAGGGCGTTGACGCCGGTTTCATTGCATGGATCGAGTCTAAAATGACAACGTTGTTTTGGCGAGTGCGACTTTGGGTTTCCACGGTAAGAGTTTTGGAAATAAGTTCGAATTTGCGAAGGAGTTCCACAATTAATTTGCCCGAGGACGGGTTATTAGCGCGTCTGGATGATTTATCTGACAATGTTGTCAGTCCGGTTGCCGGACCCGCAGGCTAACGATGGGGCAACGGAAAGACGCAGGTAAACATACTGCCTTTACCGGGTTCACTGGTGATTTGCAATTCCGCGTCGTGGCGCATAAGCACGTGTTTAACGATCGCCAGGCCCAGGCCTGTCCCGCCGGTGCTGCTGTTGCGGCTGGCGTCCACGCGATAAAAACGCTCGGTCAGGCGCGGGATATGCTGGGCTTCGATGCCCGGCCCGTTGTCGCTCACCGAAACATAGAAATGCTTCTGGTCCTGCCAGAGCAAGATACTGATCTTGCCCTCATTAGGTGTGTATTTGACGGCGTTGATCACCAGGTTGGAAAAGGCGCTGTGCAATTCCTTTTCGTTACCCGTCAATAGCAGCGGCCTGGTAGTGTTATTGCAAATAAGGGTGAGTTGCTGCGCTTTTTCGCGGCTCAACACATCGGCTTCGCTTTTTACAACGGCGAGCAATTGTTCGATGTTGATCGGTTTATGGTTGTGGCCGGCCTCGGTGGTCTCCAGTTTGGACAGTACCAGCAGGTCGTTAATTAACAACGACATGCGTTTGGATTGCTGCAGCATTTGTTGCAGCGGCTTGTTCCAGCCGGGAGTGGTGTTGTTGTCGGCCAAGGTTTCCACATAGCCATTGATGACCGTGAGCGGGGTGCGCAACTCGTGGGAGACGTTGGCAATGAAATCCTGGCGCATCTTTTCCAGGTTATGTAATTGGGTTACATCGCGGATCACAATCAGGCGTTCATTCTTGCCGAAGCGGGTAACCTGGAATTGCAGGTGCTTGGAAGGGAAGCGCGATGATGGCAGGTCCAGCGGCTCCTCATAGTTGCCTTCTTCAAAATAGGCAACGAATTTGGGATGGCGAATAAAGTTGATGACCGATTGTCCCTGGTCCCGGGTATTGAGCGCGAGCATGCGGTGTGCCGCCGGGTTCCAGAAATCCAGGTGACCGCGCGCATCCAGGATGACCAGGCCGTCCTTTAGCGCGGAGCTGATTTCCTGGATACGTTTAATCACCGCCTGCAAGTTTTCCTTTTCCAGGCGCTGGTCGCGTTGCAGTTGGTAGATGTTGTCGAAAATCTGGCCCCAGATACCACTGGCCTCGGGCGGGTGCTCACTCTCCCGGCGCACCAGCCATTGGTTGAGGCGGCGCATTTGCCAGAGCATCCAGATAATGTAAACCGCGCAGCCGATTAGCATCCACAGCGAATAATGGTCGCTGAAAAAACCAATCACACTGCAAACGACAAGGATAACCAGGATACGCTGGAGTTCGGTGCTGAAACCTTTTAGCAAAACCTAAACCTCATGGCACATAGCGAGTACGGGAGGCGGGTTTTCCCTGCAAGACCATCGGAGACATGGATGTCGACGATGAGCCTCCATGGATGGATTCACGGCGTGTCCGGCCCGGGCCTGTCCCGCCC
>CBFGOY010000019.1:0-74566 GCA_965650515.1 uncultured Cellvibrionaceae bacterium | reverse complement strand
ACGCGGAGCGCTGCTGGTTCCACATCCGCCCGAAAAGCTCGGTGCCATTTATTTGTGCCGCGGGTGCGGTGTTAATGGCGTTCAATTGCGTCGCCAACTGATTCATAACTTCAACCAATCGGATAGGAGCTGGCGTCAAGGTAGCCAGGTCGTGGACGAACAACGAACGATCCACATTGACGGTGCCTGACGACGATGAAGACGCACTGCTTCTACTCGATGCGCTACTAATTGAACTGCGACTCGACAGGCTGCTCAGCGAACTTCTACTCGACGCGCTACTTATTGAGCTTTGACTCGACAGGCTGCTAACTGAACTTCTGCTTGATGCACTACTTATTGAGCTTTGACTCGATAGGCTGCTCAACGAACTTCTGCTTGACGCACTACTCACCGAACTTTGGCTTGATAAAGAAGAGCTAATCGAACTGACGGAGCTGCTTGCGTTCGCATCCACACAAACCGGTACTACAAAAGTACCGTCATGATTGCCGGTAAGCCCTATCGGCGTACTGGTATTAACGGCCAGATTACCGTTCCAGCTAAGGTTACTGGCCCGCAATGTTTGGGTGCCGGTAAACACAGCATTCCAATTGCTTGTCATCGGAGATGGCTCGCTGAACACTATGTTTACCGCCCAATTGCTAACTGCCGCAGGGCCATCGTTTTTTACCAGAATATCCAGCTTGTAGCCGGTAGTCCACACGGTAGTAGGGGTGACAGTACAGCTTATGCCTGCCATTACATGATTGCTGCCCGCCAGCACAAATACGCTGGCGAGCAGTTTTGTTAAAAATTGTCTAGCCATAACATTTATCTCCTATTGTTTATTACCCCAGTTCTCTGAGGCGACTAAAGTCTATGAGTGAGCAAATAGGTGGACAATAGCTGCGCAATGGCTAACTGTAAGCTTCCTGGTAAGATTGGTTAAAAACATTTAAAAAAAAGCAAAACATCCTTTTTTGATTATCCATGATTGTTTCATTTCTCTATTAAAAAAATATGAACCTAACAAAAATGTTTTATTAATTTGTTTGCGTTGAAACCAAACATTGCAGATAAAATTTATCCGAAAGGAAAATGCGCAAAACTGGTGCGCACCATGTGTAATATAAGGGGCATAATCTTATGAAGGGATAAGCCGCCAGGCTGTTCGTGGGGCATCAGGTGATCTGTTCTTTCCTGGCCGCTTCCCATACTTCTTTAGCTGCGTCCGCATTCATAATTCCGATACAAATACCAACGATAAGATCAGGCCAGGCAGACGACCATATTAATGTGAGAGCCCCCGCGGTTACGATAGCCAGGTTGGCGTAAGCATCATTGCGGGCAGAAAGGAATGCTGCGCGCGTCAGGCTACCCGAGTGATGTTTAAATCGAGCCAGTAAAAATGTGCAGCCAAGGTTAATTATTAATGCCCCCAATCCGGTAATGGACAGGCTCCAGGGTTCCGGCGGCAAAGGTGAATGGAATTTTTGCCATGCTGTCCACACCAGCGCGACTGTGGGAACAATGATAAATCCCGCCATTAGCATCCCCACTATTGCTCGTTTACGCGCGGACCAGCCCAGTGCAATCAAGATAAGAAAATTAATAGCCGTATCTTCAAGGAAATCAATGCTGTCAGCAAACAATGAAACAGACTGGATATGTTTGGCGACAGCGTACTCCACAAAGAAATAGGCGAAATTAGCAATTGCTACGATTAAAACGGCTTTTTGTAGCGAGAGGGTTTTATGGGGGGATGCAGGCATTTGCCTCACCTTTTTTCCGTTTGTTGCCACCAATATCGCCTTGCTTGGACAATCACTAGTCCACTAGGTCAATAGCCAAACAATTCAATAATCTCACTGCTTCCAGCCGGCTGAATCGGGCCGACTTTATCTCGTTGTTAAAAATATCTATATCGTAATTTTCTGCTTCGCTGAAGTCGGCTTGTTGTATGTTGGTTTTCATGAAAAGGCTATTAGTGAAATCCGTGTAACGGAAATTGGCTTTGGTAAAGTTGCCATGTCTAAAATCTACGTCGTGGGCTTTGCAGTACTCTACTACCAATTCGCTTAGCGCCAAGCCAAAGAAAGAGCTGTCGTTGATAATGCAATTATTAAATTTTAGTGGGGACGTAAAATTAAAGCGGGGCCAATCAGCTTTGGTCCAGTCTATGCCAACCAGTTTACTTTCATTGAAAGTGACCTCCAAAAATTTGCTGAAATCAACGTTACAATTACTCAGGTTAGAGCCCGTAAAAACACAATCTACAAACTTGCATTTGTAAAAACGTGAATCCGAAAAATTACAATGCTCGAAAGTGCAATTTTCAAAGACAACTTCGATGAAAGAACCATGGATGGTTTCAATACTTTTATATGTTTCGGAAAAATATTCCCTGCGATTTTCTATGTTCATGGTGGCATTCGTTCGTGTATAGACAAGGCGACATTGTAGTCTCCTTTTTGCTTTTCCTGCATTGATATATTCCAAAAAGTAATATTTTAAGATAATCTCAGCTGCCCGGTTCTGAGAGTGCGGGCACCTATGGGTATAAATACCAAATGGCATCACTATTTATTCAATAAGAAGCACCCCATGAAAAAACCAATCCGTATTTCCGGTTTAATTTTAATGATTGCGGTATTCCTGGCGGCAGGTTGCGGCGCGTTATCCAGGCAGCATACGGCGCCGATTGTGGAAACATCCTATGGTTCCATTTCCGGAAGTTTTGATGATGGGGTGTTTGGTTTCAAAGGTATTCCTTATGCCAAAGCCGAGCGATTTATGCCGCCGGAAGCACCGGATGCCTGGGAAGGTGTGCGTGAGCATAGGGAATTTGGCCCAATTGCAATGCAAGTTAATAGTTGGTCGCCAGAGTCGGCTATGAATGAACAAAGGTTATTCACGCTGAATGTTTGGACACGGGGCTTGGCTGACGGCAAGAAAAGGCCGGTAATGTTTTGGTTGCATGGTGGCGGTTTTAGCGTGGGTGCGAGTGATGATCCTATGACCGATGGAAAGATGCTCGCGCAAAAAGGCGATGTTGTTTTGGTTTCCGTCAATCATCGGCTCAATATTCTGGGTTTTCTTGATCTATCGGCGTTTGGTGATGAGTACGCACATTCAGCGAATGTCGGTATGCTTGATGTTGTTGCTGCGCTTCGGTGGGTAAATGAAAATATTCGCAGTTTTGGTGGTGACCCGCATAACGTAACTATTTTTGGTGAGTCTGGCGGTGGCGGAAAGGTCGGTACGCTGATGTCGATGCCAGCGGCGAAGGGGCTATTCCATAAAGCGATTATTCAAAGTGGCACACTCGTTAATGTGATGACAAAAGAAAAATCAGTCGCTGTCGGTAAAGCGCTGGTGGATGTACTCGGGCTTACCAAGGAAAACATAGGCCAGCTTCATACCCTGCCGTATAAGCAACTTGTTGAGGCGGGCAATAAGGCGTTGGAAAAAACAGTTGGCTTGCGAAAACCCGGTACTACAACCATGTTCGGGTTTGGTCCCGTTCCTGATGGTGTGGATTTGTTGCAGCAGCCCTTTACACCGGGTTTTGCCGAGGTCTCCAAACATATTCCGCTAATGATGGGCACTACGTTTAATGAATTGGTAAAAACTGCTTATGGCGAAAAAGACTTGACCACGGCGGAAGCGAAAAAGCGGTTGGAAAAAACCTATGGCGCTAACACTGGCACTTACATCCGATTATTCGAAACAGCCTATCCGCATTACACACCGCACGACCTGTTATCCATCGATACGCTCTTTCGGCCCAACACCATTATGGTGGCCGATGCACGCGCCGCTAACACAAATGCGCCTGTTTATACTTACCTGTTAACCTGGAAAAGCCCTATTGAAAACAACACCAGGGGTTCATTCCATGGTGTGGATATACCACTGGTTTTTAACAACATTGAGCTGGGAAAGCACTGGACTGGTACCGGGGATGATGCCCATAAACTGGCTGAAGAAATGAGCCGGGCATGGATCAATTTTGCGCGAACCGGTAATCCGAATGTGGAAGGAGTGTTGCCGCCATGGAAGCCTTATTCCCGGGAGAATGGCGAAACTATGGTTTTTGATAATACGCCCAGGGTGGTTAATAACCACGACAGGGAATTAATGCAACTTATTAGATCGGCCCGTTAAATATATGTCTAATTTTTATATCTTTTTTGGAAACTAACATGGAAAAAATAAAATATATTTTTGTGGTTTTACTGTTCGCGTTCGCAACCCCGTCTTTTGCCCAGGTAGTTGAATCAAGGGTAATTGAAAATGGTGGTACCGGAAAGCACAGTGCGATCATGCTTAAAGACGCCTCGCTGCCGACGCACACCATATTCAGGCCAAAAAACATTGATAAATTCAAGGGTGGAAAAAGCTTGCCGTTGATCGTTTGGGGTAACGGTGCGTGTTTCGACTCACCTTGGGAGCATGTAAATTTTTTAAATGAAATTGCATCTCACGGGTTCCTGGTTGTTGCAGTTGGAATACTCCCTAAAGAAACCGGTGAGCAAGTAAAGGAGCGATCAACCTCAACAAAGTTGCGCGACGCCATCGATTGGGCTATCGCACAAAACAGCGATGCTAAAAGTAACTATTTTAAAAAAATCAATACCGGGAAAATTGCCGTGGCCGGTATGTCATGCGGCGGTTTGCAGGCGCTGGAGGTGGCGGGTGATCCAAGAATTTCCACGCTTGTGGTGGCCAATAGCGGCATTTTTATTGATCCCATCCGTGGAAACGCTATGCCGATGATTCCGCAACTGCAAAAAAACCACCTGGAAAAAATTCATACACCTACGCTCTATTTGCTTGGCGGGCCTTCTGATATTGCTTACAAAAATGGCATGGATGATGTGGAAAGAATTAATCATGTTCCAGTGTTTGTGGGTAATTTGGATGTCGGTCACGGGGGAACCTACGGTCAACCTTTTGGCGGCGATTATGCCAAGGTGGCAACGGCCTGGTTCAATTGGCAACTGAAGGGCGATAAAAGGGCGAAGAAATTATTTACCGGTAATCCCCCTGGGCTTTCCCAATATCCAGGGTGGAGTTTCGCTAAAAAGAATATGCGGTAATTGTTAACGCTGCGCTGGTTATGTATTTCACCAGACGCAGCGCTGCTCCAATAAAGCTGTTTAACGATGGTTTAATTTTATTTTGGCCGCTTAGTGAATGGGCTGATCAGTATTGATTCCGCAGTTATCCGGCGCATGGGTATCGGCGTCGGTAGCAGCGTATGACGGTGATGCATCCAGATGGCCCATCAAATCAATTTGGGTGGTGTAATAAAATTCATTGTTGCCAAAATCGGGATTGGTATTCCAATGGCCGCGCGCTGTAACCAGGTCACCCAC
Source organism: uncultured Cellvibrionaceae bacterium (assembly GCA_965650515.1). Lineage (GTDB taxonomy): Bacteria > Pseudomonadota > Gammaproteobacteria > Pseudomonadales > Cellvibrionaceae > Cellvibrio. Next base: position 69,203 of record CBFGOY010000019.1, on the reverse strand, counting down.
GCGCAATGCATCGAAAGCTTCTTCGGGGTCGGAGCCGACGGCTGCGCCTATTGCGCCACCGACCCATCCGCCCGCCATAGCGCCAGCGTAAGTCGCTGCCGCTGCAATAATTGCCGCAACAATCAATGCGATGATTAGGCATAGCCAGGCGAGGGGGCCGCAGGCCAGGCTGGCGATTGCAGCGCCGGCAAGATAACCCAGCACCAAGCCTGCAACGCCACCAGCAATGGCTCCCACCGCGGCGCCCACTCTGGCTCCGCAGGAGAACGAACTGCGTACCAGGCAGCGCAACATGGGTTCACTGCGACCGTTACAGACTACGAATCCGGCGTCCGTGGCGATCAGGTGCTGGTGGTTGGTGCGCACTACCAGGTAGAACTCCCCGGCTGCGGTCACGGCAAAGGGCGCAAGTACGGCCAGCGCTGTTGAGCTGAGGTCGGCGGTTTGTTCGACGATACCGCTTGCGCAAGCAATCTTGCCCTTGTTAGGCACGATGCAACCGTCCGGTTGGAACAGGAAATAACTGACCAGCGCGATAATGGCGAGCACCCCGAGCAATGGCCCGCCCAAGCCTGCGGTGGTTGCGGGTGCGCTGCCAGCGAAAGCAGCGATGATCCCGTTGAGGAAGCCGGTGACCGCACTGGAAGACAAGGCTCCAATAAAGATGCTGGCGGCAGCGGCAATTGCGGTGAAAGCGGCCCAATCAAATGGACCTTCCACTTCGCCGGGCTGCTGCGGGCCGCAGTGAATGTCAGCCATGACGCACCCCCCACGTCAAAAATTGAAAGCGGGCACAGAGCCGACATAGCAACCCGCCGGTGACCGCCCCGATCAGTAACCCGAGCACCAGGGCAATAATCCAATTCGCAGCCAGCCCGCCGATAATGCCCCCGAACGCGCCGACAAACAGCGCAATCCAGAGCCCCAGAAGAACTAGTATCACCAGCGGCTGGCGCAACACCAGGTACCGGAACAGCATCGCTAAAAGTGCGACTATGGTGGCAACTATCCAGCCCGCCAGTAGGTAATCCCACATATCCGGTGGTGGGGCCGGAACGCAGCAGGGCTGTGTCTTGGCAAAGGCTACGATAAGCGCGGCGGCACCGCCCGCCATAGCACCAACGCGTGTACAGAGTCGTCCGATCATGGTGTCACCCGTCTATCAAAATAAAAATATTGATGCCGCCAAGGTAGGCGCTGTTAAGGGTGGCCAGCACATCCACCATCGTAGTGACCAATGTTCCGGGTGGGGAGACAGGCACCGCCGCGGGCACGGTTAGGGTAAGGGTCACGCTTGCTTCCGCACCCGGCGCAAGCGTGAATGTTGATGCGCTTAAAGAGGCCCAGGGGGCAGCTGGTCCGGGAAGGACCTGGAGGTGGATGGTTCCTCCCGCCGAACCGGGATTGCGTACCGGGAAGGTAAAACTGCGGGTACGCCCCTCACTGGTGCGCATACCGTCAATCACCTGCTCTCCGGTGTTATTGCCCGCATCTTTATCGTGGGGGTGAAAAACCGTCACGAATAAACCAAAGCGTTTTTCAGCAATCAAGGCGGGCGGGGTTGCGAGTTTCACCGCGCCTTCGGCACCCGGTCCAAGGTTTGTCGTGATGCTTCCGATAGGCAGCCGGACCTGGCCAATACCCCAGCGGCTCCAGGCCATATCCACGCGCGTTCCCGCCGCAGGCACTTCTGTCGAAAGGTTGCGGAGCCGCACGTTCAATTCGGGAATTGGCACTACCGGCCAGAAGTTAATCGTGTCTATGTCGGGACTATTAAAGGTGATAGGCAAACCGAGGCTGAGAAGTCGAATCTGGTCATAAGTGGACGGGTCAGGCTTGCGTACATCGACATTATCAAGGTGCAGGCAACAATCACGCTTCCGGCGTGGCGGTATGCCAAGAAGACCACAAAGGCTCCGACGTCCTTGCATCCTTTCCAATGAAGCCCCGGCAACTAACTTGCTCATCGCTAATTCCTCATCCTGGGGGAGGTGTATTCAGTCTTGCTGCAATTGTTAATTTATCGCGGGCGGCGGAAAAGGGATGTGAGGTTTTGGAAGGCGCGGTTGTGACATATTCACGCTGGCTATTCGAATGGAAAAGGTGCAACAGCCGCAATCTTTCATTGGAAACAACCTATAAACTTTGTAAGTTTGTTTGGCGGTATTATGGATTAAATTCGACATGGTAATCGTTCAGCGTTGATGCGCTGTAAACTGGCTAGTCAAGTTGAAAGGAGGTATTATCAAGCGACGATATGAAACCATTGGGGATGGCCTCATTGAAGTAAATTTTTCGTGTGGCTGATGGTGTTTTTAAAGGCCTTTGGTATTAAGTGCTTACACTATGGGGAAGCCGGTTGTAATATTCACTAACGGCTGTGACGCTAATGGCTACAATGTGGTTTCAATGGTTTATACCGCTTGGGGAGATAGGGCATAACTATTTACCCTAGGGTAATTTGCTTGCATTATTTTACAATTCATCGCTTCCTCATTTTACGAAAATGATGAGTGCTGTAATTGTCTCTAAATTGAGTATCAGACTCTAAATTAACATTCTCATGATGGAATTTTAAATGAAAAATCTTGTGAAAATTGCGTTTTTATCGATGGTTGCTATGTATTCCCAGGTAAGCTTTGCTGAGCCATGCTCCCAAACCAATAACACCTTGAGCGGTGTGGTTGGGCTCGACTCTTCATCAGGTACCATTTACGCAGCTATCACTTCAAATACCAATGAGTGCTCGTGCACAACTGTCCGGTTTACCGAGGGAAATACAGATACGAAATCTGCACTGAGTATTTTACTTGCTGCAAAAATGGCAAATAAATTAGTAAGAATAGATCTGCTGGATAAAACGAGTTGCAACACAGCATATAGGGTGTACATTCAGTAGAAAAGTTTTATTGTGCAAGCGGCCAAATTGCTTGGTGTTGTTAGTGGAATGCTGAACCTATGTGTTTAACAACAACACGAATTTCAACGTGTCGGGAGCAATGGCGGTAAGCCTGTTTTCGCAATTCATATAAGCTACGGTCAATTTAAAACGGTCAGTGATTTATATCGCCCAGCCTAAAAACAAAAAGCCCCGTTACTCGCGTAACGGGGCTTTGCTGTTTTTGGTGCCCAGGAAAGGACTTGAACCTTCACGGCCGGGGGCCACTAACACCTGAAGCTAGCGTGTCTACCAATTTCACCACCTGGGCATCTCTAACCGCGTGAGCAGCTGAGGCCGCGCACTATAATTATCGGCCCTGTGACTGTCAACAGGGTTTTCGGTTTTATTTGTAGGTTTGTCATGATCTAACCCCTATAATCCGGGTCATAACTGTCACGATAGATTCAAAAACTACCAATTTGCCCATAGGACGTCTGAATTGACTAAACGTAAAAGCACCAACCGTGACCCTTTTGCCGCCCGCGAGGCGGAGAAGTACGAAAACCCTATCCCCAGCCGTGAATACATCCTCGATTTATTAGACAGTGCCGACCAGCCGGTTACCCATGAACAAATGTGCGTCATGCTGAAGCTGACCGATGAGGATCAGGTGGAGGCCTTACGCCGCCGCCTGATTGCGATGGCGCGCGATGGCCAGTTGATTAGCAATCGCCGTGATGCCTATGTGCGCCTGGATAAGATCGATGTAGTGCGCGGGCGGGTGCAGGGGCATCGCGATGGTTATGGCTTTGTCATCCGCGCCGATGGGGGCGAGGATATTTACCTGCACAACCGCCAAATGCGCAAAGTCTTTGACGGTGATGAAGTATTGGTACGCCTATCGGGCGAGCAATATCGGGGCAAGGAAGAAGGTGCGATTATTGAAGTCCTTACGCGTAATACCACGCAGTTGGCGGGGCGCTTTTTTAATGAAGAAGGCGTGCAATTTGTAAGGCCGGAAAACCCGCGCATCACCCACGACATCATGATTCCGTTTGGTTCCTACGGTGGTGCCAGGCACGGGCAGATTGTGGTCGCGGAAATTACCCAACAGCCCGATAAGAATCGCCTGCCGACGGGCCGCGTTATCCAGGTATTGGGCGACCATATGGCGCCGGGCATGGAGATCGAACTCGCGATCCAGGCCCATGGTATCCCCAGCATTTGGCCTGTCGAAGTGCTTGCAGAGGCGGCGCTGCTGTCGCCGGAGGTAGAAGAAAAGGATAAGCAGCATCGTGTTGATGTTCGCCATTTACCTTTCGTCACAATTGATGGCGAAGATGCGCGCGACTTTGACGATGCCGTGCTGTGCGAGCGCCGCAAAGGTGGCTGGCGGTTGTATGTGGCGATTGCGGATGTATCCCATTATGTGCAGGTGGAATCCGCATTGGACGTGGAAGCGCGTGCGCGCGGCAATTCAGTGTACTTCCCCGATTATGTGGTGCCTATGCTGCCCGAAGCGCTCTCCAATGGCCTATGTTCGTTGAACCCGGATGTGGATCGTTTGTGCATGGTGTGCGAAATGAATATCAGCGATGCGGGCCGCATTACCGGTTATCAATTTTATGAAGCGGTAATGCATTCGCACGCGCGCCTGACCTATACCAAGGTAGGGGAAATCCTGACTGGCGAGGGTGAGGCTCGCGACGAATTGCGCAAGGAATATAAAGCGATAGTTCCGCAGTTGGAGTTGCTGCATCGGTTGTATCAATGCTTGCGTGCGGCGCGCGATGAACGCGGCGCAATTGATTTTGAAACCGTTGAAACACGCATTGTGTTCAATGAGGAGCGCAAGATCGAGCGTATTGTTCCGATTAAACGCAATGATGCGCATAAGTTAATTGAAGAATGTATGTTGTGCGCCAACGTATGCGCGGCGAAATTTATCGAGAAGCATGGTTTGATCGGGCTGTACCGTGTGCACGAAGGCCCTACCGAAGCAAAATTAACCAATTTGCGCGCATACCTTTCTGAATTGGGTTTGGGATTGGCTGGCGGCGATCATCCGACCCCGGGGGATTACCAGCAGTTATTGCAAATGATCCAGGGGCGTAGCGATGCCAACATGATCCAAACCGTCATGCTGCGCAGCTTGCGCCAGGCGATGTACCAGGTGGAAAACCACGGCCATTTCGGTTTGGGCTATGAAGCCTATACCCACTTTACCTCCCCGATTCGCCGCTATCCTGATTTACTCGTGCACCGTGCTATTCGCTCGGTTATCCGCAGCGATGCGCCTTCCACCCACGTGCGTCGCATTGAAACCGCCAAGCCTATTTCCCGGCGAAAAATTTATCCTTATTCCGGCAGCGATATGCTGGTATTTGGCGAACAGTGTTCACGCACGGAGCGCCGTGCGGATGAAGCCACGCGCGATGTAGTGAGCTGGTTGAAGTGCGAATACCTGCGCGATCAGGTCGGCGCTATTTACGATGGCCATGTCAGTGCAGTTACTGGATTCGGTTTGTTCGTGGAGTTAAACGAGTTGTACATCGAAGGCTTGATCCATATCACATCGCTGCCCCACGATTATTATCGTTTCGACGCGGCCCAGCAGCGCTTGGTTGGCGAGCGTACCCGCCGCGTTTTCGGTTTGGGTGATGAATTGGTGGTGCGCGTGGTGCGCGTGGATTTGGATAACCGCAAAATCGATTTTGAATTGGAATCAGCCAGTGCTATTCGCCGGCCCAAATCCACTGTCAAGCCCAAAGTCGCCAAGCGCGACGCCGCCAAAGCAAAAAAAGTGGCTGATTCTTTATTGGAAAAATCCCTGGCCGCGGTGGAGCGTTTGGGAACTGGTGTAACTGCTGATAAGAAAGCGGCTTCCGCCAAAAAAGGCGCATCGAGCCAACCGGGTTCTACAAAATCACCCGGCAAAAAAACATCAAGAAAAAAATCGACCGCTCAAAAAGCAGCGCCGGCAACGTCCAGCAGCAAAAAAACGGCAGTAAAAAAAGTGGTTAAAGTCGCGCCGGCAAAATCCGGTGCTAAAAAAATATCCTCGACCAAATCGACCGAAGTAAAAAAAGGTGCGGCTAAAAAAGTGCCTGTAAAAAAAGCGCCAGCACCAAAAGCATCAGTAACCGGAAAGGCACCAGGAGTAAAAACATCATCTACATCAACTAGTGAGGTTGGCCATGGCAGCAAGAATGCGAAGGCTCCACGCGCAACGCCAGCAACAGTTCACTCGCCTGCGCCAAAGGCAACAGGTCGCAAGGCTGCGGTTAAACCTGCGGCGACAACTGTTAAAGGATCGGTGGCTAAGGTTAAGAAGAAGGATTAATCGCTGGTTGCAGGGCGAAGGTTTCGAGTTTGATGAAAACCTGCAAAACGAAATTTATGTCGTAAAGGGCCGGATATGGCGCGAACGTGAAACGCGTGTATCCGAGCGCTAATTTTTCAGGATATTGTTTTGAAACGCGAAATTATTTACGGCTTGCACGCGGTGCAGGCGCTATTAAAAAGTGCACCCCAGCGGGTGATTGAAATTTATCTGTTGCAAGGCCGCAATGACCAACGTTTGCAAAAGGTTGTGGGTGCCGCCCAAACCAACGGCATCCATTGCCAACAGGTCAGCCGCAATAAATTGGATGAATTGGTGAGTGATGAAAACCATCAGGGAGTCATTGCGATTTGTACCCCGGGTGAAACCTATGACGAAACCTGGTTATTCAATTTCCTTAATGACTTGCGCGAACCCGCTTTCCTGTTAATCCTGGATGGTGTTACTGATCCGCATAACCTGGGCGCTTGCATGCGTTCGGCGGAGGCGGCCGGTGTACATGCGGTAATTGCGCCCAAGGATAAATCCGCCGGCCTAACGCCGGTTGCACGCAAGGTCGCGTGTGGTGCCGCAGAGGTGTTGCCTTTTGTTCCGGTCACCAACCTTGCACGCACACTCAAAAAATTGCAGGAGCAGGGAATTTGGTTATTTGGTGCGGCGGGTGAAGCTGAGCAAACGATCTATGAATCCAGCCTTACCGGGCCTATAGGGATTTTAATGGGCGCCGAAGGCGACGGCCTGCGTCGCCTGACGCAGGATACCTGTGACCATCTGATGAAAATCCCCATGGCGGGCACAGTGAGCAGTTTAAATGTCTCTGTGGCTACAGGAATTTGTTTGTTTGAAGCGGTCCGTCAACGCAGGCCCGGGTAACCCCCGATGAGCAAGGGAAAACGCCCGTCGGGTTCCGGCGGGCGTTTTTTTATGGTGATGGCCTCTGCTATCCTTATTGGCGCCAATGCCTTAACCAGGCATATAAAAGCTAACATTACATAACCAGAACCGGGAACCGATATGCCTGCCATTTTACGAACCCTTCCTTCGCTGCTGGTGCTCGCCAGTGTATTCATGCTATCTGCCTGCGCTCCCAAAGTTGGCAGCCCTGAATGGTGTAAATCCATCGAAGAAAAACCCAAGGGTGACCTCACCATGAATGAGGCTAAGGATTACGCCAAACACTGCGTATTCAAATAAAACCCAAATAATTACCAGACCCCATACGCCATTTTGTGCCTGCCGTAGGGTGCAAAATGGCGTTGTTATAATTAGGCAACCTTGTTGCTGGGAAAGGCCTGATGAAAACTAATTTCCTAAATATCCATGACCTGGTTTTGGTACTCACCGCGGTGGAGTGCGGTGTGCTGGCGATTTTATTGAATTTGCTGCCGGCAAAACATGTACAGCCGCGGCGGATACTCGCCATTTTTTTCGTGCTCATTGCGTTGGTGCTGACGACCACCCTGATTGTATGGAACGGTGATTTAAAATCGATTGCTATTAATCACACACCGTTTGTGGTGAGTATCCTGGCGGCCTGTTTGTTATTGCAAGGACCGGTACTCTATTTTTATTTGCGCTCGCTTTCGCAAGAAATAAGGCTGTTGCGTTGGCGGAATATCATCCATTTATTGCCCGCGGCTCTTGCAATAATTTTATTGTTTGGTTTTGGCATTGATAGCCTTGAGTGGCAGCCGCCTACCCAATTACAGGGCGCGGAAAACGCCGCTGTTGCATTTGTCTGGGCACTGGTAAAACTATCTCCGCTGGGGTACATCATTGCGTGCGTTATTGCCGAGCACAGGCTGCGTGAAAATTTGCGCGCGCTTTACTCGGATATTTCCATCTCGGAATTAAAACTTGCGGACGCGGTGCTTGCCGGCTTTTGTATCCATTGGCTTTGGTCGCTGTTGGCGTATTTATTGGAAGGCGTTGTCAGCGCTACGGTAAGTGACAGCCTGGGTATTATCGATAATTACCTCACGGTTATCCTGGTGAATGGCTTGTTTGTGTTCGGGTTGATCAATACCCGGCACTTGTTGAACGCGCAAGTAATACCGGCAGCAAAACCGGTGCAGCCCGCCAAGATGGACCACAAGGTTGCGATCATTGAAAAAGCGATGCACGAGAATAAACTTTACCTGGAAAGCAATATCAATCTTGAGCGATTTTCCGAGCAAGTCGGATTAAAACCGCGCGATGTTTCAGCAATTTTGAAGATGCATTACCAGAGTAATTTTTTTGAATTTATTAATGGTTACCGCGTAGGGGAGGCCAAGCAGTTGCTGGTTGATCCGCGATATAAGGATGAAACCATTTTGGAAATTATTTATAAATCCGGCTTTAACAGCCCATCGGCTTTTCATCGATTTTTCAAACGCATGGTAGGCGTCACGCCGACACAATTCCGCCAGCGCGGCCTAAAGGATTAATCCCGCCAGTGGGGCGCATGACGGGATTAATTAATTTACGGTTGGGCTACAGCTCTAAAGCGCGCAAGAACCAAACCTGTTTCATCGCGTAATTCCAGTTGATCAGCGTGAATTGTAAAGTTGGATACTTTTTCCAGCGCTTTTTGCAACGCATCAGCTTGTTCACCACCTTCCTGGCATGCCATCTTTGTTGCAGCTATTTCGCCAAGCGTGAGTTTGTCTCCTTCCAGCGTGTAGGTACCCATCAGATTATTGCAGCCATCGGAACCCGTGACACGATTATCCGTACTGAACATAAGATGGGGTTCAGGCTGGTTTATTGAAGCAACCACATCCGTGCTATCCAGTACCACAAGCTTCCAATGCGTATTAAGCAGGGCGGCCGGTTCCGAGAGCGTTGCATCCTGTTCGGTGCTTTCCATTGAAGATACCGCTATGCTGCTAGCCTCGTACATCACGCTGGAAGCGACACTGGAGGCTGCGCTGGAAACGGTGGTTGAGGATGTGTCGTCATCTTGTTTGGGTGAACATGCATTGAGCAAAACGAGTACAGATACAACACCGATAATTTTTGTTTTCATAGTTTAGGTCCTCTTAGTATTGGTTAGTAAAAATTGCGTTTTTCGCCATCCGGATAGAGGCAAAACTGTGTTTGGTTAAAGGTTTCTTTGCCAGTAACCAACATCAAGCCAACGGCCGAATTTGAAACCCACTTCGCGGAAATGTGCTACCTGGCGAAAACCAAGTTTTTGGTGGATTCGCTCGCTGGCCGTGTTGGGAATGGCGATACAAGCCAGTAATACATGGATATTTTTATTGGCTAATTGTTCAATCAGCGCTTTGTATAAGAGGGTGCCGACCCCTTTTCCGCAATGTTGTGGATGTAGATATACGGTGACCTCGGCGGTGTGCCTGTAAGCGCTACGGTCTTTCCATTTGCTGGCATAGGCATAGCCCAGGATCTTCCCCGCCTCTTCAAATACCAACCAGGGGAATGATTGCATAGTAGTTTCTATGCGCCTTTGCATCTCGACAACACTCACGGGCAATTCCTCGAAGGTTATGACGGTGTGCGCAATGTAATGGTTATAAATATTGCATATTGAGGGGATATCGCCAGTTGTACAATCGCGGATTGGCATTCTTTTTTCCTTTCCTTTTAATTTGACACCTAAATTTTTATTTTAGAAACGGGAACAATCTTTAACAAAAAGTAAACCCATCCGTTGGTAGTATTTTTTCGCGGCATGCAAGCCAGTGAAAATAATAATATTGATGCCATTCGATGTTATGCACCAATGTGTTTGTTTCACAGCTCGCGCCGTTTCCATTTTATTGTCAGGGATGTATATGACAATAACCTCAACTAACATATTTACCAGGAGTCGTATATGAAAATGGTGAAGCATTTATTTTTCAGCTTGACGTTGTTAATTACCTTTTTAGCGAATCAAAGTTTCGCACAGGTTGGTGGCTCCCAGTCATTTGCCGTTGCCGAAGGCTCGGTCATTGTGACACCCGCCTGGTGCCGGGTTAACCCCTGTGTATCGACAGTGGCGATAATGACGGGTAATTTTGTCGCGCAGGTGTCAGCAGCGGGTGATCATATCCTGTTTCCCTCATCAAGTATCACTACTACGCCGGATGTAGATTTCCAGTTGCCTGCGGATCCTGATGAGGATAGCTATGGTGTGGTTCGCGATATCACCTTTACATTTGAGGGGGATGCGATCAGGGCCAAGGGAATCGTGGATTCGCGCGCATTTGATGGTCCATTGGTGGAGTATCAATTCCTTGCCCGGACATCAGGTTCGCAAGTGTTTACCGCGCGCCCGGATTATCGTAAATGTGCTGCGCCCTTCTGCGGTGGCTATTTTGTCAAACTCGTGAATAAAAAGCTGACCCAGTGTGCCGATGGAAGCCTGAGTGAAGAGTGTTATGTGGCTTCTGTGGTGTATGGTGATGGTCCTGTCAGTGCGCCAGCCCAATCCTTCGGTAATAAAACGCCGTTGTTATTGGTCGGTGCAATTGTTGCTAAATCTGACAGTATCACCGGTAGCCTTGCTACCTTCGTGGCAAAAGAGGCATATAGTTCCGCCACCCAAAATAGCGCGCTGGGAAATTTCTACGGTGTTACCAACAATGGCATTGTTTGTATAACAACCCCTTGCTTTAGCTATGACGAGTTACTGCTTAACAGCAGTAATCGCGTGACCAAATTATCAGATGTGGACCTGAATATGTCCGGTGCCTCACCGGAGGATATTGCGTGGGCGCATCAACTATTAGCCGAGGGTGCAACACTTTACGCCGCAGGACGGAACCAGAAATACCAGGGATTTGCAGGCACAGGTGTACGTCTGGTTGCCCAGCAGTTTTATTTGCCACTAAAACCTACCCAGGTGAGAAGTGAGTAGTTGTTAATCCTGTTAGAAAAAGCACCATGCGAATGGTGCTTTTTTTATTTAACGAGTGAAGCCTGTGTATCCCTATATTCCCATGTGTATTGTCGCGTTATCGCAACGCAATCCAAACAATGTTGTTAGGGTGGTGATACCTGTGCGGTTTTATTTGCTTTGCTTTTTCCTAAGGTCCGCATCCAGTTCCAATTTTAACTTATTGTCCTTGTTAACCTGGCCCTCACGGGCTGTAGCCATGTTAATTTGAGCCGGGTTGACGCCGGGTATTTGCGTTAAATTCTGGTAAACAATCCGGGCGCGATTATCAGCAAGTGTTACCAGGTCTTCCTGGGTTACGGGTTCCATCGCGACCAGTTTTTCTTTAACCGTTTTTACATAAGCCAGTTGGTCGAGCATTTGGTTTTCTGCTTTGTCCGAGGGGTTCTGTGCATTTTCCTTTAGCTCATCCAGGCTGGGCGATAGTGCCCTTTCTTCATAAAGCTCTTCGAGTGTGGTGACATATTTACGCGATCCTATATTGGCATCGGTAAGCCCTTTTGAAAGTTGTCCACGCAATTTTGCATCAAATTTTTCTTCCTGTAGCGCCGAGGTATCAAACGAGGCCGAGTAGACACCGGCGATGGTGATTTGCAGGTCCGGGCGTTTTATCAGGGCTTCGCCAAGTTGCTTTACTTTTTCGTTTTGTGCCGGCGATAAATCGGTGCGGCCAGCAAAAAAACTGATGTAACCCAAATCTTTATTCTTGCCAACTCCCACAAGCCCGGCCAGTAAACGGAAGGGCGCTGCGGCGATGTTAGTAATCAATTTTTTAATGGCTTGGCGAATGGTTTTACCGTAACCGAATTTAGGATCATCCACATTGCCGTTTACGGGAAGGTCTGCGCGAATAACGCCGTCTTTATCTTTTAATAAAGCAACAGCGAGGTCGAGGGGTAAATCCACGGCGCCTGGTTGTTCTACCTTTTTGCCCAAGGCAAAGTCATGCAACACAATATTATTTTTTCCCCGCATCTGGCTTTTGTTAATGTCATATTCCAGGTCCAGGTCCATCCTGCCTCTGGCGATTTCACGTCCGGCAAATTTAATGGAGTAAGGTGAAAGCTCGGCAATATCAATGTTATTGAAAGCCAGGTTCATTTGGGTTTTTTGTTTGGGTTCCAGCGGAAAAATAGCGCCGGTCATTACCATTTCACCATAGTCGCTTACTTGCCCCTCAAGTTTTACATTGGCAGGGGAATGGCTGGTGGAATCCAGTGTGGAGATGGTGCCGTTAATATGAGCCACATCAGCGGAAAATGGCAGGGGCAATGAAGCATCGGTAAATTTCCCGCTGGCGTCTTCAAAATCAATGCGCCCGATCAAATAACTGAATTCACCGGACGAATCCCCCGGGGTTGTTGCCTCGCGTACATCGGGTTCCGTTGTTTTTAAAATGCGCGATAGTGTATGTGCACCATCGGAAGTAATATCGAAATCCGCGAAGGCTTGGTTGAAACGCATACGGCCTATATTGATCTTGCGATTATTAAGGTCGGCAATGATCCGGTTGAGATTTAATCGGGACCAGGCGAGGAGGGTTTTCCCGGTGGATTTCTCCAGCATTGTGAACTTGTCAATTTGCGCGTTTGCCTGGATGTTTATAGCTTCCTCCCTTGATGTTATTTTTCCCTCTACGGCTAATTCACCCTGGGTAATGTCCACTAACGCATAATCATCGACAAAACCCTGCGCGGCTTTTAACGGAAGTTGTGTGACCTTGAAGTTGCCCTCCATATCGGCGAGTGGGTTAAGTTGGACGTTGGCCGATGATTCAAATTTGCCGCCGAGCAATGTAAAGCCGGCGCTGGCCTGAACGATTTGCTGCGGTTTGTTGCCAAGGTTTCTTACCTCCAATGCAATGTTTTCTATTTCCAATTGCGATGGCGCAACGGTGGATTCGTCGGTGTAATGGAGATGCAGGTTGTTAACAGATAAAAGGTCACTGGCGAAGTGCCAGGGTGCGCTTTCGCCATCGCCGCTATCAGTTGCCACAATTTGCTCAAAATTCAATTGTCCCTGCGGTGATTTGCTGGCCCACACTTCACCATTGCTTAATTGGATTTTTCTTAACTCGAAAAAAGCGTCCGGCCATTTAAGTTCACCTTCATCCAGGTGTATGTGTTCCAATGCGATTAATGGCGCCCCGGTGGGGTGCTGGTTTACCTTCAGGTTTTCTACGTTGGCTTGGATATTTGAAAGCCGTATTGTTAAATCGGATTCTTGCGGTTTGCTAACAACGTAATGGAACCTTGTTAGCAAGTCGGTGGTTGCTATTGCAACTCGAATATCATCTTTTAAATAATCGGCGAGGCTTGTTAATACCGGGCCGATAAGCTTCACATCACCTTCGCTCGCAAAAGGTGCGAGGCCGATGTTTCCCGTCCAGGTTAACTCTACGCCTGCATTGGTTTTTAGCAGCAGGGAATGTTGCCCGGTGGTGTTGGGTAAACTGCTTAACTGTTCAATGTGTAAATCAATTGGGCCGATTTCAGTTTCAAATTGGCTTTCAGGGACCTCATCGATAAATTTGATTTGCGTAATTTGGAGTTTGATGTCTTTCACTTGCACACGCGGCAAGCTTGTTGTGGTTTCCGTGCCCTCAGTAGAAGTTGCCTGGTCAGCGGATTTAGTTGTTTTTTGGGGGGCGCTTGCTATCCAGTTATTAATGGTGTTAGTGAAATTATGTGTTTCGGTATCTATACGTTTGAATTCGCCATAAACCCCGGTTAAATGTGCTTCCTTAAGCGTCCATATGCCGCCCAGTGAATCCCATAATTGAAAATTAATAAAAAGGTTTTTAAATCCCAGCGGTTGCCCCAAATCTCCCCCGGAAATTTTCAAGCTATTGATATTCACACTAAGCAGATATGGATTGACCGAAATTTCATCAACTTCCAAATTAAGTTTCAAACGGTTAACAACCAGATCACGCAATTGGTTGTTGATAACCATGGGCACAACGATGGCCAGCGCCAGGTTGTAGGCCAGGAAGAGGCCGAGCAACCAAACCCAGGGGCGGCGCCAGGATAACCAGGAAAAATATCTAACTGCTATGTATTTCATCAGGAAAAACCGATAAGTGTGGGGGATTTTAATCGGGCCGAAGCGGGCATCTATCCGGTGTCGGGTTATATTCAATTAACCACTGGGGCTTCCGTTGTTGTTAATAAAATATTGTTCTGTAGCATAAGGGCGACACAGTGCCGGGAGCAAGACAGGATCTGTTAAAGGATGAACTTTGCAACGCCGGTAACGCCTAACTAGTTGGGTAGTAAAGATCCGTTTACATGGTTTAACAAATCCAGGCGCTTATACCGTGATTGATTTGGCTGCTATTAAGTAAAGTAATGGTTTAATCTACTTCCCGATTTAACTACAGATCAGAGACTTGAGGTTAATTATGAAAAAATATGCTTTGGCTTTATCTGCGTTTTTAATGGCTGGCGCCCAATTGGCGCAGGCGGAGGATTGTGTTTTTGCGCTTGGCAGTAACGATGCCATGCAATACGACCAGAAATCCATAACCGTTAAAAGCAGCTGCGAAACCTTTACGCTGAACCTGACCCATACCGGGAAACTGGCTAAAAATGTCATGGGACACAATTGGGTGTTGACTAAAACCGCGGACGCAAAAATCGTTGCCAGCGACGGCCTGGCGGCAGGTTTGGAAAATGAATACCTGAAGCCGGGTGATGAGCGTGTAATTGCCTATACCAAAATTATTGGTGGCGGTGAAACTGCATCAGTTACTTTTCCGGTAAACAAACTTAAAGCGGGTGAGGCTTATACCTTTTTCTGCTCTTTCCCTGGCCATGTGGCCATTATGCAGGGCACCTTAACGCTCGCCCCTTAATTGCCTTGTACCCAACCCGCATGCCTTTTTATCGACATGCGGGTAAGCAACATGCCGGTTCTCCCACTCCCCCTCCCTTGGCGCTTGATAATCCAGGCGACATGCCTCGGTTAAGCCCCGGAACTGATTAGCTACGCACAGTGTCCTCTCTGTAATAAGCGCAATTACTGTTCGCTACGAGGAGGGTCACATGGATTCTATCAATCGCAACCAACCTGAAGGCAATCGTAACAATTTGCACGGGCAAGAGGCGGTAAAAAAAATCAGGGATATAGTCGATAAGGCGGAAACCTGTTTCTTTTGCACTGCGGTTACAGTGGGTGATTCAAGCAGCGCGCGGCCGATGGCAGTACGAAAAGTGGATGATAATGGCAACCTGTGGTTTTTAAGCTCAATTGATAGCCATAAGAATGACGAGCTAAAACTGGACCCGCGAGTGCGGCTCTATTTCCAGGCATCTCCCCATTCCGATTTCCTGGAGCTAAACGGCCACGCCAGTGTCTCCCGCGATCGCGGGAAAATTGCGGAATTATGGGAGCCGGTATTAAAAACCTGGTTCACCGAAGGCAAGGACGACCCGCGTATCACCGTTGTTAAAGTGGAACCGACGGAAGGATATTATTGGGACACCAAACACGGCAATATTGTCGCCGGGGTAAAAATGTTTATCGGCGCGGCAGTGGGTAAAACGCTGGATGATTCTGTGGAGGGAAGGCTTGATTTGTAATGGAATAAATCTTTGAATCCAGTTTGCCTAAAACCGCGTCCAATATGAAAACAACGTTATGCGCGGGGGATTAGAGGTGTTGACATTTATCTGTTGGTTATTGCTTTGGGCAGTTTGCTGGCCATTAGCGTTGCTGGCGCTGATACTCTGGCCGCTGGTCTGGTTGATTTCAATTCCTTTTCGAATCCTCGGTATTGCATTTGATGCCGTCTTCGCATTTCTGCGCGCGTTATTATTTTTGCCCTCGCGTATCCTGGGATATCGCCCTTCATGATCCGGCTTCCTTGCGGTTAGTTAGTAAATGCATATACTGGCCGCTTTTTTATTTAATGAAGGAGCTGCAATGGCATTTGAATGTGTAATGGAGGTCAGGGATTATGAATGTGACTTGGCCGACGGTGTTAACAATTCCGTGTATATGAATTACCTGGAGCATGCGCGTCATATGTTGTTGAAACAGGGAGGAATTGATTTTGCGGCATTGGCTCGGCAAAAAATCGGCTTGGTCATTGCTCGTGCAGAAGTTGATTTTACCCGCTCGCTGATGAGTGGCGATCAATTTGTGGTGCGCTCGGTCGTTAAACGGCAATCCAAATTGCGTTTTGAGTTTCATCAAACCATTTATCGCCTTCCCGACGAACAGGTGATGGTCAAGGCGGTGATTACCGGTGTGCCTATTAATACCGACGGTCGCCCCCGCATGCCAGCGGAGCTTGAGCCATTGATTTTGGCGCTGTGTGAGATGTAACCGGGGCGCAATAAATTTTTCCCTACAAATTTAAATGTCCGTAGGGGGGCAATTTATTGAACCCAATAATTTACAGACTTTTATGTTACAGACTTTTATGCGCAACAGAGTGTGCATGTTGCTCCCAATTTTGCCCATCAAAATCAACAGTTTTTACGTGCTTGGGTTGTTTGGTCAAGCAGCGCAGGTTTACATCCACGCCATCGGGATTTGAGCGCGGAATATAAAACGGTTTTATCCCGCAAATCTTACAGAATTTGTGTTTGGCTACACCGGTGTTGAAGGTGTAAGTAGTGAGGTTTTCCTCATCACTGAGCAGGCGAAAATTTCGTGCCGGTACAATCAAATGCAAAAATCCTGTCATTGCACAAATGGAGCAATTACAATTCTCCACCTCCACTGATTCTGGTGCTTCTACTTCAAATTTTATCGCACCGCAATGGCAGCTGCCTTGGTAGATCATGATTATATTTCCTCGATATGTTAGAGTTGCGCGCCTTTTGGGGTTCCTATCCAGTGGTGGCTAGGAGATTTTAGCAGGAGTACATAATGAAAAAAGCTATTCTTTTTTTGGGTGTAGTCGGGTCGATTATTGGTTGTAGCGCACAGGCCAAGGGTCATGGGGTTTATGTTGGAGCGGGATACGGTATTGTTGATGTTCCTAAAGTGGATGGCGTTAGTTTTTCAGATGCTGACAATGGTGCACTTCAGTTGGGTTATAGAATCTCCGGGAATTTTTCCATTGAAGCGCAATATTCCAAGTCTGTTAAAAACTCTTCCGCAAAATCAACCCTGGAAGACGTTGATATTTCGGAGGTTTGGTGGGAGTCGGTTCAAGCATTGAATCCTGGAACCACATTGGCACAGGCACAGAGTTGGTTCCCCTATGCTGTGGCTGATATGGCTATGGATTTTGAAGCTAGTATTGAAACGACTGCTATATATGCAGTATACCGTTCGGCGGGCAATCTTTATTTCAAGTTGAAAGGTGGTTATTTATCGGAAAAATCTACCCTTACTGCTTCGGTAGACTCTTTTGATTTATTCGTAGCAGTTTCCAATGCAGACCCTATAGAGATCAATGCAGGCAGAGGCGATGAGTCTTTTAGCCAATTAGGGGGGGATCAAAAGGAACGCATATCGGAACGAGAATCCGATTTTTCTGCGGGCATAGGTGCAGGATATAAATTTACTGATAATCTTTTTTCTGAAGTGGAATTTACCCGCCTGAATGATGACCTGGATTTTATTTCAATAAACCTTAATTTTGCTTTTTAATTCTTTTTAAAAAACCGCTACAGATTTTTCTGTAGCGGTAGGTAAGTGATTGTTACTGGGAAGTGAGTGTTTTACGGCCTAGCGCGATAGCAACAAGCCCCAGTAGTAAAAGGAGTAATGGTGGTGATTCCGGTACTGATGTCGATTCGTTGATAGTGAAGTTATCCATTACGAAATGCTCGCCGCCTACGCCGGGATTGATTGATGTTCCGCCCCAGGCACGGAAGCTGAGTTTGTTGATGCCGGTGTAGTTGAAATCAAACCATTGCGCGGTGCTGGTGTTGACGACGACGGTTTGGGTAAACAGGAGGATATTGTTTAAAAAACCGGTAACCTCAATATTTAATCCGTCGTTCCATGCGGCTGTTAAATAGCTGCCGTTGAAATTGAAAATATCACCGGTAATGGCTGATGTGGTGGCGAAATTATTAAATGCAGCGTAATTACCGGACACAACACCATTTTCAAAGCCGGTACCTGGCAAGGTATTTTTGTGGATATAGGCAACGCTGGTCCAGAATTCATCACCCCAATTAAAGCCGTGGTAGCCTGAATGGATCGCGTCTGTTTCGGTTGTGGGTAGGTCGTCGAAAGTAATTACAGTGGCGTTAGTTGCAGTGCTTAGGCCCAGGAGCATGAGCGTTGATAATAAAAATGATTTGGTCTTAGGCATGATTTATATCGTCCTTTAGTTGATTACGAATAAGCTTTTTAAGCTCGAACATCTGATATTTGAGTTGAGCGCTGCTGTGTAGAAACCCTGGAGTTATGGATGACGAAACGGAGCTACAAGGACGTATTAATGCGTTTTCAAAATATACACAGCAGCCCCAAACCTTTCGAAGCCGGTAACGCGAAACCGCCTGCAAAAATCGCGGGCGGTTTGCCTGATTTAATGATCGAACAAAAATAATTTGTTAATTAGAACCCGGTTAACCTTACCTCCCAGATCGAATAACCCCATTGGTTGCCTGCACTGCGTGTTGTGCCGTAAATGCGCACATAACGGTAATTGCCGTTCAATGGAAGTGTGTCGGTACGGTTGCCAAAGGTGCCGTCGGATTTACTGGCGATATCCGTCCAGTTGGCGTTGTCGTTGGACCCCTGGACGTTGTAGGCCGCCGCGTTTGCCGCTTCCCAATCGATAGCGATACCGGTCAGCGTTTTGGCGCTGCCCAAGTCCAGGGTTAGCCAACCTGGATCAATCGCGTGCGCGGACTCCCAGCGAGTGCCGGGGTTTTGGTCAATCGCATTGCTCGCGGCAGTTAACGCGGTGCTTGCCGTTGCGCTGAT
Organism: uncultured Cellvibrionaceae bacterium; assembly: GCA_965650515.1. GTDB lineage: Bacteria > Pseudomonadota > Gammaproteobacteria > Pseudomonadales > Cellvibrionaceae > Cellvibrio. The sequence goes on along the minus strand of CBFGOY010000019.1, from coordinate 50,192 downwards.
CGGTGTTAATGGGCCGGCAGTGGCGGAACTGGATGAAGAACTGCTGCCCGGTGTCGCCTGGGCATAAACCTTCAATTCAAAAATCGAATAGCCCCAGGTATTGCCGGCACTGCGCGCTGTCGCGTACACACGGATGTAGCGATAGCTGCCACTCAAGGTATGGGTGTCAGTGCGGTTGCCGAAAGCAGCCCCGGTAACTGTTTTCAAGGTGGTCCAACTGGTGCCGTTGGTGGAGCCTTGCACTTCATAATCGGCCGCGTTTGCCGCTTCCCAATCGATAACCACCTGGGCCAGGGTACGGTTACTGCCCAAATCCACCATTAACCAGCTTGGGCTTACGCCATGGGTGGATTCCCAGCGGGTCGCCGCATTGCCGTCCACTGCATTGGCGGCGGGTTGCATAGCGGTACTGGCGGTCACCGGGCGACCGGCGGATACCAATACCGGGCTGACACCAGTGCTGCTGGATGCGGCGGATGAGGGCGCGCTGGAGCTGGCGGCCGAGGAGGGTGGGTTGCCGGAACCGGTGAAAGACACCGCGAGGGTGTGGCTCGCTGAGATGGCGTTGAACGTATAGCTATTCAATGGGCCGAGCGAAACCCCGTCCACAATCACATTTGCTACTTGCTGGCCCAGGGACGGCGTGAAGGTGTAGGTTGCCGAGTCAGTGTTGCTTTTACTGTAGCGGATGGTGCCGGCAGGACTGATATTGCCTGCTCCATCCAGGTTGATGGTGTAGATGCGGTGCGGTTTCAGGTCAACGGCCATCAATTGGACGTCAGCCACTTCCACCAATTGCCCTGCTGGTGGGCGGAACCAGAAGCGGAAATTGCGCTCGTTGGCGGGTGGCAAGGCTGTGAGGTTGCTGAAGCTTTCATAGCTGCCATCGGTATTACTGTTGGTCCAGTTGATCAGGGTGTTGTTGGCGGTGCCGTATTCCACCTTGAACTGCGCCAGGCTGCGCGGGGCGGATTTATCGCCGGCGACCAGTACTTCTTTCACTTCGTAATTGGGGTCGATAAGTACGCTGACCCATAGGTCCTGGCCCTCGGCCTGGCCATCGTTACCGCTGGCTTTGTTGCCGGTGGAGCCATCGACCGCACGCGCGGCAACGCCCCACCATTCGGTTTCCCAGCCGGAGCTGGCGCCGGCGAAGTTGGTGGCGGTAATCGCCGGGACCAGGGGATCGCCGGTGCCGATGTAAGCCACTTCGCGGATGACTACGTCATCAATATAAGTGGTCGCATTACCCATGCCGCCGAAGAGGAAGGCGAGGCGGCCCGGGTTATCGCTGGCGGTGAAGTCGATATTGAAGCTGTAATCGGCGTTAGTTGTTCCAAGGGCAAGCGTCTGCAACAGGTAGGTACCGGCGGGTGAGGGGTTCAACTGGTCTTCGGACAGGCGCACCTGGATATTGCGCGCCGCGTCGGCGCGCGCCCGGAAGCTGACCTGGTAGTGGTAATTGCGTTTTAAACCAAAGCCCTGAGTATGTAGTTGATAAGAGCCGGAGCCGGTGCCCTGCGCCGCTGCTGTGATACGCGCTTCGCCATTAACAACCGCGTAGGCCGCCCCTGAACCGTCATAGTTTTCGCCAACCCAACCTGCCAAACCGTCGGTGAAATTGCCGTTGCCCAGGGCATTAATCGAACGATCCGGTTGCGCCGTTCCCGCCGGTTTCGGATAAACGTTGGTAACATCCTCAAAGGCTTTGAATTCCAGCAGCCAGATCGGCTCGGCTTTATCGATACGGCCTTTGGTCACCAGTTTGATGTACCGGTAAGTCTTGTTTACATCAAAGGTATGGGTGGCCCAGCCGACGCTTTGCTGGTCGGACGTAAGGATATATTCCCAATTGCCGGACGAGGTTTTGCCATAGATGTCATAGGACTTGGGCAGGTTCCAGCTCCACTCAATCCAGAAATACCTGATCGGCTTGTCCATGCCGTAGTCGATGGTGACCGAGTGCATGTTGTCATCGCGCGGCGTGGCCCACTTGGAACCCACATAACCGTCCGCGGCGTTTTTGGCGCCGTTATCGCGCACCGCGTTATCGCCCTCTTGCAGGTAGGCGTCTGCCGTGACCGATACCGGTGCCATCCAGCCTTTCAGCGAGTAAAACCCCCTGGTGTTATTGGTAGGACGGAAAAAGCTGTATTTGCTTTCGTCGATATATTTATGCGCCGGGTCCGAGCCTGGCAATGGCCAATGCGCGACGTAATCCACCAGGAAGTCAGTACCGGAGCGACCGATATTGGCGTTCATGCTCGCGGTATCGAGGTATTCATATTCGGTCACGCCGTTGGTCACCCGGGTGTAGCCGGTTTTGTTGGCGGCATTGGGGTCGGTGCTGAATTTGTTGTAATTACCCACGTCCGGCCATTCCACATGGGTAATCGCGTGGTTGAGGATCATGCGCATGGGGGATAGGTAGGGCCAGGGCTGGTCGCCGCGTTCGGCTTTGGTCCAGGTGTAGGTCTTAACGCCGTTAACGTAATACTCCACATATTCCGGGGTTTTAATGACACCGTAAGTCACGTACTGGTCGCTGGGACTGATGCCCAATTGCGCGTAGGTGGTGTTGTTAGGGTTGCCGCCGTAAGCCGGGTAGGGCGCCGACCAGTGGGTTTGTGGGGCTTTGCTGGCGTTGGCGCCGGTGAATTCGATAATGTCCAGTTCCTGGCAGGCGGTCCAACCGACATCGGGGAAATTCCCCAATAGCCACCAGGCCGGGAATTCACCGTTGCGCGCGGGCGGCATCTTGATCCGCGCTTCGAACTTGCCATAGACAAAGGTGCTGGCATCGGTAATCTGCGATTCGATCCGGCCGGAGCGGATAAACAAGGGCTTGCCCTGGCCGGCAATGCCGCCGTAATAATCCTGGATCTGGCCATCCATGTAACGGGCCTTGAGGTTCAAGACCTTGCCATCAATAGCGCCGGCATCGTCCTGGCCGGTGCGGATGGTCCAGTCGGCGGCCGGGTATTCCACATCCTGGTAATCGATGTCTTCACCGTTTACAAAGATGTTCTTTTCCACCAGCCATTTATTGCGGTCAATGCTGTTGCCGTTGAATTGGTCGATGAAGTCCGCGTTGGTGTTGGGGGTGGCCCACCAGGGATCGTTATAGGTGGTTTGGGCCTGGGCAGTCACACTGGCCAAACCCAGGAGCGCCAGGGCCATGGGGTTGATTCTAGGGTTCATAGTTCCTCCGGGGGAATTATTGTTTTCGCTGGAGTGGTTAATGTCGTGGTGGCGCTGGTGGCCACTGCGCCTGCGCACTATTCCATCGGCAGTGGGCCGCCTTCCTCCTGTTTGCGCAGGGAATGGAAAACTGAGAAGGCCCACTTATCGCAACAATAAAGTGGGACACGGGAAATACCGGTGGGAAACCAGGGTTTAGGGATATTTGCCGATAGATTAAGGCATACCGAATCAGGGGCGTTGGGGATTGAGGTAGCGCTTCAATACAGGCGCGACTTATTCCGCGTCCCGGGTGCTAGCGGGATTTTGGCTGGCGATTCCCGCCATCTTTTCTATGTAACTGGCAAAACTCGGGTCCTCGCCGGTTAGCAATTTGGGCAGCAACGCACGGAAATGGGGTTTGTTGCACCACTCCATGATGTAGTCCTCCCAGGAATTCCAGCGCCGTGCTTGCTTGGGGGCCATGTCCTCTTCGTATAACAACAGGTAGGCGCGTTCAAACAATGAGACCAGCATGCTGAAAATAATAAGCAGGCGTTCTTTTTGCTCATCGTTAAGTGTGGGGGTTTCGGTGGTAGAAAACAGGCGCAAATCCGGGTTCTCCAGGGCGATCCGCAGGAAATCCTGATAGTTATCGGAAACCTGTTGGTAAACCTCTTCTTCTTCGTTTTCGCGCTCTTTGCGCTGCTCATAGAGAAACACAAAAATGGCCATGGGCAGGCCCAGGGTGGTAACAACGTAACTGCATAATTCCCAGAATTCGGCGGACATAACTTTTCCCCTTGTTTAACGAAATTCTAACAGGGGTTAGCCAAACTGGCAGTTATTTTGCCGCGTGTATGCCGTGGGGCGAAATCAATTTTCGACCAATAATAAATGTTGCCCGAAGAAAAATCGGACAAACCTTTTTGCCATATTGCCTCTTTATGGTTTCGATAATGGAGGTATAACCAAGCTGTAAATTTAACAATTTTGCAAAGCTTACATAGCGATTTGGCAACTCGGTATATAAACACATTTTTATTTCGGGAAAACTTCATACGACCTCTGCGGAAAAATTCGCAATATAACGAATATGGGGGCCGGGGCTTAATCTTGGCGTGTTATTGGCTTAGCGAAACTCGCCATTAACGTTATCAGGCACTTCTTACTTAGCGGATTAGAGGAAGACTATGAACAACATCAAGAGCACGCATCTGGCTGCTGTTGTTTTCCAATACCAGGAACAATTGCTGGACAGTTGGTTGGCGGGGTTGGTATCGCCGCAACGGCGCGATAGAAACACCGCCACCGATTTTCGGGCGCAAGCCGGGCAATTCCTGCCGCTCCTGGCTAAGACCCTGGAAGCGACTGGTTCCACTAATATTGAAGCGGCAGGTTGGTCTGACGTTCGCCAATTGTTGACCGAAATTTCCCAGTCGCGTGTTCGCCAGGGACTAACGCCCATCGAAACCGCCAATTTTATCTTCTCGCTGAAAAAACATATTTTTGAATTGCTGCGCAATAAACTCGCGGATACCCCACAGATAGCTAGCGAAGAAATCGCAATTACCAGCGCGTTGTTTGATGACCTTGGCCTCTACATCATCGAGGTTTACCAAAAGGCGCGCGAGCAAATAATCCTGCGCCAGCAACAGGAATTAATGGAGCTTTCCACACCGGTGGTACAACTCTGGCAAAACGTCCTGGCACTGCCGTTAATCGGTACGCTCGATAGTGCGCGCACCCAGGTGGTGATGGAGAGCCTACTGCAAAAAATTATGGATACCGGGGCGCTCATCGCCATTATCGATATAACCGGCGTACCGACAGTTGATACCCTGGTCGCCCAACACTTATTGAAAACCATCGCCGCCGCACGACTGATGGGCGCGGATTGCATCATCAGCGGCATTCGTCCGCAAATTGCACAGACCATTGTCCACCTGGGCGTAAACCTTGAAGACGTCATTACCAAGGCCACATTGGCGGACGCCTTTGTGGTGGCGTTGCAGCGCACCGGGTCCGGCATTCACAGCACCAATGGGGAACGTTAAGGGCTATGGAGCGAATTCCTATTTTGCGAATGGGGCGGCTTCTGCTGGTTACCATTCAGGTGGACATGCACGATCGCCTCGCCATGGCATTGCAGGAAGACTTGACGGCGCGGATCGTAAAGGACCGTGCCAACGGCGTACTGATTGATATTTCCGCCCTGGACATAGTGGATTCCTTTATCGGGCGCATGATCAGCGACACCGCCGCCATGGCCAGGATACTGGATGCAAAAACGGTATTGGTGGGTATGCAGCCCGCTGTGGCGATCACCCTGGTGGAATTGGGTTTAACGCTGGAAGGGGTGCGAACGGCACTCAATGTTGAATTGGGCATGAAGATGCTGGAGCAGCGCGATTAATGGAACTTCCACGGGAGCATCTACGGGTAAATCGCATGGGAAACGCTTCTTTTTCTTCACCAAACAATGCCGGGGAATGCCTGGTGGTGCCGGTAAGAACCGATGAGGATGTGGTACGCCTGCGCAAACAAGTACGCGATGACCTGGTAGCGCTTGGGTTTAGCTTGATCGATCAAACCAAGATGGTCACCGCCGCCAGCGAACTCGCCCGCAACACCTTGCGTTATGGCGGTGGCGGTGAAGCCCACCTGGTCCGTTACAGGGATTCCCATCGCACCGGCATCGAGGTGATTTTGATTGATAAAGGCCCGGGCATTGCCAATGTGGAGCTGGCCATGACCGATGGTTTCACTACGGGAACAGGCCTGGGCCTGGGCTTGAGCGGGGCCAGGCGCCTCGCCGATGAATTTGAACTCCAGACCGTGCCGGGTGAGGGAACCTCGGTGCGCATTGCCAAGTGGAAACAGTTTTGAACAGTTACGGTACCCAGCTGGTGTTTGACCTTGAGGATATTAGCAGCGTCGCGGTAGCGCGACGCGCGGGTATGGTGCTGGCGCGCGAATTAGACTTTGATGAGGTGCGAACCGGGCAGTTGGCGTTACTCATTACCGAGGCTGCCACCAATATCGTAAAACACGCCGGTTTTGGCCAGATATTGTTGCGCACCCTTGGCGAGGGAATCCATGCGGGGATTGAAGTCATTGCGCTTGATAAGGGGCCGGGTATCGATGACCTGGGCTGGTACGTGGAGGACGGCAACTCCACCACCGGCACCTATGGCATAGGTTTGGGTGCCGTGCGCCGGTTAAGCCAGGATTTTGATCTGTATTCGGTGAGTGGTAAAGGCACGGTATTGTGGATGGTTATCTGGGCATCCGAGCAGGCGCCTTCACCCGCTGCCTGGCAAGTGGGAGCCATCTGTGTGCCTATTAAAGGTGAGGAGGTCAGTGGCGATAGCTGGGCGATGGCGGCCCATGAAAAATGCCTGACGTTGATTGTTGCTGATGGCCTGGGCCACGGCCCCGAGGCCGCACTGGCGGCTAACGCCGCCGTCAATTTGCCCGATATAGCGGAACAAAGCCCGGCAATTATTGTGCAGCGCGCCCATACGGCCCTCCAGGGCACACGCGGCGCAGCGGTTGCGGTTAGCTATATCAATAAAAAAGCCGGCACGCTGGGGTTCGCGGGCGTGGGAAATATTGCGGTCTGCCTCCTGCGCAACCAGGGTAACCGCCATTTAATTTCACATAACGGTATCGTTGGTGCCAACCTCCGGAAATTGCAGGAGTTTTCCGAGGCCTGGGACAGCGATGCGATGTTGGTTGCCCATTCCGATGGCATCAGTACGCGTTGGGATATTTCCAACTATCCCGATTTAATCTTTTGCCACCCGGCCGTTATTGCGGCGGTTATCTATCGCGATTTCGCGCGCGGTAAGGATGATTCCACCATTGTGGTAGTGCGGGAATCGTTTGAATAGGCGGTGATGGCAGATGATTATCCGCATTCTCACCGTTTACATAAAAACCGAGACCGATGTGGTGGTGGTGCGCCAACGCGCCAAGCAAATCGCGCAATTGTGTGGGTTCGGTGTGCAGGACCAGGTGCGTATCGCCACCTCGGTATCGGAACTGGCGCGCAATGTTTACAGCTATGCCGGTAGCGGCAGGATTCGTTTTTCAGTTGAAGGTGAAACCTCACCGCAAATATTGGCCATTTGCATTGAGGACCAGGGACCGGGTATCGCGAATGTCGAGCAAATCCTCGCGGGTGAATATAAGTCCGCTACCGGTATGGGCATGGGGATTATCGGCGCCCGTCGCCTTGCGGACCGCTTTGATATCAAAACGGCTGTTGGGGCGGGCACGCGCGTTATTTTCAAAAAAATTTTCCCGCGCATGGCGCCGCGCATCACGGTTAAATCCAGCAGCGTTTTGTTCGGCAAGTTGGCTGCGTTACCGACCGCAACCGGTGTTAGCGAGACCATGCAACAGAACCAGGAGTTATTAATCGCACTGGCTGAATTAAAAGCCCGCCAGGATGACCTGCTGGCGCTCACACGCGAGTTGGAGGACACCAACCGGGGTATGGTCGCGCTCTATGCGGAACTGGATGAAAAAGCCGGCCACCTGCGCCGTGCGGACGAAATGAAATCGCGGTTTTTATCGAACATGAGCCATGAATTCCGTACACCGCTGAGTTCCATTCGCGCCCTGGCAAAATTATTACTGGAACGTGTGGATGGTGACTTGACGATTGAGCAAGCCAAGCAGGTCACATTTATCTTGCAAGCTGCCAATGGTTTGAATGAATTGGTTAATGATTTGCTAGATATTGCCAAGATTGAAGCAGGTAAAGTTGACCTCCGGCCTTCTTCATTTGATGTGGGCAATTTATTTGGCGCCTTGCGTGGAATGTTGCGCCCCTTGCTGGTATCCGAATCCCTGACATTGACGTTTGTCACGCCGGAACCGCCGTTGGAAATATTTTCGGACGAAGCAAAGGTTTCGCAAATTTTGCGGAATTTTATTTCCAACGCATTGAAATTTACCGAAGCCGGAGAAATCACAGTCAGTGCCGAATTAATCCCCGGCAAAAACCAGGTGAAGTTCAGCGTTGCCGACACGGGCATTGGAATCGATTCCCATGACTTGCAATTAATTTTTGAAGAATTCAGCCAAATAGAGAGTTCATTGCAAAGCAAGGTGAAAGGTACGGGGCTTGGCTTACCGCTTTGCCGCAATCTGGCGAAACTGCTGCAAGGCGATGTATCGGTAACCAGTACGCCCGGCGTCGGTTCGGTTTTTTCCGTCACCTTGCCATTGGTGCTAAATATGTACCCTGAGGTGACAGTAGCGAAGATACCGGCGCATTTCGAGCACCAGGACAAACGTATTCCGGTTTTGATTGTCGAGGACAATCTATCGACACAAATGCAATACGAAAAATATTTATTGAATACGGAATTTCGCCCGGTTGCCGCGCACAATTTGCGTGACGCGGAAGAGCATTGGGCGATGCAGCGGCCGGCAGCGATCATCCTGGATATTATGTTGCGCGGTGAAGACAACTGGTTGTGGTTAGCCGAAATAAAAAATGATCCGGAACGACGCGCCATTCCGGTGATTATCGTGACCGAAGTGGAGGACAAGCGTAAAGGTTTATCGCTTGGTGCCGATGCTTACTATGTAAAACCCTTGTTCAAGGAACAGTTGCTGTCAACGCTGCGAACATTGGTTGCGCAAACTGAAACCGATTTTTTAACTGAGCAACCTCCAACCATTTAATCGTTTAATGAGCGGTTATTTATCCATGGATGATTACCGAAGGGCCATCAGCCATTGCGAGGTTCGGCTCAGCGCACAAAGGAATTCTTTTGAGGACCTAAACATGCCACTGCGATCATACAAAGATGCGCTCATTCTAAATGTCGATGATAACGAGGGCGCCCGCTATGCCAAATCACGCATCCTGGTGCACGCGGGTTTGCGGGTAATAGAAGCATCCAATGGTAAGGATGCAATTACCATGGCGCGCACGGATTCCCCCGACCTCATTTTGCTTGACGTTAAATTACCGGATATCAACGGGCTTGAAGTTTGCCGCCGATTAAAAGGCGACCCGGCGACCCAGGCAATTTTGATTTTGCAAACCTCGGCGTCTTACATCGATTCGGCGGACAAGATTCGCGCATTGGAGGACGGTGCGGATAATTACCTGGTCGAACCCATAGAGCCGGATGAATTAATTGCCAACGTTAAAGCTTTATTGCGTCTTGGGCGCGTCGAATACGAATTGCGTGAAATGGACCGGCGCAAGGATGAATTCCTCGCCACGCTCGCCCACGAATTACGCAATCCGCTTGGGCCGATACGCACCGCATTGCAATTACTGCGTCGCCTGGACCCGGAGGTTCCCCCCGCGCAAGCCAGCGCGCGCGACACTATCCAGCGTCATACTGACCACCTGGTGCGTTTGGTGGATGACCTGCTGGATGTTGCGCGTATCTCGCAAGGCAAAATCTCGCTGCGCCACGAGCCTGTTTGCTTGCGCACGGTAATCCACAACGCGGTGGAAACCTGTACCCAGTTTATCGAGAACAAAGGGCACGTTTTGGAGGTAACCCTGCCGGATGAGAGTATCCAGGTAAATGGTGATCAGGTACGCCTGTCGCAGATCATGGCTAACCTCTTGCTCAACGCCGCCAAATTTACCCCGGCAGGGGGCCTTATCGTGCTGGAGGCAAGTGTGCAGGGATCAAATGCCCGCATTCGTGTGACTGACAATGGCATAGGTATCGAGCCGGAATCGCTTGAGGCAATCTTCAATTTATTCAGCCAGCACGGTCACCTGAACGACCAGGTGCAAGATGGCCTGGGGATCGGGTTATCCCTGGTGAAAACCCTGGTTCAACTCCACGGGGGCAGCGTCAGCGCCAAAAGCGACGGTCCGGGCCAGGGGAGCACCTTTGAAATCGTTTTACCGGTATTAATTCGGGATAGCAGCATTGATACCGGTGATTCTGAACAACCGATCGCAGCCCCGGTATCCGGCCCTAGAAAAATCCTGATTGTTGATGACAATGCAGATGCTGCCGACACCCTGGCCCAATTGCTTGCCATGGCGGGGCATTCGGTAAAAACGGCATACACGGGCAAGCAGGCCATTGATATTGCCGGCCAGTTCCAGCCTGAACTTATTTTCCTCGATATAGGTTTGCCGGACCTGAGCGGTTATGAGGTGGGGGCAAAATTGCGCGCCTTGCCGAATATCCGGCCATTCACCCTCGTTGCCCTAACGGGGTACGGCCAGGAGCAGGATCGGAAAAACGCCTTTGAATCCGGCTTTGATGAGCATTTCGCAAAACCGGTGGATTTTGAAAAACTCGGCAGCCTTGGGCTTCATCTTTAAAACAACCATAAAGAATATCGCTGCGAGCTTGCGCAACCCCGCCTTAACTATTATTTAGCCTTGCATCGCCCGGCCCAAATCCGTACAATTCCGCACCCCAAACCGGCCGGGGGTATGGATGCGGAAGCATTCGAAAACCGGCTACTCCTTGTCTCACTGGCTTGTGTCTAAACAGGTTGGGAGACTTTAACCCGTAAGGAGCTACAATGCGTCATTACGAAATCGTGTTCCTGGTTCACCCGGACCAAAGCGAACAAGTACCTGCAATGGTAGAGCGTTACACCTCTGCTATCAAAAACGACGGTGGCCAGGTTCACCGTTTGGAAGACTGGGGCCGTCGTCAACTGGCCTACTCAATCAACAAAGTACACAAGGCTCACTATGTTCTGATGAACGTGGAGTGCTCTGACGCTGTGTTGGAAGAGCTGACTACCAACTTCCGTTACAACGATGCCATCCTGCGTAGCCTGGTGCTGCGTGAAGATGCGGCTATCACCGAAGAATCTTTCATCCTCAAAGCCGAGAAAGAAGGCCGTGAGCGTAAAGCACGTCCACCGCGCGCTGAGCGTCGTGATGATGCTGACGCGGAAGACCTGTCTGAAGAAGACGGTGTTGACGCTGAAGACTTTGAAGAAGAGCAGGGGGTATAACCATGGCACGTTTTTTCCGTCGTCGTAAATTCTGCCGTTTTACCGCTGAAGGCACCAAGCGCATCGATTACAAAGATGTTGAAACCCTGAAAGCCTACATCACCGAAACTGGCAAAATCGTTCCAAGCCGTATCACTGGCACCAAAGCAAAATACCAACGTCAGTTGGCTTCTGCTATCAAGCGTGCCCGTTACCTGGCTTTGATTCCATACACTGACAGCCACGAGTAAGGGGTAATAGAGATGGAAGTTATTCTGCTTGATAAAGTCGGCAAGCTCGGCGCCATCGGTGACAGGGTTACCGTTAAGTCTGGTTATGGCCGTAACTACCTGTTGCCACAAGGCAAGGCTGTTGCCGCTACCGCAAAAAACATCGCTGACTTCGAAGCGCGTCGCGCTGAATTGGAAGCTACTGCTGCTGCCAAGATCGCTGAAGCAACTGCTCGCGCCGAAAAACTGGCGGAACTGAACGTAACCATCGCTGCCAACGCTGGCGACGAAGGCCGCCTGTTCGGTTCTATCGGTACTCGCGACATCGCTGACGCAATCACCGCTGCCGGCGTTGCGGTTGCCAAGTCTGAAGTTCGCTTGCCGCAAGGCGTGATCCGCGAAATCGGTCAATATGAGATCGATGTCCAATTGCACGCTGAAGTGATCCAGGCTGTTAAATTGGCAGTTGTTGCTGAGTAATTTATTACTTATCGCCATTGCGGTGCGTGTCGGCATTTGCTGACAAGCACAACGAAATCGGGCACTATCGATAACCCATTTATGCTGTCAGGCAGAAAGGGGTTAAAGAAGTGCCCGATTTTTTTGTCTCCAAATTGATAACCTCAATTGATAAAAAAGCTAAGTGAATTATGCCCAATACTGCTTACGAAACCTCCAGCTTCGAGAGTCGCCTGGCCGACGAATTATCCGGCAAATCGGCACTGCCTCATTCCGTAGAGGCCGAACAATCAGTATTGGGCGGCTTGATGCTGGAAAACGGCCGCCTGGATGCGGTATTGGAAGTACTTACCGAAAATGACTTCTTTCGTGAAGATCATCGCCTGATTTTCCGCATGATGCTCAACCTCCAGGAGGCCGGCCAGCCACTGGATGTCATTACCCTGTCTGAAGAACTGCACAAGCACGATGAACTGGAGCGGGTAGGCGGCCTGGCATATCTGGTGGAAATGGCCAATAACACTCCGAGTGCCGCCAACATTGCCGCTTACGCCAAGATAGTGCGCGAACGTTCCACCCTGCGGCAGTTGATTGCTGCGGCGCAGGACATCAGCAAATCCAGTATGAATCCGGCCGGGCTGGATTCCGATGACCTATTGCAACTGGCCGAAAAGCGCGTCGCCGAGATCGCGGAAGACCGCCCCAAGGAGGGCGGTTTGGTCGGGGTGAATGAGTTGCTCAAGCAAACCGTCCAGCGTATCGATGAACTTTTCCGCTCCGGCAGCGATATCACTGGCGTTCCCTCCGGTATTACCGACCTGGATCAACGAACCTCCGGCTGGCAGCCGGGCGAATTGATCATCCTCGCCGCCCGTCCCTCCATGGGTAAAACCGCGCTCGCGCTGAATTTTGTAGAAGGGGCATTATTTAACCAGTCCAAGCCGGTGGTGATTTTCAGTATGGAAATGCCGTCTTCGGCGTTGATCATGCGGATGATGTCCTCCATCGGTCGCATCGACCAGGGCAAAATGCGTAACGGCAAGCTCACCGAAGAAGATTGGCCGAAACTTTCCTCGGCGGTTGCCAAGCTGAAAGACAAGTTATTGTTTATCGACGACACCGGTGGCCTGAACCCCCAGGAAATGCGCGCCCGTATCCGCCGTATCACCCGCGAATACGGCAATCCCGGCATGATTATGGTCGACTACTTACAATTAATGACCGTGGCCGGTGGCGGCGAAGGCCGCACCCAGGAAATTTCCGAAATTTCCCGCTCGCTAAAGGGCATGGCGAAAGAATTTGACTGCCCCATGATTGCCCTTTCCCAGCTAAACCGTGGCGTGGAACAACGCCCCAACAAACGTCCGATGAACTCTGACTTACGGGAATCAGGCGCTATCGAACAGGACGCGGACGTAATCCTGTTTATCTATCGCGATGAGTATTACCACGAAGACAGTCCCGAAAAAGGTATTGCCGAGTTGATTATCGGCAAGCAACGTAACGGTGAAATCGGCACCTGCCGTGCCGCGTTTGTCGGCAAATACACCCGCTTCGATAACCTTGCCCCTGAGTATTTCCAGCAGGACGGCTATTGATCCCCACGAGTTTGCCAAGACCATGAACAGCCAGGCCCGATTGCTCGATAAACTTTGCGCCGATATAGCGCCCGGTAAGCTGGAGTGGATCGGCCTTCGCTCCGAGCGGCGCGGGGAAGTAATGGTGGTTGATTCCACGGAAGCGGTTGTTGATTTGGGGCTGGTGGGTGATCACCGTATGAAAAAGACCCCCGGTTCCGCCCGCCAGGTCACCTTGATCAGTCGCGAATATATCCAGCAGATTTGCCGGCACACTGGCCACGGCTCAATAGACCCGCGGCTGTTGCGTCGTAACCTGGTGATTTCCGGTATGAATATGAACCTGCTGCGCTACCAGCGTTTACAAATCGGGGATGTCATCCTCGAGACCAACGCCCTTTGCCATCCCTGTTCGCGTATGGATGAAGCGCTGGGAAAAGGCGGTGCGGCGGCCATGTTTGGTTACGGCGGGCTGTGCGCCAGGGTTATCCAGGGCGGGAAGTTAAGGGTCGGAGATGAGGTTATTCGGTTGGTGGCACCAGATCGCGATTGATCTGCTGTCGATTAGTGGCTATTTTTTGTTCGAAAAATGTACATCCTTTCAGTGACCGTGTATTATCGCGCGCCCGTGCCCTGGTAGGCTCCTGGCGTAGTTGAGGCGTATTAATGCAGGTTTTCCATCACATCAGTTCCTTGCGCGAAGCCCTGGCGGCCGAGCGCCGCGCTGGCAAGCGCATCGGGTTTGTCCCCACCATGGGCAACCTCCACAATGCCCACCTTGAACTGGTGAAAATCGCGCAAAAGAATTGTGACCTGGTGGTGACCAGTATTTTCGTCAATCCGTTGCAGTTCGGATTGAACGAAGACTGGGATAAATATCCGCGCACCCTGGCAGCCGATACCGCCAAGCTTGAATCGGTAAACTGTGACTATTTGTTTTGTCCGGATGAAAAAGAGATCTACCCCAACGGTATGGCCGAGCAGACCCGCGTAATCGTGCCGACCATGACCGATGTCCTGTGTGGCGCCAGTCGCCCCGGTCACTTTGAGGGCGTGACAACGGTAGTCACCAAGCTGTTTAATATTGTCCAGCCCGATGAAGCGGTATTCGGTATCAAGGATTTCCAGCAATTGGCAGTCATCCGCCGCATGGTGGAGGACTTGTGTATCCCCATCAAGATTACTGCGGGCGAGATTTTCCGCGAGGCTGATGGCTTGGCCATGAGTTCACGCAATGGTTTTATTACAGCGGAAGAGCGCCCCCGGGTGGCCGTGCTCAACCGCACATTGAATGGAATCAAACAACACATTGGGCAGGGCCGCCGCGATTTTACCGTGCTGGTCGAGGAGGCGCGCGCGCAAGTCGAAGCGGCGGGTTTCCGGGTGGATTACATCAGCATCTGCAACAGCCGTACCCTGGAGATGGCGGCACACGATGATCGGGAGATCACTATACTCGGCGCCATGTACACTGCCGGCGCGCGATTAATTGATAACGTTTCTGTGGTCCTGGCCTGACACGCCAGCAAGTGATTCCCGGAGGATCCCATGCTTTCACATATGCTTAAAGCCAAATTGCACATGGCCAAGGTTACCCAGGCGGAACTGTGGTACGACGGTTCCTGCGCGATTGACGCTAACCTGGTTGCCCTTGCCGGCATGCGCGAATTTGAACAAATCGATATTTACAACGTGAGCAACGGTGAGCGTTTCCACACCTATATCATTCTGGCTGAACCCGGTTCCGGCACTATTTCCATGAATGGCGCCGCTGCGCGCAAAGTCGCGGTGGGTGACCGTGTGATTATCGCGACCTACGGCCATTTCAACGAAGCGGAATTGCTTAACCATAAACCGAAGCTGGTGTATCTCAATGAAGACAACACCGTTAATCGCACATCGAATACGATTCCCATGCAGGTCGCGTAATCGCAAACTTACACTGCTGAATTTGTTGGAAAATTGAGGGTCGCAGATAGGCGGCCCTTTTTTGTGATTTTTTAAATAACCACCGGGTGAAAATGAATCGGGAGAAACTGTTATGGCACCGAAACCCTATGATGGTGAAAATGTATTGAAACGCTACGAAGCATTACAGCACCAGGATGACGAGCCCAGGGAGCATAGCTTGCAGGAAAACGCCAAAGAACGGGCTAAGCATCCGGAACACCTGAATGCCGGTACACCCTATGATTGGGAAGATGTTGAACGTTATCGTAAAGAGCTGGAACGTATGGATAACGAAGGTCCAAGCGATAAAAAAGCGGGCTGATCCGATTGGCTGATTTGAAGGGGCAATGCGCGGGCATCCATAAAATCAACCGAATTTTTCGTATTATTAGCGCCCATTGGACAACGTTGTCATTGAGCTTTTTGCCCTAACCCTGCTAAGCTTGGCTGCTATTAAGTGCGGATTGGGGCTGCCATGGTTTTCATCCGCTACCTTTCCCTCCTGATGTAATAACAAAATAACGGCAAGAGAGATAAGCATGTCAGAAGTACACCTGTATCCGGTTCCCGAAAGTTTCAAGAAGAACGCTGCCATTGACCTGGCCCGTTATAAGTCCATGTATGAACAATCGATCAATTCGCCCGATATTTTCTGGGCGGAACAGGCCAATGCATTCCTGACCTGGCAGCAGCCCTGGACCCAGGTCAGCCGGAGTGACATGAAAAAAGGCGAGGTGGCTTGGTTCATAGGCGGGAAACTGAATGTGAGTGTGAACTGCATTGACCGCCATTTGCCGGCGCGTGCGAACCAAACTGCCATTATCTGGGAGGGTGATGATCCTGCCGAAGATCAATTCATTACCTATCAGGAGCTGCACGACCAGGTTTGCCGTTTGGCCAATGCCTTGCGTGAGCGCGGGGTAAAAAAAGGTGATCGTGTTTGTATCTACATGCCGATGATTCCCGAAGCCGCCTATGCGATGCTCGCTTGTACCCGTATCGGTGCGATCCATTCAATCGTATTTGGTGGCTTCTCGCCGGAGGCCCTGAAAGACCGCATCCAGGATGCCGACTGCCAGGTGGTGATTACGGCTGATGAAGGCCTGCGTGGCGGCAAACGTGTTTCACTGAAAAAGAATGCAGACGTCGCACTGGCCCAATGTCCCAATGTTCACACCTGTATCGTGGTGAAACGGACAGGGGGCGATATCGCCTGGAATGGCACACGCGATTTCTGGTACGAGGATTTGGTCGAACGCCAAGCCAACGAAGCCGAACCGGAAGCCATGGATTCGGAAGATCCATTGTTCATCCTTTACACATCCGGCTCTACCGGTAAGCCCAAAGGGGTCTTACATACTACCGGTGGTTATTTGTTACAGGCGGCGATGACCCACAAGTATGTGTTCGATTACCAGGAAGGTGATATTTACTGGTGTACCGCCGATGTAGGTTGGGTAACCGGTCACAGCTACATTGTTTATGGCCCGCTCACCAACGGCGCGACTACCTTGATGTTCGAGGGCGTACCCACTTATCCCGATGCGTCACGCTGCTGGCAAGTCATTGATAAACACGGTGTAAACAGTTTTTATACCGCACCGACCGCAATCCGCGCATTGATGGGGGCGGGAAACGAGTTTGTTACCAAAACCTCGCGCGCGAGTTTGAAAATCCTGGGCAGTGTGGGTGAGCCTATCAACCCTGAAGCCTGGGAGTGGTATTACCGCGTGGTCGGGGATAACCGCTGCCCGATCATGGATACCTGGTGGCAAACCGAAACCGGCGCCCATATGCTGACGCCCTTGCCCGGTGCGATTGATCTCAAACCGGGCTCAGCCACGGTTCCGTTCTTCGGTGTGCAGCCGGTGTTGCTGGATGCTGAAGGCAAGGAAATTATCGGTGCCGGCGAAGGTAACCTGTGCATTAAAACCGCTTGGCCAAGCCAGATCCGCACGGTTTTCGGTGACCACCAGCGTTGTGTGGATACTTATTACAGCACCTATCCCGGCTATTACTTCACCGGCGATGGCGCACGCCGCGATGCCGATGGCTATTACTGGATCACCGGCCGTGTGGATGACGTAATTAACGTATCCGGCCATCGCATGGGCACCGCAGAGGTTGAAAGCGCATTGGTGTTACACGATAAGGTTGCTGAAGCTGCGGTGGTGGGGTATCCGCACGATATCAAAGGCCAGGGGATCTACGCTTACGTAACCCTGATGGCCGGTGAGCAGCCAAGTGAAGAGTTGAAAAAAGAATTGCTCGCGTTAGTGGTAAAGGAGATCGGCGCAATTGCACGCCCGGATGTTATCCAATGGGCACCCGGTTTACCGAAAACCCGCTCGGGGAAAATCATGCGTCGTATCCTGCGCAAGATCGCTGCAAATGAACTGGATTCATTAGGTGACACCTCGACACTTGCCGATCCGGCCGTTGTAAACGAGCTGATCGGGAATCGCGCACGTAAATAACGCCAGGCACAGATAAGCTTATAAAGGCCGCCTTACAAGGGCGGCCTTTTGTTTTACAATTTGTATCCCGTTTTACCGCAGGCGACGATTGTCATGTCTTCCAAAACTCCCGAATCCGATCTTTTCCTCCAGCAAATGAAAGATGTAAAACCCATCAAGGTGGAAGAAAAGGTTGTTCTAGCATCGCCGCAATTAGATAAAACCAATTCCCTGACACGCCGTAAAGCGGCCACTGCCGAATTGGCGAAAGATAAAAATTTTCTTTCCGGTGAATATATCGAACCGGTTGACCCGCTGGCGGTGATCGAATTCAAGCGCGACGGTGTGCAGACCGGTGTATACCGCAACTTGCGATTGGGGAAATACCAGATCGACGCGCGCCTGGATTTGCATCACATGACGGTGGACCAGGCGCGCAATGCTGTTTTCCAATTCATCAAGGATTGTATGAATCATGATATTCGCTGCGCCCTGATTACCCACGGAAAGGGTGAAGGGCGTAATCTGCCCGCGCAGCTTAAAAGTTGTGTCGCCCATTGGCTGCCGCAATTCCCCGAAATCCTTGCATTTCATTCCGCGCAAAAACAACACGGCTGGGTAGGGGCCACGTATGTGTTGCTGCGCAAAAGCGATAAAAAGAAACTCGAAACCTGGGAAATGCACAATAAGCGCTGAAGTTTAATGCACAACAAGCGCAAGCTGTGACCTGTGTACCATTCCATGCCTGCCGATAATAAAAGCCTAAAGCATCGCTGCCTTCCGCCGATAAAACAACTACATTGCTAATTATTGGAACGCTGGTTAGTGGCCAGTGTAAGCCAATCTGAAATAAGGCTCGGCAAAATAAGCACAAAAGGAGATAGGTTATGTATTGCAGCAGTTGTATAAAGTTTCAACTGGAACCGCAAGAGTTGGAACCTGGATTAGTGGCTGCGAGTTGTCCGTCCTGCGACGGTGCGTTGGTATCACTGATTAACTATCGTTTTTGGGCCGACCATTACGTAAGCAATATTTCTGCACAACCATCGGATTATGTCGAAATTACCGAATCTGAGTCTGTCCATTCTTGCCCCAAGTGCGGCCGATTGATGATGAAATACCAGATTGGCCTGCAAACCAGCCATAAACTCGATTTATGTACAGCCTGTGATGAGGCTTGGCTGGATAAGGGTGAATGGCAATTGCTGAAACATTTGGATTTGCAGGGAAAGTTGCCCAAAATTTTTACCGAGGCCTGGCAACGCAATATTCGCAAACAGCGCCAGGAAAAGACCTTGAATGAACGCTACGAGAAATTACTCGGTAATGAAATCTTTACCAAAGTCAAAGCATTCAGGGAATGGTTGTTACAACAGCCTAACAAGGACGCGGTTAAGCAATATTTGCTGTCCCATCAGGATAATAAGTAACGACTGAAAGGCATAGCTATGGGATGTATTTTGCATTTGGCAATAGCCAATTCCTGAAGGGCTATTGCCGAAAATATCCCTATTCATCTTATATTTTTTAAATCACGAAGGTGTCAACGCAATCGCTTTGTTACCTATCCTCAATCTCATCCACATCCACTTGCCCGCTCATACGGCGTGTGAAATGCGACCAGCACATTCCAACCGCGAGCAGGGCGGCGAGTAAAATCTCTATCACCCATGCCATGGCGGAAATGTTGCTTACGCTTAAAAAACCCCAATAAATAAAAAGCCAAACCAGGCTGGCGAATAATGCTGCCAGCATAATAACGCCGAGGATGCCCAGCGAATTCAATGTCGCTTTAATATAAATACCCCAGCCAATCAGCAGGATTAATCCAGCGATAACAATATAAGGCGTGATGTGGCTGAGATTGTTATAAACCCAATGAAAAAATGAATAGCCGCTAGGGTTATAGCTAAGCAAAACAAGTAACAATGCGAAGAGAAAACGCAGGACAACACCAGAAGCAGTAAGATTCATAGCGGATTCCTTTTTTAAATAATATGCGGAAAATTTATTGGCCGAAGTAGCGGCGATATTTTATAAAACCTATTTTAGCGTCCGGGTCGTAGCCCATGGCGGTGTAAAAATCCCGTGCGTTGCGATTCTCGCTGCCGGTTTGCAACATAATCTTGCTGCAATCCTGTTGCAAGCACAGGTCTTCAATATAATCCATCAAGCTTTTTCCTATGCCTTCGCGCTGGTAATCCGCGCTTACAATAACGTTTTCCACGATGGCAAAAGGCTGGTTCCCAAACATCACATCCGCGCAGATACATACCAGGGCGGATGCGATAATTTCGCCATTATCTTCACATACCAATAAAAAGGTGTGATCACTTTGCGCAACAGCAGAAATTCGTTCAGGTAAAACGGACGGCGTAGAAAGTGTATTTAATTGCGTGTAGAGGTTATTGATTGCATCGGCATCTTTGCCTTGCGCGCGACGAATGGTTCGCATGACTAATGTACCTCATCGATAACGGGCTGCACCAGTACCCAGGGTTTTATGACCACCGCCCACATTAACGCGTCTGCTCCGTACCATTGCAATGCTTGCGAATCCTTAACGGCGTCCACCAGTCCTGAGTCCATCCAGTGCTTTAATTGCGTTGCGTTATCGGCGGCGATTTGTGCGGCGACATGCGTTAGATCGAGGCTTGGATCGACCGCTATGGCGTTGCCGCCAGCGAAGAAGCGCTGGAGGTCGTGCCAGTGGATTTGCGCGGTTTCCAGATTAATTTGTCGCTCAAGTTCGTTAACCACGTTAATTTCTCACCTGTAATGTTAATTATTGATGCCCGCCTTTAACAACCGGGGATTTTTTGGCTCATGGCGCGTGCAACACGGGAATTGGTCGGTTTCCCTAACACTTTACTGATGGAATTTCCCGCAATAATTAATTTTTCCAGGTCCACACCGTGTTCGATATCCAACCCATTTAATAAATAAACGACATCTTCTGTGGCCAGGTTTCCAGTGGCACCCAGGGCGTAAGGGCAACCGCCCAAACCGGCAACGGAGGAATCCACTACATTAACGCCCATTTCCAATGCGGCATAAATATTCGTAAGCGCTTGGCCATAGGTGTCGTGCATATGGACCGCAAGTTTTTCGACGGGAATCGTGCGGGAAAGGATTCCTATTAATTGTTGAATTTGCCCCGCAGTACCAACACCAATAGTATCGCCGAGGGAAATTTCGTAGCAGCCGAGGGCGAGTAAATCCTGGGCGATAGAGGCAACCAATTCCGCATCAACCTTACCCGAATAAGGGCAACCGGCGACACAGGAAATATAACCGCGCACCGGAACCTGTTGTTGCCTTGCCGCCGCGATCAGGGTTTCAAATCGGCCGATACTCTCTTTTATCGAACAATTGATATTCTTCTGGCTAAACGCTTCCGAGGCAGCTGCAAAAATTGCCACTTCGTTTGCGCCAGCCGCCATTGCACGCTCATAACCTTGCAAATTCGGTGTAAGGGCCGCGTAGGTAACCCCGGCCTTGCGTTGGATACCGGTAAATACATCGGCGCTGTCCGCCATTTGCTGCACCCATTTAGGGTTTACAAAACTACCGGCTTCAATATAGGTCAATCCGGCTTCCGCCAGGTTTTCAATCAATTCAATTTTGGCGAGGGTGGGAATGGCCTGTTTTTCATTTTGTAAGCCGTCGCGTGGGCCAACTTCTACAATGCGTACTTTTTTGGGAAGGTTCATGGCAAGGATAAACACTATTGAATTTAATGCGCGAGTGTAGCAGAAGGGCAGTGATGCTTGAACCGGCTACAGGTTGCTTGCTAGTGCCTGTTCGGCGTCGATCAGCACCTGGTTGAGTTGTTCCAGCTGGATTGGCTTGGTGGCAAATGCGTTCATTCCGCTGGCGAAGGAGCGCTCGGTATCCGCCTGTTGTACCCCCGCCGTCAGGGCGATAATCCAGGGTTGCGGCCCCGCATTTTGCTGGTTGCGAATTCTTTCGGTTGCAGTGTAGCCATCCATAAACCGCATTTGTATATCCATCAAAATAATATCGATGGGCATTTTCCGGCAAATATCCACAGCCTCCTTGCCGTCGGCTACAGCGGTCACATTGGTGTAGCCGAGTTTGGATAACATTTTGATAATCACCATCTGGTTTACGCTGTTGTCTTCCACCACTAATATCCGCGTTTTCTTTGCCGTACATTGGATTTGCTTTGGCTGGACATCGGGGTGGTGGCTTCCGAGTTTTAATGCACGCAAGAGTGCGCGGATCAAATCATTGTTGCGCGTGGGCTTCTGCAAGCTGATGTAGGGACTGATGCGCGTGTTGCTTCGTTCGGAGGTGCTGCTCAAAATAATTATAGGGATGGAATCCTGTGGCCGCAGGTCCTTGAGGCATTTTGCTAATTCATTGCCCTGCATTCCCGGCATGATCTGATCGAGGATGGCGACATCGAAATGATGCCCGAGCCCGGCGTTTTCCAACGCGTTTTCCGGTGAGGCATAAGCTGTGGCGCGCATGCCCCACTGCATTAATGTTGCTGCCAGGATTTTTCGATTGGTCGCGTTATCGTCCACGATGAGCGCGTGCAAGTTTTTAAATTGGCTGGTGTCCAATGCCTGGTATTCATGCGCTTTATCCTCATAAATAGTTTGGATCGTAAAAAAGAACTGGGTTCCTTTATGTAGTTTGCTGGAAAACCAAATTCTGCCCCCCATTTGCTGCACAATTTTTTTGGAAATCGCCAAGCCTAACCCGGTGCCGCCGAATTTACGGGTAATGGATGTATCGGCCTGGGTGAATACCTGGAATAAATTTCCCTGGTGCTCATCAGAAATACCTATGCCGGTATCGCGTACTGCGAATAAAATTATGCAACTGTTTTCATCGCTGTTCTTTTGTTCAAGCGAAACGTGAATAACCACTTCGCCTTGTTCGGTAAATTTGATGGCGTTACCGATCAGATTGATCAGCACCTGGCGAATGCGTGACGAGTCGCCTTCCAGGTGCAACGGGACTTCCGGTTCTATATAGTAATTAAGTTCAATGGCTTTGTCGGAGGCGGTTTTGGCGAATAATTCGAGGGTATCCTCAACCAGTTCACGTAAATGGAAGGAATGTACATCCAGGATAATTTGTCCTGCCTCGATTTTGGAGTAATCCAGAATGTCATTAATGATGACCAGTAAACCCTCGCCACAACTTTGAATCGTCCGCACCAGTTGTTGCTGTTCATCATTCAATTGCGTTTCGCCCAGGAGCGAGGCGCAACCTATGACGCCGTTCATGGGGGTCCGGATTTCATGGCTCATAATTGCCAGGAATGAGCTTTTCGCAATGGCGGCTTGTTCGGCGGCCGTTTTTGCCTGGTCCAATGCCTGCTCTGTTTGGACTTGCTCGGTAATATCCCGTGTCAGCCCCACTAAACCTATAGTCCTTTTTTGATCATCAACAATAGGTGCCTTGATCGAATCCATAAATTTTTCAGTGCCATCGGCATTTTTAATATGCTCGCGTATGCGCGAAATTTTTCCGGAACGGAGCATGGCCTGTTCATCATTAAAGATTTGTTCGCTTTCGGTGGGGGAAAACCGCGGTGAATCCTTATCGGTTTTTCCCAGCCATTGTTCGGTTGATGTGAAGCCGTGAAAATCTTTCCATGCCTTATTACCGCCAAGGAAGTGGGAATTGGGATCTTTGTAATAAAATAAATCGGGCAATTGGTCTTGTAAAAGCAAAAAATAATTGGCGGACTTAATTGCCGCCTCCTGTTTGCGATAACTTGCATCGATAGAAAATATTGCCCCGGACCATAGGTTTACGGCGGCTTCATTAGTGAGAGTGGCTTGTAACAAATAACGGCGCTTTTCATCGCCCTTGTGTTTGTAGCTGAATTCAATATTTACTTGATGTTCGTTTCCTAAAGGATCGGGAAGGAGGGCTACTGGTTCAGCAAAGCGCTGTTGCAGCAATGATTTTTCCGGTTCGGGGAACAAATCAAAAAATACGCCCGGATTTGCCATGATGGTAGCAGGGGAAACATGGAAGAATTTTTCTACCGCCGAGCTGCAATATTCAAACTGGCCACCGTGGCGGGCAGCTTTATAAATAAAAATTACAAATGGAAAATTATTATTTTGATCCATCATAAGGCGACCCCAAGTTCGCTCCGAAACTACTGCTGTGGCGCTGGATTTGCGTTGTGCCATTTAACCTGGCTGTGCACTGACACGAGTCTTACTAGATTAGTTGAGGGAATTGGTTTTGTCACAATTGATGTGCTGTCAGTCCTCACCCCAGCGCGGCATTAAATCCTGCTGCACACCCAACTGGTCCAATATACGGGCTACGATAAAATCTATTAATTCTTCCACTGTTTGAGGCTGCATATAAAAGCCGGGACTCGCGGGCAATACCACTACACCCATTTGGGTTAGCTTGAGCATATTTTCCAAATGGATTTCCGAGTAAGGGGTTTCGCGCGGCACCACAATTAATTTGCGTCGTTCTTTGAGGGCCACATCGGCTGCGCGCTCAATTAAATTATTGCTTGCGCCGTGCGCAATGGCCGACAGGGTACCTCCACTTGCCGGGCAAATTACCATGGAACTGGGCGAACTCGAACCCGAAGCCACGGCGGCGAACCAGTCGTCCTTTGCCAATATTTGCAACTGATCTTCATCGGCATCAAATAACGCACTGAAAAACGATTGCTGTTCTTCAATATCACGCGGCAAATCCAGATCGGTTTCGGTGCGTATTACTACTTCTGCTGCACTGGAAATCATTAAATACACTTTGCAATCCGCTGCCAGCAAACATTGCAACAAACGCAAACCGTATTGGGCACCGGATGCACCGGTTATTGCCAGGGTAATGGTGCGTTGCTTCATTGGATTCTCCTGAGTAGGCGCATGCTATGTGTTGCCGGGTATTGCTAATTTAGCTCATGCAATTTGCGCGTTATTTAAAGCGCATGTTTGGTTAACTGGTCTACCAGCTTCCGGTGCACACCCCCAAACCCGCCGTTACTCATAATCACAATATGCGTGTTGGGCTCACTAATAGAAATAGCACAGTGGATTAACTCCTCCAGATCGCGAACCAGTTTTGCCGGTACCGGGCTTTTGTTCACTATTTCATCCATTGCCCAATCGACATCGGGGGGTTGGTACCACAACACATCATCGGCGTCAGTAATGCTTTTGTTGAGAGCGTTTTTATGTACGCCCATGCGCATGGTATTAGAGCGAGGCTCGATGATGGCAATTATTTTTTCAGCGCCGACTTTGGCTCGTAAACCAGCCAGGGTGGTTTTAATCGCGGTGGGGTGATGGGCAAAGTCATCATAGACTTTGATGCTGTGCACATCGGCCAAACATTCCATGCGGCGTTTTACCCCGGCAAACTGTTCCAGCGCCTTTGCGGCGTGTTCCGGTGTAACCCCCACATGGCGGGCGGCAATCAGCGCAGCCAAGCCATTATTTACGTTATGGATACCGGTTTGTGACCAATGCACCTGCGCCACTTCTTCGCCGTTGTGAATGACGGCGAATGCGGAACCATCCGTTGCCAGTAATTTTGCTTGCCATTCGGCGGCCGCATTATTGGCTTCACCAATGACTGCAAATTGTTGCTGCGGGGTCCAATAACCTTGCTGGAAAACTTCGTTAAGCGCAGCGTCATTCACAGGGGAAATCAGCAGGCCATTATTCGGAACTGTACGGATCAGGTGATGGAATTGTTTTTGGATTGCAGCGAGGTCCGGAAATATATCGGCGTGGTCAAATTCAAGGTTGTTTAAAATAACGGTGCGCGCATTGTAGTGGACGAATTTGGAGCGCTTATCAAAAAAGGCGCTGTCGTATTCATCGGCTTCCACTACAAAAAATGGTGTCTTACCGATACGCGCTGACGTCGGGAAGTTTTTTGTCACGCCGCCAATAAGATAGCCCGGTTCCATTCCCGCATATTCCAGGATCCACGCAAGCATTGATGAGGTTGTGGTTTTTCCGTGGGTGCCGGCGACAGCAAGGACCCATTTGCCTTGCAACACATGATCACGCAGCCACTGTGGGCCGGAAGTATAGGGAATGCCCTGGTTAAGCACATATTCGACACTGGGATTGCCGCGACTCATAGCGTTGCCAACGACTACCAGGTCGGGCGGTGTGGGCATATGCGGTGGTTGTAAATAAGAGGGATCGTAACCCTGGATTAATTCAATTCCCGCTTGTTCGAGCTGGGTGCTCATGGGAGGGTAAACATTGGCATCGCTGCCGGTAACGCGGTGGCCGAGTTGCTTGGCAAGTTGGGCGAGGCTGCCCATAAACGTGCCACAGATTCCGAGTATATGGATGTGCATACTTAACTCATTGTTGAATAGGATTTGGTGCAGTCAGGTAAGGGGATTAACCTACACTTTTCAGGGGATTGCAACCGGATTGATTGCAGTGGGAGCACTAACCGATGTTATTGGTAAGGGGCAGAGGTTTTTTGGCGCGATTCTGATGATCGCAACAATGATAGCGCGGGTGGCCGACCCGAGTCGGCGGCACCCGGGATTGTTCTGTGCAACTAGTGCGCAAGGGCACGCTAATTAATGGGTTATTTCCCCAGGTAACGCGCGCGTTTGGCTGCTTTCATTCGGGTGAGGTCTCCCATAAATAATCCATCCACACAATTACCGAATTCTGAATCCACACTAAACGCCAGCAATTCATAACCGCCATCCTCATAAAGCGCGGCGTATTGTTTAAAGAGTACCGGGATTTTTTGTTCCGCCGCAGCGAATTCCATTTGCAATATTTCAAAAGCCTGGTCGCGATCCAGTTTGCTGAATTTGTGCTGCAATTCAATCAATACGTCTTCATCGATTTCATGCGGGTGCTTGCCCTCGGCAAGGCTTTCGCTGTCCTTGTAATAACGTTCGTAATAAAACACAAGTAAATCGCGCAACGCTTTCGGATATTGGGCGCTCATACTGACCGGCCCGAAAACGTAGCGAATTTCCGGGTGGTGCTGGATATAAGCGCCCAAGCCCTGCCACAGGTAATCCAGGCTGGCTTTGCCCCAGTAATCCGGATGCACGAAACTGCGGCCCAGTTCCAACCCTTGTTCCAGATAGGGCTTGATAGCGGGGTGGAAATCGAACAGGTCAGCGGTATAGAGTGCATCCATGCCTTTTTTTTGCAGGATCTTATGGGCTTCACCCAGGCGATAGGCGCCTGCGACACTCAACTTTTCTTCATCCCATAGCACCAGGTGACGGTAGTAATGATCGTATTTGTCCAGGTCGCGACGGCCGCCTGTACCTTCGCCAACCAGGCGAAAGGTTTGTTCGCGCAAACGGCCGATTTCGCGCAACACCGTGGGATGGTGGTTGTAGTCACACAAATAGATCGCATGGTTGTCACGCGTCTTGCCGATTAATTCAGCCGTTTTGAATTCCTTCCTCAAGGCGGCGCGATCTTCCGGGTGGGCAATGGTTTTTTCGGTAACGAAGATCGCGGGGCGATTGCCTTTGGCAGTGCGATTCTTGCCAATTTTATACAAATGTTTTTTCAGGCGTTTTATTAACGCCTTGTCTGCCAGCTTGTCTGTTTCCAGCGCATGGTAGGGAATCATTTCCCCGATACGGAATTTGATTTCCGCAGAATGTTTGTTAAACATTTCATGGGCGAGCAGGGCGGTGGCCAAGGGTTTGAAAATCATGGAGGCGCTGTAAAACAGCAGGGAATTTTTTGCTGAAACGAAAATCGGCAAAATGGGCGCTTTGGTTTTGCGTGCGAAATGCAGGAAACCCGCCTGCCATTTTCCGTCGCGAATACCTTTCGGGCTAGCGCGTGATACTTCACCCGCAGGGAAAATAATAATGGCTTCGTCGTTATTCAAGGCCTGGAGAATATTTTTATAACTATGCTTATAAGCCCCGCGGGTCATGTTATCCAGGGGGAGCAATAAATCGTGCAGCGGTTCGAAAGTCATCAGCATATCATTGGCGACGATTTTCACATCCCTGCGCACTTCGCTGACTAACCGCACCAGCGCCAAACCGTCGAGCGAGCCTATGGGGTGGTTGGCAACAATGATGACACGCCCCTGTGCTGGAATATTGTTGCGTTCACGTTGGGAGACGCTGTAGCTGAAATTAAAATATTCAAAAATACGGTCAATGAAATCAATTCCCAGGTTGCCCTGGTTTTCTCGCAAGAATGCGTTAATTTCTTTTTCGTGGGTCAGTTTGCGCAAAATACTCAGGGTAGAGTTGCGCACTATGGGCGCCTGTTGGTTAAAACCGGGGAATTTATTAGCGAGGGATTGTTCAATATTGAGCATGGCAGTCATAACCTGGCGGATGTTTCCTTGAGGTTATGACTGACCTGTGACGGTTGTGTGATAAACAGGTTGCAGTTATGTGACAGCGAGGCTAGGTCACGGTCGTGCCGGTTAATTGTTCTTCCTGTTTTGCCAGCAGCGCCGCATAAGGGGCTTTGAGCCCGATAAACTTGCCGCTATCACTGACAATCTCAAGATGCTCCTGCAATTCAGCATCAATCAGGCGTTGGCTAATTAAAATTTCACCCTTATCCGGTTTTAGATAATTATTGTGTTGCACCACAAAATCTTTCAGCAGCGATTTGTTGGAACTTACCGGCGCGGACAGTTCATGCACTGCAGCCGCCAGGTGCAAACGCGGGCTTGGGTTTTTTGCCGCAAGGTTGCCCAGCAATTGCGCGGCGCAGACAGCGCGGAAGCTGCATTCGTAAAAGGCTTCGCCGGTGAAATCGATAATCAGCGTTTCACCTGACAACATCTGGCACTCGCCCGAGTACAAATTCAATACCCCTTGCAACTGCTTTTCAAAGCGGCGCAATACCGTTGCAAAACTTTCGCTATTGAGTTGCTGGTAGAGCTTGCTCATATTGGCGATGTGTAAACTTAACCGCACGGAAACCTGTTTCGGGGCTTCCGGTTCGGGCTCTGGAATATCTTCAATGGTCGGCATTTTTTCCACCACCGCGGTCACTATCTCGCTGGTGCTGGGTAATTTATCTTTCAGTTGCGACCACCATTGGCGCTGGATGGTCCACCAGATGGTGAGCAATGAAGCAAAAATGGCCCCCATCCACATAATGAAAAAGTGATAGTCCCGCTCGCTATGCAAGGGGACATCCAGCGAGACTTCAAGGTAGCCGGCCACGTTATTGTGAAGCGCGATGGGCGCGGAGAAGGTGTAGCGCTTGCCGATAATTTCCTGGTTGGGTTTAAAGCCGCTTTGCACTAACAATTTGTTTTCAACCGTGTGTATGGTCGAGCCAATGACATTCGGGTATTGGCCGACCTCCAGCAAGATGGCCTGCAAACTGACAAGGTCTTGCTGCAGGGTTGCGTTCACTGCCTGGCGCGCGGCACTGTTGGCCAGTACCTGGCCGTAGTGGTTGATTTGTTCACGCTGGTTAATTCCGCTGTTGTAGCTGTAAGCCCAGCCACCAAAAATGCCGAGGGCAATCAGGAGGAAGCTGCAAAGCGTAAGTTGTGGGTAACTGCGATAGGTGTTGATAATGGTCATTTTTTTATGAAGTCCGTGCGCAACTGCATGCGTTCGTGGAATTACTCCGGTTCCTGCCAGAGTCGTGGAAGACGGCCCGCTAAATGCTGTCGTCTGGAATTGCATTCTAGCTTAAGTTTGACTCGCCTGCTAAGCCGTAGTTCTCCCCATTGGCCTGCTGTGGCGCACAGCTAATTCCGCTAGAATGCGCGCTTTCGCCGATTATGGCCGTTGCCCGCCATGACCTCCTGCCGCCGTGACCGGTAGCGTCAGGCCAAAAGTAGTTCAACAAGAGAGGCTCTGTGAACGAGATTTTACTGATTAATGCGTCGGGTGTGGATAAGCCCGGCGTCACCCACGCGATTACCCGGGTATTAGCCGGTGTAAATGCCCGTGTCCTGGATATTGGCCAGGCGGTAATCCACGATACCCTGGCCCTGGGGATCCTGGTGGAGCTGCGTATTGCACCGGAAGCCCGGATGCAATTGCTGGAGCAAATACAGCAGGCCACCGAGCCCCTGGGTATCCAGGTGCGTTTTCAGGGCATCACCCCGGACAGCTATGATAATTGGGCGGAACAGCAAGGTAAAACCCGCCATATAGTGACCTTGCTGGCACGACAGGTAGATGCCGCCATGATTGCTGAACTCACAGCAGTTACTTCAAAACACGGATTGAATATCGACAGCATTAACCGTTTATCCGGGCGCGTTTCGCTGGCGGAGTTAGCGGCGGCCGAAGCAAGCCAATCCAGTGCCTGCGTTGAATTTTCGGTGCGCGGCACCCCGGTCGATATGGCGGCCCTGCGCGCCGACTTTATGGAGCTGTCGGCGCAATTAAATATTGATGTGGCGTTTCAGCGTGACACGGTTTATCGCCGCAACCGGCGCCTGGTGTGTTTCGACATGGATTCCACACTCATTGATGCCGAAGTCATTGATGAATTGGCAAAGGCCGCAGGTGTGGGGGAACAGGTTTCTGAAATTACAGAAGCGGCGATGCGTGGCGAGCTGGATTTCAAGCAAAGTTTTGCGCGGCGTATGGCGTTGTTAAAGGGGTTGGATGAATCTGTGCTCGCCGGTATTGCAGCGAAATTGCGATTAAATGAAGGCGCGGAAAAATTAATATCCACCTTGAAAAAACTTGGCTACAAAACGGCAATCCTTTCCGGTGGATTTAATTATTTCGGCCACTACCTTCAAAACAGGTTAGGCATTGATTATGTATATGCCAATGAGCTGGATAT
The DNA here is from genome assembly GCA_965650515.1 of uncultured Cellvibrionaceae bacterium. Classification (GTDB taxonomy): domain Bacteria; phylum Pseudomonadota; class Gammaproteobacteria; order Pseudomonadales; family Cellvibrionaceae; genus Cellvibrio. The sequence goes on along the minus strand of CBFGOY010000019.1, from coordinate 19,611 downwards.
CGTTGATGGCAAAGTTACCGGCGAAGTCAAAGGCGTAGTGGTGGACGGAAAACGCAAAGCAGAATTGCTGGAGATGCTTGCCAGGCAGGAAGGTATTGCGCTTGAACAGGTTATCGCCGTGGGTGATGGCGCTAATGATTTGCCAATGCTGAGCGTTGCGGGGCTCGGGGTTGCTTTCCGTGCGAAACCGCTGGTCAAGGCTTCCGCCGAGCATAATATTTCCAACCTTGGATTGGATGCGATTTTGTATCTGCTGGGTTTTCGCGAGCGCGATAAGCTTTAATCACCCAACCGAAATAAAAAAACCGGAGCATGCTCCGGTTTTTTTTGCAGGAATTTATGTGTCGCAAAGAGTGGGGTTACGATTCCATATTAAAGTCGTAATTCATTCCGGTGCTCGGCTCTTGCAAATAATGTCCCTGGATGTAATGCGCGCCCGCTTGCCAAAGTGTGGAGAGGACACTCGCGTTTTCCACAAAAGGTACCAGGGTAATTTTGTTTTCACTGTTCAGCTTTTCTATGAGCTGGATTAATGTTTCCGGGCTTTCATTATTATTCTGGATGTCGGTGGTAAAGGAGCCATCTACCTTAATCATGCTGGCGGGAACGTGGGCCAATGTAGTGAATGGGTTGAGTGAACAACCAAAATTGCTGATGGCAAAATGGGTTTTGAGTTTTTCCAGGCCATCGGCAAATTTTTTCGCTGCATTCAGGTGATTGGTAACATCAATTTCCTGTGCCTGGAAGACAATTGAATCGGGCGACAACTTGGCCGCTTTAAAGGCTACGCCCAACCAGGGAAGCAAGGATTCATCACACAGGGATTGGCGGCCGATATTTACGATTAATTTTGTTTTGTTGCCCTTGGCGCGGTGTTGCGACAACATTTTGATGGATTCAAGGATCACCCAGCGATCGATCTTGGTGGCAGCGCTGATATTGGCAGCGGCCTCCAGAAAATGACTGGGCGATATTTCCTCACCTTTTTCATCCAGCATACGCAAATAAACTTCGTAGTATTCCTCGTCGGAACCGCGCAGGCTGATAATGGGCTGGAACAACAGGCGAAAGCGATCATTCGAAAGCGCTTGCTGGATTAATGAAGGAATATCAACTTTGATATCGCCTTTGGGCGTTTCCGGCTCAAACAGCATTGCGCTGTTGCCATTATTGGTGCGCACTTTTTCCATGGCAATGCGCGCCTGCTCAATGACCGTATTGGTGTTGGTGGTGGTTTCGTTAATTAAGGAAATGCCAATGCTACAAGTAACTTGAAGGGTCTTGTGGTCTATTTCGATGATATGCCCTTCAACTTCCTTGCAGAGTTGTTGGGCGCGATTCACCGCTGCATCCGCTTTTACATTGGGGGCGATGATGGCGAACGTGGAATCACCGAGGCGCGCGATCGTATCACTGGTATTGGCTTTGGCGCGCAGCAGCGTGGCTATGTCAACCAGGGCGAGATCCGCACCGGCTACACCGAAGGTATTTTTAATGCGTTCGCTGAAACTATCCAGCTCTATATAAAACAAACAGTAGATTTGTTTTTCATCAACATTGTCGATGATGTGGTCGAGCTGGTTGAGCAGATATTGGCGGTTATAAACCCCGGTAACCAGGTCCTGCCATTTGATTTGTTTTAGCTGCGCTTCCAATGCTTCATTATTAGTGGTCGCAACGGCGGCCGCGGCGCGCGCCAGGAATTGGATGCAGGGTTCCTCATCATAGGTCACCAGCGATACTTCCAGGTTAATCGGTTTTGTTTCGCCTGCCTGGGTGATGCCGGTAAAACTAAGGGAGCTGGATTCCGCTTCTTCGCCCTTAAACGTGAAATCCTTTAAAAAGTTTTTCAGGCGGTTTTGATCGCCTTTGGACACCATATCCATAATGGGCATGGCTTCTATATCGTCTTTATTGCTATAGGCAAACAGCTCGGCAAAAGAATCGTTCGCATAGAGGTAGAGCCCATCTTGCACAAACGCTATAGCATCGCGCGAGCTGTCCAATAATTGCTGGCTACGGCGTTCGGCTTCGCGGAACCGGCGGTCGGCGTTGCGGCGCGCCTGGCGTTGCTCGCGGTTACCCAGTTCGCGCTCGATCACCAGCAACAGATGTTGGTCATCATCCAGGTTAATAACATCGGCAGCGCCCAGGCGTAATCCTTCAACGACAGCAAAGGGGTTTTCGTCCTCGCCCAGTTCGCTGAGTAAAATAACGGGAACATCTTTATTCAGCCGGCGAATTTGTTTAATGGCCGTTTGCGGTGATGGATTGGCCGTTTTGTCGTTGCCGATCAACAGATCCCAGCTTTGTTCCTGGAGCAACTTAACCAGGGCTTCCTCACTTTCCACATGTTGGGCGCGGCAAGGATGGCCGGAGGCATGCAACATGCTGATCAGCCGCTCGGCTTCAGAACGCGAGTTATTCAGGATGAGTAGGCGAATGGTATCTGATGTAGTCATAAGTCTCTTAATGTCAGGATCATCTACGCGGTCTATTCCTGGCCAATCCAGTCTATGCCATGAGAAGCGTGCTTTTGACTATAGCGTGTTTTTCTACTCTGGAGCCGCTGATCACTGCAATTCTTGCCCGTGTTTGATTTTGTTTTGTTGAATTAGCTGCCAGCACCTGCCAATAAGCTGGAAAACCCTACCATGTGTCGCCGTTTACTTGCCTTCGTTGGCCAGCTAACGAAGGGGCTATATTACTGAAATCGTTTGATCGCTCAACTTTACATATCATTTATGCGATGTGTTCGTCGCTTTTGTGATTTGGTTCTCGCTCGCTTGGCCTACCCCTGCGCAACTTACTGCCAGACTGAATCGAGATCATCTTTCTTCCCTTCGCCCGGTTTGGTTGTGGCCAACTCGCGATAACCAAAATGGCTAAATGCTCCGGTGGCGAACAAGCGGCTGGTAAGTTGTACCGACAGATCGCCCTGGTGGCCCGCGCCGGGTTGGGGCGACAAGTAAAGCCGGGCTTTGGTGTATTCGTGGAAGCTGACCGCATTGACGATAAGGCTGGGCGGCTGGTTGATTGCCTTGAGTTCAGGGATCAACAAGGCGCGCAAGTACTCAGCGAAGCCACCCGTTTTATGTACGGCCGCCAAACCGGCGGGAATAGCATGGGGTGCGAGGATTTGTATTCCCAGTTGCGTGGCCCCCTTGGTCTGGTGGGCCCAGCGAACCACCCCGATCGCCCATTTGTCGCGACCATATTCGCGCAGCCCCAGTAACTCACCGGTGCGTACCTGTACCGGGATCTCGTCGCGCCACTCCAGGCCATAACCCCCCAGGCTGCGGTCGACCAAAGGGACGGTGTAAATCGGGTGATGCCCCTGGTAGCTTTCCTTTTCCCGCGCTTTCAATTCCATATCGATATTGATGGTAGGCAGCGCCTCGCCGTCGAAAATGGTGCCCTTGATAGCAAATGTATCCCCCCAGGGGTCTTTTACTTCTTTCCCGGCATCCGCTTTTAGCTGGACCCCCCGTTGTTGGTAAATGGTCCCTTTTTGCGGTGGATCGCTTACCGCGCTGGATTGGTTTAAAAACCCGTTAAACGGCTGTTCACCAGCGAGGTGGAAGTGGATGTTCGTTAACCCTATGGTGATTTCTATATCGGTATTCGCCTCATGACGTGCAAAGCTGCGCATAGCCAGGTGGCTCCAGGCCTGCTCCAGGTGCCTGGTCAGGGCGGCGGTCAGTTTCACACCGGTGGGCAAGGGGCTTTTGTCCGCGCCAGGTGTGGTTGCCTTGTAAATATCCTCCAGGCGCAGCACCAATTGGGTGGTGCGTAACTCCATTAAATCGGTCGATGCCGGCGGTTCATCGGTCACTCGCCAATTCGATTTATAGAAGGGCGGGCTGGTGCCATCCAGCAAAACCATAAACAGGTTATCTTTTCCTGCCGGGTTATAGCCTTGCAGTTCGGCGGCGGGCGCGAGCAAGTCCAGCAACCTGTAGGTGCTTTCGATTTCCTCCTGGCGCAATTGGTTGGGGCGGGCGGTCGCCAGCAACAAAATTTGCAAATAACAATGGTGGATATTCTTTAACCCGCGGTGGTCGGGAAGGTTTTCTTCCACTGGTTGCTGCTCTATGCCCAGTCCACAGGCAATACGATAAAGCGCATGGATTTCCGCCCAAACCTGGGCGGATATGGGTAGGTACAATTGATAGGAGCGCAGCAAGAGTAAACCCAATGCGGTCAGTGCCCGCTGGATTGATAGGGCCATTTCAGGCGTTTGCGCTGCCTTTTCCGGTGATTTGCGCATTTTCAGGCATAGGTCGCGCACCACCGCGAGGTAACCATTTAAGAAATGTTTCTGGATGGCTTGCGCAACGGTTGCTGTTTTAAGTGCGGCTTCCGGCAATATCAACGGCTGGTTCAGGTATTTCCGCGCTAAGCCGTTCAACGTCTGGTGTATGGGTATCCGCAAGAGTTCAAGTAAATGCAGGCGGTTTTCCCACGGGGTTTGCAGGCGGCTTATTTCATGGACGGCGGTATACAAGGGAGCACTCACCTGCTGGGCCTGGGTGAGCGGCAGTTGTTGCAACCATTGCCTAAGCTGCGTTTCCTTATTCCCGCCGCAAAAGCTGAGTTGCGTCAGGTTTTGGGCCGGCACAATCAGCTTGCTCAGCAATGGTTGAAGGTTTTTATCCGCGCTCATTCGCCCGCCGTTATGCAGTGGTCACTATCTGGTTCAATATGGACAATGTTAGACGAGTTTTCGTGTCGCGCTTTTTATCCACTGACAGGGTCCGGTTCCTTGCGGTTGTCATCTCCGGGGTTTGTACTACTTTTAAGTCCGTCGTTGCTATTTATAACAATAATCGGGTTATAACAATAATCGGGGGTACCGCTAATGGGTTCGCTTTCCATGAAATACAAACTGATTCTGTTGGGATTGGTACCTGGCCTGGTCATCTTGCTGGTGCTGCTCACACTGGTGAGTTCCCGCATGAACAGCATCCTTGATAAGGACATGGAGGTACTGCGCCAAACCCTGCTCGAAGCACACAGGACCGAGCTGCGCCATTCACTGGACCTGGCCCATTCGCTTATCCAGCCCTTGTATGACGCCGCCAGTGGTAACGACACCCCGGAAAAAAACCGGGCAATCGAGTTGCTCAAACGCCTCAAGTTTGGAAAGGACGGTTATTTCTTTGGCTACGATGGCAATTCCGTACGTGTATTTTCCGGCAGTGATTCCGCCAAAATCGGCGACAGCTTCCAGAACTATAAAGATGTAAACGGCGTTTACCTGATTAATGAATTGGTTAAGCAAGGCAAGGCCGGTGGTGGCTTTGTAACCTATCACTTTCCCCGGCAAGGCCAGGGCGAGACAGCCTATCCCAAACTCAGTTATGCCATCTGGCTGGAAAAATGGAACCTGATGATAGGTACCGGTTTTTATATCGATGATGTTGATGCGGCGGTCAATTCGGCGCGCGAATTAAGCGAGTCCTACATCCAATCCACCCTGGTGACAGTATTTGGTGTTGCCCTCGTCCTGCTGCTGGCCATCGCCGTGGTTGCTGTGTTTATCGCCAACAAAACCCTGGCACCGCTGAATGGCCTGGTGCGCAGCCTGGAGGAAATCGCACGCGGCGGCGGCGATTTAACCCGGCGCCTCACCCGTACCGGTAATGACGAAATCGGTGCGGTCATCACCGCATTCAATACCTTTGTTGACTCTATCCACGGTATGATCCAGCGCATCCAGCAACTCACCCGGCAGGTGGCAGAGATTGGCCAAAGGGTATCCCAGAACAACACCGCTACTTTCCGGACGCTCGATATACAGCGCGAGCAAACCCTGCAAGTTGCCAGCGCGATGAATGAAATGGCCGCTTCGGCGGTGGAGGTTGCACGCAGTACGCAAGAGGCGGCCCATGCAGCGAGCGTGACTGAAGGCGCCACCAAGGATGCGCAAAAAACCGCCTCACGGTCTATCGATAACATCCATCAATTGTCGGATGAAGTGCGCCTGAATACGGATGGCTTGCAACAGTTGCAGGAAGAGGTCAATAACATCGGTGCGGTCTCCGATGTGATTCGCGGTATCGCCGAACAAACCAACCTGCTCGCACTCAACGCTTCCATTGAGGCGGCCCGCGCGGGTGAGCAGGGCCGGGGCTTTGCGGTGGTGGCGGACGAGGTGCGTGCGCTTGCCGCGCGTACCCAGGCATCGACACAGGAGATCCAGGCGATGATCCAGCGCCTGCAAAGCAGTACCACGGCGGCCAGTGACTCCATCAAGCGCAGCCTGGTGAAAGGCGATGTCTCGGTACAAATGGTGACGGAAACATCCAACGCGCTTAAATCTATCGATGACCAGGTCAGCACCATTAACCAGCGCGGATTGCAAATTGCCACGGCTGCCGAGGAGCAAACCCAGGTGATTGAATCCATCAATAAAAATATGCATGCAATTGCAGATGCAACTGAATCGGCGAGCCAGTATGCGGCGCGTTCCAATGAATCCGGCGAGGCGTTGGCCAAGGTGGGGATGGAGTTGCAGCAATTGGTCGGGCAATTCCGAACCTGATATCGCTCTTGTTTGGTGCGGGTTTTCCGAGGGGGCAGGAATTCTGTGGAAGCGCGTTTTTTAAAATTGCACCACGACAAAACAAACCCATGCCCATGCCTTTAAAAATTGCTTTTATCTAGGGCAAAATTTTTTTATCACAGGGCCTCCCCAATGGCCGTGCAGGTTCCAACACTTGCTGGTAATTAAAAAATAATAATAAAAATCAAAGAATTAACTATCTTTTGGGCGTGTGCTGTTGCAGTCGGTTATTAAAAGTTTATCGCTTCCGGTCACTGGCATAGGCATTGCTAAACCCCTCGCAATGAGGAGTTGCAAACCCTATGACGAATTCTGCTGTGAAATCCGTACGTTCCGTATGTCCCTATTGTGGTGTGGGCTGCGGTATGGTCTTTGAAACCGATGGTAAAAAAATCACCAGGGTTTCGGGCGATAAAAATCACCCCTCCAATTTCGGTCGCTTATGTACCAAGGGTCAAACCAGTGCCCAGGCGCTGGTAAATTCAGGTCGTATGGAATCGGCGTTTGTGCGTACCGAGCGCAATCGCGATCCGGTTAAAACGCCCATGGCGCAAGCGATCAGCCACACCGCCAAACGCTTGCGCGAAATCCTTGATCGATATGGCCCTGATGCCCTCAGTTTTTATGTATCGGGGCAGATGTCTATTGAATCCCAATACCTGGTCAACAAACTCTGCAAAGGTTTTGTGCGCACCAACAATATTGAATCCAATTCGCGCCTGTGTATGGCGAGCGCGGGCATGGGATACAAATTATCCCTGGGGTCGGATGCACCGCCCGGTTCCTACCAGGATTTTGACCACACGGATTTATTTTTTGTGATCGGTGCGAATATGGCCGACTGCCATCCCATTTTGTATCTGCGCATGATGGATCGGGTGAAAGCCGGGGCAAAATTAATCGTCGCTGATCCGCGCCGCACAACTACCGCTGAGAAGGCCGATTTATTTCTACCGATCAAACCCGGAACTGATCTCGCGTTGTTAAACGGTTTGCTGTTTTTATTGCACAAAAATGGCCATACCAATGCTGATTTTATTGCGCAGTACACGCAAGGTTGGGAAAACATTCCGGAGTTTCTAGCGGATTACACCCCTGAGAAGGTCAGCGAAATTACCGGCCTGGCTGTTGATTCAATTACCAAGGCCGCCGAATTAATTGGCGCCGCGCCGGAGTTTATGACCTGTTGGACCATGGGCTTGAACCAAAGCACCCACGGCACCTGGAATACCAACGCGATCTGTAATTTGCATTTGGCGACCGGGAAAATATGCCGCCTGGGCAGTGGGCCCTTTTCCCTTACCGGCCAACCCAATGCGATGGGAGGCCGCGAGATGGGTTACATGGGGCCGGGGTTGCCGGGCCAACGCATTTTGCTGGTGGAAAAAGATCGCGAATTCATTGAAAACCTGTGGGGTATAGCACCGGGCTCCATCAGTACGAAATTGGGTAAAGGTACTGTGGATCTGTTTGAGCGCATGGCCGCCGGTGAAATCAAAGCCTGTTGGATTATTTGTACCAATCCGGTGGCGTCGGTGCCCAATCGCAAGATTGTGATTGACGCGTTGCAAAAAGCCGAACTGGTCATTGCGCAGGATGCCTTCCTGGATACCGAAACCAATCGCTACGCCGATATTTTATTGCCCGGCGCTTTATGGGCGGAAGCCGAAGGGGTAATGGTTAATTCCGAGCGCAATATCACGCTGATGCAGGAAGCGGTAAGCCCGCCGGGCGAGGCTATGGCGGATTGGGAAATTGTGGCGCGGGTTGCGCGCGAAATGGGGTTTAGTGAAGGTTTTAATTTTAATTCCGCGTCTGAAGTATTTGAAGAAATCAAACAATCCTACAACCCCAAAACCGGTTACGATCTACGCGGTGTGAGCTACGAACGTTTGCGCCGGGAACCCTTGCAATGGCCTTGTGCGGACGCCGATTCAACGCGCAATCCGATCCGGTATATAAATAACGGCATAAACCAAACGCTGAAAACCAACGCGGATGGCTCGCGGCCTGAATTGCAATTTGCCACCGAATCCGGCAGGGCTGTTTTCCTTGCGCGCCCCCACGTCAACCCGGCGGAAATGCCCGATGCGGAATATCCCATGGTGCTTAATACCGGCCGCGTACAACACCAATGGCATACGCTCACCAAGACGGGGAAAATTCCTACACTCAATAAACTGAATCCCGGCACTTTTGTGGAAATCCATCCACAGGATGCAGCCGAGCTAGGCATCAACAATAAAGATAAAGTGGAAATTCGCTCGCGCCGTGGATACGCCGTTTTGCCCGCAGTGGTAACCGACCGCGTGCAACCCGGCAATTGTTTTGCGCCTATCCATTGGAATGATATTTATGGGGATAACCTTTGTATCAATGCCGTGACCAGCGACAAAATCGATGACATTTCACAGCAGCCCGAATTAAAAGTGGCTGCCGTTGCATTAAAACGTGTGGAAGTAATTGCGCAAGAGTCCGATCACTTTACTGATTATGTATCGGCAACCGCCCCTGCGCAGAAAATAGCAACCAGCCAATTGGCTTTTGCGCCTGTGGCTGAGGAAACCAGTATGACGTTGATTCAAACTTTTGCTGAAAAAATCGGTGTGGTCGAGCTGGTTGCACCGCAATTTTCAGCAGACGAGAAAACCTACCTCGCCGGTTTTATCGGAGGCCTGCAAGCCAGCGCCAAATTAATCCAGGCGGTGCCTGCATTGCCGGGCGATGCGCCCATCAGCGCGGAATACCGCCATTGGGTAAATGGTTTACTGGCGGGAATGTTCAGCCGTGTTTTACCCTTGGGGGTGGGTGCGGAGCCTGCGCAACAAAGGCCGGCCCTGACACTATTGTGGGCCTCACAAACCGGTAACGCGGAAGCCCTTGCGCAAAAATTTATGCAGGAATTAACGTCCCAGGGTTGGGCGGTGAATCTGCAATCCATGAATGATTATCCGGTTAAAAAACTTGCCGCCGATAAATTCGCCATCTTTATCACCAGTACCTTTGGTGATGGCGATGCGCCGGATAATGGCGGTGATTTCTGGGGCCAGCTAACCGATGCCTCCATGGCTTCGCTCAATGAATTGCATTTCGGTTTGTTAGCCCTGGGCGATTCCAATTACGATCAATTTTGCGGCCACGGCAAAAAATTATATGCGCGGCTGCAAGCCCTGGGTGCCAAGGCGCTGGTAGATCGTGTGGATTGCGACACGGATTTTGAAGTGCCAGCTGCGAATTGGTTTGCTAAGCTCAAGGAACAATTGGCTCCCCATATAGCCACCACCGTTTCCGCGAGTACCACTGCGTCCATGCCTGCTGCTATGCCAACCGAATCCAGTTACAGCAAAGCCAATCCCTATCCATCGCGCCTGGTCGTCAACAAACGTTTGAACGGTGAGGGTTCCGGTAAGGATGTTCGTCAATTCGGCTTTGACCTGGGCGACTCGGGCATTGGTTATGAAGCCGGTGACGCGCTCGGTGTCTGGCCAAGGAATTGTCCGGATTATGTGTTTGAGCTGGAACAGGCGCTCAACTTGAATGCGGATGCGCCGGTAGTCGTGGATACCCACGAAAAACCTTTGCACCAGGCATTGATTGAAAATTACGAAATTTGTCGCCCGAGCCTGGAGGCATTGCAATTTATCGCAGAGCGCGCAAAAAGCGCCGAATTAAAAACATTACTGGATGCTGAACACAAACAGGATCTGCAAGAGTGGCTCTACGGCCGCCAGTTGGCGGATATCCTGCAAGAATTTCCAATTCGCGCGAGTGTGGACGAATTTATTGCGATATTAAAACGCTTGCAGCCGCGTTTGTATTCCATTGCTTCCAGTTCCAAGGCGCAACCCAAACGGATTGATTTAACCGTTTCAGCCGTTCGCTACACCCGTTTCCGCGATAGTAAAAAAATTCGCAAGGGTGTTGCCTCAACATTCCTGGCAGATCGCGCCGAGGGTGTGGATGTGCCGATTTTTGTCCAGCCCAGCAAACATTTCCACGTACCGGAAAAAAGCGATACACCATTAATAATGGTTGGGCCCGGTACCGGCGTTGCCCCCTTTCGCGGTTTTTTACAGGAGCGCCAGGCACGGGGTGACGCGGGCAAAAACTGGTTATTCTTCGGTGAACAACACGCTGCCACTGACTTTTATTATCAGGAAGAATTATTGCAATTCCAAAAGGATGGTGTGCTCAACGAATTAAGCCTTGCATTCTCACGCGACCAATCGCAAAAAATCTATGTGCAGGATCGCATGCGTGAACGCGGCCAGGAAATCTGGAATTGGCTGGAAGAAGGCGCCTACTTCTGCGTTTGCGGTGACGCCAGTCGAATGGCAAAAGATGTCGATCAGGCGTTGCGCGATATTATCCAGCAATATGGAAAATTCGATGAAGCGGAAACCGTTAACTACATTCGTAAATTAAATATGGATAAACGTTATTTAAGGGATGTGTATTGATCCTTTAATAAGAATAAGGCAGCACCAGTGCTGCCTTATTCAACGCGAATCGGAAACTTTCCCCCAAATCTCCTCGTATCCTGAAGATCGAAAATAAGCCATGAATGTAATAATTATTTTCTCTAATATATATTCGGTACTTTTGCCACTCTTTCCATCTTCATCATTCGAACTTTCAACCATATTCCAAAAAAAATTTGCCAAATGTTCCGCTTCTTCATTGTTCTCCAGTCGATCTCTTTCAATAATTTCTTTTGTTATAGTGTCTCCGAGTAAGTTTGCATAATGCAAAATGATTTGCTTTTCTTGCGGTAAGCTATAAGGAATCAATTGAATACCCTCGTTCATCACGACAACAGCTTTCTCTCCGCCACCCTATTGAATTTACCGGTATCCTGATGATATTAGTGAATTGGCAGGCTATGCGATAGTTCCGCCAACTCTTTTTAAAAAAGGTGGTCGAAGTGAATGCTTATAGCAAAAGTGGCGAATTGTCCAACAGCCTAAACATTAAACGGAAATTGATATGGCAAATGCATCAGCCCATCCCGCCTGGATTGGTATTGGTAGAGCAATCGGTGGCGCTTTGATTTTCAGTTTGCCGATGATGATGACCATGGAAATGTGGGAGGTGGGCTTTTATATTGATCCGCTGCGCTTAATGGCGCTTATTTTACTCTCGCTGCCCTTGTGGGTGGGTGTGTCTTCAATTGTTGGTTTTGAAGAAACAAAGACATTAAGCGACGACATCCTTGATGTGCTGGTCGCTTATGCGATTGGATTCGTTACCAGTGCGGTTGTGCTGTTTGCGCTTGGCATAATCACATCTGCCAACGGACCGGGGGAAACGTTTTCCATGCTGTTATTGCAATCAGTACCGGCGAGCCTTGGTGCATTATTGGCCCGCAGCTTGATTAACGGTGACAAGGAAAAAAAGTTTGATCCGGATTATCACCACGAGTTAATTATTTCTATAACGGGCAGCCTGTTCCTGGCATTTAACCTGGCGCCTACCGAAGAAATGATTTTGCTGTCCTACAAAATGCAATATTGGCACATGTGTGCGTTGCTTCTGCTTACGCTCGCCATGATGCAAATGTTTACCTTATCGAATCCGGACGTTCACGCTGAATCCTTACGGTATTGGAAAAGCCATTGGCAATTGTTTGTGCGATTTACCAGTACCGGTTATGTACTGGCATTTGCGGTGAGCCTTTTTATGTTGTGGGTTTTCGGGCGTGCGGACGGTGAAAGCCCGGGCAATTTAATTAACACGGCGATAGTGCTTAGCCTTCCCGCCGGAGTGGGTGCGGCAGCAGCGCGCTTGATAGTGTAAGGAAATTGTTATGAACAACAAAAAAACTGTAACACCTTTGTGGGAAAAAATTGTGGGTGTGGCAGGGCTGGTATTACTTTGCGTTGGCTTTGCCTATCTGTCATGGGAAAAAATTACCAGGGAAAGGTCGCCACTACATATTTCCTTTGCGATAGACAGCATTGTCGAAGTGGAAACAGAATTCCTGGTAAAAGTTAATGTCGAAAATGCTGGCTTCCAAAGCGCTACCGAGTTACAGGTTGAAGGTGTGTTATTAAAGGACGGAAAGAAAATAGAATCCCACAAGATGCAAATTGATTATATTCCTTCCAATTCAGGTCGCAGAATCGGTTTTTTCTTTAAGCAGGACCCACACCTTGGAGCTTTGGAATTCAGGGCGCTAGGCTTTCAGGAACCGTAATTGCAATTGGCAAATTGATAGGTTAGTCAGGTTTCCATTCCTTTAGCAATATCGGCTCTGCCAATCTGAGTTCCTCGGGTACACGTTTGTTTTCCAACACAAAGACACGGTTATTAATTTTATTTAACTTTCGCACGTCTTCTGCAAAATAGGATTTAAAAAGGGAATCCATGGAGCCGTCTTTTTTGGCCTGCTCGAGTCCCATTTCGACGCGCTTCGCTAATTCGGGGTAGTGGGGGCTGACCTGGAATAATACGGGAAATGGATAATAAATCAGAATATCCGGGACGACAGTGACATCCCCGGAATACTGGCCGAATTTCTGGATAAAATTATCCACTTCAATTGCGCTTAAAGGAATGTAATCAAACCGTTTTGCCACCAGCATCGCAAACAGGTTGTAATAATCGGCTTCATCATTCACTTTGTAACCATTGGCGCGGTAAATGAAAACGTCCTCCCAATCCTTCCCCTGGCCTGCGACTAATTCCTGAAGTTGCGCAGTCTCTTTTATCCCTGCAAATTTGGCTGCATCCGTTTTTCGGATTATTAATTTTCGATAACCTAGCAGCCCCCCTAAAAGCGGAATTTTTACGGCAATTCGCTTATCGCGTTTGATTTCTGAAGGAACTGTGTCGGTAGTCCAATTGGGGGCGGCTTCAATATTAATTATGGTTCCGCGACTCACTTCACGGCTGGCGCGCAGTGACGTTATTTTGTGATCAACGCGCTCCAGCCGATAATCACCATAAATATTTTTGGTTTTTTCCAATACCAGCTTTAATAATTCGAATTGATATTCGTCTCGTTTTTCGCTGGCCCGCAAATCCCAATACCGGTAATGCATGGGGTGCGTGTCATTTTCTGCCCAGCATTTTATCGGCGCGCATAATGCCAGGATAAGTGCAATCCGTATAATTCCATAGAGAAGGTCAATCACTTTTGCCATTTTCTTGGGCGTCTCTCGCTCATGTAATTCGTTAATAATCTTACGTCAGAATCCAGAAGCTTCAAGTTTTCCCTGGCGTGGGAAGTATTTGCGCCTCACTAATTCGATGGGAATAATGCCTAAAACAGTGGGGGATGTATTGGCGAGGAGAGAGGTGACTGGCGTCACCTCAGCGCAATGTCATCACGCAATTTTTTCTGCTGCAAGGGCTTCCTGCACCGAGGTACGCGCCGCAATCCGTGCTTGATAATCCTTTAAGGTGGGCCATTTGGAAAGGTCGATTTTGAAATGGTTGGCCCAGATCATAGTAATAAATAAATAGGCATCCGCTACGGTAAATTGATCGCCTAATAAATAATCCCGTTGCGCCAGTTGTTCGGCAACGTAGTTGTAGCGTTTACCCAGTTTTTCCAGGCAGGTGGCCCGGGTTTGCTCCGGGGTGCTTTTATCAAATAGCGGTGAGAAGGATTTATGGATTTCCGAACTGATAAAGGTCAACCATTCTTGCAGTTTATAACGCTCACGGGTGCCGTTTGCGGGAGCGAGTTTTGCCTCGGGGTTTTGGTCTGCGAGGAATTGCAATATGGCAACACCTTCGGTAAGCAAGGTGCCGTCATCAAATTCAAGTGCCGGAACGTAACCTTTTTTATTGATAACCAAATAATCCTCATCATTACCGAATTTTTTGGTTGCTAAATCTACCTTCATCAGGCTCACAGGTAGATCCAGTTCGCGTATCACAATATGGGACGCCAGCGAGCAAGTGCCGGGACTGAAATAAAGTTTCATAAGACTCTCCTGTGGATAAAGAATTACGTTCCAGCGTTGAATAGGCCGAGTATTAGGCCAGATATGAATAGGATAAAGCCACAGCTCAAAAGTTCGGTTAATGGGGTGTTGCTGCCCGTTGTTGCGAAAGAGAAGTGTTTCCATCTAGAATTCGCCAGCCCTGGCAATAAATGGGCAAGGAACCTTCTTTATCTCCATTTCATGAGAATTAAGCCGATATGGCACTATCTACCAAAACATTGCGCCGCTGGGCCTGGGTCCATAAATGGTCGAGCCTCATATGTACTCCATTTATGTTGCTACTGTGCATCACTGGATTACCGTTAATCTTCCATCATGAAATTGGCCACTTGCTGGGCACTGAAGTCGAGGCGCCGGTCCTGGAATCGCCTGCTGCCAAAGCCGATATGGATGCCCTTGTGGCGGCGGCTCGCGCGAGCAATCCGGACCTCCTGGTCCAATACCTTTTCCAGGAACCGGACGAGGAGAACTTGTGGATAGTGGGGCTGAATCGCGATATAGCGGCAATGGAGGGCGGCAAAACGGTTGTTGTGGATGCGCGCACTGCCGAGGTACTAAACCAGCCGAACTACGAAGAGGGATTTTTGTGGGTCATGTTCAAATTACACGTTGATTTGTTCGCAGGCCTGCCGGGTAAATTATTCCTCGGCCTGATGGGCATATTGTTAATTGTGGCCATTGTGTCCGGTGTGGTGTTGTATGCGCCGTTCATGCGCAAGCTGGATTTCGGCACAGTGCGCCGTGACCGCAACACGCGGATGCAATGGCTCGACCTCCATAACCTCCTGGGCATTGTTACCCTGGCCTGGGCGTTGGTGGTGGGAACGACGGGAGTGCTGAATACCTGGGCTGACCTGGTGGTGAAATACTGGCAGTTCGACCAGGTCTCGAAAATGGTGGGGCCCTATAAGGACTTGCCCCCACCCAATCCCGGTGATTTGGGATCGCTGGAAAAGTCGGTGCAAGCCGCGCGCGCCTACGCGCCGGGGATGAAGCCGGGCTTTATCGCGTACCCCGGAACCATCTTGTCGAGCGCCCACCATTACGCTGTTTTCATGCGGGGCGATTCCCCGGTGACGGCGCGCTTATTTTTACCGGTGCTGATGGATGCAAAAACCAGCGAATTTACCGATAGCCGCGAACCGCCCTGGTATTTAACCGGCTTGCTCCTGTCGCAACCGCTGCACTTCGGGGATTACGGCGGTATGCCGATGAAAATCCTGTGGGCGCTGCTGGATATAGCCACCATCCTGGTACTCGCCAGCGGTTTGTACTTGTGGTGGAAGCGGCGGCGCAAGCCCATTGAGGAATTGCTTACAGCGGCAACACTGGAGGGAGCAAAATGATTCGACTCTGGTTATGGCCGATTCTCCTGGCGATACTCACCCTCAGCGGGCTGGTCAGCGGTTTGGTGTCTGACGAGGCTGGTGATGTCTGGGCCTGGGTTGGTTTGGGTGTGCCGGTGTTAATTGGTCTGTATTACGGATTTATTCGCCGCAGTGTGTAAATACCTGGCCGTCGTAGCGCTTGCTGCGACGGCCGTATGGATAAAGGTTGTGGTTATCGCTCGCCATCAAGCTTTACTAATGTCACCACCGCGCGCTCCGATAGCATTCGATAATCCGCGCGCACCCTTACCCCCGCCTTCAATTTTTCGCTCAGTGTTTCGTTAACTTCCATCAGCAATGTATTGTCCTGTTCGTTGACCTGCAAAATCGAAACGGCGGAGAAATCAAAATATTTCCCGACTTCGGGATAGGCCGCTTTAAAAAAACTTTCTTTGGCGGAAAAGGCGGTAGTAAAGAATATTTGTTCAGCAGACCTCGCTTTAAATTGATCAAACATGTGCAACTCCGCTCCGAACAAAACCTGCCTTTTTATGTTTGCGCAGGTTTCCGCATTCACTTCTTCCTCAATATCAACCCCGATTCCCCGAATGTTTGATTTCAAGGCGGTTACCGCGATTGCGTAATTCCTGCTATGGCTGATAGATCCGGTAATTGCGGCGGGCCAGAGGGGATTACGGTGGGGGCCGGTAAGGATATCTACATTGAAATAGCCCAGTGGCTGTAAGGATTGCTTCGCGCAATACCGGCCCGCCAGGAATTCGGCGCGCCGTTTGGCAACTGCCTTATGCAGGGTTGGCGGAAAAAAAATTCCGTATTCAGTGAATAACCCATCCGTGTAATGGGCGAGGGCAAATTGGCAACAATGGACAGAAATGGTGCTGGCAAAAACGGGCTTACCGGGTTCATCCACAATAAATTCGTGGGGCCGTTCTGCCAAATCCTGGCCGGTTAATACTGGCTTCACTAAATCTTCCTTCATAGGTTCCCTTTGTATGTTCGAGGTTAGGGCTTGGGGTTTGGGCTAAATAAGCCAACCGAATAATAGTGGTAATGGTAATAATTATTATTTAGAATACGGCGACATTATGGACAAGTATGAGGATTTTATGAAATACCCAACCTATCGATTAATACCCATGGTTACTTTACTGGGACTCACTCCGTTATCAATGGCTGATACCGCGCCGGCCCCGCAAAAGTTAGAAAAAGTGGTCATCTCCGGCGAGCTGTTGTCGCGCACTGTAGAGGAAAGCGGCAACAGCGTAGCGGTGATGGATGAAGAAACCTTGGAGGCCCGCCCGGATTTAATGTCTGTACGCGACTTGCTGCGCGAAGTGCCCAACGTTACCGACGTCACCGGCACCGGTAAGGCACCCACAGTACGCGGTGTTGACGGTACCGGACCGGCGGAAAACGCCAACGCTTTCTTTGCCGGCAGCCGCCCGCGCCTGAACTGGCAGATAGACGGGCGCTCGGCCAGCTATAACGAAGTAGTATTCGGTGATATGGGTATCTGGGACCTGGAACGTATCGAGGTACTCAGGGGGCCGCAAAGTACCCTGGTAGGCCGCAATGCGATTGCCGGTACCATCCTTGTTAAAACCCGCGACCCGGAAGCGGAGCGCAAGGCGGCAGTGCGCGTTGAGGCCGGTAACCTGGACCAGCGCCGCGTATCGATGATGTACAACCAGCCGCTTGGCGAAACCCTGTCCTTCCGCTTGGCGGCCGATACTTTCGAGCGCCAGTCACAAGTCAGCTACGACCCGTACGAAGGCGTTGAAAACCCGGCCGATATAGAAGGCCACTCATTACGCGGCAAGCTGCTTTACACACCGCAGAGCGAGCGCGGCACCCGCGTCCTCCTGACCTTGACCGATGTTAACTACGAAGGGCCTAACGGCGAGATAGTGGTTCGCCCGTTCAATAAACAGCGCTCCAATTTCCCCGAGCAACCTGTGCACAACCCCCAAACCAAAGGTGTGGGTGTTGAGTTCAGCACCTTCCTGAACGATATGCTGGAATTCGAATTGGACGCCTCGACCACGGATTTCACCTTCAAGCGCAAAACCGCCCCGAACGGCAGCCGTGCCCAGGTTGATACCGATGAGGAAGTGGTAGAGCCGCGCCTGCGCTATACCGGTGAAAACGGCAGTGAATGGGTCGCGGGAACCCGTTTCTATCGCGCCCGCCAGGATGAGTGGATCCAGTTCGCCGGCGTCCAGCGTTTCGATGATCGCTCCGATACCCAATCCGCGTACGCGGAAGGTTTGATTCCCTTCGCGGAAAAATACGAACTCACATTGGGATTGCGCTACGAGGAAGAAGAGCGCAAGCGCGATGGCGGCGATCCGACCCGCCAGATCGTCAACATCCATGCTGACAAAACCTACGATGCGCTCTTGCCCAAATTGGGGGTGAGCTACAACCCCAATGAGCAACAAGTGGTAGGAATCCTCTACTCGCGCGGGTTCAATGCGGGCGGCGGTGGTATCAGTTTCGCCATGCCGATCGTCAACTATGAATATGACGAGGAATTCGTCGACTCCTTGGAACTCTTCGGTCGCCAGCAATGGCACGACGGACGCTTGCGCACGACGCAAAACCTGTTCTATTCGCTATACGAAGATATGCAACTGCCCTATGACCTGACCCCTGAGGATTCGCGCGATGAAGCCTTTGTGGTGCGCAATGCGGATGGTGTACGCATCGTCGGATTGGAATTGGGCATGTCCTGGCAAGTAAACGACCAATGGAACCTGTTCGGCAACCTGGCGTTCCTGGATACCGAAATTACCGACTACGCGGATTCCGGCATTGAAGGAAATTCCCTGTTTACCGCTCCATCAGCCTCAGCCCAGTTCGGCGGAACCTGGACCCATGAAAGCTGGCAAGCCAGCCTGAGCGCCCATGTGACCGACGGTTGGTACACCAGCATCACCAATCATCCCGATGGCAAGACCGACCCCCACGGCACGCTTAACGCCAATATCTCCTACCAGTTCAACGAGATGGTGAAAGCCTACCTGGCAGCGCGCAATTTGCTGGATGAAGACAAGCCAATCGCTATTTATCCCGGTACCGCCCCTGCGGGCAGCGGCCGTCCCAATAGCGATTTCGACTCCGCCGTGTTGATGCAACCGCGCTCAATCATCGCGGGCTTTGAGTTTAATTTCTAACCAGCCCTGGCGGGCCAGGCAGCCACCCGAGGTAATGCGATGGGTATCCTGAAGCACGAGAGCAAGCACTGGCCCCTGGCCCTGACCGTTGCCCGAGGTGAGCCGACGCTGGAGCAGCATTTTGAATCCCTGGCTGCCTGGGATGAATGGTTTTCCCGCGCGGAGCCCTTCCGGGTAATCCGGGTTTATTGCGATAACGCCTCATTGCACCACGCAAAAGGTGCCGCCCAGGCTACCCAGGAATGGCTCAACGCCGGTGCAGCGGAGAAAATGCGCGAGCTGGTGCAATCCATGCTGATCGTGGTTCCCCCGGATCGGCATGGCAGCATGGCGAAAATGAGCGTGCAAAAAGCCTTCGGTGTACCCGGCGGTTTGTTTCCATCGCTGGAGACTGCTTTCGCCTGGAGCCATAACCCGCCCGGACCGGCCAGCGGTTTACCGCTAGATCTAGATATAGGATTGCTTGCCCAAGCGCGGGCGACAGTGGAGCTTATTGCCGGCCCTTGTGAAGAGTCAGCGGGCGCCGGAACGGACAAGGAAAAACCCGGTGATTATTCCGGGGA
>CBFGOY010000018.1:0-81243 GCA_965650515.1 uncultured Cellvibrionaceae bacterium | reverse complement strand
TAGAAGGCCAGGCTTCCCGCGCGTTGGATACGAGCCTACCCCCCAACGTGGACCATAATCCACGCCCCATTAACAGGCCACTCAATGATCCCCGCTTAAACAAGCGAAACAATAGCGAGCAGTAACAACCACTGTTGGCGCTAATCCCAAAAAAGCCGAATTGAAATCAATTCGGCTTTTTTATAATCAATAAAATTAACCAGCCATTTTTGATCTGCATGTTCGGATATTAAAATTAGGATTTTCTCTTGCCCAATGAAAAAAGCTATGTATAATTTGCCGCACTCGGAAGGGTGGCAGAGTGGTTTAATGCACCGGTCTTGAAAACCGGCGTAGGTGCGAGCCTACCCAGGGTTCAAATCCCTGCCCTTCCGCCATACACAAGGCATTTGAGCAATCAAATGCCTTTTTTATTGCCGCCATTAATTTCCGTCGAATTAACATTCATCATTTTCCCTATTGAACTCATTCCATCCGCTCCCCACTAAGTAATACCCTACGCCAGATTTACCTTGGCTTTATTTATTTAGCTTTGTATTATCAATTTATTTTCTCTAATCCCTGGCACATTGATGGAGTTCAACATGCAAGACGTTTATCAAACTCATTCGACTCAGGTGTTGAGCCAAAGCGAAGTTAGTAAAGTATTGCGCAATACCTATTTCTTGCTTGGGCTGACCCTGGCATTTAGCGCTATTTGCGCTGGCGGCGCGCTGGCGGCTGGCATTGGCCATGGAGCAGGATTAATGATGAGCCTTATCGCATTAGCCCTGATTTGGTTTGTCCTGCCTAAAACAGCAAATTCCGCAACCGGTTTGGCTGTGGTATTCGTCTTCACCGGCCTGATTGGTGCAAGTCTCGGCCCCATTCTGAACAGATATCTCGCAATGGAAAATGGTACCGCCATTATTATGCAAGCATTAGGCGGTACAGCTGCGATTTTTATCGGCTTATCTGCTTACGTTCTGGCATCCCGTAAGAACTTCAGCTTCCTCGGTGGCTTCGTTGTCGTCGGAGTAATGCTAATGTTGGCAATAATGTTATTTTTATTCGGTGCATCTTTTTTTGGTTATCAATTTTCGGGACTGCATTTAGCGTTTTCCGCCGGCATTGTGTTACTGATGTCGGCGTTGATTCTTTATCAAACAAGCGAAATTATTCATGGTGGCGAAACTAATTACATCCTGGCTACAACCAGTTTGTACCTGTCTATAGTCAACTTATTCAACAGCCTGTTGCATCTATTGGATGTATCCAATGACAATTAATTTCAAACAAACTCATTTCGAGGCTCCCTTTGTGGAGCCTTATTTTTTTAAGCTGATTCATCATGATCTTCGCTATTAACGTTCTTTCTGCTCCCTATTCATCACAAGCTAGTTATAGTGCTTATCAATTTGCAAATTCACTACTTGCGCAGGGACACCAGCTTCACCGCGTATTTTTTTATGGAGACGGCATACATAACGCAACAAGGCTTGCTGCCCCTCCGCAAGATGAATTGGACCTTTACACTGCATGGCAGGAGTTGGCCGGCACACATGGCATAGACCTGGTGGTGTGTATTGCCGCTGCGTTAAAGCGCGGACTTATAAATAAGGAGGAATCATTGCGCTATCAAAAAGATACCGAAAACCTAGCCACTGGATTCACATTAGGCGGGCTTGGGCAATTGGTTGACGCGACAGTAGCGGCAGACCGGGTAATAACTTTCGGAAATTAACAGCACAGATGCAAAAAAAATTATTATTCATCAGTCGCCACGCACCTTATGGCAACCCTCTTGCCAGGGAAGCCTTGGACGCCGCGTTGACAGCGGCAGTCTATGAGCAGGAAGTGCACATACTTTTTATGGACGACGGTGTATTCCAATTGCTTAAGGACCAAAACGGGAAAAACATTGCACAAAAAAATTTATCCGCGATAGTGTCCGCCTTGCCTTTTTATGACATCGAAAATGTTTACGTCCACAGGGAGTCACTTGAACAAAGAAGAATAGCCCTCGATGAATTGGCTATTGAGAGTTTGACCGTTTTAAACAACCATCAAGTTGCGGAATTAATGGGCCAGCAAACGCATATACTGAGTTTTTAATTTATGGGTATCTTGCATACAGTTAACAAATCACCGTTTACTCACAGTGCATTAAAGTCCTGCATAGCGGTTTGTGCAAATGAAGATGCCCTGTTACTCATAGAAGATGGCGTTTTTGGAGGAATCTCAAATTCGCCTGATGCAATCGCCCTTTTGGACCTGATTAATCGCGGCATAAATATTTATGCTTTATCAGAGGATGTGGGTGCGCGCGGCATTGAAAAAAAAATTTACAGCCAGATCCAAATGATTAATTATGATGGTTTTGTCAAACTAGCACTTGATCACAAGTGCGTACAAAGCTGGTATTAGCATGCACCTTGAAATTAATGGCCGGGCAATAGCAGTGGATCAGGATGGCTATATTAAGGATTTGCAGGAATGGACTGCGGAAGCAGCTACAGCGATTGCCCAACAGGAGAATATCTGCCTAACGGAAGCACACTGGGAAATAATTTTTTTATTACAGGAGTTTTATCGCGAATTTGAAATTTCACCAGCCATGCGAGCGCTGGTGAAATATACAGAAAAAAAACTTGGCCCGGAAAAAGGAAAAAGCATTTACCTTTTACAATTGTTTCCACCTAGCCCGGCAAAAGTTGCGAGTAAAATTGCAGGGCTTCCTCGTCCCGCTAATTGTCTATAGATGGCGATGGCGCTTTATTATTTTCTTTATTGTCAAAATAATTCCTGGTGAGGGCGAGCACGACGGGACTTAACAACAAAAGCGCTATCAGGTTTGGAATTGCCATTAATGCGTTTAGGGTATCAGCCAATAACCAGACAAAATCCAACTGAAAAACCGCTCCACCAAACACTGCAAACACCCAGACTATTCGAAATGGCAGTACAGTTTTCCTCCCGGCAAGATATATCCAGCATTTTTCCCCGTAGTACCCCCACCCTAAAATGGTGGTAAATGTAAAAATTAACAAAGCGATAGCCAGTAGGTATGCGCCTACACCCGGCAAGGCTGTTTCGAACGCTGCGCTTGATAAACTCGCCCCTTTGATACCGCTATTCCAAACACCGGAGCAAATAATGGTCAATCCGGTCATGCTACAAACAACTATGGTATCGATGAAGGTACCTATCATTCCAATCAACCCTGACCGCACCGGACTGTTTGTAGTACCAGCCGCCTGGGCAATGCCGGCAGTTCCCAAGCCTGCCTCATTGGAAAAAATACCTCGCGCTACACCATATTGGATCGCCATCAATACCGCTGCCCCCGCGAAACCTCCTGTGGCCGCCGCCGGTGTGAAAGCGTGCTCAAAAATCAACGCAAGTGCAGCTGGAATACGATCAGCATAAATTACCAGTACAACCAATGACATAACCACGTAACCGACGCACATAAATGGCACCAGTGATGCGGAAACCTTTGCAATTCGCTGTATGCCCCCAAGGACTACAATTGCAACAATAATTGTTGTTACCAATCCGGTTATCCAACGCTCAATATGGAAGGTTGATTCCAATACCTCCGCCATACTGTTGGCCTGCACCATATTTCCGATCCCAAAACCGGCAAACCCCCCGAAAAGGGCGAATGCAAAACCAAGCCACGCCCAGCGTTTACCCAATCCATTTTTTATTGCATACATGGGTCCGCCAATGTATTCACCTTTTTCATCTTTTTCACGGAAATGAACGGCCAAAACAATTTCCGAGTATTTAGTGGCCATACCCACCAGGGCTGTACACCACATCCAAAACAAGGCGCCGGGACCGCCCAGGAAAATGGCCGTAGCTACACCGGCGATATTACCCGTACCGACCGTTGCTGAAAGGCATGTCATCAGTGCCTGGAAAGGGCTGACGTCGCCGGTCGATTGATCACCTTTTTCCCGTCCGCCCCACATTAGTTTGAAACCCAGGGCCAATTTTAGCAGCGGCATTCCCTTCAGCATTGCCATCAGGAAAAATCCCGTCCCCAAGATAAGTATGAGCATGGCAGGTCCCCATACCATGCCATTCAGCCAGGTAACAATCTGTTGTATTAACTCCATAAGTTAAGTCCGCATCATTTTTATTAGTGTAAAAACCAGGGCTGGTGAAATATCGGGAATAAAAAAGGGGCCTAAGCCCCTTTTTACCACTAGCTGATCAGGCAGCATCTATGGATTTGATTGTCCCTTTAGGCAATACCGCGTGCACAGCAACCTTTTGGAATTTAAGCTCTACATTATTTCCCGTTTCAAGCACAACATAATTTTCATCAACTTTGATAATTTTACCAAGCATTCCGCTGGTCATAATTACCTCATCGCCCTTGGCCAGGGCTGCAACCAGATTTTGGTGTTCTTTTTGACGCTTGCGCTGAGGACGAATAATCAATAAGTACATAAATAAAAACATGCCACCAAACATCAACAATGTAATCATTGGATTACCTTGCGAAGCAGGTGCGGCCTGAGTCTGGGCCACGGCGGACGCAATAAAGAAACTCATGAATCTAACCTCATAGAATAAAGAGCGCTAACTCTACCTGTTTTGCAACAGGCAAGCAATTAGCGCAACTTAACCAGAAGGGAAGTGAAAAGATTGATCAGGCGTAATCCCTGAACAATTTTCTGAATACGCTGGGGGACAAACTGGTCCAGCGTTTAAAGGCATTGGTGAAACTGGTGCGATCTGAAAAATCCAGTGACTTGGAAACCGTGTCCACACTCATGTGCTCATCAATGAGGTACTTAATCGCATAATGGAAACGCAACACATCTCGCAACTGCGCAAAATTTGCACCTTGCTGTTGCAACCGGCGTTGCAGGGTTCGCTTGGAAAGTTTGAGGTCCTCGGCAATTCGATCTATTGATAGATCATCCCGGCCAACACGCTGTTTTAACGCGTCGATTACCCTGGCAGAAACCCCTTCATATTTTGGAATTTCAGCCATGGCCAAATATTCAGGGTATGACCTGACCTCCGAGCCTTCGAATGAGTTTTCTGAAAAATGTTCACTGTTACGGTAAATGCGCTGTAGTTGGATCATCCAGCCGTCTCCTTTGCCGAGCAAGGGCGTTTGTTAAAATCTAAAGGAAGTGTAGTGTAGCGTTGAGAATGCATTATCAGTGCCAAAACCTTCCCGTGCTGGTTCGAGTTATTAATTGGGCGAATTATAATCGCACTTTATTTTGCACAAAGCGACATGCTTTGGAATTATGTGCAAAATATAATTTTCCATATCACCCAACATTATATTAAGGCCTCTCTAAATACCCTTACCTATAAGCGCGAGCATGTCTTGATCGTGGGTTTTAGTATTTACCTTATCCATAATATGCACGAGCCGCCCTTCTTTATTAATTAAAAAGCTTGTGCGCAAAATTCCCATAAATTCCCGCCCCATGAATTTTTTTAAACCCCAGACTCCATACTTTTCAGCAATGGAATGATCTTCATCAGCCAATAAATTGAAATTTAAATTATATTTATTTACAAATTTTTGTAATTTTGCCACTGGATCCGGGCTTATTCCCAGAACAACTGTCTCTAATGCGGCGAATTTTTCATGGGTATCCCGAATACCGCAAGCCTGCACCGTACAACCCGGTGTGGATGCTTTTGGATAAAAATATACAACAACGTTGCTCTTGCCTTTGAAGTCTTTTAATGAAACGGAATTGCCATTAGAGTCCGACAAGGTGAACAAGGGGGCGAGGTTACCTACCTTGGGAAAAGTCATCAATGAATTGCTCCGGAAATTGGTGGATGTTGAAAGTAGCACACAGTCGCTAGCCAAATGTAATCCGGCAGCTAATCATCTCGATTGTCAAATAAATCGACAAGTGCCGCCTTCTCATCCGGTGTTACTGTTGATTGCACAAGAGCCGAATCGATTACTGAAGACTTCACACGATTGCGGCCATCATTTTTTGCCTCGTAAAGTAAACTATCAACACGTTCAACAAACCCCTCTGGGGTATCGCTGTGATTCGCGCGAAACTCGCCAACCCCCAGGCTCGCGGTTATCGATAAGGTATGGCCATTGTGCAGGAGGGGGGTATTTTGAATTACCTCACGCAAACGTTCTGCAACACTTCTTGCCTGGCCTAAATCGGTGTTAGGCAATAGGATGATAAATTCTTCACCGCCGAAACGACAGGCATAATCCAGCTTGCGAATCGTTAACCTGATGAGGTTTGCAACCAAGGTCAACGCCTGGTTTCCCAATTCATGTCCCCATGTATCATTAAATTTCTTGAAATGATCGATATCCAAAACAATGAGGGATAATGCCTGGAATGAACGGCGGGCTCGTTCCATTTCAAGCGGCAAGGTATCGGAAAAAAACCTGAAATTATAAAGACCGGTGAGTGCGTCCGTCCGCACTTGTTCTTTTAACAAGCTGACCTGCTCGCGCAAATTCTGTAATTCTTGCGCGAATCGGCAGGGCGAGTCCCCTAAAAGGCAGAAATAACCGGAAGACAATGAATCCATAGCACGAGGGTGATAAATGAATAATGTGGAGATGGCAGTCTAGACGATTGGAAATATTCCCACCACTGGTTCCGGTAAACACAACCTTACCGGAACCTGTCTCATATTAATCGCGGTAGATCTTTAACAAGTCTCCGTAATGATCAATTCGGCGATCTCGCAAATAGGGCCACATGCGTCGCACCGCTTCGCTTCGCGATAAATCTACAGCGACTACCTGGGTTTCTTCCTGATCCGTACTTGCCGCCCACAAAAATTCGCCCTGGGGTCCTGCAACAAAACTGCTGCCCCAGAAATTTAACCCGGCTCCACCTGCGGGATCAGGCTCGTGCCCTACACGATTAACACTGATAACGGGCAAACCGTTGGCAATCGCATGGCCGCGTTGAATAGTAATCCAGGCCTCGCGTTGGCGAGCCTGTTCATCGGCAACTTCTTCCGGCGACCAACCGATAGCCGTGGGATAGATCAGCAACTCTGCTCCGGCCATCGCCATTAACCTGGCAGCCTCCGGAAACCACTGATCCCAACAGACTAATATGCCCAGCTTACCAACGGATGTCTGTATTGGATTAAACCCTAAATCGCCCGGCGTAAAATAGAATTTCTCGTAATAGCCTGGATCATCCGGAATATGCATTTTGCGATATTTACCGGCAATAATTCCATCGCGCTCAATAACAACGGCGGTATTGTGATGCAGCCCTACTCCACGTTTTTCAAACAAGGAAGCCACAATAACTATATCCAATTCCTTTGCTAAATCCCCCAGGGCTCGCGTGCTGGGGCCAGGGATTGGCTCCGCCAGGTCAAAATATCCCGACATTTCCTGCTGGCAAAAATAGGGGCCGCGGTGCAATTCCTGGAGCACCACCAGCTCAGCGCCCCGAGACGCAGCAATACGGATTTGCGCTATGGTTTTTGCAAAATTATCATCAGCATTGGCACTACACGATTGTTGGACCAAACCAACATTCAAGGATTTACGGGAATCTTTTTTTTGCATCACAGTAACTCCAATACACCTTCCGGAATTTGCATAGTAATACAATGCAAACTTCCGCCTTGTTCAATAAGTGATAAGCAGGGAATGCCCATTATCTCGTAACCGGGGAATGCTTGCGAAATAACCTCCAGCGCTTCTTCATCCATTGGCAAATCGTATATAGGCACCAATACAGCTTCGTTTACAATTAAAAAATTGGCATAGGTTGATGGCAAGCGCGCACCGGAATCACGACCTGACACCGCCCCAGCCCATGGAAGCGGTAACAGTCGGTATGGTTCGCCCATGGCATTGGTAAATGTCTTTAATTGTTCTTCCATTTTCTTTAACGCTTCGTAATGTTCATCTTCCTTGTCATCGCAAGCGGTATAAACAATGGTGTTATCGGGACACAAACGTGCCAATGTATCGATGTGACTATCGGTATCATCACCAGCCAGATAACCGTAGTCCAGCCAATTTATTTTTTGCACACCGAATGCCGATTTTAATCGCGCCTCTATTTCATCTTTACCTAAATCCGGGTTGCGATTTTTATTTAACAAGCACGATGAGGTAGTTAACAAAGTTCCTTTGCCGTCGGTTTCAATCGAACCGCCCTCCAATACCCAGTTTTGCGGTTCCAGGCGTGCATGGGGAAAGGCCTTTTGTACAAATAATTGGGAAGTAATTTGATCATCCAGGTCATGTGCGAATTTATTGCCCCACCCGTTAAATTTAAAATCAAGCAGTTTAAATCCTTCGACCGATTCGACGGTTAAGGGGCCATGGTCGCGCGCCCAGGTATCGTTACTTTTACAAGGATATAAATAAATATATTCCATTGGTGCGCCCATGGCTTCCAAGCGCAATCGCACTGTATCCAATTCGGTTTCAGGTGCTGCAATGATGACATCGGCATAATCACTGATGACAGTGGCCAAGGCTTCGTAAAGCTCTACAACTTCATCCAGAATCCAATTCCACGCCGTATTTTTATGCGGCCAGGTCAACATGACGGCATCTTGTGGTTCCCATTCAGCAGGCAGGCGTTGGTTTGACATAAAGATACCTCGTTAACAAAATAAATGGCCAGTTAATTGCCGGCCATTATAAACAACTGTGCGTACCAATACATGATTGACACCTGGATGTATTTATTGCGAGGGTCTTACGGTCTCCTGCGCCGGCAACTCTATCACAGCGGATTCATCATCATTCAGGCCATCATCTTGTATCTTGAGTGCCCTGGCAGCTAATGCTCCTACCTGAATCACAGCGGTAATTACTTTGGTTTGTTGTTGTTGGCCGTTGGTGATGCGCACGTGAAGGTTAATGTAAAACCGCCCTTCCCCAGCCGCTGAAATTTGCAGAGGTAATTTATAAATCCCATTGCTGGTCAGTGCAAAATCGAAGCGGGATTGGGAGGATAACAATTCCACCCCCTGCCCGACAGCGACATCAACTTGCATATTGCCCGCCGAAGCTGCTGCCGATAATAATACATCCAGGTCAGCTACTCCCGGGGATTCAAGGTAAAAAGGCTGCGAATTTTCCATTCTGACTGACGCCCCCGGTTTGCCCCGGGAGGGTTTGGATTCCCGATTTTCCTGTGCGTGAACAACACCGGCATTAACTTTTTTTCCAAAAAAAGACTTATCGCTACATCCACACACCAACATTGCCATTAACGCGGTCAAGACCAGGTAAAAAACCTTGGTTTTATTCATTTCCGGTTACCCCTGTTAATTGATTGGATGAGCTTGCACATCAAAACACGCGGTAATTTGGGAGGTTTCATCAACATCTACGACTCGCCCATCAACCAGCTCCAATGTATAAATCCCCGCTGTTAAAAACCGGGAAATGTTTTCCTGGCCAACATCAATATTTTCCGCCATACCAATCAGGTAACCGCTACGGTACAAATATAAATCCGGATTCGCATTGCCGGAATCTTCGCCCATTTCCCGTGCAGTAAATTGATAATTTCCGCTTGCTGCTATATTGATGAGGAAATGCTGCGCATTGCCCAATTTATTGTAGGACCCGAAAATATTGGTGCTGCAGGCTCTCACAGCCACATTGTTTAAGGACAAATTTTTATAAATCGGCAGGTTACCTGTATATCCCCCTGAATTGCTTTCACCCGAACCGTATTCATCGGTTACTTCTATATTTTGCTCATTCAGCAGACTATTGAAAGGAAGCGTTTGAGCGGGCATATTTTTTCGTAACTGGTCGGCAAACACATAGATGGATATCAAGGCATTGGAGCCCACGTAGTTATCCGCATTGATAATGTGGAAGATATCCGCAAAATTACCTGCAACCTTCCCATTACTGCTGGTATAAAAATTATAAATTACCGATTGTACCGAGGCCTCTGAATACCAACCGCGCTCATAGTTATTTTTTTGGCTAACATTGTAAAAAAAACCATCCGCTTGCGCAGGGCCACTTGAGTCACGATATTCAGGATCATCCAGAATCATCGCTGAAAACGCGTTAGCGAAGCCCTCGGACATAGCGACACGCATATCGAGTTTTTCATCGGGTGTGTGGTCACCACCAATGCTATCCGATCGGGAAAAATTGGTTTCCACGTAATGCCCCCACTCATGCAAAATCACATGGCGATCATATTCATCGGTATCATTATTCTCATCACCGAGGATATAAATGGCATCGCCCTGAAAAAAACTGGTGCCGATTTCACCCAGGGAAAGCTGCCCTTCCGCCGTTTTATTTTTGTCGCTCCAACGCAACTCCAACGCCGGGTAACTACCCTGTTGGCCCGTTGATTGGATACGTTCAACGCCGATATAAATTGAATCCAATATTGCAAACGGTGCCGCAACCCTCGGCCCCGTATAACTGCTTCCCCCCCATCCGGAGGATGCATGTAAATCACGTATACCTGTGGCCTCTGTTGCCGCAATTAAACTGCCACCCATAGCGTACAGGGTATTTCCCTGGGTATTATCAGTGACTTTAAAATTCCAGCCGGGTGACTGATTTAATAATTGCGCTTTTACCCTGATTTTAACCAACTTGTCCCGCGTTGCATCCAGTGAATATTTGCCTTCATGATTGGTTGCCGTGGTTGCTAATACCTGATTACTTTCGTCCAGTAACTCCACCAATACCCCACGTGCCGGCCGCGCAACTGTAGCTGCATAATTCAAACCATTCGTTGTGTGGGGAACAAAGTCATAGGTCACCACGCCACTGATAGGCACCCTGGCAGACGAAGAAGATGATGAACGCGGGCTTGTAAAATTTGCACTGGGGGACGAACTGGCAACCACCGATAACTGGGAACTGCCAAGTGAGAAACTTGCTTTATTTGATGAATGCGAATTTGAGGAACCGCCACCACAACCCGCTATAAAAAGGCTCACCAACAGGAACATTAATCTGCACAAGTACATAGTGGTAACAGCAGAAGGCGAAAACCCCATAACTGGTCCCCGAAATGAATATGGTGAGCCTTATTGTATCAATCGTTTTCAGGTTTGATTTGCATTAATTAGTCCAACATAGACAAAACCTTAATAAAAAGACAACACATCGATAAAAACATTCATAATGCCATGCACCCACCAGACCCGGTCAGTCCCATCATCGGCTTAACCGGCTACGGAGGCCCATATCATGGGCATAAGCCGGGTATCGACATAAAAAAGTAGCCGCCTATAATACTGCCAATTAAACCGACCCTTTCCGTCCTGGAGGCTTTGTGCTCAAGATCCTGCTCTTTGCAGTAATAGTGACCTGTGTGATCATTTTCTTTGGTCGCTATAAAAAAATGAACGCTGAACAAAAACGAAAAACCTTATGGCGCATCGGAGTGGGTGCATTCCTTGGAATTTTGGTGTTGCTGGTTGTTACCGGGCGAATGCATTGGGTCGGTGCCGCGTTAGGTGCGTTGATTCCCTTCCTACGGAATGCTTACGGGCTGGTTACCCAACTGTTACCCTTCTGGCTGCAACGAAAAAAAGCAGAGCAAACGCAGCAACAAGAAAAACAAACACCGCCGGCCAACCACACCGGTAATATGACAACAGCGGAGGCACTTGGAATCCTTGGATTGGATGGAGATATCAACAGCGGGGACATCACCGCCATAATGGTTCAGGATGCGCATCGCCGCTTGATTCAAAAATTGCATCCGGATCGGGGAGGCAATGATTACCTTGCTGCGAAAATCAACCAGGCGCGGGATTATTTGCTCAGGATTTTGCAAAATTGATTGCTGTTTTAACCGTGTCGTTGCAGCAACAAATGAATATAGCGCCCTAGAGATCGATAGGGTTCGCACTGCGAAAACTCCAGCTCCAACCGCAATAGATTTTCGGGTTCGCGAGCGCGGTGTTCCTCATTAAAAATATAATCATGGAATACCCTGATTCCGCTGTAGCACAAGGTAGTTAGCGGCAACGCATCTACCCACGCCAATACTTGCAGAGGATCCAGCGGGTTGATCGGCGTCAGGCTCCCGCGCGAGCCACCGAAATCCCGGTTAATAATTTTTTTGAAATTGGTGCGCAGCAAATTTTTATAGACCAACGAATGCAGATTATAAAAAATCAGCGATAAATAAGCACCCGGCGCCATATATTGGAGCAAGCAAGGCAGCAATTGCTGAGGCTCCTGCAACCACTCCATTACGGCATGGCAAATAACAAAATCAAATTGCGTGTCCTTTCCCAAATGCAAATGTAGATCCTGAATCGCTGCATGGATCAAACGTACCCGCGGCGCCAATTGCTGTGCGTTAACTTGTTCTTCAGCGAGCCTGAGCATTTCGGCGGAAATGTCGCAGATCACAACTTCATGCCCCGCCTTGGCCCACTGCAACGAAAACTGCCCTTGCCCCCCTCCCGCATCTAAAATACGCCAGGGCCTTGCACAATCGGTATTGCCGGGAAAGACGGGCAAATTAGCTTTACAATCCCGTTCCAACACAGCCAGGCGGATATCGCCTTTTAAGCCGCCATAAATATTTTTCTTAAACCGTTGCGCAAGGTCATCAAAATTG
Source organism: uncultured Cellvibrionaceae bacterium (assembly GCA_965650515.1). Taxonomy (GTDB): domain Bacteria; phylum Pseudomonadota; class Gammaproteobacteria; order Pseudomonadales; family Cellvibrionaceae; genus Cellvibrio. The sequence goes on along the minus strand of CBFGOY010000018.1, from coordinate 68,677 downwards.
CGATCTTGCTGTGCTGATTCTTTTGCCATTCTTCGCCCGGGAAAATAAAATCACCTATCCATTCCTGCCATTTATTTTATCCATGACAGTAACCAACAACTGGTTTGTTTACATGATCCTCACCAGTGATCGACAAGTTTACACCGGAATCACAACGGATATGGCGCGCCGCTGGCGAGAACATACATCAGGCAAGGCGGGAGCCCGTTATTTTCGCGGCCGGGTACCGCAACAGCTGTGTTACCTGGAGATTAACCACACGCGATCCAGCGCCAGCCAACGCGAAGCGGCAATTAAGGCGATGACCGCGCAGAGCAAGCGTTTGCTCATTGACCAATCACAGGCGCAAACACTTGCCCATATTATTCGCTACCAATTGCAGGAGCTGCACCCTGCCTCACCTGTTAGCCCTTATTAATGTTAGCGCCTGCCCAAAAACGCCCCTTATGCACGCGATGCTTGCGCCCCTTGCGCAATTGCCTTTGCCATTTGGTCAGGGACATCGAAAACCGTATTGAACTGCTGGTTATACAGGATAAAAATGAAGCAACGAATGTTAAAAACACCGCCGGGTTATTACAACTAAGCCTGAAAAATTGCGAAAGATATTTATGTACTGCCGATGAAAGCATGCCGCCATCAACTTTGCATGAGATGCTTTACGCGGACGGAAAACTGCCGTTACTACTCTATCCACCCACCCGCGATGCCCTGGCGCTGGGATTGGAAATGCCTATCGCTATTCCGGAAGGTGAAGGAACATCACCCGACACATTGCGATTAGTGGTGATAGATGCAACCTGGCGCAAAAGCCGGAAGATACTTTATTTAAATCCTTCGCTACAACGTTTGCCGCGATTAACGCTGGAAAATCCACCGGCATCCCTATACCTGGTTCGTAAGGCAGATAGCGAAAATCAGCTTTCCACACTGGAGGCAAGTTGTTACGCTCTACACCAGCTCGAACAGGGCTGCGTCGATTACGCGCCACTACTGGACAGTATGCAGGGTTTTGTCGCCCAATTACTGGCCTTCCGCCCTGATTAACGTTCATTCCAGAGATACTTGCCCTTATGACTCATCCCGCTTTTGAATTGCTGCGCAGCCAAACCATAGATGCCTTGAAAATCCGCGTTGAAGAATATCGCCATAAACGCACCGGGGCGCAGCATATTCACCTGGCGGCTGATAACGACGAAAACGTATTCCTGGTGGCGTTGCGCACCGTGCCGCACGATTCCACCGGCGTTGCCCACATCCTGGAACATACGGCGTTATGTGGCAGTAAAAAATATCCGGTGCGCGACCCGTTTTTCATGATGGTGCGCCGCTCGCTCAATACCTTTATGAACGCATTTACCAGTTCCGATTGGACTGCCTACCCCTTTGCCAGCCAGAACGGTAAAGATTTTAATAACCTGCTCGATGTCTATTTGGATGCGGTGTTTTTTTCCCGCCTGGATGAACTCGATTTTGCGCAGGAAGGCCACCGGGTGGAATTTGCGGAACCGGAGAACCCGGATTCGGAATTGGTGTTTAAGGGGGTAGTCTTTAATGAAATGAAAGGCGCCATGAGTTCGGTTCCCTCGCAACTCTGGCATACATTGTGTAAATACCTTTACCCGACCACCACCTATCACTACAACAGCGGCGGTGAACCGGAACACATTCCGGATTTAACCTTCCAACAATTGCAGGATTTTTACCGTACCCATTACCACCCCAGTAACGCGATCTTCATGACCTACGGCGATATTCCTGCCCGGGTGCACCACGAAAAATTTGAAAACCAGGCATTGCGCCATTTTGAAAGGCTGGATGAAATCATTGCGGTGGGCGATGAAAAACGTTACCACGCGCCAGTCAATGTCGAGGAAGCCTATCCCGTTGATGAAAATGACGCGGACGACCTCGAACACAAGAACCATGTGGTCATATCGTGGCTACTGGGGAAAACAACCAACCTGGACGAATCGCTTGAAGCGCAATTGCTCGCTAATATTTTGCTCGATAACAGCGCCTCACCCTTGCAACAAGCCCTGGAAACAACAGACCTGGGCCAGGCTCCCTCACCATTGTGCGGGCTCGACGATTCGTCACGCGAAATGGCATTTGTATGTGGCCTTGAAGGTTGCAGGCTGGATGATGTGGCCAAGGTAGAAGCCTTGATCCTGGATACACTGCAACAGGTTGCCGAACAAGGCGTCCCCCAAGAGCAAATCGCGGCCTCCCTCCATCAGCTTGAATTATCGCAACGTGAAGTCGGGGGTGACGGTTACCCCTATGGCCTGCAATTAATATTGACGGGCCTCACCTCGGCCACCCATCGCGGCGACCCTATTGCGCTGCTGGACGTTGATGCTGCCCTCGAAAACCTTCGCCGTAAAACGCAAGATCCGCAATTTATCCAAAACGCGGTACGAAAATGGTTATTGGAAAATCCGCATCGCGTCCGCCTTACCTTGCGTCCGGATTTACACATGGGGGAACGAATCAAAGCCGCGGAAAAAAATCGCCTTGCTGCGTTAAAAGCGCAATTAAGCAATGAAGAAAGACAAACAATTATTGAGCGCACCAAAGCCCTGCAAGCGCGCCAATTGCAACAGGATGACGAAAGCATTTTGCCTAAAGTGGGCCTGGAAGACATTCCCGCGAACTTGCATTACACCGCAGGCAGCCATGAACACTTCCATCATTATCCATTGCGACGTTATGCCGCCGGCACCAATGGCCTGGTCTATCAACAGATCACCTGCAAATTGCCCGCGCTGACCGACGCACAATTAAAAGTCCTACCGTTTTACTGCATTTGTTTAACCGAATTGGGCAATGGGGAAAAAGATTACCTGGCAACCCAACGCCGGCAGGCGGAAACCGTGGGTGCTATCAGCGCATTCAGCAGTATTCGCGGCGCGGGCGACGACGTGCAACATATCGATGCTTACATAACCCTTTCCGCCAAAGCCTTAAGTCGCAATAGCGCGGCCATGAGCACATTGATGCAAGACACTTTATTGCAGGCGCGCTTTGATGAATTGGATCGCATCCGCGAATTAATTGCCCAAAACCGTGCGCGCCGCGAGCAAAGCATCACTGGCAACGGCCACAGCCTGGCGATGACCGCAGCCTGTGCCGGTATGAGCCCCGCCGCCAAAGTGTCGCACCAACTTAGCGGGTTGGAAGGCATTGCCGCGTTGAAGGCATTGGATTCGGCACTGGATAATGAAAAATCCCTGGCGGAATTTGCGCAAACACTCGCGGGAATCCATCAATTGATTTTGCAAGCACCCAAACAATTCCTACTGGTTGGTGAACAGGAACACCTGGATGCTTATCGCAAGGATTTGCAACAACGCTGGCATGGCGAAGAGGTTAATACGGGCTTCTCAGCGTTTTCGCTTCCGGCTGTCCACGAACAAATCCGCGAGGCCTGGATTACCAACACCCAGGTTAACTTCTGCGCAAAAGCCTACCCGACAGTGCCGAGTGAACATCCGGATGCGGCTGCACTCACTGTACTCGGCGGTTTCCTGCGCAATGGCTATCTGCACCGCGCCGTGCGTGAACAAGGCGGCGCCTATGGTGGTGGGGCAAGCCAGGACAGCAATACGGCCTCGTTCCGTTTCTATTCCTATCGCGATCCACGCCTGGTTGAAACATTGGGCGATTTTGATCAGTCCCTTGTATGGCTACAGGAAACCGACCATCAATGGCAAGCCGTGGAAGAAGCGATTCTTGGCGTTATCGGCAGCATTGATAAACCCGGCTCACCGGCAGGCGAGGCCAAATCAACCTATCAAGCGGAGCTTTTTGGTCGCACCCGCGAAAAACGCGAGCTGTTCCGCAACCGTGTGCTGCAAGTAACCGCCGAAGATTTGAAACGTGTGGCGCGCACTTACTTGATACCGGGGAAAGCAAGCATCGCCGTTGTCACTCACGCCGGGCAAAAGGCAGCGCTGGAGTCCCTCGGTTTGCAATTGAAAACGTGCTAGCCATGCTGCGTAGCTCAGGGATGAGCTTGTCCATTTCCCATTTCCTTACCCAAAAGGCTCTACTATGTTTTGTGCCGGGCGGCGTAGTTTTCCCTTCCAAAGTCATCTAGTATTCAAACACACGGAATCGCGAGAATAACAACATACAACCTGACCGATGATGACCATTACCCCACTGGAATACAGCGCTGCATCCCACCCGGGACTGGTACGCGATAACAATGAAGACTGCTTTCTCAGTCAACCGGAACACGGGTTATGGTTGGTTGCCGATGGCATGGGCGGTCACGAAGCCGGTGAAGTCGCCAGTGCAATAGTTCGCGATACCATTGGGCGCGATACCAACGATAACCCCGAGCTTTCCCTCGTCGATGCAATCCAGCACGCCCACACCAGTATCCTTACTTCCGCTGCTAACGGCGTAGGCGCACCCGGCATGGGTTCAACCGTAGTCGCTTTGCGAAGTGATCACACCAAATACCAAATTGCCTGGGTTGGCGACAGTCGCGCCTATTTATGGACGCCGACCCATGAAGGCGGCCGCCTGGAGCAATTAAGCGTTGACCATTCCTATGTGCAGATGCTGGTGGACACAGGTGCAATCAGCGCCGAAGACGCCGAAGTCCATCCGGAAAAAAATATTATTACCCAATGCCTCGGTATGCAGGAGCTTAAACAAGTTAAAGTAGATTTATTTGAAGGCCAGTGGCAAACCGACCAATGGATTCTATTGTGCAGCGATGGATTGACCGATGAAGTAAGTGACAAAACCATCGCGCAGATTTTATGCGAATCCAGTGATTGCCTCGCTGCGGTGGACCAACTCTTACATGCTGCACTTACCAGCGGTGGGCGCGATAATATTACGCTGCAAATTATTGAGTCCCCACTGCGCCACAGCACCCTGCGCAAAGGCCTGTGGCAGTGGATTCCCTATTTAACCGGCACTGTCAAAGTCGACGCCTGGATTTTTGGCGGCGCGCTTTTATCCTTGCTGGGTTTATTGGTTTATGTGCTGACCGCCTGATGCCGGTCACTGTCAAAACAGATACAACTTTATATGGCGCTACAAATTCCCGGTTACCGGGTGATACGGAAAATTAACCAGGGTGGCATGTCCACCGTATACCTCGCGATCCAGATCAGCGTGGGGCGTGTTGTCGCGTTAAAGGTAATGAATCCGCAATTGAATAGCGACCCCGCCTTCAGCGAGCGCTTCCAGCGCGAGGCCACTATCGTTGGCCAACTGTCACACCCCAATATAGTGGCGATTTACGACATAGGCCGCCATGAGGATTTGAATTACATCGCTATGGATTATTTACCCAACGGTTCGGTGCACGACCGCATGGGTACAGGCCTGAGCGGCGAAGAGGTGTTGCGCATTACGCGGGAAATCGCCAGTGCCCTGGACCATGCCCATGAGAAGGGTTATATCCATCGCGATATAAAACCGGAAAATATTTTATTCCGCTCCGATAACTCCGCCGTGCTTACCGACTTTGGCGTTGCGCGGGGCCTGGCAGTCAACTCACGCATGACCCACGTGGGTACTGTGGTAGGTACACCGCACTACATGAGCCCGGAACAAACCAAGGGCAACACCATTGATGGCCGCTCGGACCTCTACAGCCTCGGTGTTGTATTTTATGAAATGCTCACCGGTGTGTTGCCGTTCCAGGGCGATGAAGCGGTAACTATCGCGCTCAAGCACATTAGCGCGCCTATTCCCAAATTACCGATGCAGTATCTGGGCTACCAGAGAATATTGGATAAATTACTGGCCAAGGACCCCGACCAGCGTTTCCAACGGGGGCGCGATCTGGTTATAGCCCTGGAAGAATTGGAAAAAATCCCGCGTACCACAACCACCACCGCAGCGCACCCGGCGGATTTAACCGTCGTAAACCTCGCACGGGCACTGGTATCCGCCACATTTAATGCTGTGCGCTGGCGCTGGAACAAAATCCGCAGTCTTCGCTGGAGCCCCGGCCGCGGTTTTTATTCACGCCCTGCCACCAAGATCACCGAAATATTTTTTAACGAACAGCACGCGCCTACCCAAATCAGCCGTGAAGAATCCAGCACCGCGTTGCACCAGGCCTATAGGGGAAAAAATCGCCCTATCACCCTGGCGGTATCGCTACTGATATTCCTTCCGTTGCTCTGGTGTGGCATGAGTATTTTTTATGCCAACAGCGAGTCGCCGGGGGGAAATCCATCCGGCATCGGCAAATTAATGTTGGCAACGGCGAAATGGTTTACCGGAACGCCTGATACCACACCGATGACAACCCCTGACGTTATTGCAACAGCAAGTAGCGTCAGTTCCACCAGCAGCCTTACGGCTGTAATGGTGGTAAACCAGGTAAGCCCCACTGCAACTGCCTATGTGGCCTCGTCCACAGCGGAAGAAATCCATATCGCCCAATTGGCTCCCATGGATCAATCCGCTTATTCCGAGGCGGCCAGCAGCGCACCGGTGCAAACATTTGCATTGAAAGTATTGAGCAAACCCACCAACGCGCGGGTTCGCATATTAAATATTCCCGAGCGTTACCAACCGGGCATCCAATTGCCTCCAGGGCGTTACCACATCGAGGTCAGCCAGCCGGGTTATGAAACGCAAAGGCTCTGGGTGGATATTATCGACAAGGATTTACAACCGGAATTTGCCTTGGACGAAGCAATTCAACCGGGTAAGGAAATCAGCAGCCAATTGGTAGCTTCGATCAAAACCCAGGGGCCGGACATGATCAGCATTCCCACCGGTAATTTCCTCATGGGAAATAAAGATGATGTCCTGGCCATGCCGGTACATAAAGTAGTAATCGCCAAACCCTTTGCAATCAGCAAATACGAAATCACCTTCGATGATTACGACATGTTTGCGCAGGCCACCAAGCGCTCCCTGCCCAGCGATAATCGTTGGGGACGCGGCAATCGCCCGGTGATCAATGTCAGTTTTGAAGATGCGCGAGCCTATGCCCAATGGTTAAGCCAAACCACCGGGAAAAAATATCGATTACCCACTGAGGCCGAATGGGAATACGTGGCCCGCGCGGAAACCAATACCCTGTTCTGGTGGGGTGACCAGGTAAGCGAAGCCGCCGGCCGCGCCAATTGCCGTCGCGGTTGTAACAGTAAATTTTCGGGATTATTTGGCGCTAAAACTGCGCCTGTGGGCACCTATCCCGCCAATGGCTTCGGCGTTTACGACACCGCGGGAAATGTCGCCGAATGGGTAGAGGATTGTTTTGCGGACAACTACAACCTCCATCCCAGGAATGGGCAAGCCCTGATCGTTAAAAGTTGCGATTCACGTGTGGTGCGTGGGGGCTCAGCCAAAGACAATGCCGAACGCCTTGCCAGCCACATTCGCGATTATCACCGCAGCGAAATTTTTGATAACCATTTGGGGTTCCGTGTGGTAATGGAGCTGTAACTCCATTACCCATGCTTTAGCACCGCTACAAACATGGTGTCGGAATTTAATTCCGGCGCACCTAAAATGCGTTGGTAGTGCACGGAAAATTGCGGTTGTTCCTGTATAAACCAGTTAACCTGGGCTTCGTTTTCACTAACCTGCCAACTGCAAGTTGCATAAACAAGGCTCCCGCCTTTACGCACAGCGGCGGCGACATTGCGCAAAATTTTTCGTTGTAATTGGATTAATTCCTGTGTATCAGCGTCATCAAAACGCCAGCGCGCATCCGGGTTCCTGCGCCAGGTGCCGGATGAACTGCAAGGTGCATCCACCAATACCCAATCAAAACCCTGCTGCTGTGCAATTTCCTTGGGTAAACGCAATGGCTCCCCACCATTCCAACTGAACGCCCGCACATTAAATATCCCGGCGCGTTTTACCCGGCGTTTTAATTCTTCCAATTTGTAATCATGCAAATCGGTTGCTAACAGTGCGCCTTTGTTATCCATTCGCGTTGCAATCGCGAGCGTTTTTCCACCCGCACCGGCACAGGCATCCCAGACTTTTTGGCCCGGCATCACCTCCACCGAATACGCAATTAATTGGCTGGCCAGATCCTGTATTTCAATATCGCCTGACTGGTATTCCCGGGTGGTATTGATGCCCCTACCGCCCTGCACGTAAATGCCATGTTCAATATCTATTTCCGCATACACCCCCTGGGAAAGCAGTTGCCCATGGATATCCCTGGTTGTTTCGCGCTTGTTTGGTTCGCGCGATTGAATGCGTAACCAGAGCGGTGGAGTAATTGTTTGCAACCGCAAAAACTGCGCGACTTGCGGGTCGCTCCAACCGCTCGCGTTTTTACGTTCGTCAATTAACGGCTTCCACTGCGGACGTAAGCCATTCCATAAATAAGCGGCTTCGGTTTGTGCAAAATAATTAACGTCCAGCAGGCGCGCAAAAAACGCTTCACGCGCTTGGGCATCCGGTAATTGCGCCGGGTTTTGTTTCGCTTGCGGCCCAACAACTCGTAATTGAATCCAATACCAAAACGCACTGATAGGTAAATTTTGCAATTCTGCCGGTTGCCATTGGTTATCCCACTCCAACCAATCAACGGGGCTCCGCCTGTTATCCAGAACACTTTCGCGAAATGCAAATTCCAGCGCGCAGGCGAGTTGCTGGAAACGCAGGGCGTTATTCATCGCTTCCGTGAGATTTGCCTGATCAGTAAGCGAAAGCTGTGCCCGCGATTGTGATGAGCCCCCCTTTCCGGATTTTCCCGGCTTGTTACCGGCCAATTCCCGCAGGTGTTGCCGGAGCCACTTATCCAACGGCATCTTACCTGCTGCCGATAACCAGTTGCGCCAAAGGCGTACCAAGCGGGAATCCTCATATATCACATTGCTGGCGTTGCGTGGGGGCATGGGTATTTGCATGGTCTGGAGGTGCGTAGGCTAAAAGACCTCGCATTCTATCAGGCGACATGGATTCACCCAAATGGCTTATACATAGTGGTTTGATAAATGCATTGCAAAAATACCTCGATAAATGGCATCGCTCAGCCAATACCAAAGTTAGGTTTGCAGGGGTAATTTTTTGTTTAGCAATTTGCGCGGGGTTATAACGGGGTTTACAACTTAACAAATTCGAATTTTTTGTGAGGTTTGTATGAAGCATGTCGCCTTATCTCGCCGACAGTTAATTAAAGGTTTGGGATGGATTGGCCTGGCAGCAACGGCGGGTAATTCATTTGCAAGCAGCAATGCCAAACGCCTGGGCGTGGCGCTGGTTGGCCTTGGTTATTACAGCCGTGACCTCCTCGCGCCTGCGCTGCAACTGACACGCTATTGTCAACTTGCAGGCATAGTGACCGGATCGCCAGAAAAAATTTCTTACTGGCAAAAAACCTATGGCATTTTGGATTACAACATTTACAACTATAAAAATATGCACGAAATAGCCAACAACCCGGCAATTGACGTGGTTTATGTTGTAACTCCCACCGGAACCCATAAACATTTCACTGAAATTGCAGCCAACGCGGGCAAGCATGTCTGGTGTGAAAAACCCATGGCAATGAATGCGCGCGAATGCCAGGCCATGATTGATGTTTGTAAAAAAAATAAAGTGCAACTCACCATTGGCTACCGAATGCAACACGAAGCCAACACCCGGAAAATTATGCAATTCGCGCGTGAAAAGCCCTACGGCAATATTAAAGAAATTATTGCGGAAGCTGGCTACAACAATACCAGTGATAGCCACGGCTGGCGCGCCGACCCAACACTCGGCGGCGGTGCCATGTACGATATGGGTGTCTATCCCCTGAATGCCGCGCGCTATACTGCCGGTGAAGAACCGGTTGCCGTAACGGCACGAATGGAATCAACGCGGGAGTTGTACAAACACGTCGATGAAACCACCGAGTTTGAATTGGAATTTGCCAGCGGCGCACGCGCACAATGCGCAACCAGCTATGCACGCAGCATGAATTTCCTGCGCGCTAATTGTGAAAAAGGCTGGTATGAATTAAAACCTTTCCAATCCTATTCCGGCGTGCGTGGCCGCACCAGCAGCGGTTTGCAATTACCCGCCTCGCCAGATCACCAGCAGGCGACACAAATGGATAATGATGCCTTATCCATTTTGCAAAATTCGCCCATCCTGGTTCCGGGTGAAGAAGGCATGAGGGATATTGTTATCCTTGAGGCGATTTTTAAAGCGGCCAAAGAACGCAGGCGAATTGTTTTATAAAAATAAATAGCGGAAGCTGCGAACACGGGTACCGGTATTCGCAGCTTCCGCTAACCATGGATTTTTACATGGGCCTATAGTGGATGCAAAACTAAAGCGCCCGTTTCTTCAATTTCTCAATTTCATCGCGCAGTTTTGCAGCCACTTCAAATTCCAGGTCTTTCGCGGCCTGGAACATTTGTTTTTCCAGCAGGTCGATGGTTTTCCAAATATCCTTTGGATTAACATCCACCTTGTATTTGCCCTGTTTTTCCGCGATCGCCATGGCCTTGTTGCGCGCACTGCGACCACCAGCACCTGGAACCACTGAACCTTCGAGAATATCCGTGATATTTTTGTTGATGCCCTTGGGAGTAATCCCGTGCTGCAAATTATGGACAATTTGCTTTTGGCGGCGACGGTCAGTTTCGTCTATGGCACGTTTCATGGAGCCGGTAATATTGTCAGCGTAGAGGATCGCTTTGCCGTTAACATTACGCGCCGCGCGACCGATGGTTTGGATCAGTGAACGGTCTGACCGCAGGAAGCCTTCCTTATCCGCATCCAATATCGCCACCAGTGAAACCTCCGGCATATCCAGTCCTTCGCGCAACAGGTTAATCCCCACCAGTACATCGAATTGGCCAAGGCGCAAATCGCGAATAATTTCCACACGCTCAACAGTATCTATATCCGAATGCAAATAACGCACGCGCACACCGTGCTCGCCGAGATATTCGGTCAAATCCTCGGCCATGCGCTTGGTGAGCGTGGTGATTAATACGCGTTCATTTAATTCCGTACGCAAGCGAATTTCCGAGAGCACATCATCGACTTGCGTTGTCGCCGGACGAATTTCGATAATAGGGTCGATCAGCCCTGTAGGGCGAACCACCTGCTCCACCACCTGCCCCTGGTGCTCCTCCTCGTATTTGCCCGGTGTCGCCGAGACCATAATCATTTGCGGTGCAATTCGCTCCCACTCATCAAAACGCATGGGTCGGTTATCCAACGCGGAAGGCAAGCGAAAACCGTATTCAACCAGGGTTTCCTTGCGCGACCTGTCGCCCTTGTACATCGCTCCGATTTGCGGGATGGTGACATGGCTTTCATCGATAACAAGCAGGGCATCTTGCGGCAAGTAATCAAATAATGTCGGTGGCGGTTCGCCAGGATTGCGTCCGGATAAAAACCGCGAGTAGTTTTCAATACCGTTGCAATACCCCAATTCCTGCATCATTTCCAGGTCGTAACGGGTGCGCTGCTCCAGGCGTTGTGCCTCCAGCAATTTATTGTTTTCGCGCAAATATTCCAGGCGGGTGCGCAATTCCTCTTTAATATTTTCTATGGCTTCCAAAACCGTTTCACGGGGCGTAACGTAGTGGGTTTTCGGATAAATGGTGTAACGGGCAACTTTGTGCAACACCTCACCCGTAAGCGGATCGAAAATGGATATTTGCTCTACTTCATCATCAAATAACTCAACGCGCACTGCTTCAATATCAGAGTCAGCGGGGTATATATCAATCACTTCACCGCGCACGCGATAAGTGGCCCGGGCGAAATCCATATCGTTGCGGGTGTATTGCAATTCGGCGAGCCGGCGTAAAATCTGGCGCTGGTCAATCTTATCGCCGCGCACTATATGCAACAGCATTTTCATGTAGGAATCCGGATCGCCCAAACCATAAATTGCCGATACGGTCGCCACGATAATTGCGTCTTTGCGCTCCATCAATGCCTTGGTTGCGGAGAGGCGCATTTGCTCAATATGTTCGTTTACCGACGAGTCTTTTTCGATAAACGTATCCGATGAGGGAACATAAGCTTCGGGTTGGTAATAATCGTAATAGGAGACAAAGTATTCAACCGCGTTGTTAGGAAAAAACTCTTTGAATTCCCCATAAAGTTGCGCGGCGAGGGTTTTGTTGTGGGCCATGATCAACGTTGGGCGTTGTACCCTCGCGATCACATTGGCTACCGTAAATGTCTTGCCTGAACCTGTAACTCCCAGCAGCGTTTGGTGCGAAAGTCCCGCCTCTATACCTTGTACCAATGCTTCAATGGCGGTTGGCTGGTCACCGGCAGGCCCGAACTCACTATTGACGACGAATTGTTTGGACATAAATGCTCGATAAAAATAGAAAAAAGGATTGTAGCGAAATTTCAGCCCGGGTAGCTGAAACTATCCAGTGAATAAAGTGCCAACCATCTGTTAATTACCAGGGTGTAAATGCATCGACACCTGCTGGTGCTTTCAAGCGAATCCTGACTAGACTAGGAAGCATTCCAGACTATCCTGTCCCTACGACAATTTGTGTCAGCAGCCCAAAGGAGGATTCTATGAGCGATTTCCGCATTGAACGAGACAGTATGGGGGAAGTACAGGTTCCAAAGCACGCCCTCTATGGCGCGCAAACCCAACGGGCGCTGGACAATTTCGCTATCAGTACCCTCACCTTGCCGCCCCGCTTTATCCATGCCGTGGTCCACATCAAGAAGGCTGCCGCCACGAGTAATCGCCAATTGGGGCTCATTGATGAAGATATCGCCTGGGCTATCGGCGCCGCATGCGACAGCATCCTCGCCGGGAAATATCACGACCAGTTTCCCGTCGATGTTTTCCAGACCGGCTCCGGTACCAGCACCAACATGAATGTGAATGAAGTGATCGCGCATATTGCCAGCGACCTGGCGGGTCAAAAAGTCCATGCCAATGATCATGTCAACATGAGCCAAAGCAGCAATGACACCATTCCCAGTGCTATCCATATCAGCGCTGCGCTGGCGTTGAAGCAGCAACTTTTCCCCGCGTTGGAGGAATTGCACACCAGCCTGCTAGGAAAAGCGGAAGCCCTGGCGGATGTCGTAAAGACAGGGCGTACCCATTTAATGGACGCCATGCCGGTTACATTCGGCCAGGAAATCGGCGGTTGGGCCAGCCAGATAGAAAGTAATTACGTGCGCCTGCAAATGGCGCTGCCGCAGTTGTTACACCTTGCCCAGGGCGGCACGGCGGTCGGTACTGGTGTAAATGCCCATGCGCAATTTGCCGAAAAACTGGCAGGACAACTCAACGAAGCGACCGGCCTTGCCTTTGTCCCCGCCGATAATTTTTTTGCCCAGATGAGCGCGCAGGACACCGCCGTCGCAATTTCCGGCCATTTGAGAACCCTGGCAGTCAGCCTGATGAAAATTTCCAATGACCTGCGTTGGATGAATTCGGGGCCGCTGGCCGGGCTGGGCGAAATCCAGCTACAACCGTTGCAACCCGGTTCCTCGATTATGCCAGGCAAGGTTAACCCGGTAATTCCCGAAGCCGTGTGTATGGCTGCTGCCCAGGTAATGGGTAACGATCTAAGCATCGGCATTGCCGGGCAGTCCGGCAATTTCCAGTTGAACGTGATGCTTCCGTTAATCGCACATAACCTATTGCAGTCCATCGAGTTATTGAGCAATTCTTGCAACGAATTAGCGGACAAAACTATCGCAACCTTCAACGTAAACCATACCAACATTAATAAAGCATTGGCACAAAACCCAATCCTGGTGACAGCGCTTAACCCGATTATCGGTTACGAAAAAGCAGCGGCTATCGCAAAAAAAGCTTACCAGGAAAACCGCGCAATTATTGAAGTCGCGCAAGCAGAAACCAACCTGGATCGCGCAGAATTGGAAAAACTATTGGATCCGGAAAAATTAACGAAAGGCGGTTTGTAAAGGCAGTTGATACAAAGCATACCCTCGCCTCAATCAAATGGGGCGCGGGTGCCCAAAGGGCAGCGATTCTATTTTGTGCTAGAAATTGATCTGCACCGAAAGCGCGCTACGTTTTGCCTCTCCGTGGTATACCGCCTCAATGTTATTGCCATCCGGGTCCAGCACAAAGGCCGCATAATATCCGGGATGGTATGCCCGCTCACCTGGCCTCCCATTGTCTGTTCCGCCATTAGCCAGGGCGGCATTATAAAACGCCTCCACCATGGCTCGGTCCTGTGCCTGGAATGCAAGATGATGACGCCCTGTTAACTTACCCTGCGCGGCATCGCTTTCTTTTGTTGACACAAATAATTCATCTGCCCAGAAATAATCGTCACCCTGCCCGGCAATCGGAATATTCAATACGTCAAAGATAGCAGTATAGAATTTTTGCGAAGCGGATAAATCACGCACGACAAGTTGGATATGATCAATCAATCGACCACGATGAAGCTCTTGTGTTTCCATTGTATTCTCCTTCCAAACAATACCGGTTTAAAAATCTGAATAACAATTTGGCCAAATACTTATTTTCCTCGCAGGCATCGCGCAATGCTGAAATTCAGTTTTTTCATTTTTCAGGAATGCCTGGGTAACGCTAACCAAGCCTAAATATGGATGTTTTCGCTTTGACTGCCAAAAAGCTCTAATTGCTCAAATTTTTAAGATGGAGGAGTTAAAGATATAAAAATAATTACATATATACAAAATCGATAGAACAGTTATTCGCAAATCCTTTGCAATTTTCCACTCCTTATTTAACAAATTCCAAATCCATCAGTCGTACTTCCGCTGCTGATTTTCCCTCCGCCTTTAGCCGGATATATAACTCAGTGTAATCATTCACTTCCCGGGTTAACGGTACCGTTACGCGTGAATAATTTGAGAGTTTTTCCGGTGTCGCACTAAAGGAGCCGAGCATTTCACCATTGGCATCGGATTGATAGATTTCTATTTTCCATTCAATGTTTTCACGTAAAAAATAGGCACCCAATATTAAATTTTTAATACCGGTTAAATCATATTTGCCAAAATTAAAACCCACCCAATCATTACCTGCTTTAAGGTTAATTACATCTTGCTCGCGATATTTATCAATACTCACCAATTTACCCAATGATCCGGGATTAATGGTGCTGGCAAAATCCAGGCGGGGTGGCGTCAGCGAAAATTCTTTTTCTGTTTGGATAGCCGCCACGCCGTTTACACTTTTGTCCGTAAAGTTCACATTGAATTTGTAACCTTCTCCAGTTGTTTTGTAGGGCTCATCGGGTTTACCCGTGCCTTTGCCGTGGCCCTTTAATTCAACCACACCGACAAGCGGCAAGGATTTAGGGGCATTGTCTTCCGTTAAGGACAATACATAGGTAGCCAGGGCAGTGCGATCCGCTTCGCTCAAACCGGAAAACGCGGGCATATTCATCTCGCCCCACACACCGCTGCCGCCATTACCGATTTTATCCACCAAATATTTCAAGGCTTTTTTATCTTTTTGATATTTTTGGGCAACATCGCGAAATGCCGGGCCGACAACTTTTTCATTAAGTTTGTGGCATGCCAGGCAATTATTAGCATCAACCAATGCCTTGCCCTGCTCCACCAGGCTCACATTTTGGTGGCCAAGGTCTTTTTCGGACAGCGCCGGTTGATAGTCGAATTGAATAAACGGATTATTATTTTCCACTGCGGTAATCATGCCGTCTTCTTTATCTTCAATTGCAATCTCATACGCAAAACTGCGCGTATCTGGCCAATAGAAACTTTTATTCGCCGCTGATTTCAGCCGGATAACAGGCGGCTCATTACCGATAACCAATGTTTGTTGTGTAGTTGCCCTGGCTCCCTGCGTGTCCGCCAGGGACAAATTCAATTGGTAAGTCCCGGGCTGGATGATATCCAATGTAATTTCCGGGTCGCTACCCAAACGATTTTCCACACAACCGGCGGCCGCGCACCGCAGTGTCCATTCGTATTGGATTTTATCGCCATCCAGGTCTAGCGATTCTTTTGCGGACGCGCGAATTTCCGCCGGAATTCCGGCCTGGGTTTTATCGATTCGGATATGCGCAACCGGTGGGCGATTGCCGGCGCCTACATATTCAATTCGCGATAACCGTGCGTCCGGGTTGCCAGTAAACCAGGACATGCCATATTCAAGCACGTATAGCGTGCCGTCCGGTGCGAAACGGGCATCAATAGGCAAGGCATAACTAATTTGCGGCGCAAAGGGTTCAATTTTTCGGACTCGCCCTTGCTCATCAAAACTTACCGCTTTAACCCAGGTGCGCATGAAATCCAGGATAAATAATTTATTGTTGTAGTAAGCGGGATAGCGATTGATCGACTCTGGATATTCGTCCGCATGGTACACATCTGCCACAATAGCGGTGCGCCCCCCGGTGCCCATTTCGGGAAATTCCCCGGAAATTCCATAGGGGTAAGCAATGAAGGCCGGCTGCGCGGGGGGTAATGTTTTCGCACCGGTATTATTCGGGGAAATATTTAGCGGTGCAGCGGGATTCACCCAGTCACCGGCTTTCTTATTTTCATAATCATAGAATTTGTACGGATGATTTTTACCGATCACCAAAGGCCAGCCAAAATTACCCGCCGCAGTGACGCGATTGATTTCATCATATCCCTGCGAGCCTTTTTCATCTGAGTCTTTGCTCGCATCGGGGCCAACATCACCGTAAAACAAATGATTGGTTTTCTTATCAAAGGTTATGCTGTAGGGATTGCGCGCGCCCATTACGTAAATTTCGAGGCGACCTTGCGCCGGATCAGTAAATAAATTTCCAGCCGGAATTTCGTAACCACCCTCCGCTTTAGGAGTTATCCGTAACACCTTGCCGCGCAAGTCCATAGTGTTTCCCGCACCACGCAACGCATCATTTTTTTTCATACCCGCACGGAAATCGACCGGCGCATAGCCATCCTGGTCGTGGGGATTGGTGTTATCTCCCGTAGAGAAAAATAATTCCCCGTTGCTACCGAACTGCAAATCACCGCCGGTATGGCAACAATTATTATCAATGGGATATTCCAGCAATATTTGTTCAGAGGCCGCATCCACTTGCTGGTTGCTCCATTTAAACCGCGCAAGGCGCTGGCTTAATTGTTTCTTTCCTCCAGTTTCATTTGCGACAGTATATGCCGCGTAAATCCATGGGTTGTTCGCAAAATCCGGATCTATTGCAACCCCGACTAGTCCCAGCTCCATAAACTTGTCGTAACCCACCTTGAGCGTACCAGCTTCAACCAAGGCTCCGGTTTTATAATCAACTCGCTGGAAACGACCGGGACGCAACGCAATCAATGCGTCACCGTTAGGAAAAAATGCCAGCTTTACCGGTTCATCCAGTTTTTCAACAAGTGTTTTTTTGATGAAACGGTTATCTTCCGGACGCACTTTGCTGTAGTCCAATTGCGGTTGGGCACCGTTGCGATGGTTCAGGCCAACCACGTATTCCAGCCCACCGGTTAAATGCTGCAAAAATTCCGGGTTGGAAAATGTTTCATCCGCGTGACCAAGCCCGGTGTAAAACGCCCTGCCGCCATCGTATTCGTGATACCAGGAAATCGGATGATCGTGATTGTGTTCCCCGCCCTGGTAGGTAGTTTCATCCACTTTAGCAATTACATGGATAAACTCGTAAAAATCGCGAAAGTTGTACCACTCATCCGCTAATGAAAAGGAATCCGGTAATGTCGCGGTTGATGGATGATTTTTATCGGTAACCAATACCTTGGCGGCTTGCACATTGCTGGGTTCATTGGGATGGTTTTTAAATACTGCGCCCACCAAATTGCGATACCAAAACCAATCACCCTGCCATTCGGTATCCGTCGCGGAGTGGATGCCCACGAAACCACCACCGGCCTGGATAAACCGCTCCATGGCCAATTGCTGGGTTTCATCCAGTACATCACCAGTGGTATTTAAAAAAATCACGGCATTAAAATGGCGCAGGTTTTCATCGGAAAATTGCGTGGCATCTTCGGTGGCAACCAGGTTGAATTGGCGCTCGCTCGCCAGTTTTTGCAAAGCGATCAACCCGGCGGGAATTGATTCATGACGAAACCCGGACGTTTTACTAAATACCAGGACATGCGCGCCAATCAGGCTTGGCGGGTTCTTTGCCAGGGTAGATGTTTTCGCTTGGGTCCCTTTCCCTGGAGGTGTTTTTTGATCACAGGCCGCAAGCACAAATACCGAGATCAAACAGGTAATTAAAACTGTGGCGCGCTGCAAGAAGAAGGACCGAGGCACACGAAAAGGAGCCGTACACGGGAACATAAATAAACCCCTTATTTTTTTGATTGTGATGTATTGAATTGAGTCTAGTAAAAAAAGGAAATTCCGTCGGTGCAAATAAAAATGCCGCTGAGTGTATCAGCGGCATTCTGTGCAAACCCGCAGGTTTACCCTGCTAAACGCTTCTTTTCTATCCCGATCTATTTAATTGGCATGATGAAGCTAATCCTATGGGGATACCTTTTCCAGCCAGCGCTGCAAACGATTTTCCAAATCATCGTAACGGATCGGCTTGGCAATATAATCATCCATTCCCGCTGCGTAATATTCTTCCTGGTCTCCTTCAGATTGGGCCGAAGCAGTTACTGCGACTATGGGTAAATGGCGCGAGCTGTGGGTGTTACGTTCATATTGGCGAATTTTTTGGGTTGCCAGGAGGCTGTCTTCCTCCTTCATGTCGTAATCCATCAATACCAGGTCAAAGCGTTCTTTCTCGACAATTTCCACCGCTTCCAAACCATCGTAAGCAATTTGCACGTAGCAACCGAGCTTTTTCAACATGGCACTAATAACCATCTGGTCTACACGGTGATCTTCCACCAGCAAAACGCGAGGTATTACCGCAGGGGTATTCGCATCCCTGTCCGGCACCTTGCGCTCGTCCTCATTGCTTAAATTCAATAATTTTTGTACCGCGACATCGTGCAAGCGCCTGCGCATGATTGGCTTTTCAATCACTGCAACCTGTGGATAGCTGCGCAAATGCAATTTCATTTCCGGAATATCGCTTTGCAGAATGCTCATCGCGATAATTTGTTTAACAGGGGCGATTTCAGGGTGTGCAACAATTTCGCGGGACAGTGCCAAACCATTCATATTGTTCAGTTTGGTAAAAATTAACACCAAATCAAACGGCGTGCCTGCATTCGCTTGCTCGATAAGGCGAAGGATAGCTTGTTCCTGCCCGGTCACAATGGCTGTGCTCATGCCCCAGGCATTAATTTCATCCGCCAGCGCATTCGCATTACTATCCGGTAAATCGACCAGCAGCGCACGTTTGCCGCGCAATTTTTGCTCGGAACCGAAACGACGCTCTTCATGTGACACCACCTGTAAGGCAACATTGATAAAAATGCGATTGCCGCGGTTTTTATTTTCACGCAAGTGAATACTGCCGCCCATACATTCCGCCAGCCCTTTGCAAATTGCCAGGCCTATTCCGGTATGGTTACTTTCGTGTGCTTCAGGATCATTTTCTCCCGCCACATTTTTTTCACTGTCGCTGATGATAACTTGCAACTCACCGAAATCATCTTGCTCCTGGTGAAAACGCGCCTCGATAAACACGTGCTCAATGCGGCTCGCTTTCAGGGTGTGGTTTAATAAGGTGGCTAATATTTGATTTAAACGCGCTACGTCCCCTTTAACCCGCAATGGCATATTGGGATCAAACATATAATAAAGTTCGATTCCTTGCTGATGGGCATCCAGCGTAAAATCTTGCACCAGTTTTTCCAGGATGCGCCGCAAATCAAATTCAACGTCGTCCAGCACCAGTGTCCGGGTCGTGATCTTGGAAAAGTCCACCACATTGTTAACCAGGTCAATCTGGCGTCCGGCAGCTTTATTGGCGGTACTCAATAATTCACGGTGATGTTCAGAAAGCTGGCTATCGTCGATTAATGACAAGGTGCTCATTACATCGCTAATGGATGAACGGATTTCCTGGCCCAGGTTAATCAGGAATTCATTTTTTAATTCCATCTGCGCTTGGGACGTGCGCTTTTCGTTTTCCAAACCCTGGGCCCTTTCACGCAGGGCGTGATGGGCCTCCAGACGTTCCCAATAGGCCAATGATGTAACCTTACCCTGGTGTGACAGCATTATGTAGAACATCAACATAATACTGCCGTATAAAACGCCTTCCGCATTGCCGAGAAAAATAGCGGTGACCGCAGCAGGTATCTGGCCGATAGCAAGGTATAACCGCAAGAAATGCTGGTAGGGTGCGAATACATTCGCAACGCTGGAATAAAATACCACCGAATAGAGCCACATTATCAATGTTTCATCGCGCATTCCCTGCACCCAGGTAAGCGTAACAAGAATGACGCTCCACCAGGCCGCCCCCAGGCATGAAGCAAAAAAGTATTGGTTACGCCAGCGCGACGGTGCGCGAGCATACAGCGTGTCGAAGCGAAATAAATAGTAGCTGCGCACCAAGGTCACCAGCAACAGACCGGTAACCAGCACAATCGCCGTGTTGTGTTCCTTTTTTTCGAAATCGCCAAAGGCGAGACAGAGTACAAAAACAATAAAATTCAGGATTAATCCGCGACGGCTGTATTTGGCGACACGCGCATCAGTTTCACGCATAATCGCGCGATCTTTCTGCACCTTGCTGGCGGGAACAAAAAAATGAAACATAGTTTACTCGGCAAAGTTGTCCATTAATTGGCGAAATGAGCCGGGGCTTTACCCCAGCATGTGAACTACGACTTCCTTGATGACAAACACCATAATCGCGAACCCCAGCACACCGAAGAGTACAAATGTTCCGAATTTGCCCGCGTTGGACTTTTTAGCCAAGTCCCACACGATAAAAAACATAAAAATAATTAAACCACCGCCGCATACATACATCGCCAGGGTTTCAAATTGTTCCAAAGTCATTATCAGCATCGCCTGAATATAGTTAGGCCTGCAACCGGAGCCGCGCCGGAGCAAGCGGGAAAGCCTGCCGCCATTGTAACGAAAAGGCGAATTCAAGTTTAGCGTTAATCCCGGATTCCATTGGTTAATGGGTAAATCCTATCGAAAGGGATAAAGAACCACCCGGTGACATGTGACCGTTATTTATCCAATTCCAACAGCCCTATTGTTCCCCCTGGTATTGATAGCGCGGGCGTCCAGCGCCAGATAACCCTTATCCGGTATGCCTCCACACAGGCACGGATATTAACCGACGCGGTTATAGCCAGCCATGGCAGTGAGCCACAACTGGACGCATTCGCACGGTTCGCGCACAATCTGCACCCGTTCATGGTCTATCCACTTGCCCCAACGTTATCGGACATCGATTTTATGCGAATTTCCAAAATTACCACTATTGCGTTTATCTGTTTATTACTGTCGGCTTGTGTGTCGTCCATGTTGATCGGCAACAAGCTCCAAAACAAACTGATGTGGTCATTTTTAAAACCACTGGTAGGCTTTGACCCCAATGAAGTCAATCTATTTGAAGCTCCTATTATTAAAGACCGTATGACAGCGCTGCTGGGTGATAAATACGAACCCACGATGAAGCTCCTGCGTACCGCCCAGGAGATCCAGCAAGAGGGAGCGTTATTTTACGTTGCCTCACGCTTCGCGCCTGCTCAAGTCCAGGCAATTACCGACAAGGCAGGCATGGTATGGAACGCCGACACCAACCAGATGGCCGTTATGGTGATTAAGGATGGGGTACCGGAAATTTTCTCGGAGCAAATTGAGGGCGCGAAGGAAAAAATAACACCGGTACTTCCCAAAGAATTACAAACAGCCTATGACAAGGCCCAAGCCGTGAAAGAAATCCTGGACGAAAAGCAAAAAGCCCTGGAAAAAGCGCAAGACATCATGGAGAACCCGATTGAAGCCACCACGGAAGCGGTCAGAAAGAAAGTAGATTCCAGTATCCAGGAGCAGAAAGACGCCGTTCAACAACAGGTGGATGAAAAAATTCAGGAAGCGACCCCGCTTATTGACCAGGACCAGCTAGACCTGGAAGAAGCCCTGAAAAAAGAAGCAGAAGGCGTGGAAAATTAATTTGATACCGGGCCTTGCCGGTTCACAAGTAGCGGACTGGCAGGTTCAACATCGCTTTTATAACAACACATAGGACGACACGCAGGAGGCCCTTTGGAATTCGCACTGGAAACATTGGTGTTTTTATTTTTTGCAGCTGCCATTGCGGGTTTCATGGATACGCTGGCAGGCGGCGGGGGCTTGATTACAATTCCGGCGTTAGTTGTCTCGGGGGTACCGCCCCTGGCTGCCCTGGGCACGAATAAGTTGCAAAGCTCCTTTGGATCAGGTACCGCCAGTGTTTTATTATTCATGCGTAAAAAAATTTCCTGGGCAGAAATAAAACCGCTCATGCTCATGGCATTTGTCGGCTCCATTATTGGCAGTGTACTGGTGCAATTTATCAACACCCAAGCGCTGGGCTTTATTATTCCATTGGTACTGCTTTTTATTGCTGTTTATTTTATTGCCGCGCCTTACCTGAAATTTGAAACAGATAAACCCCGCCTCAGTAAAAAAACCTATAAAAATATCGTGATTCCCGGCATAGGTGTCTATGACGGTATGTTTGGTCCAGGTACAGGGTCTTTTTTAGCTGTCGCCGGAGTAAGTTTGCAGGCATTGGAATTGATTAAGGCAACCGCCACCGCCAGGCCCCTGAATTTTGCAACCAATATCGCTTCCTTATTGGTTTTTATTATGGCTGGCCAGGTGATTTGGCTCGCAGGGCTAGCCATGATACTTGGCCAGGTATTGGGCGCCTGGTTGGGGTCGCATTATTTATTCCAGGTAAATCCGAAAGTCTTGAGGATACTGATTGTTACAATGTGTTTAATCATGCTCGGGCAATATGGGTTCAAGCAATTTCTTTAAAGCTCATCATTTTCCCGGGACCAGCCAATGGACATCAGGTATACATTCTTTCGTTTAACCCTCCTCTTTTTTTAAGTACCTCGCTTTGCGCATGTGTCGTTGTGCCCAAAAAGGTGGCCAGCTATGACGAGAAATGTAAGCTAGCGGTACAAAAAATGGGGCTCGATATAGCCGCTATGGAAAGCGACGACAAATGGGTTTGCACACAGAACGATTGCGCATGGGATATTTCCCGGGATATTGCGCAAGCAACATTTACCGTCGCAACCAGCGCCGTTATTGCTAGCTCGATAGCACTGGCGGGAAACACCATGTATTGGCTTGAACGCAATGGTGAATGCCCTAACGAAAAAACGCAACAACACCAGCCACCACATAAGCGCTCGCCAACAGAGCAACAACAGGAAAAAAACGGCATATACACAATCGAAGAAGAAATCGTAACCGCTAAATCCTGACGTTATTATTTACGTCCCTGTTGTCCGCGATAGGCCGCTGCTCAATTACCTCCCTGCCCGACTTACACAATCGGTCATACAACACGACATTTACTGTAGCGGCTAAATTCATACAACCGATGGTCGGTATATAAACAACGTGCTGACAATAATCCAGCAATTCTTTTTTTAATGATCCGTCCTCCGGGCCAAAAATATAAAACGCATTTTCCGGGTGCACAAAATCCATGAGTGGTATTGCGCCCTCCACCAATTCGATGGCCACCAGGGTTGCCGCGGCAACATTAGCATCGCGAACATTATCGAGGTGAATTAAAGGAATCTTACTGCTGGCATTTTTTGTATCGGTCGCAAACTTGCGCGCGCGATTAAACCGGTCACCCGAATAATAAACCGCGTCCGCCTCGTAACACCCTGCCGCACGCATTACCATACCAACATTCTCCGGGCTCTTGGGGTTTACAAGCCCGATGTAAGCTGAATTTTTTTGCATTTATGTATTTGCACCCCGGAATATTTTGGGAAGTCAGGAAAGTCTCTGCTTGAAATCGCTATAACCGAACTCACGGATAACCGCGAGTTCGTCTGTCCGTGAATCCCAAATGGCGATAGCGGGTAAATTAATACCGTTAAACGTGGTGGTTTTCACCATGGTGTAATGAGCCATGTCATCGAACATTAACCGCTGGCCAATGTGTAACGGTTGCGCGAAGGAATAATCACCAATCACGTCGCCTGCCAAACAGGTCATGCCCCCCAAACGATATGTATGAGCCAGTTCATTTGGCATTGCCGCACCCAGAATATCCGCGCGATACGGCATTTCCAGCACATCCGGCATATGGCATGTTGCGGAAGTATCCAATATTGCCTGGGATATGCCATTCCAGGTTATATCCAACACTTCCGTTACCAGGACACCACTACGAATCGCGACAGCTTCGCCCGGCTCCAGATAAACCTGCAAGCCAAATTCCTGGCGGAATTGCTTAATCATATCGATAAGCCCATCGACTTGATAATCCTCGCGACTAATGTGATGGCCCCCACCAAAATTAATCCATTGGATATGCTTGAAATATTTTCCAAATTTTTCCTTTACGGCGGACAGGGTCCTCTGCAATGGTGGCAAATTTTGTTGGCAGAGCGTATGGAAATGCAAACCCGAAATCCCATCCAGGATATCCGGATATTGTGTCACTGCCTTTTCAAATTCAGCAGCCGGCACTCCCATACGCGAGCAAGGTGAACAGGGATCGTACAGCGCCACATCTCCCTCTGAATGTTCCGGGTTGATGCGAATACCGAAGTGCAATTCAGGGCGTTCACGTTGCGCGGCGAGCGCCATGGATTTAAAACGCGACCACTGCGAGAACGAATTAAATACCAGGTGATCTGCGACCTTCAGGATTTCAATCAGATCGGATTCCTTATAGGCGGCGGAATAACAGTGAACCTCCCCGCCAAATTCCTCGCGTCCCAAACGCGCCTCATGCAAACCGCTGGCACAGGTACCGGAGAGATATTTTTGGAACAAAGGAGCAAGCTTCCAACAAGAAAAAGCCTTGAGCGCAGCAAGGATTTTTGCACCGCTTTCACGTTGTACGCGATGCAGGATTTTTAAATTATCCTCAACAGCAGCTTTATCAACCACAAAACAAGGTGAAGGCACACGGCCAGGATTGAAGTGTGTGAAATATTCGCGTTTCTGCATGGCATAACCTGTATTCAGGCGTGACTGGTAATTGCTATCGGCAAATAGCGCGTTTTTTCATCCGGCATGATATTTCAACCTTCACGCCATAAGTGGCAACACGGGCGTTTAATACTTTCAAATACCATGCTGGATGAACAACAGGTTCAAAGGAAAATTATTTCATGAGGCCTGGATCAATATCCACAACTTGCCATGGCAAACCGTATTTGTTGAGGTCTTCCATAAACGGGTCCGGGTCATGCTGCTCCATATTCCATACACCCGGCTTTTTCCATTTTCCCTCCAATATCATTTTTGCACCGATCATTGCCGGCACACCGGTGGTATAGGAAATAGCTTGTGATTTTACTTCGCGATAGCATTCCTGGTGATCACATACGTTGTAAACAAAGACCGTTTTCGGTTTGCCATCCTTAATACCTTGTACCAAACAACCGATGCAGGTTTTACCTTTAGTTAAGGGGCCAAGGCTCGCCGGATCAGGCAGTAGCGCTTTCAAAAATTGCAGCGGGACTATTTCACGCCCCTCGAACATAACCGGCTCAATGGAAGTCATGCCCACATTGCCCAATACTTCCAAATGCTTTAAGTAATTGTCAGAAAAAGTCATCCAGAAACGTGCGCGCTTGATTTCCGGGAAATGCTTCACGATGGATTCAAGCTCTTCGTGGTACATCATATAGATTTTCCGGGGACCGATGTCCGCAGGGAAATCAAACAGCTGGGTTACCGACAAGGGCGGCGTCTCCACCCAATTACCATTTTCCCAATAGCGGCCATTTGCCGTTACTTCCCGGATATTAATTTCCGGATTGAAATTGGTTGCAAAGGGTTTTCCATGATCACCGGCGTTGCAATCGATAATATCCAAATAATGGATTTCATCGAAATAATGTTTTTTCAAATAGGCGGTGTAAACATTCGTTACCCCTGGATCAAAACCTGAACCCAATAACGCGGTGATGCCCGCATTTCTAAATTTATCCTGGTATGCCCACTGCCAGGAATATTCAAATTTGGCGGTATCCAATGGCTCATAGTTTGCCGTATCAAGATAATCCACTCCTGTTTCAAGGCAGGCATCCATGATGTGTAAATCCTGATAAGGCAAGGCAACATTAATGACCAAATCCGGCTTCTCAGCGTTAATCAATGCGACCAGTTGGGGAACCTTGTCGGCATCCACTTGCGCTGTTTTAATGGGGCGGTTTAATTGCGCTGCTATAGCCTTGCATTTGGATTCAGTGCGGCTCGCCAGTACAATTTCCGAAAACACTTCGGGCAATTGCGCACATTTATGCACAACAACCCCGCTCACACCGCCAGCACCAATGATTAACACTTTTGCCATATTTTTACTCCAGACAATCAGAGCCGAAACTCAGAAAAAAATAAATACAGGCGAGCCCAGGTGGCCCGCGCGGGTTTTAACATAAAAAGTTATTTTTCAAAGTAGGTGTAGCCGCGCAAACCTTCGGAATAAGCAGCCAGCATCTGCTGGCGATCTGCCACGCTGATAATACCGTCGCGCACCGCCTGTTCAGCGGTATAACGGAATTGCTGATAAAGTTTGTTAGGCTCGTATTCCACGATAGCCAACACATCGGCGATGCTATCACCATGGATTTCATGGACAAAGTCAATGCTGGAATCCGCATTGATTCGCACACTGGCCACATTGGTATCACCGAATAAATTGTGCAAGTCACCCAGTGTTTCCTGATACGCGCCTACGAGGAATACCCCCAGATAATACTCCTCGCCGTTTTTGATTGAATGCAAAGCAATTGTAGAAGTTTCACCTTCCGGACCGGCAAATTTTTTTAGTTTGCCGTCACAATCACAGGTCAAGTCCGCGATAATTGCTTGCCGCAAAGGCGCTTCATCCAGACGATGGATGGGCATAACAGGAAAGACCTGGCCGATGGCCCACGAATCCGGCAATGACTGGAATACACTGAAATTACCATAATAAATATCCGCCAATAATTGCGGCAAATATTCCAATTCTGCGGGGATACGTTTCATTTCCGGTAGGAGTGCCGCAATTTTTTGCAACGCGGCAAGGTAGATATTTTCCGCTAACACACGGTGGCGCAAACTGATATCCCCCGCATGGAAAAAGTCGCGGATTTTATCGCGATAATAAATCACATCGTTATAGGACTCTTGCAAGTTCGCCAACCGAATAGCGGACAAGGTATGCCATAAATTCACAATCATTTCGTGGCAACCCTGCGGCAATGTTTCGGGTAACGCCATGGGCTCAAAATGTGTTACATCGAGAATATTGAATAACAAAATCGATGTATGCGCGACTGTGGCCCGACCCGATTCGGTCACAATGGTGGGATGCGGAATGCGATGCACATCCAGGCTTTCCTGGATGGCTTCAACTATATCAATACAATATTCCTGCACTGAATAGTTACGGCTATGCCCATTGGTACTGCATGTTCCGTCATAATCAATGGCGAGGCCGCCACCCAAATCCAGGTACCCCAGCGGTGCGCCCTCGCGCACCAATTCAATGTAATAACGACAGGCCTCCAATGCGCCGGCGCGAATACTGCGAATATTGGGAATTTGCGAACCTAAATGAAAATGCAGCAATTGGAAGCAATGCAGCAGCTTCGCATCGCGCAAGGTATCAATGACAGTCACCAGTTCGTTAGTGTTCAAACCAAATAAACTGCGGTCACCGCTATCTTCGCTCCAGTGCCCTTCCACTTTCGTGGATAATTTCAAACGCACACCGATTAATGGATCGACTTCCATCGCGCGGCTGCGCTCAATTACTGATTGCAATTCGCTGAGTGTTTCAAGCACAAAGAAACATTTGAAACCGAGCTTGCGCGCTTGCAAACCAAGCGAAATAAATTCGGCATCTTTATACCCGTTGCAGATAATCAGGCTTTCGCGATTGGTTAAGGTCGCGAGCGCGATCATCAGTTCCGCTTTACTGCCCGCTTCCAAACCGTGGTTGTAGCGCTCACCAAAGCGGGCTATCTCCGCCACCACATGGCTTTGCTGGTTCACCTTGATGGGAAAAGCACCGCGATACTGGCCGCGATAGCCATTGGCCTCAATGGCCTGTGAAAAAGAATCGTTAAGGATACTGATTCGCTTATCAACCAGGTTTTCCAAGCGAAGCAATACTGGCATTTGCAAGCCGCGTTGTTGCAGTCCATCAACAATTTCCATCAGGGATACCGTTGCTTCGCCATCCGCTGTCGGCGCGCGCACCACAACTTCCCCCTTCGGCGAAATGCCGAAATAACCACTACTCCATTCATCAATCCCGTAAAGTTCAGCGGCGCGGCGGGTATTCCAATCGGTGTTTTTTTCTGTGGTTTTCAAGGCTCATCAACTCCTCTCCAGGTGGGTTGCCCCCGTTGACGCGGCGCCAATACTGCGGCGACACAAAAAAGCAAAAAATGGCGCGCAATTGTCCACATTTTTGATTAAAAATAAAGGCTTACCGCAATAGTGACTGCTTTTTGCGCGAAAAATTCTGGTTCACACACCTGATTCTGTGGATAACAGAAACGCTACTTCTGCTCAAGATAGCGGATCAAGGTGCCCATATTGCGAATAAAGGCACCGGTGGAAATCCCCATGACCGGCTTATCGGCAGGGTAAGGAGAAGTGTCCCACTGGTCACCTACCATACTATTGGCATAGCGATTATCACTGCGCCTCGGTTTACCGTGCGCGGGCTCACCCAGGTATGGATTGGTAGTGTAATACAAGGGAGTCGGCCAATATCCCTGTGTATCAAGCCCGTTAATTAATGCCGTGGCGCGCTCCTGAAGTGATTCCCCATCGCCAGCTGAGCGTTCGACTTGTGCACGGAAATTTAAATCAGAAAAACTCACCCTATCGAGCGTGAAATATTTGGGTAATACCATTTTTATATTTTCACGCAACGGCGAATCGCGATTGACCTCAGCGCGAGGAATGGTTAATACACCTGCGTACGCCTCGCGCAATCTATCGACACGGATCTCGGCCGCTGATTTGTAATGCGCAAGCATATTACCCGCAATGTAATCCACATAATATTCCCCATTCGCAACATTCGACCCGCGACGATGGGTATAAATCGCCTTACCGGTTCCCACTTCAATGAAACTGGGATGGCTTCTTCCTTCCTGGTTTGAAGTATCAAGCGTTTTTAAAGAATCCAACCAATCCAGGGCCTCCGGAATACGCGCCAAAAATTTGCTGTCGCCTGTTAACCGGTAAAACTTGATAAGTTGAATGATATTTTCTGCGGTAGTCGGCGTGTGCAGGCTACGCGGTTCATAAGAGCGGGCCGCGGCGGGCTGCAATTCGGTGGTGTATTGCAAAGCCCAACCAGGTTGCGGTTGCCCTTGCTGGGTCACAAGGAATGTATTCATCGCACGGATAATTGGCTCACGTAAACGTGTTTCACCTAGCGTTTGATAACACATTAATAAAAAATCAATATTTTCAGCCGCAACATCATCATTAAACGTGATGAAGGATGGATAGTCCAGGCGACTATGCAGTAACGGGAAACGCTGTGGCCAACCGCCAATCGGATATTGGCTATGCAATACAAAATCAATCGCTTTGTTTAACGGCGCGCGATATTGGTCGTCGCGCTTTTCCAGATAAAGCCGCAGCAAAAATTTCGCTGCCTCTGCCGTGCCGCCATCGTCAAATGTGGCGTTACCGAAATAATGGTGAAACTCCTCCAGGCGCCAGGCATGTTTTCCAATAGTGGCGTACCAGTTTTTTAATGATTTTTCACCGGCGTAATCCGCAACATAATTCCATCCACCGCTGGAATGCTGGGCGTAAATAATGGCAACAGCAATTTTTTGCGCACCCTGATAATAAAATTCATCAGCCGTTGCATGATAGGCATCCAACATTACATGTCCCATGCTCGCAGTTCCCGGGGGTTGCATCCAGATCATTGTGCGCCGCGCTTCCAGCTCACCCCACTGCCGCGAAAAATCGGGCAAATACGACCATACAAATCCACCGCGATAACTCACTTTTTCCAACATGAATTGACTCGCGGTTTTCATGCCGTGGAGGACATGTTCACGCGCTGGAGGACCCGCCAGGCCGTTATTGGCAACTGAAACAATAAACAGGAACCACAAAAAAGGGTTGAGTTTGCGCATATCGGTCTCTTATTGTTCTAACCCATCGATAAAATTTTTATCGCGGATAAGGTTGATTAGAAGGACCAAACCAATGCCGATCAATTTATTCTTATCAAAACATCTTAAACAGCGAACACCGTTTGTGGCATTTATTTAACATTTTTTAGCGTGCTTCAACCGCTAGATAATTGCGGAAAAAGCCCTTTGATTCCACCGGCAATAAATTCAACAGCAATCGCAGCGAGCAACAAACCCATAACGCGCGTGGACATTACAATGCTGCGCTTGCTCAAATGGCGACTAAACCAGGGCAAAAATGTAAACCCTAACCAAAGCGAACCGCTGACCAGCACAATACAGGCGGTCACAGCCAGGTAATGCAAAACCGAACTGGATTGGTGGGCATAGACGATCACAGTGCTCATTGCACCCGGCCCGGCCAATAACGGCATCGTCAAGGGTACCAGTGCGATTGTTTCATCATGCGCGGCTTCAATTTCCTCCGGTGTGTGGCCGCGCGACTTGAGCATGGTCAACCCCATCAGCAATAAAACAATACCGCCGGCACAACGGAACGCATCAATGCTGATACCGAATGCCCACAGGATCCATTCACCGAATAGCAATGCCACCATAAGCACCGCAAACACCGAAATGACCGTCAGCCGTGCTGTTTTATATCGCTGTTCTTCGGTCTGATGGAATGTCAGCGCAATAAAAACCGGGATCGCTCCCAAGGGATCAACTATCGCAAGGAGACCAATGAGGAATTTGGTGTATTCGGTAATTTCCAACATAACCCGACTCTTTGATATTTATCATTAAGTCTAGGCGGGATTTCCGGATTCGTTACCGGTTCCTGGTTGCTTGGTGAAGGTAATCAGGCCTTGAAAAAACAAAAGGCGATCCGAAGATCGCCTTTTGCTAAAACATCCAACTGGAAAACTTACCAGCCGGTGATTTCCTTCAGTGCTTTACCGATGTCGGCCAGGCTTTTAACCGTTTTCACGCCAGCATCTTCCAGCGCGGCAAATTTCTCGGCAGCGGTACCTTTACCACCGGAAATAATCGCACCGGCGTGCCCCATACGCTTACCGGCAGGTGCGGTTACACCCGCGATGTAAGATACCACAGGCTTGGTCACATTAGCCTTGATGAATGCCGCCGCTTCTTCTTCCGCAGAACCACCGATTTCACCGATCATTACGATCGCTTCGGTTTGTGGGTCAGCCTGGAACAGCTTCAGGATATCGATGAAGTTGGAACCTGGAATTGGGTCACCACCGATACCTACGCAAGTAGATTGACCGAAGCCGTAATCAGTCGTTTGCTTAACGGCTTCATACGTCAACGTACCGGAACGGGAAACAATACCGACTTTACCTGGCTTGTGGATATGGCCTGGCATGATGCCGATTTTGCACTCACCCGGGGTAATAACACCCGGGCAGTTAGGGCCAATCAAACGTACGCCCAGCTCATCGCACTTTACTTTTGCGTCGAGCATATCGAGGGTCGGGATACCTTCAGTGATACAAACGATCAGTTTGATACCACCATTGGCAGCTTCCAGGATAGAGTCTTTACAGAAAGGTGCCGGAACGTAAATTACCGATGCTTCCGCGCCGGTAGCGTCAACTGCTTCTTTCACTGTGTTAAACACCGGCAAACCGAGGTGAGTTTGGCCACCTTTACCCGGCGTCACACCACCAACCATTTTGGTGCCATAAGCAATCGCTTGTTCGGAGTGGAAAGTACCTTGCGAACCGGTGAAGCCCTGGCAAATTACTTTGGTGTCTTTGTTAATTAAAACGCTCATTCTTTCACCCCTTATTGGTTCGCAGCAGCTGCAACCACTTTCTTGGCAGCGCCAGTCAAGTCGGTATCGGCAATGATGTTCAGGCCGCTTTCGCCCAGCACTTTAGCGCCCAGTTCAGCGTTGTTACCTTGCAGGCGAACAACTACCGGCACTTTTACACCTACTTCTTTTACCGCGCCGATTACGCCTTCCGCGATCATGTCACAACGGACGATACCGCCGAAGATGTTGATAAATACCGCTTTAACCGCAGAATCAGACAGGATGATTTTGAATGCTTCAACAACACGCTCTTTGGTCGCACCGCCACCCACATCAAGGAAGTTGGCTGGTTGTCCACCGTGCAGCTTAACAATGTCCATGGTACCCATCGCCAGGCCAGCGCCGTTTACCATGCAACCGATGTTGCCGCCGAGCGCAACATAGTTCAGCTCCCAGGCGGCAGCGTGGGCTTCACGAGGATCTTCTTGCGATGGATCTTGCATCGCTTTCAGTTCCGGATGACGGTACAACGCGTTGCCATCCACAACCAACTTGGCATCCAGGCAATGCAGGTTGCCTTCGGGAGTGATAACCAGAGGGTTAACCTCAACCAACGCCAAATCTTTCTCCTGGAACAGTTTGGCCAGGTTTACAAAGATGTTTACAAATTGATTGATTTGCTTGCCTTCCAGACCAAGTTTGAATGCCAACTCACGGCCTTGGTAGGGTTGTGCGCCCACGAGTGGATCAATAGTCGCTTTCAGGATTTTTTCCGGGGTTTCGTGGGCAACTTTTTCAATTTCCACGCCGCCTTCGGTAGATGCCATGAACACAATACGACGTGAAGAGCGATCCACCACCGCACCCAAATATAATTCTTTGGCGATGTCGGTGCAGGTTTCAACCAGGATACGGCTCACCGGTTGGCCTTTTTCGTCAGTTTGGTAGGTCACCAGGTTCTTGCCCAACCACTTTTCAGCGAAGGCTTTGATGTCATCTTTGCTCTTAACCAGCTTTACGCCGCCCGCTTTACCGCGGCCACCTGCGTGAACCTGGGCTTTAACGACGAAAGTATCGCCGCCGATTTGATCGGCCGCGGCAACAGCTTCTTCAACAGTCGCAGCCGCAATGCCTTTGGAAACAGGCAAACCATATTGGGCAAACAGTTGCTTACCCTGATACTCGTGCAAATTCATGGTGTAGTTCCATTTGACGATGGTTGGACAGGCGATTTAAAACACATGCCAACTTGGGTTATCGATGGAGGCAAACCTTATGAGTTTGCCCCCGCCTAAAAAAACGAGGACTCTATGGTTCTCTTAACGCTTCTTCTTGTTGGCGATGTGGATGGCATGGCCATGCACTGCCAGTGCTGCTTCGTGGATTGCTTCCGACAGAGTTGGGTGACCAAACACCATCATGCCCAGGTCTTCCGCACTCGAACCGAATTCCATTGCAATCGCCACTTGTTGAACCAGATCCGCAGCGCTTGGGCCAACAATATGGCAACCCAGGATGCGATCGGTGACCGCGTGGGCAATGATTTTCACCAAACCATGGCTTTCGTTGGCCGCCATTGCGCGACCGCTGGCTGCAAATGGGAAGGTACCCACGTTGTATGGCTCACCCGAGGCTTTTACTTGCTCTTCGGTTTTACCTACCGCCGCCACTTCCGGATGGGTGTAAATAACGCTTGGAATAATATCGTAGTTCATTTGCGCTTTCTGGCCGGCAATACGCTCCGCAACCATCACACCCTCTTCCGAACCTTTGTGAGCCAGCATCGGGCCGCGGACCACGTCACCAATTGCCCAAACACCCGGTGCATTGGTTTCACAAAACTCGTCTACGAAAATGAAACCGCGTTCATCAAGGTTGACACCGGAGTCAGCAGCCAACAAACCTTCGGTGTAAGGACGACGACCTACACACACAATCAACTTATCGAAGGTTTCCTGTTGTTCCTTACCCTCTTTATCCAGATAAGTGACGACAACTTCCTTGCCATTAACTTTAGAACCGGTTACGCGTGAGCTGGTGCGAATATCCAGGCCTTGCTTAACCAGGATTTTTTGCGCTTCTTTGGCGATTTGCTGGTCCATCATACCCAGGAAGGTATCCATGGCTTCAAGCACAACAACGTTGGAGCCCAGGCGATTCCATACAGAACCCAATTCCAAACCGATTACACCACCGCCAATCACACCCAAACGCCCCGGTACGGATTGGAACTCAAGGGCACCGGTTGAATTCACGATTACATCGTTATCAACAGGAGCAACCGGGATATTAATTGGATTGGAACCGGAAGCCAGGATCACGTGGTTGGCTTCCAGAACAGTTACTTTACCCTCGTGGTCGGTCACTTCAACTTTCTTTCCGGCCAACAACTTACCGGTCCCGAAGACACTGGTAACACCGTTAGCCTTGAACAGGCCGGCAATACCGCCCGTCAGGTTTTTGATGATTTGGTTTTTACGCGCAATCATCGATGGAACATTAATCTCAACACCTGATGTAGTAATACCGTGAACGGCAAAGTCATCTTTCGCTTCATGGTATTTGTAGGAGCTATCGAGCAGCGCTTTAGACGGGATGCAACCTACGTTCAAGCAGGTACCGCCATTAACACCTTTGCCTTCCTCATTGCGCCATTTTTCGATACACGCAGTTTTCAAGCCGAGCTGGGCTGCGCGAATTGCGGCAACGTATCCCGCCGGGCCGGAACCTATAACGACCACATCAAATTTTTCAGACATAAGAATGTTCCTAAATTATTAACTGTCGGCTACGGCCTTGTGAGCAGCAACCCTTTACATGAAAAAACGCTCCTGGGTTGCCAGGAGCGTTTCAAATAGCGAATTAAATTTCGAGCAGGATGCGCGCCGGATCTTCTAACAAATCCTTAATAGTTACCAGGAACTGCACAGCCTCTTTACCATCCAGCAAGCGATGGTCATAAGAAAGCGCCAGGTACATCATCGGCAGGATTTCAACTTTGCCGTTTACCGCCATCGGACGCTCCTGGATTTTGTGCATGCCCAGAATCGCGGATTGCGGCAGGTTCAGGATCGGGGTAGACAACAGCGAACCAAACACACCGCCGTTGGTGATGGTAAAGGTACCGCCAGACATTTCTTCGATGCCCAACTTTCCATCACGTGCGCGCAAACCGAAATCACGAATAGTATTTTCGATAGTGGCCAGGCTCATGTTTTCCGCATTACGCAATACCGGAACAACCAGGCCTTTATCAGTAGAAACCGCAACACCGATATCCTGGTAACCGTGATACACAACGTCGTTGTTATCGATTGACGCATTAACAACCGGGAAACGGCGCAATGCTTCAGCAGCCGCTTTTACAAAAAAGCTCATAAAGCCCAAACGGGAACCATTATGGGTTTTTTCAAATTGATCTTTATACTTCGCCCGTAAATCCATCACTGGCTTCATGTTCACTTCGTTAAACGTAGTAAGCATTGCAGTGGTGCTGGAAGCTTCGAGCAAACGCTCTGCAATACGTTTGCGCAAACGGGTCATGGGAACACGTTTTTCAACGCGATCACCCACCGCTTCAATTGCAGCAACGGGTGCAGATGCAGTGGCTGGCGCGGCGGCCGGCGCGGCTTTCAAATGATTTGCAACATCTTCTTTTAATACGCGGCCATCTTTACCTGAGCCTGCAACAGCAGCAGTGTTTACATTGTTTTCCTCCGCCATTTTACGCGCGGCAGGGTTTACCGGCTTAGCGGTATTCGCCGCAGGCGCAGCACTGGCCGCCGGAGCGGCGGAAGCTGCCGGCGCCGGAGAAGCGGCAGCGGCACCTTCAACAAATTTAGCAATCACTTCATTGCTCAGGACCGTTTCGCCTTCGCCCTTAAGGATTTCTGCAATGCTACCGTCCGCCGGTGCAACAACTTCCAATACAACCTTGTCAGTTTCAATATCAACGATCAATTCATCGCGCTTGACAGCTTCGCCAGGTTTTTTGTGCCAGGTTGCTACCGTGCCGTCGGCAACGGATTCAGGGAATGTAGGGGCTTTGATTTCGATACTCATGCTATTCCATCTCTCTGTAGCGCTAGGATTATTTGATCAATTCAGTTCAATGCGAGCGCTCACACCGTGAGCGCTTTATTTACAAAACGTTTTTCTTCTTCAATATGCGCGGACATATAACCACCTGCCGGCGCAGCGGAAGGATCACGGCCCACATAATCAAGGTGCTGGGCGGTGCCATATACTTCACTGACAACGTGACGCATATGATGTTGGCTGCTGTACCAGGCGCCCTGGTTCATTGGTTCTTCCTGGCACCAATAAATATCCTTGATATTTTTGAATGGGGACAAGGCGACCTTTAACTCTTCCTCGGGGAACGGATACAACTGCTCCAGGCGAATTAACGCAACATTATCCAGGCTGCGTGCGGTACGTTCTTCCAACAGCGTGTAGTAAACCTTACCGCTACAAAGGATTACACGCTGCACCTTTGCCGGATCGACACTGGAATCGCGAATCACATTCTGGAAGCTGCCATTGGCTAATTCTTCCAATGTGGAGGTTGCCAATTTATGGCGCAACAAGGATTTCGGACTCATTACCACCAGCGGACGACGCATTGGACGGATCGCCTGGCGGCGCAGCATGTGGAAAACTTGCGCAGGTGTGGATGGTACGCAAACCTGGATGTTGTGTTCTGCACATAATTGCATGAAGCGCTCAAGGCGAGCAGAAGAGTGCTCGGGGCCTTGCCCTTCATAACCGTGAGGCAACAACATAGTCAGGCCACTCAAACGGCCCCACTTGTGTTCACCGCTGGTAATGAACTGATCGATAACAACTTGCGCACCGTTTGCAAAGTCACCGAACTGGGCTTCCCAAATGACCAGACCTTTTGGTGACGTTGTTGAGTAACCATATTCGAATGCCAGCACTGCTTCTTCAGACAAATAAGAATCAAACAATTCAAATGAAGGCTGGTCAGCCTTCATATTTGCCAGAGCAACATACGCTGAACCATCTTTCTGGCTATGCACAACTGCATGGCGATGCGAGAAAGTACCGCGGCCTACGTCCTGGCCGGTCATACGTACCGGGTAACCCTGCTCCAACAAAGTGGCGTATGCCAAGGTCTCAGCCATACCCCAGTTAAGTGATAACGCACCGCCGGCCATTTTGCGGCGATCTTCGTAAATTTTTTCTACTTGTTTTTGCAACACGATTCCATCTGGAATCTCGCACATTTTATAGGCGGCTGCCTGCAAGGCTTTCAACTCATAACCGGTGTCTGCCGGAGTTTCCCAATCGTGGCCGATATAAGGAGTCCAATCCACAAACAAGGTACGATCCGGCTCACTGACCAAACCGCTGGCAACATGCTCACCACGATCCAACGCTGCGCGATAATTGGTAGTCAATTCATCAGCCGCAGCCTGGGTCAATAAGTTTTCGGCAACCAACTTTTCCGCATAGAGTGTACGGGTGGTTTTGAGCGAACGGATAATTTGGTACATCAACGGCTGGGTAGCAGATGGCTCATCAGTCTCGTTGTGGCCACGACGACGGTAACAAACCAAATCAATCACGACGTCTTTCTTGAATTCATAGCGATAATCCATCGCCAATTGCGCAACAAACAACACCGCTTCCGGATCATCACCATTTACGTGGAAAATCGGGCACTCGATCATTTTGGCAACATCCGTGCAATATTCCGTCGAGCGCGAATCCTCACGCTTGTTGGTGGTAAAACCAACCTGGTTGTTGATCACGATGTGCAAAGTGCCGCCTGTGCCATAAGCACGGGTTTGGGACATTTGGAACGTCTCCATTACCACACCTTGCCCGGCAAATGCAGCATCGCCATGAACAACAATAGGGACTACCTTGAAGCCTTTTTTATCGCTGCGGCGATCCTGACGCGCACGCACTGACCCTTCCACTACTGGCGAAACAATTTCCAAGTGAGACGGGTTAAAGGCCATCGCCATGTGCAATTCACCGCCCGGCGTCATCACGTTGGATGAAAAACCCGAGTGATACTTAACGTCGCCCGACGTATTCAACGAGCGCTTGCCATCAAATTCCGCAAATAGTTCCGCCGGATTTTTACCGAATACATTCACCAGCGTATTTAAACGACCGCGATGCGCCATACCTAAAACAATTTCTTTCGCGCCATAAGTGCCTGCACGCTTTACCAGTGCATCCACCAATGGAATAAAGCTCTCACCACCTTCTAGACCGAAACGTTTGGTTCCGGGATATTTACTATCCAGGTGTCGCTCAAGGCCTTCTGCCGCCGTCAATCGTTCCAGCAGCGCCAGGCGTTGCTCCTTAGTAAACTCCGGATTCGAGCGAACGCTTTCGAGGCGTTGCTGTAACCATTGTTTTTCTGCCAAGGGTGTGATGTGCATAATTTCAGCCCCGATGTGACCGCAATAGGTCTTTTCAAGGGCTTCGATAATTTCACGCAATGTCGCTTGTTCTTTACCGATAAATAAGGTACCGCTGCTAAATACAGTATCCAGGTCGGCATTAGTTAAACCATGGAATTGCAAATCCAGGTCTGCCACCGGCTCGCGTACCATTAACCCCAGCGGGTCAAGTTGCGCTTTCTGGTGGCCGCGGAAACGATAGGAACTAATTAATTGCAGGACTTTGATTTGTTTTTGCTCGTGCTCAGCGCTGACTGAACCACCAGCAACAGTCACTGTACGAACGCGGGATTTGCCCAATTGCTCAAACTGGGCGCGAATGACTGAATGAGGAGTATCTTGAGTCAGTACGCCATTAACGCGCGGTAACTGATCAAAGTAATTACGCCATTCTTCAGGAACGGCATTAGGGTTATGTAAATACGTGTCGTAGAGCTCTTCGACATAAGCAGCGTTCCCACCGGAAATGTGAGACGTGCTCCAAAATTGCTCCATAATGCTGTCTTGCATTCCACCCACCTTAATCATTGGGGACTGGTCCCCTGCTATCAACTAGCGGTTAGCTACCAAACGCTTTCAACTTGTGATTAAAAGCGCCGCTTTTAAGTTGCCATCACCCGGGGTGATAACGAACAGTTTTCGATTGGATAAGCACGCAAATCGCTCATCAAATCATCAATTTTTGCCTGCTTCAGATACGCAAAAGCGCCACCTTAGGTAGCGCTCTGTAACAACATGTTGCGTATATGGCCGATGGCTCGTGTCGGGTTCAACCCTTTGGGGCAAACCGCCACACAGTTCTGGATACCATGGCAACGGAACACACTGAAGGGATCATCCAAATTGGCCAGTCGCTTCTGAGTGGCAAGATCGCGACTGTCTGCCAGGAAACGATACGCCTGCAACAAACCGGCCGGGCCGATAAATTTATCCGGGTTCCACCAGAAAGACGGGCAACTGGTTGAACAACAGGCGCAGAGTATACACTCATAGAGGCCATCAAGCTTCTCGCGATCTTCCGGTGACTGTAAACGCTCGATTGCCGGCGCCGGCGTATCATTCTGCAAATATGGCTCGATCTTCTTGTACTGGTCGTAAAACTGGGTCATATCAACAACCAGATCACGAATCACCGGCAAGCCCGGCAATGGGCGCAGAATCAAGGTGTTATTTTTTACACACTCGGATAACGGCTTGATACAAGCCAAACCATTTTTGCCATTAATATTCATACCGTCGGAACCGCATACACCTTCACGGCATGAGCGGCGATATGCCAACGATTGGTCCTGAGCTTTTAAAAGTTCGAGGACATCCAGCACCATCAGGTCTTTACCCTGGGTATCTACCTCATAGGTCTTCATGTAAGGCGCGTTATCAGTCTCAGGGTTATAACGATAAACTTGTACTTTCAACATGATCTCTGCTCCCGCTTAGTAAGTGCGTTTTTTGGGTTGGAAAGCTTCCATAGTGCGCGGTTTGAAATTCACCGCGCGCTTGCCAACGCGCTTTTCGCCGGGGAAATACATGGAGTGACATAACCAGTTGGCATCGTCACGGTCTTCAAAATCTTCACGAGCATGGGCACCGCGCGACTCTTTTCGCTCTTCCGCTGCAATCGCCGTCGCTTCCGCCACTTCAAGCAGGTTTTGCAATTCCAATGCTTCAATGCGCGCAGTATTGAAAGCATTGCTCTTATCGGTAATTGCCACATTTTCGATACGCTTGCGCAGCTCAGCCAGTTGCTGGATACCCTTCTGCATAAACTCGCCTTTACGGAATACACCGAAGTAGTTTTGCATAATGGTTTGCAACTCTTTGCGCAACACGGC
Source organism: uncultured Cellvibrionaceae bacterium (assembly GCA_965650515.1). Taxonomy (GTDB): domain Bacteria; phylum Pseudomonadota; class Gammaproteobacteria; order Pseudomonadales; family Cellvibrionaceae; genus Cellvibrio. Next base: position 28,451 of record CBFGOY010000018.1, on the reverse strand, counting down.
GGGACTTTCGCCAGTGGTAGAGTTATTGATCTTGTTCAAGCGCGCCATGGCTTTATCGATATCAGCCTGGGTTGCATCACGGTGTTCAATGCCTTCGCGCAAAGCCTTTTCAATGTACAAACCGGCTGCGCGCCCAAACACCACCAGATCGAGCAGCGAATTACCACCCAAACGGTTTGCACCATGGACTGACACACAAGCTACTTCACCGCAAGCAAACAAACCATCAATGATGACATCATTGCCATTGGCATCCTGGGTCAGGGCCTGGCCATTCACGTTGGTGGGAATTCCCCCCATCATGTAGTGGCAGGTTGGAACAACAGGAATCGGCGCATATACGGGATCAACATGCGCAAAGGTACGTGACAATTCGCAAATACCCGGCAATTTGCTTTCGAGCACTTCTTCACCGAGGTGATCCAGCTTCAGCAATACGTGATCCTTGTTGGGACCAACACCGCGACCGGCAATAATTTCCTGGATCATAGAACGGGCCACAACATCGCGACCAGCAAGATCCTTGGCGTTAGGAGCATAACGCTCCATAAAACGTTCACCCTCGGAGTTAATCAGGTAACCGCCTTCACCACGGCAACCTTCGGTTACCAACACCCCGGCACCGGCGATACCGGTCGGGTGGAATTGCCACATTTCAATATCCTGTACCGGGAAGCCGGCGCGCAATGCCATACCGACACCATCACCGGTATTGATATGCGCATTGGTAGTCGAGGCATAGATCCGCCCTGCACCACCTGTTGCCAACACAGTTGCCTTGGCTTTTACATAAACGGTTTCACCATCTTCAATATTAATAGCAATGACCCCGACAACGGCACCATCAGCATTCTTAACCAAATCAACAGCAAACCATTCATTAAGGAATACGGTTTTATTTTTCAGGTTGCCCTGATAAAGGGTGTGGAGCAAAGCGTGGCCGGTACGGTCAGCCGCCGCACAAGTACGCGCAGCCTGGCCACCTTCACCGAAATTTTTGGATTGGCCACCGAATGGCCGCTGATAAATACGGCCGTTTTCGGTACGGGAGAATGGCAACCCCATGTGCTCCAGCTCAAATACCGCTTCCGGCCCTACCGAACACATATATTCGATTGCGTCCTGGTCACCGATATAGTCAGACCCTTTAACGGTGTCATACATATGCCAGCGCCAATCATCGTTTGGATCAGCACTGGCAATTGCGCAAGTAATGCCACCCTGGGCAGATACTGTATGGGAACGCGTCGGAAATACTTTAGTAATAACCGCTGTTTTGTAACCTGATTGGGCCAACTGCAACGCAGCGCGCATACCAGCGCCGCCGCCGCCAATCACAATACCGTCAAATGAAATCGTGCGCATATTAGCCATTAGTTAATACCCCAAATTACTTGAACACCCCAAACCAGATAGGTGACCGCCACCGCGCCCAATATGATCTGGGCAAATATACGAAGGAAAGTAGCTTTGGAGCCTAACAGGCGAGTGGTCAGATAATCGGTGAGCACAGCCCACAAACCAATCCACGCATGGGAAATAAAAGAAAGCAAAGTAACAAGGGTAAATACGCGCATCCACAATTGGCTGTAGAGCGATTGCCATTGCTCGTAAGTCAAATCCGGATTTAAAACAAGGTAAACAACGATGAAAATGGTGTAGGCCGCCATTACAGCGCCGCCGACACGCTGGATCAGCCAATCATAAAGACCGCTGCGCCCGAAACTGGTTACTGAAGTTACCATACCCAAACTCCCGCCAAAACAAACAATACAACCGCAATTACCAACACTAATTTGGCACCGGTCTGACCACCTTTTAAGGATTCACCAATGCCGAAATCCATAATCAGGTGACGAATACCTGCCACTGAGTGATAGGCGAGCGCAGCCAGGACCACCCATAAAATAATTTGGCAAATGGGATTGGCAGCCAAGTCGCTGACGCTGTTAAAGCCTTCCTGGGAATCCAGGCTGGCATCAAGCATCCATAAAAGGAGCGCAACGCCTGCAAAAAGGAAAATACCGGAAATACGATGAAGGATTGAAACGTAAGCAGTGATAGGGAGTTTAATGGTGGAAATATCGAGGTTGACAGGTCTTTTCTTGTTCACGGTCTATCTCACCTGGTTGCCCATCGCGGGCAGGTTTAAGAATAAGCGCTTCATTTTCATCCAGGAAGATGATTTAAAATGAAACACGCCCTGCAAGTCGCGCCGCATTATAGAGATTGACACCCTGAAACACAAACAAAATGCCGGATTCAGGCCTCCATATTTATTGTTGTGAAAGCAGCGAACAACATTTAACGATTTTTTTACACAACCCCCTGATTTTTATAAAATATTTCCCTGGAAATGCACTCCATCGAGGCACTTTTTTCATCATTGCTCCACACCAGTGCAGGCAATTTGCACTGTTTTTCCGCCTCCAAATCACCAAACTTAAATGGCGCTAAAAATTTTGCAAAAGATAAAAGAAAATGCCCCGGAGATGCCCCAAAAACTTTCGCCTTAACAATTAAGTCATCTATAATGCCGCTCGCAAAACGGCAGTGTCAGCCGAACATCAGGAACTGACTAGTCCATAAAAAGTAGCCGGCCCATAACGCCACTCGTAGTAAGTACATCTGCGTTAACTTAATCCAACAGGTTGATTGCAGCAGACTACCTACAGTTTTTATTCGATGAGCAGAGCGAAACATGCTTCTCTCAAGCCTTAAGTCCAATCAGTAAGCACAGGAGTCAGTAATGACTGACAAGAAAGCACATCTCACGATTGATGGCATTGATACGACGATTGAATTACCCATTTATTCAAGCACTATCGGCCCCGACGTAATTGACGTTACCAGTATTACCAAGAATGGCTTTTTCACGTTTGACCCGGGCTTTATGTCCACCGCCTCATGCGAATCGAAGATTACGTTTATTGATGGCGATGAAGGTGTGCTGCTCCACCGTGGTTATCCGATCGAACAACTGGCTGTCTCCTCTGATTACATCGAAACCTGCTACCTCCTGCTGAATGGCGAACTGCCAACCCCGTCCCAAAAAGAAGAATTCACTGCTGAAATCAAAAAGCACTCTGTTGTAGACCCCTCCGTTGCCAATATCGTTAAAAGCTTCAAACGCGAATCGCACCCAATGGCAATTTTGTGTAGCGCTGTGGCAGCACTCGCAGCGGTTTACAACGATGAAATTGATATTACCAACGCCGATAGCCGCAAATTAACGGCATATCGCCTGATTGGCCAAATCGCCACTTTGTCGGCCATGGTGTACAAACACCGCAAAGGTGAAGAATTTATCGCACCTGACAACAACCTTGACTACGCCGAAAACTTCCTGAATATGACGTTCGGCACTGCCGGTAAACCATCAACTGTCAGTAAGACTATCGCTAAAGCGATGGATAGGATTTTTGTCTTACACGCGGATCATGAACAGAATGCGTCCACTTCGACAGTCCGCTTGTCCGGTTCGTCAGGTACCAATCCCTTTGCTGCAATTGCCGCCGGGATTTCAACACTTTGGGGTCCCGCCCACGGTGGTGCCAACGAAGCGGTGTTGAATATGCTGGAAGAAATCGGTTCAGTGGACAATATTGAAGCCTGTGTAGCGCGCGCTAAAGATAAGACTTCCGGTTTCCGCCTGATGGGTTTTGGCCATCGCGTTTATAAAAACTTCGACCCGCGCGCCAAAGTAATGAAACAAACATGCGATGAAGTGTTGTCTGAGTTAGGTTTGGAAAACGAGCCATTACTCGCAATTGCCAAACGCCTTGAGCAAATCGCGTTGGAAGATCCGTATTTCATTTCAAAGAAACTTTACCCTAACGTAGACTTCTACTCTGGCATTATCATGAAAGCCATAGGCATCCCGACTGAAATGTTCACCGTCATTTTTGCATTGGGGCGTGCGGTCGGCTGGTATTCCCATTGGAACGAAATGGTAAGCGGCGCCTATAAAATCGGTCGTCCACGCCAGCAATATACAGGCAGCCCGAAACGCGATTATCCAAAAAAATAATTCGTTAGGGGAAAATGGGAAGGCCGCGCTATGCGGCCTTTTTTATTGCTTTCGTTTGATCAGGATGAAAGTTGCTTGATAAATTGATGAAACTGTTTGGACAGAACAGGATAAAGATCGAAAAAATTCCCCGGCTATCATTAACCGGGGAATTTAAACATTAAAAATTCCAATCAGCCATCAACCAGAATTTTGTAGTGTCTGAATAGCTGGCATTGGCATCCCCCATGGAATATTGAGCATACTTTGCTGTCCAGGCCACTGCGCCAAATTTTTTAGTTACACTCAGGTTAACTTCATCACCAAAATCGATACTGCCATAATCTGAACCATATTGGTGATAAGCCACCACAGCCTGGGCTCCCGCCATAGTTATGCCCACAGTTGCGTAGGTATCCTCCAAGCCTGTTACCGGCGTATTCAGGAATTTATCAGCCCATCCCTGAAAAGCATGCAAGGTCGCCAGGGGGGTTGAAAAACCGTAAGCGCCTTCATCCGAGCCAAGCAGTTCGTAACCTAATGTAAAACTAAAACGATTAAAGTTATAGATAACTTCCGCCAACGAATAATCCGCCTCGAATTGCTTTGCTATCCCAGCATCCTGCTGTTTTGCATATTCAAGATTGTACAAAAAGGATTCACCCACTGCGCCTTGCCAGCGAATACCGAATGTATCGCTGGTTAATCCCAATTGTGCGAGCGGGTCATTGATATCCAGCAAATAGGCATAACCGATTAGCTTGCCCGCCCCAAACCCGGTGTAACTTGCATTCACTACATGGCTGTCCATGTGCAAGTCACCTAACGCCGGATTATCTTCACCAAAAACACGGTTCACATTACTGATGTAGGCATAAGTGAAGTTTGTATAGCGAATGCTTTTATTGGCCCAGGATAAACCATCGTAAGTTTGTTCGTTCTGCCTCCAACCAACATTGCCGATAAAACGCGAGTTATCCAGCATCAAACGCTGGCGACCATACTTGACCTGGTTATTAAAGTTAGCGTACGAAATAAATGCCTGATTGACTTCGGTACCGGTTGGGTCTGCAATGACCGCGACTGAATTACGCTGGCTCCATAACGGATCGATGTTCGCCGCAGAGGTCCGATAATCCATATCGTTTGTCATTTCGCTGACATTATCCATCTCCCCCGTAAAACCGAAGCCATTCCACACACCCGATTGATAGGAAATCCTTGAACGCGTTGTCCAGGCATCTGCTTCACGATCACCGATTTTTTCCCCCGTTGCATCAAGTGCATCTTCAGTTACATCTTCAAAACGCGTACGGAAATTAATTTTTACTGCACTTCCCTGTTGCATAGACTCAGTAAATGTTTTTGCGGAAACACCTGGCACCGACCAGATCAATGAACCTGCAACGGCAACAAGCAAATGAACTGTATTTTTTCTCATAGAGCCTTCTCCAATTTTGCGTAAGTGTGTGGTTTACTCATCAGCACCATTAACGTAAAAATAGAAATTACGTTTGCCATGCACAAAGAAGTGCCTTATTAATAGTTTCATGCGCGGGGTGTGACCAAGTGCCACTGGAGCAAGGGCTATGCCAATCACTTTTTTTAAAATTTTTTAAAGGTATATCTCATTACTTTTCAAGGAGATATATTTTTAGCAATCAGAATTAAACATTTTTGAGGGATTTTTTTACTGCACGCTTGTGGTGACACAGGAATTAGCCTGCGTCATTTACAAACAAATAGCTGAAATTTAATGCACAATTAAAACACACACCTGTGCACACCATTTTTTAACAATGCCCAACGAGAAAGCATTTCTAATAAAAATTGCGGGAAAAAGCGCGCATAAAAAAGGCCACTGCTTGCGCAAGTGGCCTTTTGGTATCACAACCGCGGTATTAACAGATCCTGACACCCTTACCTTGCGCCAAGCCTTTTTCAATACGCACCCGGGAAAAGGTCGCATCCAGTTTGCCATTGGCAACCAACGTGAAAGGTTCAAGGATCAAGGCGAATAACTCCTGTGGCGTACGCTTTAAACCGAAATCTGTCCCTGCATCCGGATAATCTTTCAAATCAACCATCAGGGTCTTCCAACCCTTGCCGGCAATTTCCGTAAGCTCCCTGGTGATCTCGACTTGCGAAAAACAGGAAGGGCCGCAACCTATCCTCACCCAGGCATTAGCCTGTGGCGGGACATCCACTTTAATATCGAAAACCAATGCGGAATCGGATTCATAGTAATCACTGAGCACCTGGCGATTGGGTGCCGATATCGCTACAAGCCCTTCACCCTCACCATTCCATTGGGCACGGCGGGCATCTTCCTGTACATCGCGATCCACACAAGTCACCGTCAGTGTGGAAACACTGGCGATGTTGCCATTTAGGGTAGCCCGATCATTGTTCTTGCCTTCCAGGATAATGCCGTAAATCCCAATGGGCCTGCGGTTAAACAACTCCAATACATGGGATGTGGCCTCGAAACTGATTCCCTCTTCCGACAAATCATCGCCGAGCTTATCCTCATCGCCATATTTCAAACCAAAACCATAGGCAAACAACGGGTTGTAATCTTTATCACCAATATTTAACGCTCCCTGGTCGGGGCGCCTTGGCCATGAAAATGACAACTGCCCTTTTATTGGATAATTTATTTTTCCGCCTACCGTTTTAAAAATAACGTCAGCCACACCAGCACCTTCTGTGCCTGGTTGCCAAATAACTGCAAACGCATCGGATGCGTTAAGCTCGCGATTGACCCACATAGGGCGGCCGGTCACAAATAAGGCAACCACAGGAATACCGTCATTTTTCAGTTTCCTGAGTAATTCGAGATCCGATGTGTCACCAGCTTTGAGTAATTGGTGTTGGAGGTCGCCCTGCATTTCTGCATAAGGATCCTCACCAAAAATGACAATGGCTACATCCGGCTTTTCGGTATAGGAACCATCAACGCTCAATTGGGCGGAACCGCCGGCGGCTGAAACGGCCGCTTCAATGCCCATCCACAATGTCGTGGCGCCGGGAAAATCAGCCATTGTGTTCCCGGTGCCTTGCCAGTTGATCGACCAGCCACCGGTTTGTTTACTGATGTTATCAGCACCATCACCTGCGACCAGGACCCTTGCCTTGGGTGATAGTGGCAGTAGTTGGTTTTTGTTTTTTAGCAGCACAACCGACTCACGCACGGCCTGGCGTGCCACAATGCGATGCTCCGCTGCGCCCAATAATTCATCACGCCCCGCCAATGGCCGGGAGGAAGGCAACCCCTTTTCCCACAGGTTCGCACGTAACTTAACCCGCAGCACACGGCGCACTGCATCATCTACCCGACTCAACGGAATGGTGCCGTCCTGTGCCTGGGCAAGGGTATTCCGATAAAGCTGCTTCCATTCAGGATCTGGCACCATATATACATCCAACCCCGCATTCAGCGCCTGGGGACAATTCAACGGCGTAGCTCCGGCAACAAAACCATGGCCATTCCAGTCGCCAACCACAAACCCGTCAAACCCCATTTGGTTTTTCAATACATCGGTTAATAAATAGCGATGGCCGTGCATATGTTCGCCGTGCCAACCATTGAAAGAAGCCATGACGGTTTGGACACCGGCTTCTATAGCACTGTAATAACCGGCGGCGTGGATGCGGTACAAGGTCTCTTCATCATCAATACAATTACCGCGATCAATTCCATTGAGCGTTCCGCCATCACCTATAAAATGTTTGGCTGTGGAAATAACCTTATATTTCGAGAGAAAATCTTTACTCTGCGCCTCGCCCTGCAAACCTTCTACCATTTGGTAAGCATAATCGCGCACCAGGTCAGGAGCTTCAGACCAGGACTCATAGGTACGCCCCCAGCGATCATCGCGTGCAACAGCCACGGTTGGCGAAAAATCCCAATCAAGCCCGGTTACCGCAATTTCTGTTGCCGTGATACGACCTATCTCTTTAATTAACTCCGGATTGCGCGCCGCGCCCAAAGCAATGTTATGCGGGAATAACGTAGCACCCACAATGTTGCCAACCCCGTGGACAGCATCGGTTCCCCACATAATTGGAATGGCCAATTTGCCATCGCTATCGTCCATTGAGGCATTGTAATAAGCATCGGCAATGGCCAACCAATCAGCAGCCCTGGAATAGCGATTGCCATTAGGCACGGAACCGCCCCCATTCAAAACGGAACCTATGTGGAACTCCTTAACATCCGCAGGCGTTAAATAGCGGATTTCAGGCTGAATCAGCTGGCCAATTTTTTCCTCCAGACTCATTTGCGCGAGCAAATCATTAACTCTTGCTTCAATCGCGGGGTCTTTTTTCACTTTACTGGTGATACCTGGCCACTGCACGTTTGCAACCTCCACATGGGTATTAGCTAAAAAAATTGAAACGGACCTAATTTCCGGATTACGCCCTAAGCATAGGCTTAATCGATAAAAGCGCGGGAAGCGAACCGAAGAAAAATCCTTGAGAAGGGGAAGGCCCACGTAACAGGAATCGGGCCTACTCGTCAATGAACCTATTGATGAATCTCTAACACCCGGACCGTCGGCGATCCCGGGAGCACTTCTGGGCTGGCGCAAATTACTATCAAATGACAGCGCTGTCAACGACACCAAACCCAAACCGGGTAGAGCGCATACCTCTCGGATGATCGCGCCATTTGACACCAAAATTAACATTTTTCCAATGGAGTATTCCAAATATAACGAGCCCTGTATCCCAGCCATTATTGGGAAGCGAACCCGTAAGTGAATTTCCGCACTTTCTGTTTAATGGTATCCTCCCCGCCCCTGACCATTACAAACACACCATCCATAAAATTATTTGATCTTCTATGTAAAAGAAGTTGAGGAGTCACATGAGCCTGTTACTGGTTGCAGATATCGGCGGCACCAATGGCCGTTTTGGCCTGGTTGAGTTCGATGCGGAAAAAAATCGTGCGCGCGGGAGAATTAATTACACGGCGGAACGCCAAATCACATTGAAATGCGCAGAATACGCCGACATGGCGACGATGATCAAAGCCTGCTGTGTTGAATTTGGGATAGAAATCCCCCCCCATGCGTGTCTCGCCATTGCCGGCCCCATTGAAAACGGCCAAGCCGCCATGACCAACCTTAACTGGAAATTTTCTATCGAAGGCCTGCGCGATCAACTGGGCATGAAAACGCTTCATGTTATCAATGACTTTGCTTCCCTCGCCTATGCTGTCCCGTTCCTGCAAGACGATGAATTGGTTACCCTTTACGATTCCAGCAAATCCAACCCCAATGCGCCGATTGTCGTTATGGGACCGGGTACCGGCTTTGGAATGGCAGCCCTGGTGCCGGACAATGGTAATTGGCGAATCATCCCCACCGAAGGCGGGCACGCCAGTTTTGCACCTACCAATGAAAAAGAATTGGAAATCAAATCATTCCTTCTGAAAGAACAAAACCATGTTTCCGTTGAAAACATTCTGTCCGGTGGTGGATTGGTAACACTGTATCGCGCACTCGCGCATAACGCTGGTGTAGAAGCCAAACCCTATACTCCTGCCGACGTTAGCAGCAAAGGTTTGTCGGACACAGATGATCTGTGCCGTGAAGCTGTTCTAACATTCTGCGATGTATTGGGTGAAGTGGCGGGAGACAAAGCCTTGTCGCTGGGAGCCAAAGGAGGTGTCGTCATTGGTGGCGGTATTACTCCGAAATTGGTTAACCTTTTGCCGGAATCCCACTTCCTTGAGCGCTATAAAAACAAAGGGCCAATGGCAGGTTACGTCAGCGATATTTCAATTCGACTGATCGTAAATGACAAAGCTGCGCTGGTAGGTTCCGCAGCCTGGTTAATCAATAACACCCCTGCGTTAAAAAACGCTTGATACAATAAATCCTCCTTTAAAAAATGCACCTTCGGGTGCATTGTTCATGTCATTTTTGCAATGGTCCGGTGGAATCACGCACGATAATACTTGAACTCAGCATACTTGTCGGCAATTGGATTTCCCGTCCCTTTAACTGTTTCAATAATAAATCTGTGGCTTTTTTTGCCATTTGGCGAATAGGTTGGCGAATAGTTGTCAGCGAGGGGTAAATCTGATGGGCAACCGGTGTATCGTCAAAACCTGCGACCGACAATTGCGCTGGAATTTTAATTCCCAATTGGTGAGCCACCATCATAACCCCAGCGGCCATATCATCGTTTGCTGCAAAAATTGCAGTTGGCCGTTGAGCTTGTTGCAATAGTTTTTTGCCGCAGGCTTCACCGGATTCAAACGAGTTATCTCCCTGCTCTATCAATTCCTTTATAAGCGGCAAATCGTTTTCGATTAATGCGGCCTTATAACCTTCGTAACGCAATGACATAGCGCGGTGATCAGGATGGCCGCAGATAAAACCTATCCGGGCATGACCCAACGCGATTAACTGGCAAGTCATATCATATGAAGCTTCTTCATCGTTCGTTTCTACATAGGGTGATAAGGATTTATTTTCCGTAGGGGCCACACGTACAAAAGGAATGTTCATTTTCTTAAGGGAGTTGATGACCATCATATTGTCCGATAACGGCGGTGTTAACATCACCCCATCAACTCGCTTTTCCAGAATTAATTCCGTTACTTCATTTAATACATTGGGATCGCGATGGATAGCCGGGTGAACAAGCAGCTCATAACGCTGCGGGCGACATATTTCCAACACACCTTCCTGGATATCCAATACATAGTGCGCACTTGGGTGGCCGTATATCAGCCCCAAAAGATAAGAGCGATTCCCCGCCAGGCTCCGCGCTGATTGATTAGGTCGATAGTCCAGCGCCGCTATGGCGGATTCGACTTTCTCACGCGTTGCCGGCCTTACATTAGGCTCATTGTTAACCACACGCGAAACCGTTTTGATCGACACACCCGCGAGGGCAGCTACATCATCAATCGTTGCTTTGGCCACTAGGTAAACCTCTTGGTTGATTTTTTCCCGTTATCCTTTAGCTCGCAATAAGTCAGCTTGACCATTAGTCGATACTTTTGTGAAGGGATTGTAATCGTGAAACAAAGAATGTGACAGCTATATAGCCTTGGATTATAGTACCGCCGCTATTTCGGCCGGATAAAAAAGGCACACGAACCTGCTATCCGGCGAATTCATTTCGAGACCATTACAACGACAAATCATTTATATAACAACGAGGCAATCACTTTCATGCAATCATCATCAAACAAATACGGCCCCGCTTACGCGGCGGTGACCACACTCTTTTTTGCCTGGGGTTTTATTACCTCGTTAATTGACCCCCTGGTTGCAGCCGTAAAAGGCATCTTCAGTTTGACGGACCTTCAAGCACAGCTCAGCGCCTTTGCTTTTTTTATTGCTTACGGGGTAATGAGTTTCCCGGCGGCGGCTTTACTGTCCCGTTTCAAGTCGGTGCCGACAATTCTGATCGCATTAAGCATGATGATTGGTGGCTGTATTTTGATGCTCGTTGCGGCAAATATTGAAATCTATGAATTGGTTTTGGCAGGTTTGTTTGTGCTTGCCAGCGGCATCACTGCATTGCAAGTTGCGGCCAACCCATTGGCGGCGGCGCTGGGCTCACCCGAAGGTAGCCACTTCCGCCTTACTTTTAGCCAAACCTTTAATAGCCTGGGAACATTCATCGGGCCGGTAATTGGTGCAGCGCTCTTCCTGGATGGCGTGGAGGTCAAGCACGGCGAGGAAATTACGCCAGAAGTGCGTGCCGAAGCACTTGCAGGTATAGACGCTGCTTACTTCTGGCTAGCGGGAATGATTGCCGCGTTACTCGTATTTTTCTTCCTTAGCAGAAATATTGTAGGTCAAGCCGCACCCGTCTCTAATACTTCAGGCAGAAGTATTGGCAGTATGCTATCCGAGGCGTTCCAATCCAGATGGGCGCTTTTAGGCGGCTTAGCAATTTTCCTCTATGTGGGAGCCGAGGTAGCCATTGGAACCCAGATGGCCTTCTTCCTGAATTCGGACTCAATATGGGGGCAATCGGACGCTATATTCAGCCTTCCCTTTATTGATCGCCTCGCAAGCTCTGATGGTGTTGTCGGTGTATCGCTACAAGAAGCCGCTGCGTTAACCGCACTGTACTGGGGTGGTGCGATGGTCGGTCGGCTGATTGGCTCAGCATTACTCGCAAAAGTGAACGCCGCGTTGTTATTAGCCACTTTTACCGGCGCAGCAGCCGCAATGTGCTTCTATGTGTTTGCGGTGGGCGGTGTGAGTGCCGGATTTATTGCGTTGGCGATAGGCTTATTTAATTCAATTATGTTCCCGGTTATTTTCACCCTCACACTTGAGCGCTCAACCGCCAGTGCGGAAGCCACATCGGGATTCCTGTGCACCGCTATTATCGGCGGGGCTTTTGTTCCTTTATTGGTGGGTTTTGTATCTGGTCACAGCAGTTACATTACCGCGTTCATTGTACCGGCACTCTGCTACCTGGTTTTATGCGTTTTTGCGTTCAGTGCCAATAAAACCCAGGCAACTAATGATGTTGCCGAAATCGCCACCAGCCATTAAGGATTTCATTGGAATTAAGCAGAAGATTACCGGCCTGCTTAATTCCAACGTTCCGCTGCCTCAGTGTCTTTATTTTTTGCTTCTACCCAGTTGGACTCGCCTTTCTCGCTGAATTCTTTTTTCCAGAATGGTGCCCGGGATTTTAAAAAATCCATCAGAAACTCAGCCGCGTGAAAGGCATCTTCACGGTGTGCGCTCGTCGCTCCAACAAATACAATCTGATCGCCTAAATGCAAATCACCCACGCGATGTACAATGCGCGCTGAAATTAACTCCCAGCGCTGCCTCGCCTCAGCTATTAATTGTTCCAGTATCTTTTCTGTCATTCCCGGATAATGCTCCAGTGACAAGCGGGCGATATTTTTCCCGTCGTTAAAATCTCGTACACGCCCAACAAAAAACACTATCGCACCCGCGCGATTATTATCTGCAACCAATGCGGAATACTCTTGCCCCACATCAAAATCATCCTGTTGGACCGCCACGGAAAACGTCATATCAACCTCCGGTCACCGGCGGGAAAAAAGCAACTTCATCCCCGTCCAATAAAACCTGGTCACCTTTCACATAACTGTAGTTAACCGCCGTTAAAATTTTAAGATTCGACAACATCGGTTCCCATGCGGGATTTTGTAAAAGCAAATGTTGTTTTAACTCACTTAACGTTTTAATCCGCCCTGCTGGAATATCCATCGAGGAAACACCTAATTGCTCGCGTAATTGCGCAAGGAAAATAACATGGATCATTGCCGTTGTTCCCCTCGCTGGTAATGGCCGCGACGACCGCCAGATTTCTCTAATAAACACACTTGTTCGATGACCATCTCCATATCTACCGCTTTACACATATCGTAAATAGTTAACGCAGCGATACTCGCCGCTGTAAGCGCCTCCATTTCCACGCCTGTTTGGCCAGTTAATTTGCAATAACTGGTCACCTCGACGGCGCACATACTTTCATCCAAGGTAAAATCCACGGCAACTTTGCTGAGCGCCAATGGATGGCAGAGGGGAATCAGGTCGGCGCATTTTTTTGCAGCCTGTATACCGGCGATACGAGCTACTGCCAGCACATCACCTTTTTTCAATGAATTGCGCTTGATTTGCTCCAGGGTCCCGGACTTCATCAATACCCTTGCAAATGCCCTCGCCTCCCGCACACTTGGTATTTTTTCGGATACATCCACCATGCTGGCGTGCCCTTGGGAATCTATATGGGTAAGTGTCATAAAATTCGATCCTGTAAAACTAAAGACTGGCCGTGCAGCTATTTTGAAATAGGGTTATCATAAAACACCTGCAAAGACGACCGCAGTTTATTTTTCCCCATAGAATCGCCTGAATTAAATGACCTCACCCTTGCTTGATCGACGCTTTACCCTCGCTCCCATGATGGAGTGGTCTACATCGGACTGCCGCACCTTTTGGCGCTTATTAACTAAAAAAGCGGTGTTATACAGCGAGATGGTGACCACCGGGGCTTTACTTCATGGGGATAAAGCACGATTTCTGGATTACAACGCCTGTGAGCATCCGCTTGCCCTGCAATTAGGCGGCAGCAACCCCAGGGATTTGGCCGAATGTAGCAAGATCGCCGAAGATTGGGGCTATGATGAAGTAAACCTCAATTGCGGTTGTCCTAGTGACAAGGTCCAAAACGGAATGATCGGCGCATGCCTGATGGCCGAACCGGACCTGGTGGCAGAATGTATCGCGGCTATGCAAAACGCGGTCAAAATTCCGGTCACCATTAAACACCGTATCGGTATCGATGACATGGAGGATTACGAAGGGATGGTGAAATTCGTCAGCACCATCGCTGCGACAGGTTGTACTACCTTTATCGTCCATGCGCGTAAAGCCTGGTTAAAAGGCTTGAGCCCAAAGGAGAATCGGGAAATTCCCCCGTTGCAATACGAAAAGGTTTACCGGTTAAAGCAGGAATTTCCACACCTCGAAATCATTATTAATGGTGGTATAACGACGTTGGAACAGAGCAAACAACTACTCGAGCATGTCGATGGGGTCATGGTCGGTCGCGAGGCTTACGCCAATCCTTATCTGCTCGCAGAGGTTGACCAGGCAATTTATGGCGTATCCCATCCCCCGGCCAGCAGGGAAGACGTTATGGAAGGCTTTATGGATTACTGCCGGGAACAATTATCCAGGGGTACCCGTTTAAACCACCTTACACGCCATATCCTTGGACTTTATCAAGGGCTCCCGGGTGCAAGGCAGTTCCGTCGAATCCTCAGTGAACAGGCACACAAGCCGGATGCCGGATTAGAGGTTATCAGGCGCGCGATTGAAGTACTAAATGAGTTACGATTACCCACTGTTGAACATGCGCAATCCGTTTAGCACTAATGAATTGACCATTTATAAAAAATGACTGCTTCATTCATAAAGTCATAACGACTATAATAAATCCGACGGCAATTAAACGAAGATCAACCACGTGAATTTAGAAATAGGATTACCACTGTGACTAGTAAACTTGAACAACTGAAGCAATTTACCGATGTGGTTGCCGATACCGGTGACAT
The DNA here is from genome assembly GCA_965650515.1 of uncultured Cellvibrionaceae bacterium. Taxonomy (GTDB): domain Bacteria; phylum Pseudomonadota; class Gammaproteobacteria; order Pseudomonadales; family Cellvibrionaceae; genus Cellvibrio. Next base: position 13,356 of record CBFGOY010000018.1, on the reverse strand, counting down.
AGATGCAATCCGCCTGTACAAGCCATTGGATGCGACCACCAACCCCTCCCTGGTGTACAAAGCAGCGCAAATGCCGCAATACCAGGAATTATTATCCTCCGCTATCAGCAGTGCCAAAGGCGTAGTAAACAGCGCTGAACAACTCGGCGCCGCGTGCGACCATCTGGCCGTGGGAATTGGCCTGGAGATATTGAAAATTGTCCCAGGCCGCATTTCCACTGAAGTGGATGCGCGTTTATCATTTGATACCCAAGCCTCCATTGCGAAGGCCCGCCACCTGATCAACCTTTATGAAAAAGGCGGTGTTGATAAATCCCGTGTTCTCATCAAACTCGCTTCTACCTGGGAAGGTATTCGCGCTGCGGAAGTATTGGAAAAAGAAGGTATCAATTGCAACCTGACGCTTCTGTTTGGCTTCAACCAGGCGGCGGCTTGTGCGGATGCAGGCGTATTCCTTATTTCGCCATTCGTCGGCCGTATCCTGGATTGGTATAAGGCCAATACCGACAAAAAAGAATACACCGCTGAAGAAGATCCCGGCGTTGTATCCGTTCGTCGCATTTACAATTACTACAAGCAACACGGCTACAAGACTGTGGTAATGGGTGCAAGCTTCCGCAATATCGGTGAAATTGAAGCCCTGGCCGGCTGTGATCGCCTGACGATTAGCCCGCAACTGTTACAGGAGCTTGACCAGGATAAGGGCGAATTAAAACGCGTTCTGTCTCCAACCAACACCGGAAATGCGATTGCGAAACAAATCGAAACCGAAGCCAGCTTCCGCTTTGGTGTCAACCAGGATGCGATGGCAACTGAGAAATTGGCAGAAGGCATTCGCGGCTTCGTAAAAGACCAAATCAACCTTGAGAATTTGTTAAAGTCCCGTGCTTGATAAACTCTCCCGGTTTATTGAACGCCACCTGCAACCAGGTGGCGCCTCTCTTCCCTTGTCACCCCACCAAAAACAGTTGGCCGTTGCCGCTTTGTTGGTGGAAGTGGCTATGGCAGATCACCAGTTTTCGGACCTGGAATTAGCATCACTCAGTCATTCACTAGTACGTAAATATTCGCTGTCGGAAGATGAAATTGCGGAATTGATTTCGCTCGCGAAAAGCGAATCAAACCATGCAACTTCATTGCATCAATTTACCCGGATAGTTAATCAACACTGCAACAATAAAGAGAAATTCAACCTGGTTAAAGCTATGTGGAAAATGGCGTATGCCGATGGAAATGTAGATAAATATGAGGATTATTTAATTCGCAAGGTTGCAGATTTAATTTATCTGCCCCATTCAGAATTTATTCGCGCCAAAAGCCTGGTCAAAGGCCAATTGAAATCAAATAGCTAACAGTTTTCCAACATATTAACGAGGTTGCGAAAGGTGTCAGCATTGCTGGCATTTAAGCCCATCAATATTTTGTGAGCTTCAATCACCTTTTCTTTCACTTGTTGTTCATCGCAATTGATGCACTTTAACGGATGGTCCGCCAGGACCGGTGCCTCCAGCCTTTCAACAATAGTAAAGATATCCGCAAAGCCCATAGTTTGGAGAATTCGCTGGATACTGGGATTGCTCGCCAAAATAACCGGCATTACTCCGCGCCGCTCCTGCCCCAGAATGGATATTTTGGCCATCAGGCCAAGTGTTGTACTGTCGATCGCCTCTGCTTCAGAAAGATCAAAAAGTACCGAGGTAAAATCACTACTTTTAAACATTGCATCAATAAATTGATCAAAGGAGATACAGAGCGTCAGGCGAACATCGCCTAACATCTTTATCACATATACACCCTTGTGATCAGCAACGAGAATCTGGCCGGGTTTCATTAACTCACACCTCGGGATATAGACAAGACAGCGATATCATCAGGGTTATCGCGAATCTCTTTTATAACTAAAGTATTACAGACAGAATCTAAACTGCCACTGCTGGAGGAAATAAGTTTTAATAAGCTGGCTTCCTTATCCTGCAGTTCCTGTTCTGGCAGGATTTCCAACACACCATCCGAGAAGCAAACAAGTGCAAATTTTTCAGGCAACCTACATTCATATACTTCCCATTCAATATCTTTAAAAATACCCACCGGCTTACCACGCCCATTCAGGTAACCGGCACCCTGGGGTGTTATGAGGACAGGCATAGGGAGATGCCCCGCCACCACGTAATGCATCTGATGGGTTTGTGTATCAATAACTCCAACAAACAAGGTCAGGTGATGACTCAAGCGCGTTTCATGAAGCTCGCGGTTAATTTGACGAAGCATTACATTGGCACCTTGGGCAAATGAATTTTCATCGCCAAATAATCCTTCCTCTCGCACCATCCGGCTAACCAAATGCTTTAACCAAATGGTTACAAAAGCTGACGAAGCCCCATGGCCGGAAACATCCGCCAGGTAAAAGGCCAAGTAACGTTTTTTGATATGGGCGTAATCAACAAAGTCACCGCTAAGAAACAAGGAAGGGACGATAGTGTGTGCAGCGGTATAACCATCTTCCGTAGTAAAACCCGATGGCATAAGCCGACGTTGCACCCGGCGCCCGGCTATATGATCTCGCTCCAATACTCGCAAATTCTCCCGCAGCTCGCGGTTTGCGCCTTCCAATTGCGCTCGATATCGCTGGTTTTCCTCTTCCAACGCTTGCCGATCCAATACTTTGTTAATGGAATGCACCAGCACTTCGAGATCAACCAACGGTTTGATAAGGTAGTCCTTCGCCCCCAGACGCAAAGCGCTTACAACATCATTCATAACCCCGGCACCCGATATAACGATAACCGGGATACCTGGATGAAGGTCATTCAGTGTTTGCAGGAGTTGCAACCCATCGCCATTGGGCATACGTAAATCAGTGAGGATTAAATCAGGAGGGCTTTCAGTGGCAAGAATGTTGAGCGCAGAGGGAGCATCGGGAGCGGCAGAGACACTAAAGCCACTATCCGTCAGATAAGTCACAATACTCTGGCGAACAAGGGCATCGTCATCGATGATAAGCAGCTTTCGGCTCGCAGATGTCATCTTCGGCTCGGTCAATTGGGTATAGTCTTTTTAGGCAAACCGCTAAGGCGCGTAACACTACTCCTTCAAGTTGTTGACCGCAAGCCTTCGCAGCCAGCAACAGGCAAATTTAGTTTACGCGCTTTTTACACAATTAAGCCTATTTCTTTTTAGGATTCCGGATTTCCCGCTCAGTTTTACGGCGCATCTGAATCAGTTGCCGTTGCGTCATTTTCTTTTTGCGCTCACTGTATGGATTTTCATTGTTACGGTATTCAATCCTGACCGGTGTACCGTGCAAATCCAGCACGCGACGATAGGTTTTTTCCAGATACTTTGTGTAAAAAGCCGGTATATCGTCCGTCTGGTTTCCATGTATCACAATGATTGGCGGATTATGCCCACCCGGGTGGGCGTAGCGCAGCTTGATCCGGCGCCCCTGGATCATAGGCGGTTGGTGTTCACGCACCGCGTCCTGGAGGATACGCGTTAGATAGTTAGTGCTGAACTTGTCGGTGGCGGATTGGTAGGCCTGTTCGATCGATTTATACAGGTTTCCGACGCCAGTGCCGTGCAAGGCCGAAATAAAATGGATGGTGGCAAAATCGACAAATCGTAACCGACGCTCAATCTCATTTTTCACATATTGTTTATGTGAGTCATCCAACCCATCCCATTTATTAAGCGCGATGACCAAAGCCCTGCCCGCCTCTATGGTAGTCCCCATCAAATGCAAATCCTGTTCGACAATGCCTTCGCTGGCATCCATGACCAGCACCACCACATTTGCATCCGCAATCGCTTGCATAGTTTTGACGATAGAGAACTTCTCAACGATCAAATCGATGTTTTTACGGCGCCTGACGCCGGCGGTATCAATGATGGTATAGGGTTTATCGAACCGCGTGTAATTGATGTAGATGGAATCGCGTGTTGTCCCTGGCTCGTCATAGACAACTACCCGATCCTCACCTAACAAACGGTTCACCAGGGTTGATTTGCCAACATTGGGCCTACCTACAATTGCGATTTTTACCCCCGTGGCCTCCTCTTGTTGATAATCTTCCGGCAACTCGGGAATGCCGGCGAGGACATCTTCCATCAGCGATCTAACACCGCGACCATGGCTAGCCGTTGTGGGATAAACCTCTCCAAGCCCCAGCTCATAAAATGGTGCCAGGGCAATATCGGGGTCCATACCGTCAATTTTATTGGCCACAAGATAGGTTTTTTTATTATTTACCCGCAAGTGCCGGGCAATCATTTCATCTGCCGGATTCAATCCCGCACGGCTATCGACAATAAACAGAACAATGTCAGCTTCCTGGATGGCTAACAACGATTGGCCCGCCATCATGCTATCTATTCCTTCTTCTTCACCGCTGATACCACCGGTATCAATAACAATAAAGCGGCGATTCTCCAGGACACCTTCACCATATTTACGATCACGGGTTAAACCCGGATAGTCCGCCACCAATGCGTCACGAGATTGGGTCAGACGGTTAAACAGCGTTGATTTACCCACGTTTGGGCGGCCAACAAGGGCAATTACCGGGATTATCATAAAGTTATCAATTAAATATTGATGGAAAAGCGACAGATAAGATCGCCATAAAGTTCAGGAGGCGGCAAAAAATAAAACCAGCCACTGGAATTTTACCCCATTTGCGCGGGCAAAAGCTCAGATGGCTGGTTTGGCAGCAGCTAAGTTAAAAAAGCTTACTTCGGCTTTTCAACTTGATAAGCAATTAATTTGCCCCTGTTGGTGTAGACATACAGTGTCTCACCATCCGTTAGCATTGGCGCCCTGGCACCCTTGCGATCAACCCTTACCCGAGCGGCGAATTCACCATCGCTCTGGTTGAGCACATGCATGTAACCTTTAAAATCGACAACCGCCAGATAATCGCCAAACACCTGTGGGCCATTCAAACCACGGCGCAACATTTTTTCGTTGGTCCACACTTGTTCACCATTGGCCGTATTGTATGCGGCAACTTTGCCATCCGCGTGACTTACAAAAAGCTTGTCATTGGAAAGGGCGAGGTTTTCGCTGGTTGAACCATCTTGTCCCCACAGCGAACTACCAGTACCGCGCGCCAATGCGCTGATTCGCCCTTGGTAGGTACCTACGTAGATAACACCATCTCGCACTAACGGATCGGAATGGATATCGACCATTCTCTCCAATTCCGAACGACCTTTAGGAAGTGCGATGCGTTGTTCCCACAAGATCAAACCATTATTGGGATTAAAAGCCATCATACGGCCATTGGAAAAACCGCTATATATCGCTGTATCAGTAACTATAGGGGACGGAGTTCCACGCAGGGTTAATACCGGCGGCGGATTATCATAAAACCAAAGCTGAGCGCCCGTTTTGGCATCCAGTGCATAGAGTTTTCCATTGACAGTTTGCGCTGCAACAACAACGCCATTGGTGCGTGGGGCTGATACTATTTCACCTGACAATGGCGCGCGCCATACCTCGTCGCCATTCTCTTTGGAAAGCGCCATAACCTCACCGGCATAAGTAGCAACAAGTAATAATCCATTTTCTGCAGCAATTCCACCAACAATTTGATAGTTAGGGTCAGTTGCAACCACAAAACTTTTTAGCCATCCCCATAAACCTGTTTTGGGCTGGTTAATTTTTTTCTTCCACAGTTTTTTTCCGGTTTTCGCGTCCATTGCAACCAGCAATCCCTCGTAATCTACAGCATAAATTGCCTCGCCATCCAGGGCGGGGGTAAGACGACTGAAACCCTCATTTTGCCCTTCGCCAATGCCGCGCTTCCATACTTTATCCAGAACTACAGTTTCTTCAAAATCAACCAACTCCATGGGTTCATTGCCGGTTTTCTTACTAAACCAGGAACAACCAGACATAGCAAATACGCAGACTAATACCAGCCAGCCCAGACGTCTTAGCGAGGCTTGCATCATTGAACTTTCTCCTCAGCTACCGGAGCTGCGGGCGTTGCCGAATCGACTTTTAAATCATCAACTTTCATTTGCAATAACATATAGCGCTCTTGTTGTTGCGGATCAGTTGCAGCCAGCGCTTTCTCATAAGCCGTCCGGGCAGCATCCAGATCACCTTGTAATTTGAGGATATCCCCACGCGCCTCTGCGTATTCTGCCGTGAATGCAGCCGCGGGTTCCGGAGATAATTGGGCCAGTGCATCCGCATAGGCTTTTTGCGCAGTTAACACACGAGCCAAACGCAAACGTGCGAGTTGCTCTGTCGCTGCGTCGGGTTTGGCAGATAAAACCCATTTAAGTTCAGCCACCGCCGCATCCAATTTATTATCCTGGACCGCAATTTTTGCCAAAAAGAATGCCGCGCTGTGCGCATACATGCTCTTGCCATTGGCATCCTTCAATTCTGCAGCCAAATGGGAGGCTGTCGCTTTATCGGCATCACTTAATGTTTTACCCGGTTCAACATTCACAAGTTTCAATAATTGCTCATAAACTTCAGAGGCCTTTTCCGCCTTTTGACGTTTTTGATCCTGCCATGCGGTATAACCAAAATAACCAATAACCGCAATAAGTATGGCAATCAGGACGGTCTTACCGTAATCCTTCCACCAACGCTTTAGTACTTCTAATTGTTCTTCTTCTGAAAGATGTACGCTCACAATTGACTCCTGTAGATCTTGGCGCAATGCACAAAAATAAAATGATTTAAAGAAACGTTATTTTTTTACTCAGGGATAACAAACAGCCCATTACTCCAGCGATTGCAATAAATTAATCGCTTCATCAAACGATAAGGTTTGTTGCTCTACTTCTTCACGCAAAAACTTAAATGCAAGTTTACCTGCTTTTGCTTCATCTTCGCCTAATATCAAGGCAATATCAGCCCCAGATTTATCAGCCTTTTTGAATTGGCTTTTAAAATTACCGCCACCGCAATTCACCATTAAGCGAATAAAGGGTAATTCATCGCGAATGCGCTCGGCCAGTTGCATGGCGACAGATTGAACATCGCCCACCGCCACCAGGAAAACGTCAGCTTGCTGATTAAGCTTTTCCGGTACAGCTTCAAGTGCTTGCAACAACAAAACAAGTCGCTCCAGGCCTATACCAAATCCCACAGCGGGGGTTGGTTTACCACCCAGTTGCTCAACCAACCCGTCGTAGCGGCCACCCGCACAGACCGTGCTTTGGGCACCCAACTTATCAGTTACCCACTCGAACGCCGTTTTACCATAATAATCAAGCCCGCGCACTAAACGCGGATTCACTTGATAGCGGACTCCCGCAGCATCCAGCAACTGCTTCAATCCTTCAAAGTGAACGCGGGATTCCTTATCCAAATAATCCAGCAATACGGGGGCATTGTTGAGCAATGCCTGTGTGTTCAAATCTTTAGAGTCGAGAATACGCAATGGATTAGTTTCCAGGCGACGCTTGCTATCTTCGTCAAGCTGCCCCTCAACGCCGTTTAAAAAATCAACCAGTGCACTTTTATACCTGGCTCGCGCCTCTGCACTTCCCAGCGAGTTAATTTGCAATTGCACATGTGAAGCCACACCCAGCTCACGCAAAATACGGGCACTCAACAATAGCACTTCAGCGTCAATGTCCGGACCTTGCATACCGAATGTTTCAACACCGATTTGGTGGAATTGGCGATAGCGCCCTTTTTGCGGCCGCTCATGGCGAAACATTGGCCCCATATACCACAAGCGTTGCGTTTGGTTGTAAAGCAAACCATTTTCTTCACAGGCACGCACACAGCAAGCAGTTCCCTCGGGACGTAAGGTCAGGCTGTCGCCATTGCGATCCTCAAAGGTATACATTTCCTTTTCAACGATATCGGTCACTTCACCGATCGAACGCCTGAAAAGCTCGGTGGCCTCAACAATAGGAAAACGAATTTCCTGATAACCATAACGCGCGAGGATATCGGTGGCCACTGCTTCTACGTATTGCCACACCGGAGAATCGGCTGGCAATAAATCATTCATGCCACGAATTGCTTGAATTTTTTTCAATTGAAACCCTTAATTATTTGGCTGAATGGTCAGGCCCTGGCGATAATATTTTTGGCGTCCGCATCCAACTGCGCTTGTTTCTGCGCGGCTTTTGCACGAATCAGGCGCTCCAGATTATCCACCAGATTTTCGTTGGTTAATTTTTGATTGGGCTCACCATCGATATAAATCAAATTGCTTGGTGTACCACCAGCCAAACCTAAATCAGCCTCCTTCGCTTCACCTGGGCCGTTCACAACGCAACCGATTACCGCTACATCCAGCGGAACCGTAATATCCTCCACGCGCTGCTCCAAATCATTCATGGTTTTGATCACATCAAAGTTTTGACGAGAGCAACTTGGACACGCAATAAAATTCACACCTTTGCTGCGAATTTTTAAACTTCGCAACATGTCCCAGCCCACTTTTATTTCTTCTACCGGGTCAGCGGCTAACGACACGCGAATGGTATCGCCAATGCCGTCCATCAATAACGCGCCCAATCCAATCGCTGACTTCACCGTGCCCGCGCGCAAACCGCCAGCTTCGGTAATACCCAAATGCAATGGCTGTTCAATCAGGGTTGCCAATTTGCGATAGGCAGCCACTGCCATGAATATATCCGAAGCCTTTACACTTACCTTGAAGTTTTGGAAATTCAAACTATCCAGGATTTCCACATGGCGCAATGCGGATTCAACCAGTGCGTCCGGGGTAGGTTCACCATATTTTTTTTGCAGGTCTTTTTCCAAAGAGCCCGCATTAACGCCAATCCGGATCGGGATATTTAAATCGCGCGCCTTGTCCACTACGGCCTTAATACGTTTCTCGCGCCCGATATTCCCCGGATTAATCCGTAAACAATCAACACCCAAATCAGCCACTCGCAATGCAATGCGATAATCGAAATGAATATCCGCCACCAAGGGAATGGTTACTTGCTTACGAATTTCGCCAAAGGCTTCGGCTGCTTCCATAGTGGGCACGGAAACACGCACTATATCGGCACCCGCCATCTGGATACGCTTTATTTGATCAACTGTCGCAGCAACATCCGTCGTTTCTGTGTTTGTCATACTTTGCACAGAAATCGGCGCACCGCCACCTACCGGCACATTCCCCACCATTATCTGGCGGGATTTACGACGCTTTATGGGAGATTCGCAGTGCATAATTTTTCCTAGTTAATCCACATACTTATTCGTTAATGGATTTGCCAACTTTCAAGCTAAGAACATTGGTACCCAACGCGGGAACCACAGCAATTTTTTCGTCATTCAATTCAATTCGGGTTGCAGGAGCATTTCCCAATTTGACATCGAAGGGGGCTTTGCCTTGCAATACCAAACGACTACCGGCAGGTTGCAAATCCGCGATTAAAACATCACCTTGCGAATCGCTTACTTCCAGCCAGCACTCTTCAGAAAAGATAAAAACGATTTCATCAAGCGTCGCCGGACGAGCCAAATTGGAAATCGACGACGAGGATACCGACTCGCGATCAAGCGCCGATGACGATACAGCTGCGCTATTGGTTTGGATAATTGAAGAACCTGGATTATCGGTATTGCCAGTAATTTCAAGTGCCGCTGCCGAGGAAAGCAATTGAGATGTTAGTGATGAAGCCGAGGAACTTGCCGCCTGAACTGTTTCAACCGGAGCAATAAGCGTGGCTGGCATATCATATTGCGGTGATTTTCGATTATCGAAAAACCACACCGATATAAGCCATAGAATTAACAATATGGCGATAATAAGCACAGCAAACTGCCACAGGGGCTTTGACGCCGATTCCTGTTTGCGCGGCGGTACCGGTTCAACCAATCCCTGCTCCCGTGCATAACGATCATAAGCTGCGAGTACCTGGACCACATCAAGCTTTACCAGATTTGCATAAGAACGAAGGTAGCCCCGGGTAAATGTATCAGACCCCATGTGGCGATAATCATCTGACTCCAACGCACGCACCTTGGTCAGTGTCATGTACAACTCTTTGGCAACCTGCTCCTGGGTTAAACCGGCACGTTCACGCCCCCCGAGCAATAATTTACCGGGTGATAACTCACCAAAACCATTGTCTTCGGGGGTTTTTATTTCTTCATCAGAAACCATTGGATGCCTTCAAAAGCTAGCTATTTTTTACATCATTGTTTGCTTATATTCCAGATACTCTTTGGAATACGGAAAACGATTTTTCAACATTAACAAATAACTGGCTTCCTTATCTTTATTTCCGAAAATACGCTCCATGCGAATGCCTAATAACAACGCTCGCGACGATTGCTGTCCAGTGGATTGGAATCGATCCAGATGTTCTTTGGCTTTAGCGTACTCTTGTGCCTGGAAATAAATATCAGCCAGTTCTATATGTGCATCAGCTGAATTGCGATCCAATACCGACGCGTGCTCAAAAGCCGCTTTCGCCCGGTCATTTTTACCAAGCAATAACGCTGTTCTTCCGACATTCACCAAAGCCGCAGAACGACCATCATAATCAAGGTCAGCCGCAGCAAGTTCAAATTGTTCCAATGCTTCTTCATAACGTTTGGCACTGAACAAGAAAACGCCGAAATTATTTCGCGCCAGCGTGAAATTCTTTTTGGCCCTAATCGCCTTCCTAAAAGTTTCTTCCGCAAGTTTTGATTCCCCTTCCAATTGGTAAAGCCGCGCCAACGTTTCAGTAGCTTCCGGTGAAGTTTTGTTAATTTCAGCCGCTTTACGCAGATGATGCCGCGCAGATTCGCGATTTCCCCTGTCGATGTAGCCTTGGGCCAATTGGATATGCAACTCCAATGATTTGCTCTTATCAACCGGGCGCTTCGGTTTTCCACCTTCAGATACACAACCACTCACAAATAATGCCGTTGTTACAATCAACAAAACAGAACAAGCGAACCTGAATACATTATTTGTTTGCATTACCAACCTCGTTGATTATTAGAGTTAATGGCCGACAATTTTCACTGTTTGTACGTCTTCGTCGAAGCGGACGCGATAACGTTCGCTTCGACGAGTGATATCATTCACCTGCCCCGCCAATTGACCGCATGCCGCATCGATATCATCGCCACGTGTGGTACGTACAGTGGTAATGTATCCCGCTTCCATCAAAATATCCTGGAATTTGCGCAAGGCATTATTGCTGACACGTTTGTAATTGGACAAATTAAACGGGTTAAATGGAATCAAATTGATCTTCACTGGCACATCGCGTAAAAGCTCCGCCAGTTGATGCGCATGGTGCGGGCGATCATTAACCTGGTCGATCAACGTGTATTCAATGGTAATTTTACGATGGGTATCCGGCATAGCCTCAATATAGCGCCTGGCGGAATCCAGCAACATTGCAATGGGATATTTGCGATTAATAGGCACTAATTCATTGCGAAGTTCATCATTAGGTGCATGCAGTGAAATTGCCAGGCAAGCGTCTGTGTATTGGCTTAAACGATCCAGTTGGGGCACCACACCGGACGTACTTAATGTTACACGACGTTTTGAAATGCCATAGGCGTTGTCATGCATCATCAAATTCATGGCATCCACCACATTATCGAAATTCAGCAGCGGTTCACCCATGCCCATCATCACCACATTGGTAACCATGCGAGGGCCATTAGCCTGCAATTGGCCAAATGATTTAGCGGCGATCCATACCTGACCGATAATTTCCGCTGCGGTTAAATCACGATTAAAACCTTGCTTTCCTGTTGCGCAGAAGCTGCAATCCAGTGAACACCCCACTTGGGATGAAACACAAAGGGTGCCGCGATCACCATCGGGAATAAAGACTGTTTCAATGACGTTGCCACCGGCAACGCGAATCAAAAACTTCCGGGTGCCATCCGTTGAATCAAATTGCTGGACAACTTCCGGGGGGCGAATCTCGGCAATATCTTTTAATTTTGCACGCAAATCCTTGCTGACATTGGTCATATCATCAAAGTTATTCGCACCGAACTGGTGAATCCATTTCATGACCTGGATAGCGCGAAATTTCTTTTCACCAATCGATTCGAAAAAGGCAATAAGCTTGGCCTCTGGCAAACCAAGCAAATTCATTTTTGCAGAGCCTTCTGCAACAACCGCATTTGCGGGAGAAGTGGAACTGGATACATCAGTCATGGCTCTGCACCTAATGAAGCAAACAGGGTTTAGCGAAATTAACGAATAACGATGTCACTACTAGCGAAGAAATAAGCAACTTCGCGCGCAGCCGAAACCGGGGAGTCAGAGCCGTGCACAGCATTGGCATCAATGGCTTGTGCAAAATCTGCACGGATAGTACCAGGCGCAGCTTTCGCCGGGTCGGTTGCCCCCATCAATTCCCGGTTCAACGCAATAGCATTTTCACCGGATAACACTTGCACGACCACCGGACCGGAGGTCATAAAATTAACCAATCCTTCGAAAAACGGGCGGCCTTTGTGCTCGGAATAAAAACCTTCCGCCTGGGCACGGCTTAAAAGCATCATGCGTTGGGCAACAATTTTCAGCCCGGCCTTTTCAAAACGGGAAATAATTTCACCAATATGGTTTTTGCTAACTGCGTCAGGTTTGATAATTGACAAGGTTTGTTCAACAGCCATTGGAAACTCCGCACCGATTCTTGGCCTATACAGACTGGATTACAGGAGGGCTTACATCTGCAACTTGCAGATTTGACACCCATAAATACAAAACCCGCGGATTATACGCGGGTTTACGTGATTTTTATATCCTAGCTATTTGATTAATAAACAAAATCAGTTAGCGATCTGGCATATAAAACAGCTTTAGTGGGTTGCAGCCGCCTTGTCCTTAATACGTTTTACCATTGCTTTCAGACCATTACCCCGGGTCGAACTCAGGTGTTGCAGCAAATCCAGCTTCGTAAAGTAAGCATCCACATCAAAACTGAGGATATCCCCCGGGGTTTTGCCATTAAACGCAGCCAATACAACCCCCAACAAGCCTTTTACGATAAATGCATCGCTGTCCGCCCGGAAATACAGCTTGCCATCCCGCCATTCGTCCACCAGCCAAACCTGGCTTTGGCAACCGCGCACCAGATATTCTTCCGTGCGAAAACTTTCAGGCAGGGGGGGCAACTCCTTGCCAAGGTCAATGATGTACTTGTACCTGTCTTCCCAATTATCAAAGAAGCCAAGGCTATCAATAATGTCGTCTGCGCTTACGTCAATACCAAACTGGGTCATAACACTCTCAATAATTCCAATAGCCGCCACGTTGAGGGATTAGTAAAACATGCCGGTTTGTAACTGGGCCTCTTCGCTCATCATGTGGCGCTGCCAGGGAGGGTCAAAAACCAGTTCAACATTTACTGATTTCACATTGGGAACTTTACGGACCCGGTATTCCA
>CBFGOY010000017.1:0-88939 GCA_965650515.1 uncultured Cellvibrionaceae bacterium | reverse complement strand
CGATGGTATTTTTCAGGCGGCGCAACGCGGCCTATATACGTGGCTCGCGAATCAGGATGCCGATTTTATCTGCTTACAGGATCTTCGCGCACTGGAGCGGGAATTGGAGAAACCCGAGTTTGAACTCAAGGGCTACAACGCCTATTTCTTCGATTCAGGTACCAAACATTACAACGGTGTTGCCATCTATACCCGGTTGCAGCCTAAAGCCCTGATCTACGGGCTCGGGTTCGCCTCCGGCGTGGACATGGAGGGCCGTTACCTGCAGGTGGACTTTGAACAGTTGAGCGTAGGTTCATTACTGGCGCCCAGCGCCAGTTCAGAGCTGGAATCCCAGGAAGTCAAAATCAAGTTCTTTGACGATTTCCAGGGCCATCTGGACAAGATCACCCGCAAGCGCCGCGAGTATATTTTTTGTGGCAATTGGCAAATGGCCCACACCCCCAAGGATGTCAGCAACAGCGCAACCAACCAACACAATTCCGGTTTCCTGCCCCACGAGCGCCAATGGCTCAGCCAGCTTTTTAACCAGATCGGCTATGTGGATGCCTTCCGCAAGGTTAATAAAGATGGCGATGAATATAGCTGGTGGCCGAGCGGCGCCAAAGGCGAAGGCGATGGCTGGCGCACCGACTTCCAGGTAGTGTCCAACAGCCTGGGCCCCAAAGTGGAATATGCCACCATTTATAAAACCCAGCAGTTTTCCAGCCATATGCCGGTGATTATTGATTACGATATTGAACTTTGATCAACCCTGAACCAAAAAGCCCGCTGCATGTGCTGCGGGCTTTTTGCTTTAGTGGAGCACGATTTTATTACTCAACAGCAACCGCGTCATAAACCACAACCTTGGCCCACAAGTGTTGATGTTCCTCAATAAATTTTTGGTGTAATGGATGAACCTGGTAGGCATCCTGTCCCGCCACATCATCAAACCCCAATAATTCGGAAACGTGATAGGAATTATCAACGACGTCACGTTTTTCAGTAGAGGCGGGAATGCCTACGTGGATCGAGCGCACAGTTTCAATTGCTGCAAGGGATTTCACCCCGGTAATCAATTTTTCGCGATCTACCTTTGAGTCCGGATTTTTTAGCCAGAAAAAAACATGGTGTAATAATTTAGGCATGATGGGTTTTCCCGTTGCAGGTTTGGCCAAGGTGTCACCTGCTACCAAAGCGGCACCGGCGATAGCGCTAGTGGTCAAAAAATCGCGACGACTCGTATCAGTCATTGGTTTGGCTCCTGAGATTAAAACATAATAAAACAACGTAACCGCGCGTGCGGCAAATGTATTTACCAAAGATTACCTGTTGCTGGATCAGCCTGCTAATCTTTCGGGATTCTGAAAAACGCAGTCAATGAGAGGAATATTTATGAAACCCGTTATGATTTTTGCCGGCTTCGGCTTACTAATGTGTAACCACCTTTTAGCACACGAAGGCCATGACCATGGATTGAGTAAAAATGAAATCGACCAACAAATGCGGGAAGGAAAATTATGTGTGTCAGAAAATAGGGGAAGCGCGGAAGGAGCCATAATTGAAAAGGAGGGAAAAATCTATCGGTGTGTAAAAGCCTATGGAAAGAACCTGGAACAAAAGACCGAATTAGTGTGGGTTCAACTCACACTGGAAGGTAATTCACTGCGCACGCTGCCCTGATAAGTAAGGCAACCTGTGTTCGATCCACACAGGTTTGCGCAAATCTCTAGCCAAGCACTACCGCTGTTCCGCTGGCCGACACCATGAGCATACTGCCGTTCTGGCCAAGCACTTCATAATCCAGGTCTATACCTACCACCGCATTTGCACCCATTTCATGCGCGCGCTCTTGCAATTCTTGCAGGGCGATTTCGCGGGCCTTTTGTAATTCGCGTTCATAAACTCCGGAACGGCCACCCACGAGGTCGCGAATTCCGGCGAATAAATCCTTAAATAAATTTGCCCCCAGGATTGCTTCACCAGCAACAACACCGCAATACCTGACGATAGTTTTCCCTTCAACGCTCGGGGTGGTAGTCAGCAACATAACAAGCTCCTCGGATTAATTTACTGCGAATTAATTGGCGTCGTGGATAAAAGCCTGCAACACGCGATTTAAAAAACGGCGCCCTAATATTGTGGGCCTGATATAACCATCATACATTTCGACGAGTTGCTGCGCCTCAAGGCGCTTCCAGGTTCCGGCGACCAGCGACCAGTCCTGGCCTGTGCGCTGGTTAAAAAAATTCAGGGGGACTCCATCATTCAAACGCAAGGCGTTCATCATAAATTCCAGGGGCAATGTTTCAGCCGTTAACACATCACTGCCGCCACCAAATACATTTTGATGTCCTTGCAGGTTAGTGGAAATTTTTTGGCTTTGCGCTGCATCCAGATAATGTTTGGGCAAGCGTGTTTTCCATAGCCGTGTAATGTTGTTGTCTGCCGGAAAGGTAATCTTGCTATGAGCCCCGGCGCCCGTACCTAAATAATCACCGAATTCCCAATAGTTGAGATTATGGCGCGCGCGCTTTTTCGCGCGTGCGTAGGCGGAAATTTCGTATTGTTCATAACCGCCGTTAGACAGTAGTTCCAGGCCCGCATCCTGGATATCCGCCAGGATTTCTTCCTCCGGCAATACCGGCGGTGCAGAATAAAATGCGGTGTTTTGTTCGATAGTGAGTTGATACCAGGAAATATGCTCAGGACCAAGGTCAATGGCCTGTTGCAAATCCGCCTTGGCGGAACCAACGGATTGCTCCGGCAAGCCGTGCATTAAATCCAGGTTCAAATTATCAAAACCTGCTTTGCGTGCAACACCGACGGCGCGCAAGGCTTCATCGCGCCCATGCACGCGTCCCAGCAAGGTTAATTGGTGATCGTTAAAGCTTTGGATACCGATAGATAAGCGATTGATGCCTGCCGCACGAAAACCTGAAAATTTTCCTTGCTCAAATGTTCCGGGGTTTGCCTCCATGGTGATTTCAATATCCGGCTCAAAACCGATTAGGTTTTCTGCGTCTGTTAAAATCCGGCCAATGGCCGCCGCCGATAACATACTCGGTGTACCACCGCCAAAAAAAATACTTTTCAGCTTGCGCCCCTGGGCGAGCGCCACATCTTGCTCAAGGTCAAAGCGTAATGCGCTAACGTATTCGGCTTCAGGGATAGCGTTATTGGCCTGGTGTGAATTGAAATCGCAATACGGGCATTTGCGGATGCACCAGGGAATATGGATGTAAAGCGCGAGCGGCGGCAATTGCAGTAACATTTTATGGTTTACTCAATGCCGATAATTTTTGCAGCAATTCCTGCATGGCTTTACCGCGATGGCTGATACGGTTTTTTTCTTCCTTGGCCAATTGTGCGGCTGAACATTGGTGCGAAGGAACAAAGAACAACGGGTCGTAGCCAAAACCACCCTCACCCCGGGGTTCGGTCAAAATCCTGCCTTCCCAAATGCCGTGGCATAAAACCGGTGTTGGATCTTCCGCATGACGCATAAACGCCAGCACCGCATGATAGCGCGCGGTTCGTTGCGCAGCGGCAATGCCTGTTAATTCATCGAGTAATTTTCGATTGTTTTTTTCATCATTAGCCCCTTCACCCGCGTAACGCGCGGAATAAATTCCCGGACGGCCTTTTAACGCATCCACTTCAATGCCCGAATCATCGGCAAGCGCAGGCAATCCGGTTTTGGCGCTGGCATAGCGCGCCTTGATGATGGCGTTTTCCACAAACGTCAAACCGGTTTCTTCAGCGTTCTCGCTAAAGAAATCCGATTGCGGAATAACATCGAATCCTCCACCTTGGAGTAATTCCTGAAATTCGCGCAATTTGCCTTTGTTACCACTCGCCAATACTATTTTTTTCATTGGGTATCCCCAGTTTTTTCAGAGAAACAAAAGGCGCCGCACGGCGCCTTTGTTCAATTTCTTGCCCGGCGCAAAAACCTATTCTGTGTAAAGTGTGCGATTGAAAACGATGTCCATGGGTTTGCCGTCGCCCTGCACCCGGATATTAAAATGCAATACGTCTTCATTGTTAAACACAAAGGGCGCCAGGTAGTAAGTTGCAGCACCTTCCTTTACTTCAATAAATTTTAACGCTTGCTGTTGTTGCATTAAATTCTTGGTATAGCCGCTTACCTGCGCCGGCTGGCCCACACTGGTTTGGCCGTGTTCGGTTTTGGTGAAGCTGATATTGACCAAAGCGCGGTCCCGGCCACGCACCAGCTTATAGGTTTCCGCCACGGTTGCAGGAATATCAGTGCTGTGGAATACATTGTAATGGACGGTGTAGGTGCCAAATGTTTGTGCAGTGGTGATTTCCTTGGGTTGATCCACCTGCGCCTGGATTTGGACCGCAAGCAGGCTTAACCACACCAGTTTGATTAGTTGTTTCATCATTGCTCTCTATTTTTCATTGCCATCATGGTGGATGTTGTGTACCCATGGTACGCACAAATTATTTACTGAGGTGGTAAATCGCCGTTTCACCGAACAGGTTGGGCATAAAATCCTTTAATGTTTGGCCCGATTCCTCATTGACCACCTGGCGATTGATGACTTTTATAGCGCGTTCACGGCAGAGCACTTCAAAATCCCTGAAGGTACAAAAGTGGATGTTGGGTGTGTTGTACCACTCGTAAGGTAATAAATCCGACACCGGCATACGACCGCGCAAAGCGAGATAAAGGCGCGCCTTCCAATGACCGAAATTCGGGAAGGTCACAATGCATTCTTTTCCCACACGCAACATTTCTTCCAGCACCAAATGCGGGAAATGCAGGGTTTGCAACGCCTGGGTCATGATTACCGTGTCAAAGCTTTTATCGGCAAAATTACCGAGGCCGCGATCCAGGTTTTGCTCGATGACATTTAATCCCTTATCGATACAACTGTTGATATGCACCGCATCAATTTCCAAACCATAGCCCTGGACTTGTTTATTGTCGATCAAAAATTTAAGCAGTGTGCCGTCACCGCAGCCCAGGTCAAGCACGCGGCTGCTTTGTTTGATCCAGTGCTGGATTTCATTTAAATCAATACGCATCACACACTCACTCCCGCCAGGTAGCGGCCGAAGACTTGCCGGTAGCGCGCATCCGGCAGTAAAAATGCGTCGTGCCCGTGGTTGGATTCGATTTCCGCGTAGGTCACGGCGCGGTTCGCACTCACCAAGGCGTTGACAATTTCGCGTGAGCGTTCGGGCGCAAAGCGCCAATCGGTGCTAAACGAAATAACCAGGAATTTTGCCTGGGTTTGCTTGAAGGCGAGCACCGGGTCATCGTTGTATTCGCGCGCCAGATCAAAATAATCCAAAGCCTTGGTAATGCGGATATAGGAATTGGCATCGAAGCTGTTGGCGAAACTGTCGCCCTGGTAGCGCAGGTAACTTTCGATCTGGAATTCCACCGGTTCGTCACTGCCCAATTCAAAACTGCCGCTGCGCAGGTCGCGGCCAAATTTTTCACCCATCGCATGATCGGATAAATAGGTAATGTGCCCAATCATGCGGGCCACGGCCAAGCCGTTGCGCGGAATGGAGTCATGCGCGAGATAGTCGCCGCCATAAAAATTCGGGTCGCTGATGATGGCCTTGCGCGCGGCTTCATTAAACGCAATGTTTTGGGCGGAGAGTTTCATGGCCGAGGCGATGACCACCGCATGGCGCACGCGCCGGGGATAATCCAGCGCCCAGCGCATAACCTGCATACCGCCCAGGCTACCGCCGATAATCGCTGCCCAGGTTTCTATGCCTAGCACATCGGCCAATCGCGCCTGGCTGGCAACCCAGTCGCGTACACGCACCATGGGAAAATCCGCACCCCAGGGTTTACCTGTCGCCGGGTTGATCGAGCGAGGGCCGGTGGAACCGTGGCAACCACCGAGGTTATTCAAGGCAACCACAAAGAATTTGTTGGTATCGATGGGTTTGCCGGGGCCGATGTAGGCATCCCACCAACCGGGGCGCTTGTCCTCCATGCTGTGGTAGCCCGCCGCATGGTGGTGTCCCGATAACGCATGGCAAATTAACACCGCGTTGGATTTGGCGGCGTTGAGTTCACCGTAGGTTTCGTACACCAAATCATACGCGTCCAGTGTTTTACCGCAGGCGAGCAGTAAGGGCTGGGAGAAATGGTGAATCCGGGGGGTAACAAGACCCACCGAATCAGCGGGCAATTGGTTTGGCATGGTGATCTCTTTTACCGCAAAAGACTGCCGGTGCAGTACCTTCTATGGACGGGCGGAACAGGTTAAAAAGTGCAACAGTCTAAAGACGCTAATCCGGTGCTGCAATAGACGATTGGCATCCTCCGACGGTTCACACCGGTTAGGTTTGGGGCTCGCTAGCAGAGCCCGCCATTGACGGCGATGACCTGCCGGGTGATATAGGAGGCTTCGGGGCCCATCAGGAAGCTGACCAACGCCGCCACCTCTTCCGGTTTACCCAATCGTTGGGCGGGAATTTGCTGGCATAGGGCGGCGACATCGGTAGCTTCCACCATATCCGTTTCAATCAGGCCGGGGGCGACACAGTTGACGGTAATGTTGCGTTTGGCCAGTTCAATCGCCAGGGATTTGGTAGCGGCCATAATCCCCGCCTTGGCCGCGCTGTAATTGGCCTGGCCGCGGTTGCCCATCAAGCCGGAAACCGAGGCGAGTGTGACAATACGCCCCGGCGCGCGACGTTTTACCATGGGCATGATGAGTGGATTGAGCACGTTATAGAAACTATCGAGGTTGGTATGGATGACGCTGTCCCAATCCTCGCCACTCATGGCCGGAAAGGCGGCGTCGCGGGTTATACCCGCGTTACAGACCACACCGTAATAGGCTCCATGCGCCTCAATATCCGTTTCCAGGATAGCTTTGGCCGAGGCCCGGTCGGCAACATCGAATTGCAGGATACGCGCCTGGCAGCCCAGGGCATGGATTTCCTCCGCCACCGCTTCGGCCTGCCCTCGCTGCTGGCGGCAATGCAGTACCAGATGGTATCCCCGCGCAGCCAGCGCCAGCGCGATAGCCTTGCCGATACCGCGGCTGGAGCCGGTTACCAAAATTGTTTGCGCGCTGCTCATCGCCTGTTGTCCTGTATAAATTGTTGCGGATTTTCCGGTTGAAAAATATTAATGCCGGCATGGGCGCTGATGTTTGCGTGGATACCGGTGCCCGCCAGCGCGCAGTCGAAGACTTGCAGGCCATTTCCCCCGGATAAGCCTTGCCGGACCTGGATTTCAAGCCGGGCCCCAAGGGGGAAGTAATTGCAATTGGCGGAATAACGGCGGGTACCGACCAGGAAACCCGGCTGCACCGGTAACCCTTGCCGGCGCGCGCGGCACCCGGCCAATGCCGCGGTGGCCTGCGCCATGAGTTCCAGCCCGGCCCAGGCGGGCAGGCCATGCCCGTCAGCCATGGGCATGGCCGGGAGAATATGGGTAGATGCGCAGAGGTATGTATCGTCCCAGCGGAGGATTTCGTCCAGCAGCAACATAGCTCCCTGGTGGGGAACCACCTGGGCGATGGGATAACAGGGGTTATCCATGGCATCGCTCCAGGATCAAAGCGATGTTATTGCCGCCGAACGCAAACGAATTACTCATTACCCGGCGCGGCGGCCGGGTGAGTGTATCGGCACCCAGCGCCAGGAGTTCAGCCAGGGCCGGGTCGCGCATACCATCCCAAAGGTGGCGGGGCAAACGGCCATTGCCACGGAGCAACGTGAGGTAACAGAAAACCGCTTCCAGGGCTCCCGCCGCACCCAGGGTGTGGCCCGTTAACGGCTTGGTTGAACTACAAGGAATCTGGCTGCCGAAGACCCTTGCCACCGCATGGCTTTCCATCAGGTCGTTGTGCTCGGTAGCGGTCCCGTGCAGGTTGATGTAGTCGATATCGGCGGGTTGCAGGCCGGCACTGGCGAGCGCGGCGCGCATCGCCGCTTCGGCACCCAGCCCTTCAGGATGGGGCGCCGAGATATGGTAGGCATCCGAGGTTTCACCGTACCCCGCAAGGCGTACCGGACCCGGTTCGCGGGTGAGCACCATCAATACCGCCGCTTCACCGATATTGATCCCGGTACGGTTAACGCTAAAAGGGTTGCAGACGCTATGGCTTACCGCCTCCAGCGCAGAGAAGCCGGTTAGCGTCAGCCGGCAAAGGCTATCCGCTCCGCCGACAACCACCGCATCGCATACGCCCAGGTCGAGCAGGCGCGCACCGCTGGCAATGGCCTTGGCACTGGAGGTACAGGCCGTGGAAATCGTCCAGGCCGGGCCGCGCACCTGTAATTCGCGCGCGACAAATTCCGCGGGCGCGGACATTTCCTGCTGCGTGTAATGGAAACCGGGCGGAAACTCGCCGGTGCGTAAATGCTGCGCGATGGCGGCCTCACCTTCGGCGATACCGGAGGTGCTGCTGCCCAGGACCACTGCGATCCGCTCCGCACCATGGCGGATTTTTAATGCTTCAATGGCGGGCTTCATCGGCGCCAGGACAGCGGCCAGCAGCGAATTATTGCGGGTATCCGCCACCAGCGGCACCTGCGCCCTGCCTACCGGTAATCCCACACCCGTGCCATATTCCTCCGTAACCAACAGGGGCGAGATATTGCGGCTGAACAGGTTGTTGGTGATGGTTTCAAGATCATTTCCCAGTGCGCACACCGCGGCGACCTGGTGCAGGTAGGCTTCCATTAACACCCCTTCCGGTTAAAGCATTTCCCAATGCGTCGTGACAACCGTGATACGCAAGGGAGTTTTATGGTGTTCAAGCAGTACAGTTTCCTTGCGTACCACCGTGGTTGAATCAATGCCCGCCGCCAGCGACCGCGACGCAGGACTGTAGGTAATGGTTAATAGGGGCGCTCCGCGATAGCGCAGCTGGCGGGTATCGGTGCCGCTAACCAAGGACCATTCGCCGGTTTCCAGCAGCCGCCACTCGGTCAATGGCCACCAGGCGAGCATACTGCTGGCGAGCAAGAAGCGTTCGGGCAGGCCTTCCGGCATTTCCGGCGAACGCCAGGTTTCCAATGTTGCATTCCGTTGGCGGACGGAAAACAAACGGCGCCCCAGCGGATCAAGCAGCACCAGGCTGGCGCCTTCGGCCGTCCGCGCCAGCGCAGCGCCAAGCCGGTGGACCGCCTGCCCGTGATGGATCTCCAATTGTTGCGCCGCCTGCCAACAGCAACCATCGCCGCTTGCGGCGGGCAGGGGCAAGTCCTGCAATTGGTAATGCTGCTGGCGATTGGCGCAGCCGGTAATGACCAATAACGCGCAGAGGACCAGTACGCGCATCCTCAGCTCCGGCACAGCTCGACAAGCGCGTTCAAGCGGCGCGCCGGTTCGGCAACAAACGGGTTATTGGTATCCCAGGCGTAACCGGCAAGGATGGAACTGATCATGCTGCTGATCGCAGGGCTCGCGCGTTCCTGGCGGAAGAAAACCACATCCTGGAAGCGGCCGTCATACCAGGCCGAAACATAGTGGCGAAATGTATCTACACCGCGCTTGAGCGGGATGGCGTATTCCGCTTCCCAATCTACCCTTTCGCCCCTGAGCTGGCGACTAACCAGCGGAGCCGCCAGGCTGGCGGACTTCATCGCAATGGTTACCCCGGAAGAGAAAACCGGGTCGAGGAATTCCCCCGCATTGCCCAACAGGGCGAAACCCTGGCCCCACAGGCTTTTCACGTTGCAGGCATAGCCGCTGAGTTTTTGTACTGGTGTATCAAACTCCGCGTTGCGCAACAACTGGCCAAGGTCGCTGGTCTGGCTAATAAAGCTGCGCAGGCAAGCCTGGAGGTTGTCCTCCCCTTCAAAATAGCCTTGGTCCCCCACCACCCCCAGGGAACAACGCCCCTCCGGAAACGGAATCAACCAGAACCAGATATCCGGATGGGTGGGATGGACGGTAATCAGGATTTTGCTGCGATCATGCGCGCTATTGTCGATATTGTCCTTGATATGGGTAAATATTGAGGTTCGCACCGGGAAGCTGGAGGGCACTTCCAGGTCCAGCAAGCGCGGCAGTACCCGGCCGAAGCCCGAGGCATCCAATACAAACCGGGCCCTGAGCGAATACGCGGGGCCAACCTCCGGCTGGACGTGTAAACGGGCGCCCTGCCCATCAAAGCCAATGCCGGCCAAGCCATGCCCATAGCGAATATCCGCACCCTGCTTTTGGGCTTCGGTCGCCAGCAAATGATCGAAGCGCGCGCGCTGTACCTGGAAAGTGGTACCCGGCCCGGGCGAATACTTATCGGTGAAATCAAAAAAACTGTAATTGCCCTTATGGGTAAACGCGGCGCCGTTCTTGAATTGGAAACCGGCGTTATTGACAGCCTCCAGCATCCCCGCTTCGGCAATGAATTCCATACATTGCGGCAATAAACTCTCGCCAATGGAAAAACGGGGGAAGTGTTGCCGCTCGATCACTACCACCTGGTGCCCGCGCTGGCGCAAGAGCGCACTGGCAATGGCACCCGCCGGCCCGGCGCCGATAACAGCTACGTCAGTAGTAGCCGCACCGGTCAAACTGTGGATTGCATCCCTGGGTTCAATTGAAAAAATATCGTTCATAAAAGGTTCCGTTTTTCAAAATCGGGGGCAAAAAACAGCGGGGTCAGCAGCCAGGCGCCGAGGATACCGCTAAGGATGACAATGCCAAACTGATGCAATACCGGTACGGCGCTCAAGGATAACAGACCAAATGCCAGGATCGAGGTCAGGCACGCAAGGCTGGACGCAAGCCAGGATTCCGCATTGAACCCCACTTCTGTATAAAACACGGCGGTATCCAGCCCGATACCGATCACCAGCAACAACGCCATGGTATGGAAAAGCGTTATACCTTCCACCGCCGCGCAACCCAGCGCGAACAACATGGCGATTGCCAGCGGCACCAGCATTCGCCAGCCGCGCCGGCGATAGCGCAACGCCAGGCCTATCGCCAACAGCACCAGTGTGACACCGAGGAGCTTGCTGACGCTGACACGGTAGCGCCCCAGCAGGCGGGATAAATCGCCGGTCTGGTTAACCAGCTTAACGCCCGGCAGCGGGGCCAGCGCGGCCGCCAGTTCAGCATCCGGCCCGCCACCGCCCAGGGTAACCAGGCTGTAATATTGCCCTTGTCGCTCAAGCAAGGGCGGCAGGAATCTGGCTACCCCGCTATCCAGCATCTCCACTGTTAATTCCGCGCCGGGTAACACAGGCTCGGTACACTGGGTTCCCAGTTTTTGGCATAACAATGCCAGGGCGCCTCCGGGTCCGTAGAGTTTGGCAGCAACCAGTTGGCGATCGTCTTGCTGCTGCCTTGCCGGCGGCAGGTACTGGTACAGGGCTTGCCAGCGCAGGGGGGGGTCCCCTTTGTTCACTTCATTGGAATGAACCAGCCGCTTTTCCAGCGCCTGTGAGCGAACCAGTAATTGTTCCGGTGTTGCTGCCGTTACTACCAGAAAGCGGCTGACCGAGGGCTGCTGGAGGATATCCTGGACCTGGCGCTCGGAGGCCATCAGGGCGGCGGGCGAGGTATTGAGGTTGGTTACCGCATCATTAACACCCCCGCGCAGGATACTGATCGCAGCCACCAATGAAGCGATTGCCAACCCTGTGCCGACAGCCCGCGGATTTGCCCATAACGGCCGGTATACCCCCTTGCCGATCCGATAAAAGAGCGCGGCAGCGACCAAGGGCGCGGGGGTTGGTATCCCTGTGCGATGGGTTTCCTGGTTGTGCCGCACGCTTGGTGCGGGCCGGTAGTAGGGCGCCAAAGCCAACACGGTTAACCAGGCACCGGCAATACCCGCCGCACAGAAAATGGCCATTTGCTGCAACCCCGGGAAAGGGGTGACAAATTGCAACAGGTAGGCCCCCATACCCGTGAGTGCCCCGATTGCCATGGCATAGCGCAATTCATAGCGGGCGCGCCTGCCACTCCCTTCACGCTGGCTGCCCACCAGGAAATGCAATACATAATCCCCCGCCACGCCGAGCAGGGTACTGCCGAAGGCGAGCGTAATCAGGTGGATGCGCTCAAATACCAGCAAACTCACCGTCAACGCTGCCAGGTAGGCGCTGGCCATTGTCAGGAATACCGCAAATAAAGGCGTGATACTGCGAAACACCAGCAGTACCAGCGCCAGAATGCCAATACCGGAACCGACACCCACCGTATTGATTTCCTGCTTTGCCTGCCGGGTTCCGGCGGCAGCATGGAAGACCATACCGGAAGCCAGGATCTGCGCCTCCGGCCAGGCCCCCCTGAAACCGCTGAGCGCCTGACTTACATCCTGTTGCACGGACAGGTCAAATGGGCTGGCCCGAAGCCTTGCCGTCACCAGCAACCAGGATTGGCCCTGGTCGCCAGGGGTTTGCCCCGCCTGTTGGACCAGTGGAAAGCCCTGGTACTCCTGCACATTAAGCGGGGCTGCCAACCCGGCCAGCCAATAACCCCCAAGGTTGAAGGGATCTTCAGCAAAACCATAGGGATAAGGCAGCGCGACAGGGCTAAAGAGTTCCCGGTAGCGCTGCTCCGCCAATTCCGCCGGCGAATGGGACTGGAGCCAGGCGCGACGTTCCGGCGTCAACAATTGCTGGCTGTAAGGGCGATACTGGCGCAATAGCGCCTGTTGCAGGGTGTGGCTGGTGTCATCGGCCGCCAGGCGCGGCGATGCCAGCAGGCGCGCGCGTAAATCCCCGGCCTGGGCCAGGCCTTGCGCGCGATCATTGGCATTTACCAACACCAGTAACTTGTCGTCGAAGCGGCTGGCCATGCGCAGGCTAAGGTCATGGACCATCGGGTTGCGTTCGTCGCGCGGCAGCAATTCCAGCAAATTGCTATGGAATGGCTGGTTCACCGCCACCTGGCGGATACAGAAGAATACACAACCAACAAGCACGACTAACCACAGGAGCGCGTAAACATGGTCGCGCCGGGATATAGGCGGGTAAGTGGGCCGGAAGCTATTCATTGCGAAAGGTTCATGGGGTACGGGGGATAACCTTTTCGGTAATGAGCCGGATGTCGGTGCTATCGCCATTGGTTTCAGCGATAAACACCTGCTCGGTGAACTCCGCGCCGCGAATATCAATCTGGCGGATATAAGCGGCAAGGTTGGATGAACGCGGCCTGAGTACCAGATGCCATTTGCCCGCCTCGCCCCTGGCTTCAATTGCAAAATAATCGCGCAGGTTTTCCCATTGCCCGCTGATAACCGCCATAAAAATACGCGTAATTGTCTCCGCGCCCTTGCCCGGCAGGCGTTCGCCCGGTTTTTCCGCCGCCTTGCCGTTAATGTCCAGGGTCATGCCCGCCGGGCTCAAGCGCAGGGTTTGCTGCACCGGCTGTACCAATTCCCACACGACAAATTGCCCCTGTTCAAAGGTGAAGCGGCCGGTGGACACCAGGGGCGCCGGCAGGACAGCGATGGTTTTTTGTTGCTCAAATTGCCCCTGTAGGCTTTGGACCTGGCGGCTGCGCTCGCCCAGCGCAGCGAGTAAATCCTCATTGGCCAGTGTCGGCAGGGCCAGGGTCGCAAGGCATAACATGAGTAGGCGCACCATGGGAGCTTCTCCGTTAAATAAAGTACCGTTAAATAAAGTACCCGCTAAAAAGTACCGCTAATCAATGGCCAAACCGTCTCAATAAAGGCTTAAGCCCTGTCGCTGGATGGTCGCTATGAGTTGGCGCAGCTCCTTATCCAGGGCGCGATCCTCCTCCAGGAAAGCATGGTCGCGGCGGATTTCAGCCAGGGTGGTTGCAATACCCCCGCCCACACCGGTATCCCTGCCCGCTTCCTTCTGGCGCAGTTCAACCCCTTGGCAAGCGGCGAGCAAACAGGCTGCCGCGACCTGTTCGGTAAGCTGCAACACCCGCAGGCAATCGCGCGCGGCGATGGTGCCCATGCTCACCTTGTCCTGGTTATGGCACTCGGTGGAACGCGAAAAGACGCTGGCGGGCATAGTGAGCTTGAGCGCTTCGGCAGTCCATGCCGATACCCCGATCTGCACCGCCTTATAACCGTGGTTAATCGCACTGCGCTGGCCTGTCGCACCCGAGAGGTTGGCCGGCAACCCCTGGTTAAACTTGGGATCAACCAATTGCGCCAGTTGGCGGTCGAGCAGGTCCGCAATATTGGCGATAGCGGTTTTCATCGTATCCATGACAAAGGCGATATGGCCGCCGTAGAAGTGCCCACCATGCAGTACATGCTCCCCGACCCCATCCACAATCGGGTTGTCGTTAGCGCTGTTGAGTTCATTTTCGATGAACTGGCGCCACCAGGGCAGGCTATCGTTGGCCACGCCCAGCACATGGGGCGCGCACCGTAATGAATAGCGGTCTTGCAGCCGGTGCGGGTTGCGCGGCGGCTCACCGGCATGCAAATCCTCACGCAGCCAGGCGGCGATTTGCTGTTGGCCCGGATGGGGCTTGGTGGCGAATAATTGCTTGTCAAAATGATGGGCATTGCCCTGGATCGCCACCGTGACCAATGCGGTAATCCGCGTCGCCAACCGGATCAAATATTCCGTCCGCCCATAAGCCAGGCAGGCTAGCGCTGTCATTACCGCCGTACCGTTCATCAGCGCCAGGCCTTCCTTCGGCCGCAGTTGCAAGGGGGCGATGCCCAGCTCGGCAAATGCCTCCGCCGTGGGCCGGCGCTGGCCGCGATAATAAAGCTCGCGCTCCCCGCACAATACCGCCGCCACATAGGAGAGTGGCGTCAGGTCGCCGCTGGCGCCTACCGATCCCTCCTCCGGAATAACCGGCACCAGGTCCAATCGCAGCAACCGGGTTAAATGTTCCAACAATCCATAACTGACCCCTGAATAACCCCGCGCCAGGGATACCAGCCGCGTCACCAGGACCGCACGCCCCACCAGTGGAGGGAATTCGGCGCCCAAACCACAACCATGGAAGGTGTATAGGTGCCGGGGCATTTGCGCGACCAGCTCCGGGGGGACGCGGGTGGTGCAGGAGTCGCCATAACCCGTGGTTACGCCATAGATAGCGCCGTCTTCACGCAGCAACCGCTCCAGGAAATCCGCCCCACGGGCGATACGCGCCTGGAATTCGGGCGCATCGCTGAGAACGGCGGTGCGGCGCTGGTAAGCCAGGTCGAGCACATCCTCGATACACAGCGCTTGGTCATCAATTACACGTTCTGGAAAAACCGGTTGGGTCATGGATAACTTAATCCTTCTCGGATGGAGTGGTAACGGGCGATGGCAAGGGCACTGCGGGCTGGTGCCAAAAATCAAAAAAGTTAAACCATTGCAGCGGATCGCGCCGGCATTGCGCCTCCAGTTGGCGGGCGTATTCCTCCACCCACTGTTGCAGGTAGTGCGCCCGCTGCTTGCGCGTAACCAGGGTCGCATCGCCAAGGGGCTGGAAGTGGATGCGATAACGGTGCTGGATCTGCGGGTCGCGCGCGCAGAATAATGCAATCAGCGGCACACGCAGGATTGCCGCCAGGGTAAAGGGTCCGGCGGGAAAGGGTGCCCGCTCGCCAAAAAATTCGGCCTGTAAGGAATTCTGCGGGCTGTTGACCGGCACCCGATCGCCGGCAATTACAATGAACTCGCCCCGCTCCACCCGCTCGCTCAGCATCATCGCGGTTGCGGGGGTAATCTCCGTGACTTGCAGGAAATCGGTCAGGCTGTGCCCTATTTGCTCGCGGAAAAATCGGTTGAATTTTTGCGCATTCTTGGTGTGCACCATCACCGTTAAGCGCATTTGCGGGTGGCGGGCGGACAAGCAGCGGCAAATTTCAAAATTGCCGTGATGGGAAATCACCAGCACCGCGCCGCGTTGCGCCGCGAGCAATTCGCGGATGATGTGGCCGTTCTCCACCGCCACGTCATCAATGCGGATTTTGCCTTTCCATACGGCCAGCTTGTCGATAATCGCCATACCGAATTGCCAGAAATGGCGAAAGCCCTTCCAGTAAATCCAGCCATTATCCACTACCCCCTGGGCGCGTAAGCGGCGCAGCCAATCCAGGGATGCCCGGCGCGCGCCCGGGCGCAAGAGGAAGTAGTAGAGGATGACCGGAAACAACATCACTTTAAACAGGGGGCGCCCACCTACCCTGAAGCAGCCGAACATAAAGCGCATACCACCAACCGCACCGGCTTCGGAAATTTGCGCCCAATGGGTCCCCTGCGTTTCCGCGGCGGGAGGTGAAGATGGCTTGGGTGCGGAACGCATGGCCTAGCGCGCTCCCGGCGGGTTGAATTTGCCCCACACAATGCGCGGTATACGCCAGAGCATGCCCAGGAACAGGCGACAATGCATCCAGGTAATCAATTTATTGTCGCGCCACATCAGGAAATGGGAAATGCCGTTTTCGGGATAAATTACACGCGTCGGGATCTGGATCAAGGGCCACCGCCGCCAATGCCAGCGCACCATGAATTCGATATCAAAATCCATCCTTTCCCCCATGGGTTCCGCATCGAGCAGTTCACAACTGGCGCGCAGCGGATACACGCGGAAACCACACATGGAGTCCTCCACTTGCAGCGACAGGGTATTGAGCCACACCAGCCCGTGGGTGAGGTAACGGCAATAGAAGCGGATTTTCGGTACCGACTCGTCGTATACCGGCCTGCCGGCGACCAACCGGGCGGGGGCAGACCTGGCCAATTCCAAAAAACGCGGCACGTCATCGATATTGTGTTGGCCGTCCGCATCAATTTGCAATGCGTGGCTATAACCCTGCCGCAGGGCCGCGCGCAGGCCGGTTTTAATAGCACCGCCCTTGCCGCGGTTATAGGGATGCGTCACCATCTGCACCCCGTCATGGGCGGCCACCAGTTCCTCCAGCACGGCGTGCGAGCTGGCCTCGCTGCCATCGTCCACCAATACCACCGGTAGACCCAGGGCGACGATACGGTCGAGCGTTTGCCCCAATACCTGGTGATGGTTGTATACCGGAATAAGGACACAAGGTCGGAAATGGGCGGAGTCGTGCATCCTGGTCTCGTTGTTGAACATCTAGGTCTCGTTATTCACTAGGATACGGCCACTGGAAAAAAGCGTTGCGGCCGCCAGCCCCGCTTCCGGGCGATAGCTGAAATACAATTTGCCTTTATGCGCCGCATACTCAAGCTCCAGCATCAGCCGCGCACCAGGACCAATCAGTTGCTGGAATTTAATGGCCTCCAGCCCGGCAAAATTACCTAAATCGCCCCAATATTCACGCGCATAATGCATCGCCCAATGCGTCTGCACCACACCGGGCAGCACCGGATTGCCGGGAAAATGCCCCTCGAAATAAACCAGGTTGGGGGGAATCTCCAACCCAAGTTGCAACACCGTCTCCTGTATCTCCCGGCCCAGCACGAGCGGGAACGCCGCTGTACTTACCGGCGCAAACAAGGCTTGCAGCGCGGCCTGGGTAACCTTTCCCTGGGAATTTTGCGGCATGTCAGGGGGATAACGCCAATAACGAGGGATGGCAATGCGCTCCAGCGCTTGGTCCAACCCCTGTTTCAATTGCGCATTAAGCGCCTTTTTGCCGCAATCTTGCAGGAACTTGCACCCATCTGCATTCAAGATAACCACGGCCCCCAGGCGATTATCACGCTCCGGCAATGCGGTAACGCGCACCTCCCGCACGAATGGATGCCGTCCGATAAGCCGTTCAACCGCGGTTAGCGAAATGCGCTTGCCCCCCACCTTGGCAATACGATCCGCGCGGCCAAGCAAATGGAAACCGGCGTTTGTTATCCGCGCCTGGTCCGCCGTAATAAACGCCTCCCGGTTGGGCAAATGGGGGCTTTTCACCTGCAACAGGCCGTCGGTATCGACAGCGACCCCAACACCCGGCAAGCAGTGCCAATCCCCACCATGGGTTTGTTCACGCCAAGCAATGCCGCCGGTTTCGGTGCTGCCGTACACCTCCGTAATCGCCCGCCCTAATTGGTTGCAGGCGGTTACCGCCGCATCTGCCGATAAGGGTGCGCCCGAGGAAAAAATGGCACAGGGTACGGCTGGGAACGGCGCAGGCGACAATCGCTCAAGGTGCGCCGGGCTGGTTACTATCGCCACTGGGGAATGCCGGTGGGCGTCCGCTATCAGCTGTTCCCAATAATCACGTTCATGGTGGATAAAAGGACGTCCGCTTGCCAGCGGCCAGAGCAGGCGGAACAGCAATCCGTAAATATGCTGGTGGGATACGCTGCCGGTAACGCAGGCATCCGCCAACTGTGCGCCGCGGAACCGCTCAAGCGTGTCCAGCTCGGCCTCCAATTGGATAAAGGATTTAGCCACCGGCTCAGGCTCCCCGCCAGAACCGGAGGTAAACAGCACCAACGCAATGCTATCGCCCGCGACCGGGGCAATATCAACCAGGGGCCGCGCCCCGGCAACCGGTGTAACCCTGTCGATACCGGCAAACTCGCCGACGAAACAATGGGAATCTTGCTGTAACCGGGCAAGGGTTGCCGGCAAGTTATTGGCCGGTAATAACGCCTGCTTGCCCAATCGCCATATCGCCAGTAACGCCGCCATAAACTCCAACCCGTCGCGCTGGTAGAGCACAACCTGGGGTTCTTTACGGGTCTCCAACGCCGCTTGCCATGCACCCACGCGAATACCGAACTCACCCCAGGTGATCGGCATGGCATCCCGGTAAGCGAGGATATGGCCGGGTGGGTAGGCATCGGCAGGGCAGGCAAGCAACTGGCGTAAACTAATTATCATTCACTATTCTTGACATTATTGTTGGCGTACACGCCGGCGAACCAGGTATTCGCCGGCAAACAGCATTCCCATCAGCAGGTAAGCCAGCAACCCGTTGTAAAGTGCCCATACCCGGTCACTGGCAAACAAGGTGGCGGTGGCAATTGCCCCGTTTATTGCGAAAAATCCGCACCAGACCATAGTGACCTTACGCGTATAGGGTACCGCCTCCGCAGGCAAGTCCGGCTCACGCCAGCGCGCGAGGCGTTCGATCATACAGGGTGGATACCGGAGGCTAAAGGCGAATAATGCCAACATGAACAGGTTGACAACCACAGGGTAGGATTTCAAACCCGTCACGGAACCGGTGACCAGCGTTACCCCGGCGACCAGGGCTGCCGCTGCCATCAGCCAGGTCGCATTACCCCCGGGGAGTCCCAGCCAGCGGCCAGCCATCAACCTTACACAGGCCAGCCCCGCCAGAAACAACGCCAGGGGGCGCACTCCCCAGTATTCCAACCCGCCATAAACCACAAGCGGATACAGGGTTAATAACACACCGGTAAATAGCGGGACGAGGCGAATCACCCGCATGGGTTAATCCCGCGTGCGGCGTTCCGCCACCAGGGCAGACAAATTGCGGACGGAGGCAAAATACTTGCGCGTTTCACTGGATTCCGCATCCAGCTTCACACCGTAACGTTTCTGCAAGGCGACACCCAGCTCCAGCGCATCAATGGAATCCAATCCCAGGCCCTCTACAAACAGCGGGGCCTCCTCATCTATATCAGCCGGGCTGATATCCTCAAGGTCCAATGTGTCGATAATCAACTGCTTCAATTCCAGCACCAGGGCATCCGTGGATATTGCGTTCATGGTTTCTTAACTCCTCGGTAAAATAATTCTGCAAGTCCCGGGTAAGCGCGCGCGCCGCTACCGCAAGCGGCTGCCGATAACCGGTGAGCGGGATGTCCTCCCCGACCACCAGGGATATGTGGGGTTTGCGCGCGGGAATATGGTACCAGCGGTGTTTTTTCGTCAATGTGAGCGGCTGGCACAGGATGGTAACCGGGGTAATCGAGGTTTCGGTACGCAGCGCCACGTTGGCGGCCCCGCGCTGGAAACGCAATGCCTCGCCCGGCGTCGTGCGGGTGCCCTCGGGGAAAATCACCAGGCTGCTACCGCCAGCGATAGATTTGCGCGCATCCTCAACCAAGCCAACAGCCTCGCTATTCGCGAGGAAACCGGTGAGCCGCAGGTAGCTGCGCATAAACGGGTTGGTGAACAGCCGATCCTTAACAATGCAATCGGGATTGGGGATAAACGCCATCAAAAAAGCCACATCCAGCAAACAGGGATGGTTCGCCAGAACCAGCAAGCCGGGGCGCTCCAGCCGCTCCGCATGGCGCACTTCCCAGGTTATTACCCCCAAAAAACGTATGGCGTGGATAAACCAGCGGAATGAGCGATGGATCAGCCTGCGCGCCTGTTGCTGTCGCTGCTGCGGATGCGCGTAACGCCAGCGAATCCAGGGGCTGGCAACCCAGGGAATCAATAACCCCATGACACCAAACAACGTAAAACTCAGGGCCGTTGCCACTAATCGCCACACGTAATTGAAGGAAAACATCATAGTGTTGCGCGACTCAGCCGCCATGCCTGCCCGTAATTTCCCAGCAGCAGGCTCGCTTGCGCAGACTCCATTAAACCCGCCAATGACACCACCGCTGTTGCCCCCGCCTCGGCCGCAGGTTCAGGCTGCAACCGCCAGCCAGAGCCCGGCGCGATAAGCATCGCCACGGCAAAGGGTTGCTGCGGTTCATTCACGTGGGGATGATAAATCGGCGGCGGCGGCTCATCGCAAAATACACACAGCACATTGCCATTGGTTTGGTGGGCAATACCGAGGCTTTCGAGCAACCCCGCCAAGAGGTTATGGCGTCCTCCGCTCAATGCGGTAATGCCCGTGGTGAGGTTACGGTGGATGGAATAAAGGCCCGCAATGGAATTATGTACCGAAAGGCCAAAGGCCGTGGGTGACATCAACTCGCCATTTGCCAGGTCTTGTAACAACCCCAGGGTCCGGCTGCATTCGCCGTGGCGCGAGACATAAACCAGCGGCATGGGGCCGTATGTTTGGATAATAGGTTCAATCACGCTGAATGCGGCGCGCCCAAGCGGGCTTAAACGCCTGCGCAGCATAGCGGGAATCTGTGCAGAATCCGGCTGCCCGCACGCGGAAGACCAAAATTGCCATGCCGGGATAGCAAAGTTAAGCGCCGTCATTATTTTTGATACTCACCTGCTGGAACCCCTGTGAGCAACAATAATGATTATGAAAGCCAACCCAGGTCAAGCATTAGTAACGCCGGAAGGACCTTTCCCAACCAAGCCGTTTAAAATTAATACTAATTGCCCTGGGCGGCCTGGCGCACCTGGTTAATCGAAATCACCTGCGCGCTGCTTTCGCCGGATTTAAATTCGCCATCCACCACCAATTCCGGCTCCAGCGGCGCGGCCAGAATTTCGCGGTAGAGGGGTTCGATATTCCCCAGGGCCGTTTGCAGTTGGTACAAATTGGTCTGCAACATCTCCACTTGCTCGGCATGGGAATTGCGCTGGTTTTGCAGTTGGGTAAGGCGCAGCATGTGGTGTTCCAGCAATTGCTTCTGGTACTGGTTTTGGTGGAACAAAGGAGCCAATGCTTCCTGCATCCACTGGTTAATATGCAGGCTCAAGTCGCCGTATACATTGCGCACCTCCTGCACCAGGGTGTTGATAAACCGGCTGATCAACGCCCCCTTGTGAGTCAGTACAGTGGTGAGGGATTTACGGAAGTCATCCGCGCGCCGGTGTAATTGGCGCAACTGGCGGCGCTGCTTCTGGATTTTCAGCAGGTGGCGCATCATCAGGTGATCATCGGCCAAAGGCTGGTCGGGACGCTCGTAGATAGAGGCCATAACCCGATTGCACCGTTCAATCTCCCGTTCCAGGTGGTTGATATTGCTATCCACATCGTCAAAGAACTTGCCGATGGCGCGGGCCAATCCCAGTGTCGTCCAGCTTTGCGCAAGGTTCTTGTGGGCCTCGGCAATTTGCTGTTCCAGCTGGGCCAGGCTAATCGGCGCCAGCAACGGCACTTTTTGCGATTCGAGCAAGCGCTGGCTGGTACGCAACGATAAGGCCTGCTTGTGGTAATCATGGTGGGCGCGGCGGATGGTATCGCGCAACTCCTGTAGCTTGGCCGCGGCGTTTTCCGGTGCCGTGGTGCGCAGTTCAGCCAGCTCGTGTTCCGCTTCCGCAATGCGGCGCACCAGGCCGTTGCGCGCGTTGATGACCATTTCGTAACTGTCACCGACCAACCGATGGCCAATAATTTGTTGCTGGTTGCGCATTACAATTCCCGCCAGCATACGTTCCAGTTGCGGGAAATTGCTGCGCGCCAACAACGCCTGGTTACGCCCGACCTTACCGAGCAGCCCTTGCTTGGCCGAAAGTGCAACCACGTGGTTGGGGGATAACTCAAGCTGGTGCGCGGTGAGCCGGCGCAGTTGGTTGATGTTGGCTTCCACTTCCTGCGGCGGGGTTAAATCGTCCCAGAGGCTGTCGATTTTATTCAACAGTGCAATAACTGCTGTGCAATTTTCCTCGCGCAGGGTCTGGATATGCTCCCGCCAGATTTCCATATCGCTGGCCGTCACCCCGGCATCGGCCGACAACAAAAACAAAATCGCCTGGGCATCCGGCAGGGTTTTTAACGTGAGTTCGGGTTCATTGCCCAAGGCGTTCAAGCCGGGGGTATCCACAATACGCAAGCCCTGGCGCAGCAGCGGGTGGTCAAGGCTAATGAGCGCATGGCGCCAGGCCGGCACAGATACCAGGCCCTGTTCATCGCGCTCGCCCAACTCATCCTGCGCAAAACCCAACTTGACGGCATCCGCCACACTGACTTGCTTGCTGGCGGAAACCTGGTTAATGGCCGCGCGGGTTTGCTCCTGGTCATTCGCATCAAAATGGATTGTTACCCAATTTTGCGGGATGCGTTTAAAGCTTTGCAGGCTGGTGTGGGTGCGACGGGTCTCGATAGGCAACAAGCGCACACAATTGGCGGGCTGGTGCGCATCCCAATAAATTTCCGTGGGGCACATAGTCGTACGCCCCGGTTGTGACGGCAGCAAGCGGCGCCCGCCACCGGTATACAAAAGCGCATTGATCAGCTCGGTTTTTCCCCGTGAAAACTCACCCACACACGCAATGGTAAAACTCTCGCCGCGCAATAACTGGCGGGCCCGTTGCAGGGTTTCGCCCATGGGTACCGCAAAAACCCCATGATGGTTGAGCCAGTGCTCAAAGCGCTGCAAACGCTCGTCCAACTGGCGTTTCCAACGGTTGTAATGGGTCATCTGGCGATGCAGGGATCTTGCGTCCATAGCGGTACACTCATTATTTATGTTTTGTAATAGCTGACGGAAATAACCAGTAATAATGAAATGCTAAATTCAGTGTTAGGCATTAAAGCGGAAAATCATGCCATTGGCCAGATCTTGAGCAGCGAATGGTCAGTTCAGGTGGCTAAAAGGCGGGAAATTGCTACTTAATGCAACATTCAGCGCAACACTTTGCGGGAATCAGGCAATACAACCT
Source organism: uncultured Cellvibrionaceae bacterium (assembly GCA_965650515.1). GTDB lineage: Bacteria > Pseudomonadota > Gammaproteobacteria > Pseudomonadales > Cellvibrionaceae > Cellvibrio. The sequence goes on along the minus strand of CBFGOY010000017.1, from coordinate 65,625 downwards.
GACGGGACTGGAGGCGGATCATAAATCCATCCTCCAATAGCCGGCAAACTACCAATACCCCAGGGTGACGGAGGGATTAACGCCTAAAAACACCCCCAGGCGGATTATCAAGATATCCACAATCTTTAAACCCAACAAAATAAAGATGGGCGATAAATCGATAACACCACCCAGCGGCGGCAGGATTTTACGAATGGGTGCTGTGAGGGGGTTAATGATCTGGTTCGCCAATACCAGCAGCGGATTGTGACTGTAAGGCGCAACGAAACTACCGATAATACTGATAATCATGCACCAGAAAAAAATGCTTGAAATGATCGTAAGTGCCCCCACAAAACCCCAGGCGAGCAGCAACAACGGATTGGCAATCAAACCGCCGACGCCAACCACCAGGCATAAAACCATGCTGGCTATCAATTGCACCAGCAGAATCAATACCACCGAGGCCATATCAATTCCAAGCACACCCGGAATAATTTTGCGCAGGGGTTTTAACAACGGCATGGTGATTTTTACGATTGCTTGGGAAACCGGGTTATAAAAATCCGCGCGTACCAGTTGTAACAAAAATCGCAAAATAACAATCACCAGGAACAGCGACATCAAGCTATAAACAATCAAATGCAAAATATTGGCAATCATGAATTTCTCCGGTGATGGGAATTTTTAACTTTTTATTTGCCGAGTAATTCCGACAATTCAACGGCGCGATTGGAACAGGCTGTCATGGCATTCAATACGGAGGTACGTAATTGATCCTGTTCAAACGAATTGATGGCCCGCTCCGTAGTGCCGTTGGGTGACGTAACCCGGCGACGCAACTCGGCAACATCGCAATCACTTGCCTTGGCGAGCATGGCCGCACCCAACGCCGTTTGTACGGTTAACTCCGCAGCACAATCGCGGCTTAAACCCAGTTTTTCACCGGCATCGATCATTGCTTCCATAAATAAAAAGAAATAGGCGGGACCCGAACCCGATACCGCGGTAACACTGTTGATTAACGGCTCATCGTCCAGCCACTGCACAACGCCTACCGCGCCGAGGATCGCATTGGCAATGGATTTTTGTTCGTCACTCACCTGTGCATTGGCAAACAACCCGCTGGCACCGGCACGTATTTGCGATGGTGTGTTGGGCATGCAACGGACAATCGCCTGCCCTGCCCCCAACCAATTCGCCAAACTTTCCGTGGTTATGCCCGCGGCCACCGAAATAATCAGCGGTTGATGCGCCAGGGAAGCGCGCAAAGCCAAACAAACTTCCTTCAACATTTGCGGTTTTACCGCCAGGACAACAACATCCGCCCCTTGCGCCGCCACATTGTTATCGGTGGTTATCCCTATAGCGAATTCCTGTTGCACTTTTTCGAGCGCCGCCAGGCGCGGGCCAGCGGCAATGATGCGGTTGCGGCTGTAACCCTCTGCCACCAGGCCGCCGATAATCGCTTTGGCCATGTTGCCCGCGCCGATAAACGCAATTCTGGATGTACTCACATTTAATCCTTAGGATTCACATTAATGTCAAAACCGGTTACTGGCGCGCTCCGAAAATATCTGTTCCCACACGCACAAAGGTAGCCCCCTCCGCAATGGCGGCTTCCATGTCGCCCGACATTCCCATGGATAAGGTATCCATGCGAAAACCCTGGAGGTTTAACACCTGCTGGGCCGAACGCAATTTCGCAAAGGCCTTGCGTTGTCGGGCGGGGTCATCGGTGGCGGCGGGAATCGCCATCAATCCCCGCAAATTCAAATTTGCCAGCGGTGTGATACCCCTGATCAGGGCCGGTAATTCTGCCAGACTCACACCGGACTTGGTGGATTCATCATCGATATTTACCTGTACACAAACATTAAGCGCGGGCAAATGTGGCGGGCGCTGCTCATTCAACCGTTGGGCAACTTTCAGCCTATCCACTGTATGAACCCATTGGAAATGCCCGGCAATGGCGCGGGTCTTGTTGGACTGGATGGGCCCGATGAAATGCCATTCGATGTCCGGCAGCTGGTGCAGGGCAATTTGTTTCTCCAGGGCTTCCTGCAAATAGTTCTCGCCAAAGCGACGTTGGCCCCAGGCATAGGCTTGCGCAATCGCTTCCGGCGGCTGGGTTTTGCTAACCGCGATTAACTGCACACTTTGGGGATCTCGCCCGGCGGCGTTGGCGGCTTGGTGAATTCGCGCGGTGACTTTCGCGAGCTTGTCGTCTATCTTGTGCATATCCAGTTGTACTGACTCATCATAAATCGGCCTGGCCGACACATAAAAAAGGTTGCCCTGATGGATATCACCGAATTACTGGCCTTCAGCGCCAAACAAGGCGCGTCTGACTTGCACTTGTCGGCGGGTTTGCCGCCGATGATCCGTGTGGATGGCGATGTGCGCCGCATCAACCTGCCGCCCATGGAGCATAAGCAGGTACACGGCTTGATTTACGACATTATGAATGACAAGCAGCGCAAGGACTACGAAGAATTCCTGGAAACCGACTTTTCATTTGAAGTGCCCGGCGTCGCCCGCTTCCGGGTAAACGCCTTTAACCAGAACCGTGGTGCGGGCGCGGTATTCCGTACCATTCCCTCCAAAGTGTTAACCATGGAAGAACTGGGTATGGGCAATGTGTTCCGCGATATATGTGCGGTTCCACGCGGCCTTGTGCTGGTTACCGGGCCGACAGGTTCGGGTAAATCCACGACCCTCGCCGCGATGATCGACTACATCAATGACAACAAATATGAACACGTTCTGACCATCGAAGACCCGATCGAATTTGTCCACGAATCCAAAAAGTGCCTGGTCAACCAGCGCGAAGTGCACCGCGATACCCACGGCTTTAACGAAGCGCTACGCTCTGCCCTCCGCGAAGACCCGGACATTATCCTTGTGGGTGAGATGCGCGACCTGGAAACCATTCGACTCGCCCTCACCGCCGCCGAGACCGGCCACCTGGTATTCGGTACCCTGCACACCACCTCAGCGGCAAAAACCATCGACCGTATCGTGGACGTATTCCCCGCGAACGAAAAATCCATGGTTCGTTCGATGTTGTCGGAATCGCTGCAAGCGGTAATCTCCCAAACGTTGATGAAGAAAAATGGCGGCGGGCGGGTGGCCGCGCACGAAATTATGCGCGGCACATCCGCCATCCGTAACCTGATCCGCGAAGACAAGGTTGCGCAAATGTATTCAGCTATCCAGACCGGCGCTTCGTTGGGAATGCAGACGATGGACCAATGCCTGGCCGATCTGGTATCGCGCCGTATTGTCAGCCGCGATGCAGCGAAAGCCAAAGCGAAGTTCCCCGAGAACTTTTAATTTTTATTTCATTAATGTTTCATCGCAGTCACATATATTTCAATAATTTTCAGGTGGTTTGTTATGGATTTTGATCGTTTACTAACGCTGATGGTTGAAAAAGGCGCGTCGGATTTATTTATCACCGCCGGTGTGCCGCCTTCGATCAAAGTCCACGGCAAAATCGTGCCGGTTACCGCCACACCACTCGCGCCGGAAAAAGTGCGCGAGCTGGTGCTGAGCGTAATGAACGAAAAACAGCGCACGGAATTCCTGGAGAAAAAGGAACTTAACTTCGCGGTGAGTGCACGCGGTATCGGCCGCTTCCGCGCCAGTGCTTTTTATCAACGCAACCTCGCGGGAATGGTGTTGCGCCGCATTGAAACAAAGATTCCGCAAATCGATGAACTGGGCCTGCCGGAAATCATTAAGGAATTGGCCATGACCAAACGCGGCCTGATTATTTTTGTGGGCGCAACCGGTACCGGTAAATCAACCTCGCTGGCATCCATGATTGGCCACCGCAACCAAAACTCCAAGGGCCATATTATTTCCATCGAAGACCCGATTGAATTTATCCACCAGCACCAGGGTTGCATCATTACCCAGCGCGAAGTGGGTATCGACACCGAATCGTTTGAGATCGCACTTAAAAATACCTTGCGGCAAGCGCCGGATGTGATCCTGATTGGTGAGGTACGTTCGCGCGAAACCATGGATCACGCGATTGCCTTCGCGGAAACCGGCCACTTGTGTTTGTGTACGCTCCATGCCAACAACGCCAACCAGGCGTTGGACCGAATCATCCACTTCTTCCCGGCGGATCGCCATCGCCAATTGTGGATGGACTTATCACTGAACCTCAAAGCCATAGTCGCACAACAATTAATTCCAACGCCCGACGGTAACGGTCGCCGCGCGTGCCTGGAAATTATGATCAATACGCCGCTCGCGCAGGATTTAATCCGCAAGGGCGAAGTGTCAGATTTGAAGGAATTGATGAAACGCTCAACCGAATTGGGTATGCAGACGTTTGACCAGGCGCTTTACGCACTCTATGACAACGGTGAAATTACTTATGAAGATGCGCTGCTGCACGCCGACTCGCCGAACGATTTACGTCTGATGATTAAACTCGGTTCGGAAACCGATTCCAATTATTTATCGCGCGCGGCGGATAATTTGTCGATACAAGGCGATGACCATAACAATCGCGGCAAAATGTTTTAAATATCCCAACCTTGCCTTTTATAAAAAAACGCCGGGCATTTCCCGGCGTTTTTTCAAATACCCATTTAGTTTAATGTCGCTCCAGCCAGCTTTCCAAAATCAATCGCGCCGCAATCGAATCTACCGGATGGTTTTTATAATCGCGTGAGCCACCGCGATCCATTATCTCCCCCTTGGCTGCAAAACTGGTAAGGCGCTCGTCCACTAGCTCCACCTTAAATCCGAATCGGCCGTGGATACGATTGGCAAATTTTCGCGCACGTGCGCTCAGTTCACTTTCAGTTTCATCCATATTCAGCGGCAGGCCCACCAGTACCAGATCCGGTTTCCAGTCGATCAAGAGTTTTTCAATCTGGTTCCAATCGGGAACACCGTCTTTGGCTTTAAGCGGAGGCAGTGCATTGGCTGAACGGGTTATGGTTTGACCGGAGGCAACACCAATATTTTTGGTGCCATAGTCAAAGGCAAGCAGGGATTTAACCATGGAATCAGGCGTGACCGGCCGCAACCGGAATCAAATTGACATCAATTCCCAAGGACTGGGCAGCGGCAGCCCAACGCTGTTCAAAGGGGGTATTAAAGATAATGTCTTTATCGGCGGGCACGGTTAACCAGGAATTCGCGGCAATTTCCGCTTCCAGTTGACCTTCGCCCCAACCGGCATAACCCAACGTAATCAGGCATTGCCTGGGGCCATGCCCTTGCGCAAGTGCGGCAATAATATCGCGCGAGGCAGTGAGGCTGATTTCAGGCGACACTTCCAGGGTTGATTGCCACTTGGTGTCATTGGAATGCAACACAAAACCCCGCTCCGGCTGAACCGGGCCGCCGCTCATGATGATTTGTTCGCCCTGGTTAGACAGGTCATCCAAATCCATCTGTGCAAATATTTCCTTGAGCAACATGGGTGTAGCTGCATTAATCACCACCCCCATTGCCCCTTTGTCACTGTGCTCGCAAATGTAGGTCACCGTGTGGGCAAACGAAGAATCGTTCAACCCGGGCATGGCGATAAGGAAATGATCGCGCAAGCTGCCCGGCGTGAGTTCGTCATAATCGGTGGAAGTAGGTTTTTGTATCATGGTTTCCAGTATGAGGCCAAACCCGCTTAAAACAAGCCGGGGGATTAAATTTTATTCATTAATTCAATTAGCCGTGGTGCTGATGGAAGAATCTTTCCCGGTAATTTCAAAGCGCCAGGTACGGATAATTTGCAGGCGGTCCGCATGTTTGCGGATTTCAGGCGGAAAGCTGGCGAAGGGGGCGGCGAGGCGCACTATCTGGCGCGCCGCGTCATCCAGGATACGCTGGCCGGAGGATTGCAACACCTTGATCTCGTAAATAGTCCCGTCCGGATTGATCATCACCGAAAGGCGCAGGTTCCCGGTGATACGGCGATTTAGCGCTTCACGTGGATAATTTTTATTGCCGACCTGCTCGATCCGACTGCTCCAGTCATGCAGGTATTTGGCATCGAAGGATGCCTTGGTGGATACCGAAGTGAGGGTGCGTACCCGAGGGCGTTTCGCATATTCCTGGCGCTGCCTGTCGAGCTTGGCTTGAAGGCTGGCAATTTCGGTGGACACCAGCACCTGGTCTTCGGTGGTTCCCTCCAAGGGTTCGCGCTCGTCGCGTTCGTCCGGGTTCAACTTGAGCCGGGTTTTGCGTTCGGATTCCGCAGTCGTGCTCAGGAGCTGCTGATCCTTGATCTGGCGGGTTGACGCGGATTGCTGGAGTATGGGATTCACATCCCGCACCTGTGAATCGGCAAATTCGGCCTGGCGCTCGGCCGTTAGTTGTTTCGCTTCGTCGATAGTACCGCTCGCTTCCTGGTTGTGCTGGGCAAGGAAATCAGCGTCCTTGGGTTCATGCACCGACTTGTGGGTGGCGAGTGTTATTTCGATGGTTTGCGAGGTGCTTTTATGTTCGGGCAACTTAAAGCCAATACCCAATAACAGCAGGCCGTGAAGCACAATTGCCACGAAAAAAGTAAAACTCAGCCGGTCACCCGAATCCACCGGGGACACATTGAGCGCTTCGTCCTCCAAGGCAACCGCCTGATTCATTCGCATAAACCTTATCGATTAACGGGACGCCAATTTACGCTCAATGGCATCAATAAGCCGTGACCCAATTCCGGTGTTATACGCCTTGTCGATCTCGCGGGCACAGGTGGGGCTGGTGACATTGATTTCAGTGAGGTATTCGCCGATCACATCCAGGCCTACAAACATCAAACCCATCGCTTTCAAGGCGGGGGCGACTTGCTCGACGATCCAGTAATCCCGTTGAGTTAACGGTTGGGCCACTCCGGTACCGCCAGCAGCGAGGTTGCCACGGGTTTCCCCCTGCGCGGGGATGCGGGCAAGGCAGTAAGGGACAGGCTCCCCATCAACGACAAGGATGCGCTTGTCGCCTTCGCTGATTGCAGGGATATAGCGTTGCGCCATGATGGATTGCCGCCCAAATTCAGTCAGCGTCTCCAGGATCACCCCGACATTGGGATCATCCTGCCGGCAGCGGAAAATGCGGCTTCCCCCCATGCCGTCGAGGGGCTTAAAGACCACATCGCCATGCTCGTAGTGAAACTCGCGCAAGCGCAGCATATCGCGGCTAACCAGCAACGGCGGGCAACATTGGGGAAAACGCGTAGCAAATACCTTCTCGTTACAGTCGCGCAGGCTGCGCGGATCATTCACCACCAAAGCGCCCTGTTTCCGGGCCGCTTCAAGGATATACGTGCTATAGACATATTCGTTATCGAACGGAGGGTCCTTACGCATCAGGATCACATCCAGCTCACCGAGGTTTTTGTCCTCATGCAAGCCCAATTCAAACCAGCTGTCACCATTGTCCGCCACAAACAGGCTGCGGGTGCTGGCACGGGCCTCCCCCTGCAAGAGATATAAATCTTTTTGCTCCATGTAATGCAAATCCCAACCGCGTTCCTGGGCAGCCAATAGCAGCGCAAGGGTGGTGTCTTTATAGAATTTGATGTCCGCGATAGGGTCCATTACCACGCCGAGGGAAATAGCCATAAAAATCACTCTGATTAAGTAATACAAAATTTATGTATTATCACGTCACAAAAAATTGCCTGACTGGCGAGAGCGGGCTAAAGTTAAGTCCTCAGGGAAATTAAAGCAAGGTTATAGCCAGTTTGAATATTCCGCACTAAAAACATTAAAAACGGAATAGATTATTCATCTATTCAAACAGTTATGGCATAACCTTAAAAACTGTGTTAAAAGTTGGTTTTCAAAGGTGGCGTTATTTTGACGCCTTCTTTGATGAAGGATTTTAGTCGCGCGTCCCTGGCTTCAATCAACAATATCAACCGATCAACGCGTATTTCTGGCAACTACGGCAATAACAAAAGGCAAGGTCAGAGTATGGAAGTAACTTACGAAAGCCTGAAAGTGATGGTTATAGACGACAGTAAAACCATCCGTCGCACGGCTGAAACACTACTCAAAAAAGCGGGCTGCATGGTGATTACCGCCACCGATGGCTTTGATGCCCTGGCAAAAATCGCCGATACCCGCCCCGATATTATTTTTGTAGACATTATGATGCCGCGCCTCGACGGGTATCAGACCTGTGCCCTGATCAAGAATAATAGCGAGTTCAAGACCACTCCGGTCATCATGTTATCCAGTAAAGATGGCCTGTTCGACAAGGCTAAAGGGCGTATTGTCGGCTCCGACCAATACCTCACCAAACCGTTCAGCAAAAGTGAATTGCTTGGTGCGATCGAAGCGCATGTCAAGCATTTGAAAGCGTCCTGACGGTTAATGCGCGCCGGCAAGGCACGCCGCTGGATTTGGTATTAATTTCTGGATCAATTTCCAAAGGACTGTTTAATTTTCACCGCACTCCTGCGGAGCACTTATTCGTTTTTTGGAGCAATTATGGCCAGAGTATTGATTATTGATGACTCACCTACGGAAACCTACAAACTTACCAGCATGCTGGAAAAGAATGGCCATGCCGTTATTACTGCCGATAATGGCGAGGCAGGCATAGCCCTGGCGCAAAAAGAACTGCCCGATGTCATCCTCATGGATGTGGTTATGCCCGGGCTAAATGGTTTCCAGGCAACCCGCCAGTTGACCAAGTCACCGGAAACCGCACATATCCCGGTAATTATTGTTACCACCAAGGATCAGCAGACCGATCGCGTTTGGGGTATGCGCCAGGGGGCGAAAGCCTATTTATCCAAACCTATCACCCAGGAAGTGTTGATGGCGGCTATGGCGGAAGTATTGCGTTAACCAGCAGGATCAGCAGGTTCACCCATACGGGGCTCCTGAAACCTGGGGAAACGATTACGCGACAATAACGAGCATCCACGTGACCGCTTGGCCCCATGCCAAGAAGGTATTGATGCAAGATAGTTACGGACAGAGTTATGTCAGAACCACAGGCTGCTTTCCAGGCCTTACTTACATTGGCACAACGCAGCCGTGCGGCGGCCAAGGGCCTGCCTGCCCAGGCAGATATTCGACCGCACTGGAGTGGCATCGGCTTTGCGCTGATGGGCAGTTATTTTGTCGCGCCCATCGGTGAAGTATCGGAAATGCTGGAAGTCCCCAACCACACGCACCTGCCTGGTGTTCAACCCTGGGTTAAAGGTGTGGCCAATGTTCGTGGTCGTCTGCTCCCCCTCTTTGATCTGGCGATGTTTTTTGGCGACCGCCTTACCGGCACACGCAAACAACGCCGGGTTTTAATTCTGGAAACCGAAACCTTGTATTCCGGCCTGATTGTGGATCAGGTATTCGGTATGCAGCATTTTCCAATGGACGAATACAGCGAACAGGCAGGTGCCGTCGCTGAGGGTATTTTGCCATTCGTCACGGGTAGTTACCCGCAAGGCGGCGAGCGTTGGTCGCTGTTTCGCCCGGCCCTGTTGGCGGAAGATCCGCGTTTTACCAACGCCGCAAAATCCTGAATAAAGAGTGAATGTAAGTCTGAATTAGAGAGAAAACCAATCAACGCTTTTTTAGCCAGCTATATTAATTGCTGGTTGGCAATAAAAAGTGCAGTGGCTAGAAAAAATAAAACCGAACGCTGGTTAGGAGTGCTTAGATGAAAACTGATTCAAAGATTGCCACGCTGAGGGCGAAGCCGGTTACGGTTATCGCCCTGGTGATTCTGGTGGCCTCGTTATTTGGTGCTTTGGCGCTGCTCTATCTGATCAACCAGAGCCGAACCAATGACCAACGCTATTTGCAGCAGGCCTCTGACTTGCGCGCACAGGCGTACCGCCTGACGTCTTTGGGTCGGGATGCTACATCGGGTGACGAGAAAGCGTTCGACGAACTCAACAGTGTAGTGACCACCATGGGTACTACCTGGGACATGCTCAAAAACGGTGATGAACGCACCCGTAGTTCCTTGAAAAGTGAATTTGATAAATACGCTGCGATCTGGGAGCGAGTGAAAACCAACGCCCAGGATATTGTTACCAACAAGGACCTGATCGTTTCGCTCAACAATGTGGGTAAAACCCTGAACGATAACCTTCCCACCCTGCAAACCGAACATAACAATATCGTGGATATCCTGCTCGAATCCGGCGCGCCGACCGACCAGGCGATCCAGGCCCAGTTACTGTCCTGGCGCGCCGAACGTATCGGCCGTAACGTGGATAAAATGCTGCGCGGCGATGCCGATGCCAACAATGCGGCGGATGTATTCAATCGCGACGCCAACTTCTATGCCCGTGTATTGACAGCGATGAAAGACGGCGACCCCGCCCTGCGTATCACCCGTGTATCCGATGCACAGGCGCGTGCCAGCCTTGAGCAAATCACCCAATTGTTTGAAGGCGTAAACAAATCGATCCAGCAAATGGTGGAAGGTTCGACCACCTTGACCCGTGCGCGTCAAGCGTCTGATGCCTTGCTTAATGACACTCCGCAACTCCTGCAAGCATTGGCGGCTATTTCGGACAGGATTGCCGTGCAAACGGATAGCCACCCTATTATCAACAACACGACCGTTATCGCGCTCGCTGCGATTACCCTGGGCGCCTTGTTCTTCCTGGGCTTCAACCAATATATGGGCGCCCGTCGCCGCGCCGACGAAACCGCTGAAACCAACGAACGTAACCAAACGGCGATTCTGCGCCTGCTCGACGAACTGGCTGACCTCGCGGACGGTGACCTGACCACCACCGCAACCGTAACCGAAGACTTCACCGGTGCGATCGCGGACTCTATTAACTTCACCATCGACCAGTTGCGTATCCTGGTAGCGCGCATCAACGAAACCGCGGTAAACGTATCGGCCGCTGCGCAGGAAACCCAGCAGACGGCATTGCATCTCGCCGAAGCCTCTGAACACCAGGCACAAGAAATCGCCGGTGCATCCGCCGCGGTAAACGAAATGGCCGTGACCATTGACCAGGTATCTGCCAACGCCGCTGAATCGGCAGCGGTAGCGGAGCGCGCGGTATCCATCGCAGGTAACGGTGCCAAAGTGGTACAGAACACCATCCACGGGATGGATACCATCCGTGAGCAGATCCAGGACACCTCCAAACGTATTAAACGCCTCGGTGAATCGTCACAAGAGATCGGTGACATCGTAAGCTTGATTAACGACATTGCGGACCAAACCAACATCCTCGCACTTAACGCTGCGATCCAGGCATCGATGGCCGGTGACGCAGGCCGCGGGTTCGCGGTGGTAGCGGACGAGGTCCAACGCCTTGCGGAACGTTCCGCAGCAGCGACCAAGCAGATCGAGGCACTGGTAAAAACCATTCAGAACGATACCAACGAAGCGGTAATTTCGATGGAACAAACCACCTCTGAAGTGGTGCGCGGTGCGCGCCTCGCACAGGATGCGGGTGTGGCACTGGAAGAAATTGAAAACGTATCGTCAAGCCTCGCGGAATTGATCCAGAACATTTCCAACGCGGCGCGCCAACAAGCCTCGTCAGCGGGTCACATCTCCAACACGATGAACGTGATCCAGGAAATTACCACCCAGACCTCCGCTGGTACCTCGGCAACCGCGCAATCGATTGGTAACCTCGCCGAAATGGCACTCGACCTGCGTGAATCCGTAGCCGGCTTCAAACTGCCGGAAGAGGATATGTCGGATGTTCGCGCCAGCGCAGCTCGCAAGGCCATGTCCACCCCGGCAATGGATTTCGACAGTAACACTGAAGTTATCGACCTTGACGACGAATTGTTACCCGACGACGACGTCTTCGCCCAAACCTCAAAAGCCTGATAACGCGATGCCGCCAGTGATCCTGGCGGCGACTATCCGGCAATAAGCTAGTAACTATGGCCTGGTCATTACGCACTTTACCGACGCTTTCCGAAGACCAGTTTCTCCAGTGGGGCAAGCTTCTGGAGGAGCGCACCGGCATACAGTTGGTATTTCAGCAAAAGGCCTGGCTTGAGTCGCAAATTTATGCGCGCCTGCGCGATATGGGTTACAGCGATTACGACAGCTATTATTTGTTTGTCGCTAAAGAAAGTATCGACGCCAAACTGGAATGGGCGCGCCTGGTGGATCGCATCGCGGTAAAGGAAACCAGTTTTTTCCGCCACCGCGATTCCATCGAATATGTTCGCAACTACCTCCAGCAAAAAATCAATAACCAGTCGCTGCATGACAGTTTTGATGTGTGGAGTTTGGGTTGCGCTACCGGTGAGGAGCCCTATTCCCTGGCGATGGTGGTGAACGATTGTTTTGAACTGGCGGCAATTAACCCTTTTTACGGCATCACCGCCATGGATATCAGCTCATCGGCGCTGGCGGCCGGTCGTAAGGCGCGCTATAGCAAACGCCGGATCGAACAGGTAAAACCGGATGAAATAAAGCGCTACCTGCAAGTGTGTGCTGACGGCAGTTATGAAGTGGTGGGTAAATTGCGTGATCGCGTCTGTTTTACCCAGAGCAATATTATTAACGCGCGGCAATTGCCACAGGTGGAAGTGGATGTGATTTTCTGCCAGAACCTGTTGGTGTATTTCCGCCGCTGGCTGCGGCGGGATGTATTAAATGCGCTGGTCGACCGCCTTAAACCCGGCGGCTTGCTGGTGGTCGGCTTGGGCGAAGTGATGGACTGGGAGCACCCGGAAATGCAGCGCACCAGCGATGACCAGGTCCAGGCCTATGTCCGCCAGAAGCAAGAACAACGCTAGAACAACAATTAGTAAAAGTCGCTTGAGCGAGATAACGAGAGGATAGTTCTGCATGGCAGACAATCGCAATTTTGCCGCGTTGGATTGGTTGATCCACGAGATCAGCGAAACGCTTAAAGAAGCGCGCCAATCGCTCGAAAGTTATGTGGAAAATCCCAAGGATGCCGCGCGCATCCGTTTCTGCCTGACCCATATCCATCAGGTCCACGGCAGTTTGCAAATGGTGGAGTTTTACGGTGCCGCCATGCTCGCCAGCGAAATGGAGCAGCTGACCCAGGCAATGATCGCCGGTACCGTAGCCAATGCCAGCGAAGCGCAGGAAGTCCTGATGCGCGCCATTTTGCAATTCCCGCTCTACCTGGACCAGGTTAAAGCCACGCGCAAAGACAATCCGCTGATTGTCCTGCCGCTGCTTAACGACCTGCGCGCCGTGCGCGGCGAGAGTTTGCTGACCGATACCAAACTGTTTGTCCCGAATCTGACACCGGCCAAAAAAGTCAGTGGCGGGCGCCTGCCGGTTACCCATGACAATGTGCAATTCCAGGCGATGGTGCTCAAGCTGCGCCAGATGTACCAATACGCTGCTTCCGGGTTTATCCGCGGGGTCAACCCGGATGAAAACCTGGCCTACCTGCAAAAAGCCTTTTCACGCCTGCAAAAGCTCACCCACGGCACAGCCCGGTACGCACTGTGGGATATTTGCCTCGCATTGGTAGAAGCCATCGAAATCGACGCGATTGAAATCAGCGTTGCGGTTAAGAATTTGCTGCGCCAGCTGGATAAGGAAATCAAGGTCCTTGCCGTGCATGGCGTTAAGGCGCTGAACAGTTTTACCAATGACGAGCTAATCAAAAACCTGCTTTATTACGTGGCCCGCGCCGGTAAACACGCGCCCGGTTTTTCGCCTAACTCCCATTTACAGCGCATCTACGAAACTTACCACCTGGAAGAAGCTTTACTGGAAGGCAAGGAAAGCGGGGATGAAACCCAACATATGCTGTCAGTGCCCGATGCCGAAGCCATGCGCTCGGTGGTGGGCGCGCTGAAGGAAGAGCTTAACCTGATCAAGAACAGCCTGGATGTATGCCTTGCGGGCGGCGATACCCAAACCACCCTGAGCGATGCCATGCCGATTGTAAAACGCGTGGCCGACACCATGGCGGTATTGGGCCTGGGCGATTTGCGCAAGCGGGTCCTTGAACAGGGCGCGGCGCTGGAACTCGTCGCCGATGCGCAAGGCACCTTGGGCGATGACCAGTTGCTGGCAATCGCGAGCGAGATTATCTCCGTTGAAAACGCCCTGGATAGCCTGCTTGAAGCCGGTGGGCAAGATTCACACGCTGTCGATGAAGCCGACATTACCCTGACCCGCGCCAAGGAATCCGTATTGCGCGAAGCGCGCAACGGCCTGGAGCATGCCAAGGATGCGATTATTGAATACATCGCCTCCCAATGGAATCGCCAGCATTTGCAGAGCGTCCCCACCACCCTGCGCGAAATCCGCGGCGGGCTGGAAATCATGCCGCTACCGCGCCCGGCGCGAATTTTGGGTGCCTGCGCGCGTTTTATTGAGGAACAACTGCTGGAACAGGAAGCCAATCCCCAGTGGAGCACGTTGGATACCCTGGCCGATGCCATCACCAGCGTAGAATATTATCTGGAACGCCTCAGCAGTGGCGGTCGCAAGGAAGAAAACGATTTGCTGTTGGGTGTCGCCGAGGAAAGTGTCGCCAGCCTGGGTTATTCCGTTGCCAAAACCGGCAAGCTGGAAACCCCCGCATCGCTTTCCGTACCCAGAACACCCGCCATTGAGGCGCCTGTTGAATCCCACCCGGAAGAAGCCGCATTGGCGGCGGCTTACGGCAAAACCCTTTATCCGCAAGCCGAATTACCGGCAACCGAAGAGTTTCCCGCCGAGGACGAGTCTTCCAGCCAACTGGAAGCTATCTATGCCCAAGCCATTCCGGAAGCTGCGAATCCGGCGGATGCAGGCGCGGATGAATGGGTAACCGAGGAAACCGAACCCGCCCCTGAAGCCGTGTTTGTTACCAATGATAAACCGGGGGAAGTCCTTGAGGCCGAGGACATCGAAACCGGGGAAATCGAGGCCCAGCCCGTCGCTACCGCCGAAGGTAACCTGGTCGCCACCAATAACGCGCCGGTTATCAAACGCGAGGAAAATGAAGACATCGACGATGAAATTATCGAGATCTTCATCGAAGAAGCCACCGAAGTAACTGAGACCATCGGTGAATACTTCCCGCGTTGGGCGCAGGACTTTGAAGATAATGATTCCCTGATCGAATTCCGGCGCGCCTTCCATACCCTGAAAGGCAGCGGTCGTATGGTGGGTGCCAACGATATTGGCGAACTGGCCTGGTCAATTGAAAATATGCTCAACCGCGTCATTGACCACACCATAGTGGCGCAAGCGGTGCATGTACAGATCATCGAAAAAGTGTGCGGTTTGCTTCCCGACATGATCGCCGCCTTCCGCGACAACCGGCCGAATCCCCACGCGGACCTGGCTGAAACCTATCGCCAGCAAGCCCATTCACTATCGCAGGGTGTTATCCCGGACGCCCTGCTGGCTGGGCAAGAAACAGGCTCGACCGGGCAGGCCACGCCATCAAGCATCCAGTCTGTTGAACCCGGGGCCGACGGGCTTGGTGACGATACCGATAGCGGGGCTGACGAAGTAGCCCTGTTTGCGCCGGAAGAACCGGCGACCGAATCGATTACCGCGACCGAGGTTGCTGACGATGAGGCAATCATTCCCCTCGCAGATACCAGCCCGGGCAGTGACGGCCTCGCCATCGAACCGGCGGACGACACCAGCGGGGATGAAGCCGCCCTCACCCGGCTTTACTCCGAACAACAACCGGCGAGTTTCAATTACGCCGAATCGATTGCTGAGGAAGATATAGACATCGACGACCCGGATGCCCAGTTATGGGATATTTTCGGGGCCGAAGCCATCTATCACCTGCATGTGGTCCAGCAATTCATCCAGCGCATGGAAACCGAGGCCCCCATCTATGAGCCGCCCAGCGAAGATATGCAACGCGCCTTGCATACCTTGAAAGGCAGCGCGCATATGGCGGAAGTTACCCAGGTGGCCGAGCTGGTGACACCCCTGGAGCGGTTTGTTAAGGAATTGCGTTCCTACCATGTGAACATCAATGACGACATCCTCCAGTTGCTGCGCGATGCCGTTAGCTATACCCAGGTCGCCCTGCGCCAAATCGAAGCCGGGGAAGCGGTGGGTATCCCGCGCCTGCAACAATTCATCGCCCGTGTCCATGAATTGCGCGATATCCATGTCGCGCCCCTGGTTAGCCTGCAAGAAGCAGATGCGATGGGCAAACGCCCGGTGGACCCCGAATTACTCGCCATTTTTATGGCAGAGGAAATGAACTTACTGCTGGATGCCGACAAGATCATTACCCAATGGCAGGCAAATCCCGCCGATACCGACCATTTAATTCCCGTCATGGCCGAGCTGGGCAAGCTCACCCAGGCGGCAGCCCATGCCTACCTGCCACCCATGGCCGAGCTGGGATCGAAAATCCATCACCTCTACGAAGCCATAATGGCCGGCCAATTAAGCTGCTCGCCCAGGGTCTGCGATAGCTTGAACCTGGCTCACACCGCGTTGCTGGATATGGTCGATGCCATTGCCGCCGGTCAAAACCTGGGCACTATCCCGGAGGCGGTGAATGATGCGCTGGATGACTTGCTCACCAACGAAGTCGTCACTGTTACCAACCTGGCGACTGACCAGGCTCCTGTGGTTACCGAAGACATCCCGCTGATCGAGGCGGTTATCGAAGAACAGCCCGAAGGCGCTGCAAATACCGGATTTGATGCGGATGCCCTGCCTACCCTGACGCTGGAAGAAACTTACCTGCTCGAACCGGATGAATCCGGGGCGCTGGAGGCCGCCGAGGCGATAGAATTGACGGGCCTCGACATACCGGAATCGACCGGCGACGAAACAGTGGAAATCGGTGAAAGCTTCACCCACGCCTATGAATCCCCGGAATTCGATGAACAGCTTCTGATGGACGAGATTGTCGCGTTCGATGCAGCAAATACCCCCACTGACGAGGCGGAAATCGCCATCACCGGCTTGGACCTTGCAGAAACCTTTGAACCGGCAAACGTTGAGCCGGCAGGTAAGTCCAGCGCGGAGGAGGAAACCCTTCCGGAATTTGCCGGACTGGATGAAGCGATTGAACTGGAAGCACTGGAAACCCCGGCTGTTGAGTCGTCGCTTGACGAGCTGGACCTTGGCGAAACTATCGAATTGGCTGACACCCTTGCGCCCGATGAAACCATCGAGCTGGACGAGCCAGCGCTGTTCGGCGAAATGGTCGAGCTGATTGATGAAGACGCCAACGTCCTGGAACAACAAGTTCCCGAATTAATCATCGAAGCCGAACCGGATAATCCGGTGTTACTGGACGAAGAACCAGCCGTTGATGAAGACTTCGATCCGGAAATTGTTGAGATATTTATTGAGGAAGCGGGTGAACTGCTTGAAGAAATCGACGGCGCGCTCAATGAATGGCAGGACGACTGGAGCAATACCGATTGCGTTGAACAGCTTAAACGGTCATTGCATACCTTCAAGGGCGGTGCACGCCTGGCCGGATTGATGGACCTCGGGGATCTTTCCCACGATTTTGAAACCATCCTGATCGAGATGGACGAGGATGCCGAATTGGACCAGGCATTCTTCGCACGCCTGCACAGTTACCAGGACCGCATGCACGCCGGGGTTGAGCGCTCACGTGCACGCCTCAATGGCGAAACCCTGCCGGGTGCCGCAACACCCGGTATTGAAACATCCGCAAGCAGCGCGACGGAGTACCTCGAACCGCCCGTTCTGGACACTTACGTCAGCGATGACGAAGTCGCCGACGAAATAACCCTGGCGGAGACCGGGGAACAGCCCGTCCCGGCCAGCGATGAAATTGATGATGGTGAAACGGTACCGGCAACAAGCTTTAAACCCAGGGTGGTTGTGGATAACACCCGCGACCTGGCGACCGCGCTCACTCCCGAAGGCGCGCCTGCCGAAAAACCCAATGTACTGACCTTTGCGCCCAAGGCAAAACCGGCCGCGCCGGCCGATGCTGGTGGCCTGCGTGCCGGCCAGGGCGGCCCGGTACCGCAAGTACAACACTTGGCGGCGCGCCGTTCCGGCCCGCAGGAAGTGGTCAAGGTTTCGGCTGAATTGCTGGAGGAACTGGTAAACCTGGCGGGTGAGACTTCCATCAGCCGGGGCCGTATGGAACAACAGGTCAGCGACCTGGGTAATGCCATCGAAGAAATGGATTCCACCATCCAGCGCTTGCAAGAACAATTGCGCCGCCTGGACATCGAGACCGAGGCCCAGGTGTTATTCCGCCAGGAACAAATGATGCAGCACGAGGAGTTCGATCCGCTGGAGATGGACCGTTACTCGCAATTGCAACAATTGTCCCGCTCGTTGATCGAGTCCGCCTCTGACTTGATGGATTTGAAATACACCCTTGCGGATAAAACCCGCGACACCGAAACCCTGCTGCTGCAACAGTCGCGCATCAATACCGATTTGCAGGAAGGCCTGATGCGGTCGCGCATGGTGCCTTTCTCACGGCTGGTGCCGCGCTTGCGCCGTATTGTTCGCCAGGCGGCGACCGAACTCGGTAAGGAAGTTGATTTCGAGTTGGATAATGTTGAAGGCGAACTGGACCGTACCGTGCTGGAGCGCATGGTCGCACCACTCGAACACATGCTGCGCAACGCTGTTGACCATGGTATCGAGTCGCCCGAGGAGCGTATCGCCGCCGGTAAGAACCCCAATGGCCGGATATTGCTGACCCTGGGCCGCGAAGGCGGTGATGTCATCATTCGCCTGCAAGATGATGGGCGCGGTATCAACCTGAATCGCGTGCGGGAAAAAGCCATTGAGCGCGGCTTGATGGCTGCCGATGCCCAGCTCGCAGACCAGGACATCATCCAGTTTATCCTGCATGCCGGTTTCAGTACCGCTGAAAAGGTCACCCAAATTTCCGGCCGCGGTGTCGGTATGGACGTGGTGCATTCCGAGATCAAACAACTCGGCGGCGCCATGTTTATCGAGTCCAACTGGGGCCATGGTGCCGAATTCACTATTCGCTTGCCGTTTACCGTATCGGTTAACCGCGCCCTGATGGTGCAGATCGGCGACGACCTTTACGCAATCCCGCTTAATACTATCGAAGGTATTGTGCGCGTCAGCCCCTTCGAGCTGGAACATTATTACCAGGACGAAAACGCCCGCTTCGATTACGCGGGTGAGCAATACCTGGTGCGTTATCTCGGCGGCCTGATGGACTCCAACACCCAACCCAAGCTGGATGGCCAATTGCTGCCATTGCCGGTGGTACTGGTGCGCAGCACCGAGCACACGGTAGCGCTACAGGTGGATCGCCTGCTTGGTTCGCGCGAAATTGTAGTGAAGACCCTGGGCGCGCAATTCAGCGCCGTGCGTGGCGTCTCCGGCGCAACCGTAATGGGCGACGGTAGCGTGGTGGTGATCCTGGACCTGCATGCGATGATCCGCGAACAGTTGGCCCTGGGAGCCCAACATGTCATCCAACTGGAGCCACTCAAAGCCTTGCCTGTTGCCGAGGAAGACCAGAGCGAAAAAACCATTATGGTGGTGGACGATTCGGTAACCGTGCGCAAGGTAACCGGACGTTTCCTCGAGCGCGAGGGCTTCCGCGTGATCACCGCAAAAGACGGTGTGGAAGCGTTGCAATTGCTGCAAGACCACATCCCCGATGTAATGCTCCTGGATATTGAAATGCCGCGCATGGATGGCTTTGAAGTTGCTAAAAACGTGCGCACCAGCTCACGCCTGAAGGATTTGCCGATCATCATGATCACCTCGCGTACCGGCGAAAAACACCGCGAGCGCGCCTTCAGCCTGGGGGTAAACAAATACATGGGTAAGCCCTACCAGGAGGATTTGCTGCTCACCAACATCCACGAGCTGCTGAAAAAATAAGGCACAACCATGCTTCGCCTGGGAATACTGGTCGACAGCGCGCCCAAGCAGCAGGTATTGGCCCAGCTAATCGCCAAATCCGGTCATAAACTGGCCCAACAGCTTCTGTTGGGCCAGGCAAAAAACCTGGTAGAAGACGCGGATCTGGATGCCTGGCTGGTGGATGTGGCCGAAGATTATGCGGACGACCAGCATTTGCTGGACAAGTTGCTCAGCCGCAGTCGCATACCGGTAATTTTGAGTGACAGCAGTGAATTTAGGGCGGGATCGGAAGAACACGATGCCTGGTTGCGTCGCACCAGCCTGCGCTTGCAGCGATTGCGTGGCGACATTAATTTGCAACAGGCGGAACCGGCCAGCGAACTCTGGGTACTGGCCGCATCCACGGGCGGCCCGGCAGCAGTAAAGCGCTTTTTAGCCGCCTTGCCCGCGGACCTGGGTATCGCCTTTTTGTACGTACAACATATTGATGCCAACCAGGCAGTTACCCTGAACCGCATGATGACCAACGCGGGCAATTACCCGGCGATGGTCGCCAGCCAGGGGCTGGTACTGGAAGCTAACAGCCTGACGTTGGTTACCGCGAAGGACTCGGTTGAATTGCTCGGTAACGGTACCCTGGTGGTTAATTACGGCCAGGCATGGAAAGGTGATTACGCACCCTCGATAGATCAAGTCGCCGCGAATGTCGCGCAGGTCTATCGGGAACGTAGCGGGCTGATTATTTTCACCGGCATGGGTGACGACGGTGCAGCCAGTTGCCGCATCATGAAACAAGTGGGCGGCCAGGTTTGGGTGCAACGGCCGGACGATTGCACCAGTGATTCCATGCCGGTATCGGCGCTGGCGACCGGTTGTGTCGGCCTTTCGGGTACACCCGAATACCTCGCCAGGGCCCTGGGCAAGCTGGTTAACAAACATCGATTGCTACGCGGCGGCAACAGCCCGGTAAGAGTCATCAAAAACGCGAATTAACAGCATTACAGGAAACACCATGAGAGCGCCCCAACGCATAGAAAAGAAAATAGAAGAAGTGGCGAGCCTGCTGATACCGCTCCAGGGGCGCACTTTACTGGCACCCAACGTGACCGTGGCGGAAATCGTCCCCGTGTCCCAGGTGGCTGCCGTACAAGACGCCCCCGCCTGGTATTTGGGTAATTGCAGTTGGCGCGAACAAACCATCCCGCTACTTTCATTTGAAGTGATGAACGGTGAAGAAAAACCCGGCGTTGTCCCCCGCTCCCGCTTCGCCGTACTTAACACCACCGGCCAGCATGACTCCCTGCCTTTTATTGCGATCCTCACCCAGGGCCTGCCGCGCCTGGCGCGCGTCACTGAGGAAGAAATCACCGAACGGGAAGATGCCGAAAACAAACCCTTTGAGGCGATGCATGTTTCCTGGGCGGGCGAAGAAGCCGTTATTCCCAATGTGGAAGCCATGGAACGCGCTTTCCTCGACTATTTACACCTCGAATAACTATGGCTGGTGTTAGTGAATTGATTGTCGAGGATCTAATCCCCGGCACCGGCAAAGCCGTGGTCAAAGGTGCGCTGATTACCACCCACTACACCGGCTGGCTCGAAGACGGCACCGAATTCGATTCCTCCCATCGCAAAGGCAAACCCTTCCAATGCGTGATCGGCACTGGCCGCGTCATCAAGGGCTGGGACCAGGGCCTGATGGGTATGCAGGTCGGCGGCAAACGTAAACTGCAAGTTCCCGCGCACCTCGCCTACGGCGAACGCCAAATCGGGCCATTGATCAAACCCAATTCGAATTTGATATTTGAAATTGAATTACTGGAAGTGCTGACGCGGGAAGGGTGAATCATCGCCAGTCACAGGACCAACCGCAAACCCATCAAAAATCGCCCCATAAATACTGCACCAAACTGATTGCTGCAACGGGTGCGGTTTCTGTGCGCAACACGCGTGGACCGAGGGTGAGGGCATCGAAATTTCTTTCTGCCGCCTGGGCAATTTCACTTTCGTTTAAGCCACCTTCCGGACCAATTAACAAGGTAACGCTGTGTGGCCGTTGTTCAGCGGGAAGGGTTTTGCTATCGCGGTGATGGAGTACGAAACGCAAATCGGAATTGACAGTTGTTAACCATTCGGCGAATTGCTGTGGCTGTGCGAGTTCAGGGAGCAAATTGCGCTGGCATTGCTCGCAGGCACTGGTGAGGATGTGTTGCCAGCGGTCCATGGTTTTTTCCTGGCGGTCGCCACTGATTTTAACTTCCGTGCGTTCGGTCATTAACGGGGTAATTTTTGTTACGCCGAGTTCAGTGGCTTTTTGCAGTACCCATTCAAAGCGTTCACCGCGGGAAATCCCTATCGCCAATTCGAGTTGCAGGGGAGATGCGCGATTGTCCGCGGTGTGTTCTGCCACCCTGACAACAACCTGTTTTTTTTCCACTTCATAAATGGATGCGGCATATTCGCCGCCGCTGCCATTGAATAAAACCAATTCACGTCCCGCTTGCATACGCAGCACTTTACTTAAATGATGGGACGCGGCCTCTTCCAGTTGCACTAATTCACCGGTTAATAACGCTTGCTGGGTAAAGATTCGTGGAATACGCATAGTCAGTGTTCAGTGGTAAGTGATAATTCCTTGCTGCCAGGTGCGAGCGCGGATTGTAAAAATAAATTAGCCGCAGCGGTGTGTTGGGTAAGCGCGTCGGCGGCGAGCAGAATGGCGCCGGCGGTCCAGGTTGTTTTTTCGCGCGGCCAGATAACCTGGTCGCGAAAATTAAATCCGGTCCAGTAACCGCCATCCCCATCCATAAACTGGTGGAGCCAACTGAATAAATTAACAGCCCTGGCATGTTCCCCCGCCGCGAGCAATGCGAGGGTCAACTCACAGGATTCGGCTACAGTGACCCAGGGCTCATCGCTTACGCAACGACAACCTACATTATTTTCAACAAATATTTGCCATTTATTTTCTATCCGTTGTTGTGCTGCTTTGCCTTGCACCACACCGGTAAGGATTGGATAAAACCAGTCCATCGAGAAACGGGTTTTAGGTTCCCAGGTACGATCAAAATATTCCGGGTGGTAACGCAAGCTATGGCCAAGCTTCTGGTGCGCGCTGCGCCAATGGATTGCATTTAACTCCAACCGCTCCGCGCACAGGATGGCGCATTCCAGGCTTTTATAAATGGAACTGGATGCTGTCACCAGCGCATCTTTCCTGGCGCTGCCATCTTCCGCTACCGCCCAATAAATTTCCCCGGTGGGGGATTGGTAATCCAGCACAAAATCAATCGCTTTTTTTAGCACCGGGAAAAAACGCTGCAAAAAACCCTCATCTTGCGTGATTAGGAAGTGATGCCATATTCCGGTGGCGATATAAGCGATAAAATTGGTTTCGCGATGGCTTCTATCAACTGGCCGGCCATTAAAATAATTTGCCCACCAGCTTCCGTCATCCAATTGTTCTCCCGCCAGCCATTCATAGGCGCGTTGCGCCGAGGCATATTCCCCGCCGATAGTTAAGCCCATGGCGGCTTCGATATGATCCCAGGGATCGGCCTTGCCTTGGGCAAACCAGGGAATACAACCGTTAGGCAATTGTGTACGCAAAATATAATTAACGGTGGGGCGCAACAGGCCTTCGGGGAAAAAACCCTTGCTAAGCAATAAATTTTTCACGGAATGCTCCTTTCTTTTACAGTGATGTTTTCCTGTATCCCTTTTTGCACAGGAGCGGATTCGGTAATGCCTTTTATGTCATCTTTTTTAAAATACATCACCACACTTTTCCCCATAATTGGATTGAGGATTTTTTCCAGCGTTTGGGTGAGCCAGGGCTTTTGCATTAAATCCCATACCAGCAAACGATGATAGGCTTTGACCAATGGATTGGTATCCTGTGTGCGCCAGCAGAGGCATTTAAGCCACCAGAACGGTGAATGCAGTGCGTGCGCCCAGTGGCGGCGATAAAAATGAAATCCCAGGTTTTTAATGTCATTGCGCAGGGTTTTGCCATTAAAAATCCTGATATGCCCGCCGTCTACCTGATGATATTCATCGCTTAGCCACCAGCAAATTTTTTCCGGCCAGTAACGCGGAACCGTTACTGCCAGCAAACCACCGGGTTTTAATATGCGATTTATTTCGGCCAATACGGCCTGGTAATCGGGAATATGTTCCAGCACTTCGCTGCAAATAACCTTATCGATGCTGGCATCCAAAAAAGGTAAACAGGTTGCATCCGCTTGCTGCAAATAAAATGCTTTTTTTGCGTCGGGTTGAACAAAGGGCGCAAAGCGCGAGCGCGCCGTTAACAAATCATTGAAATTTAAATCCACCGCAAGCGCATTCACCTCGGCATGGAGGTAAACATTGATTGCGTGGCGGCCTTCGCCGCAACCGAGGTCCAAAACATGGTCGCCAGCGGCGAGCGGGAAATCCTCAAAATTAATTGTGAGCATGGCTATTGTTTCCCAGCCCGAGCATGGATTGTATGGAAATAAAATTCCTGCATTTTTTTACCGACACAATCCCAACTTAATTGCCGCACTATATGCGCGCGGCCACGCTCGCCCAATTGCCCACGCAGGTCCGGTTGTGCCATTAGTTCACGCAGAGCGGCAACCAGCGATTCCGTATCACCCGCTTTGACCAGGCGCGCCCCCTCCCCAACGACTTCTGGCAACGCGCCACCATCGCTGCAAACCAGGGGTACACCGCAGGCCATGGCTTCGGCAGCGGGTAAACCAAAACCTTCATAAAGCGATGGCACGACCGCGATGGTTGCGCGCGCATATTCCTCTACCAGTTGCTGGTTGCTAATGCCGGATTTGAATTGCACCGCATTGAGTAATTGCAAATTTTCCAATTCCTTTTGAGTGTCACCCTCTTTGTTTAACTTTCCGATAACAATGAGTTGTAACGCCGGGAATTCAATGCGCAGTTGCGCCAGTGCGCGCAATAATATGCTTAAGCCTTTTAGCGGTTGATCCGAAGAAGCCGTAGTGACCAGTGAAAATTCATGGCGGGCAATCCCGGCTATCGGCTTAAAAACAGCGGTATCAACACCATTGGGAATAATGTGGATGTTTTGCGCGGGCCGTGCAAATGCTTGCTCAATGTCGTATTGCGACTGCACCGAGACAGTGACAACATTTTGCAAACCCTGAACAACTTTTTTTTGCATGGATAGAAAACTGTACCAGCGGTTTATCAACCAGCGTTGGCTTTTTCCCGTTGCGGCAGCCAGGGCGAGATCGCGGTCGCGCGTGATGGGATGATGCACGGTAGCGATGACGTTGACACCGCGCTTTTGCAAATCGAGCAAGCCGTAGCAAAGGCTTTGGTTATCGTGTACCACATCGTAAGATGGCTGGTGCTGCCTGAAATAATGTTGCACGCGGCGACCAAAGCAATAGGGTTCACCAAACGCGCCACTGAATTTGCTCCACCATTCATAGACATCGGTAAATGACAATAAATGTTTAAGGCGCAGTGCGCGGACCGGATTGGGATGGGCGTATAAATCCAGGCTCGGGATTTTTATTAATTTTACGCGCGCATCGAGTTCGGGATAGGGCGGACCGGAAATCACATCTACACTATGGCCCAGCTCTACCAGGGCTTTGCTCAGGTAGTGCAGGTATATACCTTGCCCGCCCACATGCGGATGACTGCGATAACCCAGCAACGCAATGCGCAACTGGCGCCGTGTGTCATTTATTTTTTCCGCTGCCGATACATCGCCAACGCGATCACCATCGGTATTGTTATGGGCTTCGTATGCAAGGGGCAAATAAGACATGGAGCTGAATTACCTTAAAAGTTCTGCGCATTATAGGCACAGCGGCTAATCGGCTCCATTAAAAGCATCGGTTACTTGTGTCCGGGGACGAGTGCATCCAACACGGATCACCACATGGCAATTGCGTTTTTATCTAATCCTCCATCAAATTCCTGATCGGTGTTTTGAGAGCCTCGTCCGGTGTAGTTATTTCAGCGGGGACACTTGTTGCTGTTGGAGATGTTTGATTATCCAGGTGTTCGTCGGCTACCACGTTAAAGCGCAGGATGCCGATCAATTGATCGGCGTCGGTTACTACGCGGATTTGCCATTGCCCGATTGCGTTTTCCGGGAAATTGACTTTGTGGGTCCAGGCGCGATAGCCCGCCTCGCGTCCGCCGTTAATATCCAGCGGTACCTTATCGACCTGCTCGCCATTCAATTGCCAGATATGGTGGATGCGCTCGTTCAGCCCGCGCGGGGCGTGGATGGCGGTGTAGGCGTAGAGGCCATTATGGAGTTCGGTTTCGCCAAGGGTTTTGAGGTTATTTTCCGGCGCACGGTTTTCATCGACGGATTGGGTGATGGCAACTTGCGTCAGCCATAGGGTGGCAGGGGGAACCCAGGGGCGTACCAATAGCCCTGCCAAGCCCAGCGCGGCGCCAAGCACCAGCGCGGATATCGCCTTTTGCCACCAGGAAAAACCTGACTCGCTGACCACACCGGATACCGCAATTAATAGCGCGATGGCCAGCGACCAATGGTAGCTCTCCGAGGTCGGCAGTTGGAAAATGATGGGTAAGGCGGTGAGCAATGCGGCGAAGAACGTTAATCCATGGAACGCAAAATAAAGGATTCGACGCGGCGCCAGCCAGCGAAAATAAATGGGATCGATAAGCGAAATTATCGCGGCGAGTAATAGCAAGCTGGAGTAGATCGCTTGCCCGCTATTCCAGGCGGTGGTGATAAAAAAGAAAGGGATGACAAAAAACAGGCTTTCCTGGTGAACCAACTGTGCTGCGTAGAAAAAGAGCGGCTGGGGCAGCTGAAACCCGAACCAACTTTTTATCCAGTGGTGGACACTTTTTTCCATGAGCAGCCAGCACCAACTGGCCATGATCATTATCGCAATGACTTTTGCCAGTTCCTGTTTGCGCTCCACCAGGAAAAAACTCGCTAATCCGGAAACCAAGCCAAATACCGGCATTGCCCAGGGAAAACGGTCTGACAACGCGATAACTTTTGGGGCGGCATCGCTAAGAAACTTAAACATCCTTCACCTTTCAGAGTGACCAGCCAGGCATTTATTCAATGACAGCCAAACCCATCAAACTGCTCCAAGGCGTTATCTAATTTGCGATGCGGTACCTGTGTTAATGATCCCGTGTCGCTTCAAGCCGATGGTCGATTAGCATCATTAGCAAGCCCAATAACAAAAACAGGACTTTCACGCCGATTAGCAAGGTACTGGCAACTACACCGGAAACTACCATGATGTCGCTCCTCATGAATGGTACGCACAGAAAGGGGCCGATATAGGGTTACGACCACAAAAAACGGGAGGAATTTAATGGATGGCGGCTATACGAGATGCCGTTACGCGAGGCGGGATGGCTCTTACAAGCCATCGGCGGTGAAGGTTTTCATCACATAATCCACCCGCTGCTCAGCGGTGCGATGCATGCGCTCCTTGAGCGATTCGATATGGCGTAAACGCGGCAGCAAGCCGCGCCCGTTGGCTACCTGGATCGCAAGGCCGGGGCGGGCATTGAGTTCCAGCAATTGCGCGCCGCGAACCTTGTCCAGCACCAGGTCGGTACCGATATAACCCAGCCCCGTCATTTCATAGCATTTGGAGGCCAGTAATAACCAGTTGCGCCAATCGCCAATCTGGATTTCATTAAGCGCGCGCTTGGTATCCGGGTGATGGGTAACGGGTTTTGAATGTTGTACGGCTTTTAATGCGCGGCCAGTGGCGATATCCAGCCCCACCCCCACCGCGCCCTGGTGCAAATTGGCCTTGCCGTCGGACTTGTGGGTGGCCAGGCGCAACATGGCCATTACCGGATATCCCCTGAAAATAATAATGCGGATATCCGGAACACCTTCGTAGGAATAATCCTTGAAATAATCATCGAACTGGATCAGGTCTTCCACAATCACTACGTCGGGTTTACCCCCCAAAGAGTAAAGGCCGGCCAAGGCGTTGGTCATGTGGCGGCGAATGTCTTCAATGGTGATTTCCGCTCCGGATGACTTGATAAACTTGTCGCCGCGGCGGCCAATGATGACCAGGATGCCCTTGCCGCCCGATCCCTTGGCCGGTTTTACCGCAAAGGCTTCCAGCGCCATCAGCTTATCTTCGATGTGGGAAATCTCGTGCTGGGAATTAACCACAAAAAACAATTTGGGCGTGGCGACTTCATACTCTTCCGCCAACAGCTTGGTTTTTAGCTTGTTATCGACCAGTGGAAACAAGCTGCGTGGGTTATAAGCCGCAATAAAATCATGGTTGCGGCAGTTCATGCCGAGTATGCCCATGCGCTTCAGGCGCCAGGGGCTGACCCAGGAATTCCACCAGCGGGTAAAGCCGTTGGACGTGTCCGGAGTAACCGCGGGGGTAGACGGCGCCTGGCTCATGCATCGGCCCCCTTGGTTGGATCTGTAAACTTGCCCTGCTCGGCATCCACCATGGCCCGGAAGCGACGCAGTTCAGAGAGTTTATAACCGGTGTATTGCCCCATCAGCATAATCAGGGCGAGTGCCACCAGGTTCAGCTCGGGGAAGTTAAAGGTTAAATGGCCCACCAGTGACAGTTGCATCAAGGCATAGGCGAGCACGGCCACCAGCAAACTGCCGCCGCCTTGCACCATTACCTCTTTAGGTCCTTCTTCCTCCCACAGGATGGACATACGCTCGATAGTCCAGGCGATGATGATCATCGGGAAAAAGGTGATCGTCATACCGGTGTTAAAGCCCATCTGGTAGCCGATCAGGCTGAGTGCGGAAATGATAAAGATCACCAGCACCACCAGCGTCGCAATCCGCGAAATAAGCAGCAGGTTCAGCCTCGACAGGTAGGTGCGCAGCACCAGGCCCATCGCCACCACCGTGACGAAACTCACCACCCCCAGCACCAGCGAGGTTTGCAGGAACGCCATAGCGATCAGGATGGGCATAAAGGTGCCCGAGGTTTTGAGGCCGATAATAATGCGCATGAATACCACTACCAGCGCCCCCACCGGCAGCAGCAGCAGCAATTTGAACATGCTCTGCTCTTCAATCGGCAGATGCTGGATGCTGAGCACACTGAATGCGCTCTCCTTGTATTGGGCTTTGATCAGGTCCAGCGCCGGCACCGTCTGGTGGATCATGGAGAAGCTCACGCGGGAGCGGTTACCGCCCGCCACATCGAGTATGGACTCGCCACCGGTGTGCCACAGCAACAGGTTTTCCGGTACGCCCTGTTCGCCGGTGGTGGGGTTAAACAATACCCAGTCCCGGCCATCGTAAACCTGCACCAGGCGAGTCAAATTCTGGTGGCGACGGGCATCTTCAAGGTACAGGCCCAAGGCCGGGCGGGCGGGGATTCCCGCCTGGTTTACCAGCTTCTCCACCAGTGCCGAGCGATCCGTCTGGGCGGACAACAGCAGTGCGGCATTTTGATCGAGGTTATCGTTATTGAGTTGCTTGATCAGTTCACGGGTCAGGCTTTGCGGGCTGCTGGACTTGGCCAGGGCGGTGTCCAACACCTGCTGGGCAGCGGTTTCCTGGGAGGGGCCATCCCAATCGGCATGGTTGGCCAGGGGCTGCTCCAGCGGTAACGCTGCCGATGCGTTTTCCTCCACCGCAATAAACTGGGTTTTGTAATAGATGGTTTGCGGACCCACCGCTTCACGCTTGGTCCATTCACCGCGGCGCACTCCGTTTTCCGCGACTACGGCGTACCCGTAACCGGGCGCGGCGGCCTGCTCGCTGAAGCTGCGATAACCGGGCGGGCTATCGGGCAGGCCGAGGCGCGCCGTTACCGGCTCACCGGTCGCATCAAAATCGATACGCGCCTCGATGAGCCACACCGGCTTTTGCACACCGGGGGTAAAGGGGATTTCCATCTGCACATGGCGCATCCAGGCAGTGGCCAAACCAACCACAGCGAGCAAGCCAATAATGGTGTAAAAGGGAGCACGTGAAGGTCTTTTCATGGGATTTCTTCCTGGCAAGGCCGGCACCTGGCCAGCCCCGGGGTTAAGCAAGCCTAGTTTTTAGCGGCGCTGCTGGAGGCATCGCTACGTTGCAGGGGAGCGAGGTTATTACCGCTCACGTCCACCAGCATCACATCGCGCAGCAGGTTACGGCCAATCAGGATGGGGTATTCGGAAGTGCTGCGATCCGCGAGGATGAATTCGCCTTTCTGCGTCAACTTGCCGATGGTAAAGCGGATTTCCACCACCGGCCTGCGGTCAGGGGTGGGGTTGGCGCTTTGCACCGTCTGGAACCGCAAGCGCTTGCGCTCCAGTACATGGGGTTCCCTGGTTTCCGGGTTATAAATGGTGAAGCGCACCCATTCCTCGCTATTGCGCTCGAACATCTGGATATTGCGCGCATCAATTACCGAATTGGCGGCGTTAGTGTTGATGCGCGCGTTCATTACCACATTTATCCCGGCGATCATGGTTTGCTCGCGCAGGCCGACGATTTGTTTATCGGTAAGCGGTTGCTCGGCGGCGGCTTTCCTGGCGGCGGTGGCGACCGGGGCCGGGCAGTTAACCTTCGGGGCCGGGCGTTCAATGATTTGCGGCCTGGCTTCCAGCGTTTTTTGCTGGGCCGCCACTTGCGCCTGTACCTGGTTCAGTTGGGCGAGGATCTGGCTTTGCTGCTGGCTTAATTGTTCATCCCGGGCTTGCTGCATGGCGATACATTGCCGGGCTGCCGCC
Organism: uncultured Cellvibrionaceae bacterium; assembly: GCA_965650515.1. Classification (GTDB taxonomy): domain Bacteria; phylum Pseudomonadota; class Gammaproteobacteria; order Pseudomonadales; family Cellvibrionaceae; genus Cellvibrio. Next base: position 35,190 of record CBFGOY010000017.1, on the reverse strand, counting down.
AACTCCGCCTGGGTTTGCTGCTGGAGCTGGGCTTGATGGGTACAGGCACTGAAGGAACCGAGGGCGACCGCAACAAGGCCCAGTCGGCACAGGGTACGGTTTGAAATAAAAATATTTTGTTTCATCACAACAACCGGTGAAATGGTTATAAAAAGTTAAGTGCGCTAATTGTAGCCGCTGGGGACTGGTAAACACACCCAAGCGCGCGCGTAAATGCTTTTTTTATTTGGCCCGGTAAACCCTGGGGTATTCCGGCGGCAGGCGGCGGAAACGCTTGTATTCCCATTGGTACTGGGCGGGCACACGGCGCACACAGGCTTCGACACTGGCATTCAAGCCCGCAACCGACAAGGGTTGTTCTGCGCTGTAAATAGCCGGATCGGCCTCCATCACCACTATTTTGAATCCGCCCTTCACCCGTTCGGCGTAGCAGGAGCAAACCGCACAACCGGTGCGCTGGATCAACCCATGCACCAGTGTCATGGTTAGTGCGGGCTGGCCCATAAAGGGCGCTATTTCACCACCCGCGTCCTTCGCCGGCACCTGGTCGGGCAGTATCCCTACAATAGTGCCGCCCTGTAGTGCCTTGAATAGCATCATTACGCCCTTGCGGTTAGTCGGTGCCATGGTGATATTCAACTTGCTGCGGCCCGCCAATACCAGCTCATCCATGTTCGGGTTCTCAAGCGGTTGGTACATCGCCGTAAGCCGGGCCACACTCGCCAGGTAAGGTGCCACCACTTCCCAATTGCCGTGGTGGGGCGCCAACACCAATACGCCCTTGCCTTCCGCCACCTTGGCGCGCAGCAAACCATCGCCTTCCCGGGCAACAATCTTGTTGTCCAGCCATTGCCAGGAGCGACGCCAGATGGCACCGGCTTCCATCGCGGTTTTGGCCGTTTCCTGTAGGCTTTGCTGGCATAAGCGGGTCTGCTCGGCAGGCGACAATTCGGGGAAACACAAGGCGATATTCGTGCGGGTGACTTTGGCAGAGCGGCCGTCCATCCACCACACCAGGCTCCCTACCAGGTTGCCGAGGCCGCGCAGCAACCCCAAGGGCAAATGCGCCATGGCTTTAACCAGCAGAGGGGCCAATTGGTTTTTCATTGGATGGTTCGGCTCATACAAAAAAGTGCGCGCAGCTTACCGGAAAACCACCGGTAACTGAACGCTTGGAATCGCCAGCTACCTAATCCGACAACCAGCGCTAAAAATATTTCATTCCGGAGGAACATCATGCAGCCCGTCCACACTGCCTGGCTGGTATTCCTGGTTCCGTTGGTCATCGTACACGCCGCCTGGTTATGGAGCAGCCTGGCTGGAGCCATTGACTGGTGCCTGCCCCATTGGCACGGCTGCGTTTCCATCAGCAAGGCGGCGCGCGCCAGCGACGCGTTATTTTTATTCCGCGCCAGCATGATCCTCAATGCCATGCTGCTGGTAAATTTCTGGTTGCAGGCGAGGCAATTCCTGGCGCTCCACCAGCGGCGCAGCCCTACCCTTCCCGTGCTCGGCATCACCGCCGCATTGTTCCTGGTGCTATACGCCAATTTCCTCGGAACCCAGGGAACCGTTTATCAACTGTTGCGCCAATACGGGGTGACTATTTATTTTTCCTTTACAGTGCTGGCGCAAATGCTATTCACCCGCCACCTGCTGGAACTAAACATCAGTAGCGTTGAAGCCTATGTAAAATTGAAATTCTGGCTGGGCGGCTGGATGCTGCTGCTGGGCATTGCCAGCGTGTTTTGCAATGCCCTGTTAACAGGGGATGCAAAAGATCGATGGGAAAATATTATCGAGTGGCATTTCGCCCTGGGAATGGATGGCTATTTCCTGTTGGCTGCCTTGACCTGGCAACGGCTCGGTTTTTGTTATCAACCACAACAAAATTCGTAGCGCAAAAAAGAAGCGGCCCGTGTTGGGGCCTGCTTTCCGTTAATCAACCGGATTCATTAATCAATGCGCTTTAACCGCGGTAAAAATATCGGCGAAGGTCAGTTCTTTTTCGATGTTGATCGGCACGTGCAGGCGGCGGGAAATATCGCGTGAGGAAACAATCCCGCGAATATGGTGTGCATCCTTGTCCACCACCAGCAAATACTCCTGATGGGCTTTTTTTAAGGTAGAAACCACATCAGCAATGGTGGCGCGTTTGAATTGCTCGTAATCAATCGCGCTGATGCCCGCGCGGGTATGCATCAAGTCGCGCACCAGCAATTCATCGCGCTTGATATGCAGTGATATTTGCTTAAGCAGCATATTGTGGTCGGAAAGGTCATCCATGCTGATAACACCGACAAATTCTTTTTTGTCATCGACCACAAGTTTGATGGTGACATCTTCCGCGCGCATAACCTCCAGGGCCTCGGACGCTTCCAGATGGCTATCCACCATATGTGGTTTATGGCTGCGGAAATCCATAAGGATCGCCAGCGCAGGCGTATGGCCCTGGATATCCTCGAATTCTTCCGGTTGAACCAGGTGGTCATTAGCAGCCAATGCAAATACATTCAGATTCTTCATAACAAACCCCATAAAATTGGTGACCGCAGGGGGAAGAGACTGCATTGCACTACTGAAACTGCCATCTCTCCGCTCACTCTGTGGTTACAACATAGGCTTGTCCGACGTTGATTAAAACCCGCCCATCCCGGCTTTTACGCGCGATTTACTCCTTGTTTACGTTGGGTTTACTCTACCCGGTCTGGCGCGAAAATTTTCCGTTTAACGGCCGAATATCCGGCTTAATGTACGATCCTTATCAATTACGTGATGTTTTAATGCACCGAGCATATGCAGGATGATGGTACCCGTCAGGAGATAACCGACCCATTCATGCGTGACCTGCCCCAACTCACCCAATCCCGCATGGATGGGTTCCGTTTTCCCGGTCACTGGATTTTTATTGCCCGCCACTATTGCCAAACCAAACACCTTGATGCCCCAACCGCCAAATGCGGAATACACCATACCCGAGACCGGCATCAATACAGTTCCCACAATCAACACCCAATGGCTCGCCCGCGCCAACCGATGCTCAAACACCGGGTGATTACGCACCGGGGCGGGCCAACCATTTTTGATCCGCCACCATACTCGCAACCACGCTATTACAAAAATCACCACGCCAAATGATTTATGCCAGTCGTAAAACGGGTAAAACTCAAACATCGACATATAAAAACCAGTGCCAATCATGGCGATAACACTCAGCGCAATGATCCAGTGCAGGGTGATGGTGACCGGGCTAAGGGTCTGTTGGGTATCCATTTACATGCTCCGAATAATGTTGATGTTTATTGTTGTTGGCGCTTATATCTTTTTTGATCCGCTCGCTAATCTATTGGATTGCTCTGATATATTGCAAACCCTGCCCGAGGGGGGGCGGTTTATTCCTCACTATTTATCCACACTCATCTTGAAAAACGGAGTTTTAGAATGCTTCAAAAAGTTGCTAAATGCGTTGCCGTGGTTTCCTTATTCCTGGCCACGACTACCCACGCCTTGCCAATAGTCCAAGCTGATGCGTTTAGCGCCGGTGATAATAAAGCTGCGCTGGAAACCAGTACCGGTCTGGTCTGGATGGATTTCGGTGTTAATTCTCACCTGTCTTACGATAACGTCCGCTATTTATTACCTACCGAATTTGCTGGCTGGCGTTTGCCCACTGCGACTGAAGTGGATCACCTGTGGACTTCGCTATTTGGCAGCTTGTCAGAATGGAACCGCTACAGCCAGGGTTTTGGTACTTTGGCAAGCCTGTCGCAAGATACTTATTTCAATTCCATTTTTGATATTTTTGGACAAAGCCCTGATGCAACCTTTTCAACCTATGATGCGGATGGAAATTTGCTCGATACCTGGTCTGCCAGAAGTTTATTCGGTGTATTTATGGGAGACCCGGGCGTATCAGGGTTGGTGAGCATGAGTAGCCCTTATGACGAGGTCCATGACAGCTCGGCCATGTATCTCGAAATGCCGGGTACCGATATATCCGGCTGGTTCGGTACCCTGCTGGTGAAAGACGCCGCAACTGTTTCCGAACCCGGTTCCATCGGTTTGGTATTACTGGCTTTTTTTACCCTGGTCGCACGCAGTCGCCGCCTGATTTAACCATCCAAAACACCGCCTGTCGGGCGGTGTTTATCCAATTCCGGTGTATTTACCCATTCATTCCCGTTATCGCCATTAAGTCGCTGCCACTCCGTCGCCATCTCCCGCTATAATCGCCGCATTTTTCTACCTTTAATCGACCACCACTTCATAAGACCAGGTCCACCATGTCTGAAAAACGTTATGACGTAAGCACCTTCCAGGGTTTGATCCTTGCCCTGCAAGATTATTGGGCGCGCCAGGGTTGCGTGATTTTGCAACCGCTTGACCTGGAGGTCGGCGCCGGTACTTTCCACCCCGCAACTTTCCTGCGCGCCATCGGCCCGGAGACCTGGAATACGGCCTATGTGCAACCTTGCCGCCGTCCAAAAGATGGCCGCTACGGCGAAAACCCCAACCGTTTGCAGCATTACTACCAATTCCAGGTTGCACTCAAACCTTCACCGGAAAATATCCAGGAATTGTATTTGGGGTCATTGCGCGAGATGGGTATTGATACCGCCATCCACGACATTCGCTTTGTGGAAGATAACTGGGAATCACCTACCCTCGGTGCCTGGGGTTTGGGTTGGGAGGTCTGGTTGAACGGCATGGAGGTAACGCAATTTACTTACTTCCAGCAAGTCGGCGGCCTGGAGTGCTTCCCCGTCACTGGTGAAATTACCTACGGCATCGAACGTATCGCCATGTACCTGCAAGGTGTGGATTCGATATTCGATCTGGTGTGGACTATCAACCCCAATGGTGACAAGGTTACCTACGGCGATGTGTTCCACCAAAACGAAGTGGAAATGTCCACCTTTAATTTTGAAGAGGCCGACACCGATTACCTGTTTAAAAGTTTTGATTTTTACGAACAGGAATCCACTCGCCTGATGGCAAAAAATTTACCGTTGCCCGCCTATGAAATGGTAATGAAAGCCTCGCATGCCTTTAACTTGCTGGACGCGCGCCATGCAATTTCAGTCACTGAGCGCCAGCGTTTTATCTTGCGCGTGCGCACCCTTGCCCGCGCCGTTGCGCAAGCCTATTTCGATAGCCGCAAAGCCCTCGGTTTTCCGCTTGCCCCGGAAGCCTTAAGAAATGAATTGCTGAGCGCTGCTGCGGAGGACAAATAAATGTCTGCTGATTTTTTAGTTGAACTGGGAACCGAAGAGTTACCACCGAAAGCATTAAAAAACCTGATGGCTTCCTTTGCGGAAACCATCGAAGCCAACCTGAGGGCGGAAGAATTATCATTCACCGCAATTAAACCCTATGCCGCGCCGCGCCGCTTAGCTGTACTGGTTGAAAATCTGGCGAGCGAAACACCTTCCAGGGAACTGGTTGTGTGGGGTCCGCCGGCCGCCATCGCGTTCGATAAAGAAGGCCAGCCCACCAAGGCCGCGCTCGCGTTCGCGGAAAAAAATGGCATTGCTCCAGGCGAATTAACATCTGAAAGCGATGGCAAAGCCGAAAAGCTGGTTGCTCGCATTAACACCCAGGGCAAAAAAACCGTTGAATTGCTTGAAGCGGTGGTCAGCGATGCGCTGGCGAAATTACCCATTGCCAAGCGCATGAAATGGGGCGCAAAACGCGAAGAATTCGTGCGCCCCGTGCATTGGCTGGTAATGTTATTCGGTAGCGATGTTGTGGATGCACAAATATTGGGTTTAACCGCCGGTCGCAGCAGTCGCGGCCATCGTTTCCATTACAACAATCCCATCGAATTGGCCAAGGCCGGCGACTATGCCAGTGTTTTAAAAAGCACCGGCTTTGTAGTGGCGGATTTCGCAGAGCGCAGCGCAACTATTAAAAGCCAGGTGGAAGCCGAAGCCAAAAAGGTGGGTGGCGTTGCCGTAATCGATGAATCCTTGCTGGATGAAGTCACCGCATTGGTTGAATGGCCGGTGGCATTAACCGGTCAATTCGAAGAGCGTTTCCTCGCCGTGCCTTCCGAGGCGCTAATTGCTTCGATGAAGGAACACCAAAAATATTTCCACGTGGTGGATACCAACGGCAAACTGAAAAATCATTTCATTACAGTTGCCAACATCCAAAGCAGAGACGCTTCGCAAATCATTGACGGTAACGAGCGCGTTATCCGCCCGCGTTTGTCGGATGCGGCATTCTTCTTTGACACCGATAAGAAAACCACTCTCGCATCACTGCGCGAGCGTTTGAAAACCATCGTGTTCCAGGCGCAGCTCGGAACCCTCTACGAAAAAACCGAACGCGTCGCCAGGCTCGCGCAATTTATTGCGGGCAAATTAAATGCTGATGAGAAATCAGCCGTGCGCGCCGCGGAACTGTGCAAATCCGATCTCGTTACCAATATGGTGGGCGAGTTTGATGATATGCAAGGCATCGCCGGTTATTACTACGCGTTAAATGACGGTGAGAACGCCGAAGTGGCCGCGGCGATGAATGAGCAATATATGCCGCGTTTCGCGGGCGACCAGCTACCGGCAACGACTACCGGCACGATTATCGCCCTGGCGGATCGACTGGATACGATCAGCGGTATTTTCGGCATCGGCCAGCAACCTACCGGTTCAAAGGACCCGTTTGCCTTGCGGCGCGCCAGTATTGCGGTGTTGCGTTTGTTGGTGGAGAAAAACCTCGCGCTGGATTTGCGCGAGTTATTGGCCTTCGCCAAAGCGCAGCATAAGCATTTAACCCTGGGTGATGAACTGGTTGAGCAGGTGTTGGGGTATATGCTGGATCGCTTCCGCGCGATGTTTGAAGATGCGAATATCCCGGCGGAAGTTTTTCAATCGGTAACCGCAAAACAATTATCGCAACCGCTGGATATCAACCAGCGCGTACTGGCGGTTAATGGATTCAGCAAGTTGCCGCAAGCACAGGCCCTGGCTGCCGCTAACAAGCGTGTTTCCAACATTCTCGCGAAACAAAGCATGGCCGTGACCGCCGCAGTAAGTGCCGCGCTGTTGAAGGAGGATGCCGAAAAAAACCTGGCCCAGGCAATCAATGCAAAAGCCGCGATTGTTGCGCCTTTATTCGCGACCCGCGAATATACGGAAGCCTTGGCAGCACTTGCCGATTTGCAACCAACTGTTGATGCGTTTTTTGACAGTGTTATGGTGATGTGCGATGACCAGGCGCTGCAACAAAACCGTTTGGCGCTGCTGCAACAATTACGCGGATTGTTTTTGGAAGTGGCGGATATTTCATATCTGGTGCCTGCCAAAAATTAATCGGGCTTGCGGTTCGTGTCGGGTACGGCTATGCCGGACCATCGGAGACATGGATGTAAACGATGAGCCCGGATGGAATTATTGACGGTGTGTCTGGCATAGCCGTACCCGACACGGAACTTTTACCCTTGTGAACACAATCCAATGAAATTAATCATCCTCGACCGCGATGGCGTAATTAACCACGACCGCGACGATTACGTAAAATCTGCCGATGAATATATTCCTATCGAAGGCAGTATCAGTGCGATTGCGCGCTTGAATAAAGCGGGTTTTACCGTTGTTGTCGCCACCAACCAGGCTGGCCTGGCCAGGGGCAAATTTGAACTGGAAGACCTGGAAGCCATGCACGCAAAGCTGACTCGCCTGGTGGAGGAAAGCGGTGGCGAAATAGGCGCAATTTTCTATTGCCCCCATCACCCCGACGATAATTGCAAATGCCGCAAACCCAAACCCGGTATGCTGGATGCAATAGAAGCGGAATTTAATACCTCGGTGGAAAGCAGTTATTTTGTTGGCGACAGCCTGCGTGATTTGCAGGCCGCCGTGCAAAAAGGTTGCAAGCCGTTGCTGGTAAGGACCGGTAATGGCGTGCGCACACTGGCGCAGCTGGCCGTTCCGGGCTTACAAACCAACTTACCCGCGATTGATGCCGAACAAGTGCAAGCCTTTGATGATTTATCGGCGGCGGCAGACTTTATTATTGCCAACTCCTAACATTCTGGCAGGATTCAACGTGCTGAAATTTCGCAGTTTTCTCTTCGCAGTCGGATACAACATTAGCAGCGCATTGGCAGGCCTTATTGCCGTTATTATCTGGCCGATTTTTCCCTACAGCTGGCGCTGGCGCATTGTCACCTGCTGGAATCGGTTCGTTATGTTCTGGCTGCGGTTTTGTTGCGGTGTCCGCTTTGAAATCACCGGTGACAAACACGCGGATAGATTCCCTTGCGTCATCATGGCCAAACACCAAAGCACCTGGGAGACCATGTTTTTGCAATATTACTTTGGTCCCGTCAGTACTATCTTGAAAAAGGAATTATTCCGGATTCCTTTTTTTGGTTGGGGCCTTGCCAGTTTGCGCCCTATCGCGATTGACCGCAGCAACCCCGTGCAGGCGTTAAAAGAAATCAAGCGGATTGGTATCCGCCGTTTGCAACAGGGAAATAACTTACTTGTTTTTCCCGAAGGTACCCGCACACCCGTAGGTGAGGTTGGCAACTACGCGCGTAGCGGTGCGGACATTGCAATAACCGCCGGTGTACCCGTGATTGCCGTGGCACATAATGCCGGTGAATGTTGGCCGCATAAACACTTTATTAAATATCCGGGCACCATTCGCGTCGTGATCAGCGAACCATTTGAAACGGAAGGAAAAGACCGCAAGGAACTTACCGAAGAAATAAAGAATTGGATTGAAGGTGAAATCGCAAAAATGTCGCCTGCGCGTAAAAATAATCCGCGCATTGTCCAGCCTGCAAATAATACGCGTGTGGAATAAAATCCTTTTAATTTGGTTTAATTAAAACCCGCTCTATATTTTGTTATATAACTCAACCCCGAAATAATAATTCATTGAAAGGATATGCAAATGAATCCAGTAAAATTTAAAGACCTATGGAAATTTTATCCCAAAGAAGCACCTTGCGACAAAAAATCATTTTCAAACCAGTGCGCTATAAAAGTCGGGTCTGCTCTCTCAAAATGTGGCGTAAAAACCACTACTTTAGTTCCTAAAAATAGACATTGCTGGCACCACAAAGAAAATGAAGGCCACGTACTTTCAGCAAATGAATTGGCTGCTGGTTTAGGTAAAACTAAGATCCCGGGCATAGCTGCGGCCATTGAAATAGAAGCCGCTAATTTCAAGGCGCAAATTGTTGGAAAAAAGGGCATTATTTATTTTGAAGACTACTGGCTGCGGGCTGAGGACCGCCCGGAAAGACCCACCGGAGATCATATTGACCTATGGAATGGGTCTCGTTTAACTGACGTTACAAGTTGGCTACGTATTCAACTGGGGATCAGTTATGAAGGAGTTTGGTCTGATTTTGAAAAATCAAGGAAAATTCTATTCTGGAAGGTGTCTGAATGAAAAAAATAATTTTTCCGTTTTTAGGGGCCGTTATAGCTGGCCTAATATGCAACGTACTATTTTGGGGCGGTGGCCGTATTGCGGTTGCTTTAGATATCAGACTCTACAATAGCGAAGAAGAAGCAAGTCGGAACTTCCTAATCTTTTTGGTATCACTTTCTATCTTTATCATTGTCGGTTTAATTAGTGGTTATTACATGGCAAAAAGATCAGAAAGAAATAATACATAGCAAGGCGTTGCACCAAACGAATTATATCGAAGCTAATGGCGTTTGAAGACTAGAACCTATGGCCGGTTTTGCAACGATAAATAATGCGCCAGCATTGCGTATTTTATAAATGAATTAATTCCTGGAAACATTTTAATTATAAATTTGCTTTCATGCCCGAGGTTAATTTATATCGACAATAAAAAAACCTTTGCGGTTTCCCGCAAAGGTTTTTATTTCAGGTTCCGCGAGGAATGTTTAAAGCTGGCAAGACACCTTACCTAGACCCAACACATAATATTTGTCACCGGAGAGCGGCGAGTTAAACGGAGCCTGGCCGTATTTGCCCGCAGTTGCACTCAGGTAATCCACCAACTCCTGCCCTGCGGCAAAGCGCCAGTTATTAAGGGTGGTTTGTGAAGCCGATGAATAATTACCGGCCAGATTCGCCACTGAACCCGAACTGATGGTGAAGCCGGTTTTGGTGCCTTCGTCCAGGTTACAGGCCGCATCACCGAACCACAGGAAGTTGCGCTCGCCGCGATAATTGCCACCGGTCACATCTTTAATCAAATTGCCTTGCAATTCAGTGAGCGATGCGGAGATCGAAGATTTTTCCTGGTGCACTTTGTTCACCACGAACATATTGTCTTCCTGCAATACGCTGGCGCCTACACGGATACTCAACAGGTCCTTGCGATAGTTGATGAATGCGTTGTTCAGCATATGCGAACTGCCGCGGCGGATCAGCGGCACACGGCGCAAAGTGTTGCCCAGCAATTCGTAACTCGCGTCGCGGGTCACAAATAAATTGTGGTGCATGGTGGTACGGATTTGCACATCAATAGTGTGGCTATCACTGGAGCTGTGCAAAGTCGCGCGTTTCACGTCCATCACACGGTTGAAAGATATAGTGATGCCGTAGGCACCGACTTTGACATCGAACGCGGAGTCGCCAGTGGTATCGAAGATGTTTTTGTGAATCCAGATATCGTGTGATGCGCCGGTGGAGCGAATCATATCCGGGTCAACATAATGGTCTTCGGTGTGGCCTGCGCCCTTGAAGTTCAGGTGAGTCAAAATGACGCTGGTCGCCGTTTGCGTTGGTGAACCGGTGGAGTCTTTACCAATCGCAAAACCGCTGAACAGGAAGTAAGCCTCGCTGCCGCGACCGTCGATGGTTTTATTGGAACCAATGACCGGATTGCGAATCGGGTTGTTGGATTTGTTCATCGCACTATTAAAGAATTGGCTCACACAATTTGCGTCGCTGACACCGTTCTTGCTACACCATTGTTTGTAGTTCACGCATTCCGCTTCAGTCGCGCCCAACAGTGATTGCACGGTCGGGTTGCTGCAACCTAAACGGTACATACCGATTTCGGTGGGTTGTGCGAACTGGACTTTGTCGAACACGATCCAGTTGTGCTCTTCACCGGTGATGGCTTCCAGCAGTTGTTGCTCAACGGATTTGGTCGAGTTTTTGGTGATGATGGTGAGCTTGCTGTTGCCGCTTGGATCATAACCACCCAGGGCTTTTTCGCCGTAACCAACGGGTTTACCCAGGGTCTTCGACAAGCAGGAAACGATTTCCTGGTCGGTCTGCAACGAGGTATCGCGCCAGTTAACCGATGGGTTGGTCGCTACGCGGATACAGTCGGCGCTGATGGTGCCGTTATCCACCACAACGGACGAAGTACTGCTGCTGGATTTGCTGGATACAACACTCGAACTGCTGGACAAAACCAGGCTGCTGGATACCGATGATTTGCTGCTGCTCGCAGGCACTGATGAAGGCGCTACCGAAGATGCGGGCCTGGAACTGGCGGGCACAGACGAGGTCGTGGTGCCGGAAACCTTACCCACACCGGCGTTTGCCATCACAATCGCCGGAACATCGTTGGCCGCGTCTTTTTGCACGCTGTAGGGCACAGAGACGGAACAGGTGGATTGCAATTGGCCGTTCACAACTTCCGGGATCACCAGGGCGCCGTTGCCCACCGTGCGGCTGTAATAAATGGTCGGCAATACAGTGTTGTCATTGTTGGTTTGCCAGCAACCGGGCTCGGAGGAATCATCCGAAGCAATGAGCGGATTATTTACATTGTAGAAATAATTGCTCTCCACCAGGGCCTTCGCATTCATGCGCGAGTTGATCGCATGGAACATGTAATCGATGGTTTCATTGGACCAGTAATTGTTGTACACATGCACCAGCGCGTGGCGAATCAGCGGCGTACGTTGCTCAATATTTTTGTACCAGTTGTGGTGGAAGGTGATGTTATTGTTTGCACTGTCACTATCACTTGAACCGATCAAACCGGCGCGGCTGGAATCGTTAAACACGTTATAGGACACAGTCACATTGGTAACGCCCGCTTTCATGTCCAGCAGCGAATCGTAACCGTCTTTTTCACCACCGGACGCTTCCAGTTTGTTGTGGTCGATCCACACCCGGTCCACGCCGCTTTCCATCCCGATCGCATCACCGCCATTGGAGATGGGCGAGCCGCTTTTCTTCACGTTACGGATATGGACGTTCTGGATAATGATGTTGGAGGCTTCGCGCACATGGATGCCGATTTCATCAAACAGTGCGTTGGTGCCCACACCGATGATGGACACGTTGCTCATCTTTTTGATTTCGATGGTATCCGCGAGGGTATTGCAACCCTGGGCGGTGGTATTGCTGTGGTTAATCGTACCGTTGACCTTGATGACGATTGGCTCGGTCATCGATCCACGGCTACACAAGGCGGCATTCAACTGGGTACCGGTACTCACCGTAACCTCGCGGCCGCCCTGGCCACCGGTCACATTGGCATGGGCCGCGAAACCTTCAATTTTCGCCGGGCGGATATTGCCGTTGTAGGAAGAAGCCGCACTGCTTGAGCTGATTACCGACGAACTGGAAGCCGGTACGCTGCTGGGGGCGATAGAAGACAGGCTGCTTGATGCCGGCGTGCTGCTCGGCGCCAGGGACGAAGCGCTGCTGGACGCCGGGATACTGCTCGGTGCAACCGACGAAACCGCCGCGGACGAACTGCCACCCACTATGCCGTAAGGCGCGGGCTGGGCCGCACAGGTGGAGGCGGCGATACAGTTGGCATTATTTTCCCAACCCCAGCCGGTGGTGGTGGTCTGGCACAAGGGCCATAGGCCCTGGCCGTACCAGTTACATTGCAGGCCGGATACAGGGGCGCTGCTGGCAACGGATGATACTGCTGAGCTGGCCGGAACGCTGGAAATAGCCGCACTGGACGCCGGGGCGCTGGATACCGGTGTGCTCGATGCCGCGCTGGATGTCACCGTACCGGTCGCGTTGTACACCTCAAACTCGGCAATACCGGGAGCGCTGGTGGCATTCACGATCAGGTTGATCTTCCTGGAAGTGCGCTGCCCCAGGTTCAGTACCTTTCCGGCGCCTATGCCGGTACCAGTCGCATAGACGGTACCGCTATCGTTATCCACCAATTGCCAACTGGTGACCCTGGTGCCGGCCTCGCGCAGGATCACCGTATTAAAGGAAATAGTGCTGCCCCATTTGACCGATACCCTTTGGTTGCTGGTGCCGCTGGCATAGGACACGGTATTGGTATCCCCGTCGCGAACCAGCTTGGTGTTATCAAAACCGGAACCGTCCGCACCCGCGCTGGGGCCGGAAATAGCCAGGTTGGCTCCGAGGTTTTGGGCCTGCACGGCGCAGGCGAGTAAAGTGCCGGCCGCCGCAAATGCAGCATATTGGCCGACACGGTAAATGTGTCTGGATTTCATAGTCGTTACCTTGTCACAGCGATGTGGTTGTTATTCAGATTATTTTTATGGGAAAAACAAACTGTTCCCGCCAGCAGTGCAGCAGGGATAGTGACCGAAAATACCGATGTGCCTACCAACCGGTAAGCGGATAATCCTGGCTGCTGGGATACATCGCAGCACTTTTACGGAAAGGGAGCTGGGGGATGAACAACGATACAACTCATCCCGGGCACCGATACTTATTGTGTTTTACCGGCACCCGGCAAGGCCGCAGCGTAACGCTGGCCCTGCTGTACAAACCTTGTACGTGGTTGGGTTGCCATACTGCGCCCGGGGTGTTGCCAGCGTCAATATGAAATCCGTTTTTTCGACGCCATTTTGTGACAAAAATACTAAAAAATTAAGAGAAAACGTTTACATAATTTTGTAAATTATGATGTAACCGTTTACCCATTCCAAACACTATAGAGGGGGACAAATCATCGCACCCTATCAGCATGTATGGGTTTGGCCACATACCGCAGCCAGACATATCCCGCGATGGCGGAGAGGAATGACCCGCCCAGGATACCCAGGCGGTCATTCATGCCGGTGCTGTCTTCAGGCGGGAAAGCCAGTGAACCGATAAACAAGCTCATGGTAAAACCCACACCACACAGGACAGCTACACCATAGACTTGGAACCAGCTCACATCGGCGGGCAACTTGCCGACCTTAAGGACCACAGCCAGCCAGGTAAATAGCATCACTCCCACCTGCTTGCCGATAAACAGGCCCAGCAATATACCGAGTGAAATGGGCGAAAAAATAGCCTGGAAACTCAGCCCGGCAAGTGATAGCCCCGCGTTGGCAAAGGCGAATAAAGGGAGGATTACAAACATGACCGGACCGTGCAGGCCCTGTTCAAGGTCGTGCATAGGTTGCTGGGGCCGGCCTTCGGCGTCTACACCGTTAAACGGGATGCACAACGCGATGGCGACGCCGGCCAGCGTGGCATGTACGCCGGATTTAAGCAGGCTGACCCATACCAGCAGGCCAATAAACAGGTAGGCAAATTTCTTCACCACCCCCACATAATTCAGCAATGCCAGCACAGTTATGCCGCAGGCCGCAAAGGTAAATGCGCTGAGTGAAAGGTCATGGGTATAGAAAAGCGCGATGATGATAATCGCCCCTATATCATCAAAGACCGCGAGGGATACCAGGAAAACCTTTAGGCTGCCGGGAATACGCGATCCCACCAAACCGAGGATGCCGAGGGCAAAGGCGATATCCGTGGCGGTGGGAATTGCCCATCCTTGCAGGGCCAGGGTATCGTTGCGGTTAATAAAGGCGTAAACCAATGCGGGAACCAGCATACCGCCCACCGCGGCAATACCCGGCAGGACAATCTTGGCACGCTGGTTTAATTCCCCCACCAGTATCTCGCGCTTCAACTCCAGGCCCACCAGCAGGAAGAACAAGGCCATAAGCCCATCGTTGATCCACAACAGCAACGGCTTGGCGATGGAAAAACTGCCGATGGCAATGACCACATCAACAGAGAGTAGCTGGTCGTAATAGACCTTGAGGGGGATATTCGCTGCAACAAGGGCCAAGGTTGCAGCCATTATCAGCAGGATACCGCTGGCAGCTTCAAGTTTAAAAAATGCTTTTAGTCCGGTAATCATAGGCGCCTCCACTGGTCCTGTTGATGGAGCTTATGGGTGGTTCGGCCGGCCTTACAAGCTTGCATCCCGGTATTTGCCTATTTTTACCTGCACTATTTTTCCGGTCCCCGGAAAGACAAATGCCCGCTAAATGACTTTAGCGGGCATTTTCGTACTGGATTCCCTAATTGTTTTTGTAGGACAGCGGGTTACCCCGGGCTCAACACAAAAATCACCAGATGTAATGCAACTAATGCAGCGCAAATGCGCAATTGCTGACGAACGCTCAGGGTAATCATGTTTTTTTACCTTTTCTGCAGGCGGGGCAAGGCCCCTGTCTATTTCTCTTTATTATTAAAATGATTTGCAACCAATGCGGACCAGGCCATTGGTTGGGCCAAACCACCGCAAATCCCTAGACAATTTCTTTATAGCACAGGGCATTGACGCACCAAAATACATTTTTGGTTGTAAATCCGGCAAATCTTCCGCAACTATTTTTGAAAAGGCATAAAAAACCCGCCACCAGGGGAGCGGGTTTAATACGATGGAATTACCGGGTCACATCCACTTGCCAGATGCGGATGCCACCACCGGTGTCCGTATTGCGGGTCATGAGCACATATAACTCCGTGACACTTGGGTCACTGAGGGTGGTGGTAAGGGTTTGTTGCGCCGTACCGCAGGCGGAAGCGGCTTTCCAGGTTTTCCCCGCCTGGTCAACGATAGCAATTTGGCCGTTCAGGCAGCCATTCGGCGTGGTGCTCGCATCATAGTTACCGCTGGCGTTGGAATAGGTAATCGTCAAGCTAAGCGGATCGCTGCTGGCTGCCACCGGCACGGACACAAAGCGGGTAACGCCCCCGGCCTGGTTGAGGCTGGTCGGATCAACCTGGCCGCCGGTACCTTCAACCAATACCACCGGGGTTGCGGTGGTATCGGATTTGAGCGCTGTACCGTTGTAGTTAATCGCATAGGCGGTACCCGCCGAGTTGTAGTGCAACCGCAAACTGCCCGCACTCACGGAATAAAGCCTGATCGCACCGACACTGATAGGCGACGCCGTGGCGTTAAGGTTGGCGTTGCTGTTAATGGCAGGTTCCGAGGCAACCGCTCCCTGCAATTCGCTGTAAGTCGGTACCCAACGGGTGGTTACCGGGGCTGGGACCGAGCTGGTCGAGGAACTGCTGCCCTGCCCGCCGGAACTGGAGGCACCGGCATCGGCCGAGGAGGAGCTGCCGTCGGATTCCGCACTGCCGGAAGATGCCGGGCTGCTGGTTGCACTGGATGAACTGCCCGCCGAACTGGAAACCCCGTAATTAAGGCAATCCGCGCCGTCATCCGGGAGGGGATTCCAACCCGCGCCGGCGTTATAGGCCGCAAATATCTGGGCACGGTTGCAATAGCCGCTGGTTACCTCGCCCAGGGTCAGGGGATAACTCACATTGGCCCGCTGGCTTACATCCAGGCTGGTACCGTCCAGGTCGGTGCTGTCGTATTCGCGCCAACCGGCAGTGGCCGTCGCCGTGGCCGGGTTGGGCATGGGATTGGTGTTCCAGCCCGCCGGGTTGATATGGGCGTCCATCCTGGTGTTAACAAACACAATGTTATCGAAGTAGCTGACACTGCCGCCGCTCCGCGCCAGCCAGGTCGCGCCGTCCGCCAGGGTATGGCCAAGCGGGCCGGGGCCGCGGGTCAGGCTGGAGTTGAGGAAGACAAACCCCTTGTCAGCCGCCGAGACGGTGCGCGCCTGGAGGATATAACCGCCGTTGCCATTGCCGCGCGAGTCACCCAGGGTGCGGATTTCACTCTCTTCAAACAGGGCGACCCGGTTATTTCCCCAGATGAAATCCACGTTACCGGCAACCAGGCTGCGGTAAAACCAGCTATAACCCTTGACCTGGAGGGTGTCCTGCTCGGAGATGAAGCTGGCGTTGGTCGCCATCAACCGTCCGGTATCATTGTTAAAGTAAATGACCTCGGCCTGGCCACCCGAACCGATGAGCGTATCATTCTTCAGCGTCAGGTTATCCAGCCTGAGCATATCCGAGGCCTCTACCAGGAACACACTGCGACCGCCCGCGGGTGAACCGGCGGCCTGGCTGGTGCCGGTACCGGCGTTGATACCCTCGTTATTGGTGTAATGGATCACCACCCCGGCGCGGCTTTCACCCTGGATACTGAGGTTGTTTTTGCCGCGCAGGAACAAGAGTTCGCGGTAGTCGCCGTTCTTGACGGTAATAGTGGCGGGGGTGTCCTTAGCAACCGTTTGTACCACATGGTTAATCGCCCCCTGTACTGTGCGGAAATCCGCCGCACCCTCATCGTCCACCGTCACATCACCGGAAGCCGGGGCCACCGCCCTGGTAGTAAAGCTCCAGCCGGCCGCCTTACCCAAACCGACAAAGGCGGTGCCGTCAAGCGTGGTATTGGTAACCACCCCATCGGCAATCGCGACATAGTAAGCCGTGTTGTATTCGAGTTTGCTGTTATCCAGCGCAATCGTGAGGGTATTGCCGTTTATCGACAGCGGAGCGGTTTTCACCATGCGGTAAATGCCCTGCCCGGCATAACCCAGGGTATCGGTGTTATCGGCCAGGGTGACTGTGTCCACCACCGAGTCATCACTTACCTTGAAGACGCGGATGCGACCGCTGGTTCCCAGGGTAGGCGGTGAATCAAAGGTGATCGACAAACGGGTATCCACATAGGCATCCGCTTCCGCAACGGCCGGATCAACCCGGCCGGCCAGGTTGTAAGTCTGCGCCGGCTGGACAAATTGCGGCGCAATGGTGGCAGTAATGGTGTGGGTCTTGCCCGGGTCCGATCCGCTGGTGAAGGTGACGGTCGCGGTACCCGCACCGACCGGGCTCAGGTTCACCTGGTCGCCGCTGATATCGACCGCCACCACCGAGGTATCGCTGGATTCCGCTGTGAATGTATCGGTCTCGCCGGCGGAATTTTTGGCGGTAACCGTGACGGTGTAAGGTAAATCACCCGCCTCGGCGCTATAGGTGGTAACAGCAGGTGAGAGGGTGAACTGGACCGGTTTGACATCGGCATTCCCCACCTTCACATCGTCGATCTCAAAGGATTTGTTGGTGGTGTAAAGGCCGATCAGCCCCGCGTCCGCAAAACTCGTATCGGTACCGCTGATCACCGGTTGGCCGTTGAGGTAAACCACCAGGGCGCTACCTTTCATTTCCAGGCGGACGGTGTACCAGACGCCGTCGCTGCCGCCCGCCGTGCCCTGCTCAATCGGCGTGTTGTAGCGGGTAAAGATATTGTCCGTAAAGGTTCCCGCCACCATTTTGCCGATAGCGACACGGGTGCTGGTAGTTGACCCCTGCACATTCAGGCCCGCGCCGTACCAGTTGTTGGCATCCTGCGCGCGTGCAACCAAGTAGAGCTGTTTGGTGCCGGTGGTGGAGTTGTTGCGCGGGCGGATGCGCGCCTCCAGGTAATAATCCCCGCTGGCCACGCCGGTAAAGGCCGCCGCTTTTACCAATGCCAGCACACCGCCCGCGCTGCCGGCGGTATAGCGCAGCATTGGGTTGGAATCTTGGGTAAACAGGTCGAATACCCCGTTCGGGCCCGCAACCGGCAACAGGTTCCAGTAATCCGGGTTGGACGCCGAGAAGTCATCGCAGAAATAGACATCCGCCCCGCAATCCATGGTGATGGGCGCCTCTGACGAAGCACTGGACGACGACGAATTGCCGCCGGTGTTGCCGCCCGATGAGGACGAACTGGCCGCTGATGAACTATTGGCCGAGGATGGCGGGGGCTTCACAAGGTTCTCGCAATCCGTGCAGTTACCCGCGCCGGCGTTGGTAAGGATGAGGTCGTGCAGGTCGGTGGCGGTATCCAGGCGGTAGTCGTAGACGCTGGTCGGCGCCCAATAATCCGCAGCGGAATCCAGGGTAAGCGGGCTGGTTTGCGCCGCTGCATTGGCCACCGCCGCACCCATCACATCCACCGCAACACCATTCAACACCGTACCGGCTTCATAGAACAGGGTCGAGCAGTCCGCACTGGAGTAACCGGCGTTGGTACAGGCGGAAATAGTGCCGGCATCCTGTTTGAAACTGACGCTATAGAGGTTCTCCACACTGGCCTGCGCACCATCGGTGGAAGGTGCAATGTCAAACACATTATTTTCGGCGTAGATCTTGCCGAACTGGCCGGTCGCCAACCCCACGGAAAAGGCGTAGTTGCGATCCGCAGAAACGGGTTTGAGTTGTCCCTCATAAAAGTTGTTATACACATGGACCATCCCCATACGCACCCGCGGCAGGCGCTGGGTTACATCCTTAAAGTAATTATGGTGCAGGGTGATCTTGAGGAATTTCGGCCCGTTATCGGCCGCGATAGTGTCCGAGCTGCCCACCAAATGGGTCTTGTCGTGATCGTGGATGAAGTTATGTGAGAGGGTCACGTAATTGGAATTCTTGGTGACATCTATAGCCCCGTCGTGGTGCTGGACCTTCATCTCCGGCAGGTTATAGGGTGCCGCAAACACCGGTGGATGTAACTTATCCAGGTTGGCACCATCGCTAAAGGTACAGTGATCAATCCATACATGGGTTGCACCTTCAACGCTGATATTGTCATAGGCGGAGTTCCAGCGGCCGCCGCTGTCCGTGGGATCCCACTGGGGGAACATATCAAAGGCATCCTCGAACCGGACATTGCGGATGATGATGTTGTCATGGGGTGGGCTCAGGCGCACGTGACCGCGCGCAATCCGGGCATCAGGGCCTTTACCGATAATGGTGGTATTGGAGCCAACCTTTATCTGGATCACCGCTTTTTGCCTGGCGGCCGCGCAGGCGCGGGCTACTTCCAGGTCCCCGGACACCGCCCTGGTTCCCCAGCTACCGTTGGGATCGTAGAAGTCCTTGTAATCCTCAAAAGTGTAAGCAACGTTAATAGTGGCACCGTCGATGGGGCAGACATAATCCGCCTCTGTTTGCTCCACCAGTGCCTTGTTCATATTCAGGTTGATGGTGCCATCGATGTAAATAATCTTGGGCGTGGTATCCACCGTACCGGTAAAGCTGCCGTCGTCTTTAATCACCAGGTTGGTATAAAGCGCCGCTAACAATTCATTGCGGTTAGTCACCGTATAGGTATGGGCCGCGTCCGCATCCACACCCCCGGTAGTTCCTGTCCCGCCCATGTTGTTAGTACCCACTGACGCCCAACCGTCCGCCGGGTCGAAAGCACCGGGGGCGGTACTGGATTGGCTGGACATGGACGCACTTGAGGGAAGGATCACTGCCACACTGGAGGCGGCTTCGGAACTGCTGCCAGCAACGCTCGCATTCGATGAGCTGGAGCCTGCTACTAAGCTGCTAAGGCTTTCAGAAGACGTCGAGGATAATAGTCCAGCGCTGGAAACCTGCTCCGCGCTACCGGAGCTGAACGCAGCGGACAAAGAAACAGCAGGCGTACTGGAAACCGCCACCACCGTCGTACTGGAAACAGTGGCACTGGAAGGCGGTACGGAAGAAAGCGCCTGGGATGGCGTAGAAGCAGCAACCTGGCTCGATGAAGCCACCAAGGGGCGGGAGGATGCCTGGCTGGATAATGCTTCACTGCTGCCCGCGCTCGAAGCAGGCCCCACAACCGGCGCCGAACTTTGGGATGCGGAACTACCGTCCTCCACTGTCGGGATACCGGCCAGCCTCAGGGTATCGCGCAGGTGGGCCAGCGCCTGTTCAGCGGACACTAATGTCGTGGTGACAGAACCGGAATTAGCGAGCAGGTTAGTAATCGCTGGCAAACTGGCAAATGCGCTGGTATCAAGGTCAAACTCCACTGGAGCCGCCGCCTGGGTTGCTAGCGGATGAATGCTGATTCCGTTGGCCGGATTTCCATCGCTGTCCAGCGATTGCAGTAAGCGGGCGATATTCAACACCACCGCCGTTGCCGGGTCCCGGGTCCCGCCCATATCCAGGGGGGTAATGATTGCCCTGGCGGCCACAGGTGGGAATACCAGGTCTCCGACAAAGAAAGTAATCGTTTCCCCGGGCAGGTAATTAAATTCACCACTGGTGCTGGTCACCCCGCTTTGCGTTTCCGTGCGATAGCCAATACCGGAAACAAAGGCATCCACCAATACGCCCACGGACACTGTCGATGCAGCCGAACTGGACTGGACCGGGGTGGAACTCGTTACGACCGGCGCGCTCGACCCGGTATTACCAGTAGGTGATGAACTTGTCCGGGAATGGTTTTTACGGGAATCGCCGCCACAAGCCGACAACACCAGCGCCAAACCCAGCGCAATAAGCAACTGTGTCTTCATAATGCTCTCTCTTATCGTTATTTTGCGCCTGCGTGTGGGTAAAACGCAGGCAAAACAACACCGCCAGATACGCCGGCGATGGCCTCTGGTATCGACACGATGATTGAAAGCATTGCCAGTCTTGCGATTCTTATCAGGTCTGCCAAACAGCAGCCGGGGCATCACGCCCTTTTTTGTTTTAACAAGCACATAGAAAAACTGAAACCACCCACCCGCCAGGGGTAAGCGCTTAACCGAATAGCATAGTTGCCGATGGAGGAAGGCCCTGGGCCTTTTGGATTAACAGGCTGATACAGCAGTTTTTTATTATGCTCGTATCGCCTCACAGGTCCATAAAAGAACCGGGGCCTTTACGTGTGAAGGCGCCGGCATTTTAACCCCAATGTTTTAACAAACGCCAGTCCCGGATGGCTCAATGTTGACAGGACAGCCCAGCGCAGGTCCTTCGACCTGCACCCCATAAACACCAGGAAATTTATTCCAGATCCTCCAATGCCGCACCGAAGTTGATATGCAACACCTGTCCCTCCACAACAAGCGCCGGAACCGATTTCACCCCCGCTGCTTTGGCAGCCGCGAGGCGATTCCCGGCCTCACCCAAATGCACCACTTCCACATTCACACGATTGCGATCAATTAATTCCAGCAACTGGTGTTCCGCGGCAACACAAACGGGGCAGCCGGCGTGGTAAAAGACAGCTTGGCTTTTCATAATGAATCCTCTCTGTTAGGGTTTTAAAAGTTCACATTGATAGATAATCATCGCGATGATTGGATTCACTTTAACCAGGCTGAAATTTATGTAACAGCGGGCACTTTTTGGTGCCCGGGTTACTTTTTAGGGTAAATTCTTGATGCAACAGGTAAAAAAAAATTACACCCAATCACGTTCGAGCTATCAAAAGCTGGAAGATGTTATTGGATGTAAATGGTCGGTATCGGTATTAACCCAGGTGGGAAAAGGCATTCATCGTCCGGGAGAACTGGAACGCCGTATTGAAGGTATTTCCACTAAAGTATTAAGCGAACGCCTTCGTAAATTGGTTGCGTATGATTTGCTGGATAAAAAAAGCTATGCTGAATTGCCGCCACGCACAGAGTACCAATTAACCGAAAAAGGAAAAAAACTGGTGGAAATAATTAACCAGATCCATGCGTTGGACAATGTGTAAAACATAGGTTTTTTATTATAAGGATTTTGGCCATCGCACCTGCACGCGCGCCCCGCCGAGCTGTTGCGGCTCCACAAATTCCGCGCGGCCCTGGTGCCACTGCATAATGCGTTTGACGATAGCGAGGCCTAAACCAAAGCCGCCGGTTGCGGAGCCATTGGCTTTTTCGGTGGCGGATTCTTCTTCGTGATACAAACGCACAAAGGATTCAAACACCCGTTCGCGTTTTTCTGCGGGAATACCGGGGCCGTCATCCTCCACCGCAACCAGGTATTCGTTTTCGGTTTGTTGTATTTCCACATTGATACGCGAATGCGCATAGCGTGCCGCGTTGTTGATCAGGTTTTGCAACACGGTTTCCATCAGTTTCCATTCGCAATGCACTATTGCGTTATTGCTGCTGTCATTCACCATTAATTGCAAATTCCGTTCATTATGGCGGGAAAAACGCTGCTGGATTTCATCAAATAAATCCCCCATATGACCCGCTGACTGGCGCAGGCTTTGGGTCTTTTGTTCAAAGCCTGCGTACATGAGCAATGAACTGATGAGCGATTCCATTTCCGCTATATCCTGCTCAAGGCTGCGCAATTGCCGGCGATCCTTATCATTCAGCTTTTCTTCGTCGATCATCGCTAATGCGAATTTCATCCGTGCAAGCGGGGTGCGCAACTCGTGTGAAACCGCATTCGTCATTTCGCGATGGGACGCAATCAGTTCACGCAATCGTTGCGCCATATGGTTAAACGCCCGCGCGAGTGGATAGAGCGTTGATGTGGGAGAAATATCCAGCGTTTGCGGTACGCCATCTTTACCCAAATTGCGCGTTTGCAATTCGAGCTTTTTGCTGTCGCGTGAGAGTGGCCATACCCATAAATAAATAACCAGGGCGATAGCAAGGTAAAAAACAATTAACAACACATCGTAAAGTGGGGATTCATGGTCATTGTGTTGTGCCAATACCAGCATCAATACTTCATCTGTATTGGCAATGCGCTTGTACCAGATTATTTGTTGTTCAGTGCCGGTTGCCAGGATTTCCCCTGCGCGCAATTCCTGCATAGCGGCTGATTGGGCAACGTCATCGAACGAAAGTATTTCCAGCGATAATTGCAGTTCCTGTGCAAGCTGCTGTACTTGATGTGAACGATTTATGCCGGGTTGGTTGTGTGGGGTTGTTAATTCTTTTTCTACCAGCCTGAACAGCGCCTGGATTTCCACACTGGCCTCTTGTTCGGGCGCGAGGGTTTCCCAAAACTGGTTTAGGCCCCAGCCGATAATAATTATCGAGGCAACGATAAAAAAATACAGAGTTATAAATGCGCGATTCATTTTCTTTTGCCAGGAATATAGCGCTGTTGAATGGAAGAGCCGAAATGCTTTCCAAGACCCTGGGAGACAGGATGTCGACGACTAGCCCCCATGGATGGATTCACGGCGTGTCCTGGAAAGCATTTCCGCTCTTTCATGGCGCTACAAGGTACTTACTTCCACGCGTCCGCAATAAACAAATAGCCTTTCCCCCAGATCGTTTTAATGCGCGTGGGATTTTCGGGATTATCGTTTAACTTTTTGCGTAGCTGTGAAATACGCACATCAATGGTTCTGTCCAAACCATCGTATTCACGGTTATAGATATGATTGAATAGAAATTCGCGACTCAGGATTTGTCCGGCTTGGGCTGCAAGCGCCAGCAATAGATCAAATTCGTGGCTGGATAAAACAATTTCCTGTCCCGCCAGCGATACCTTGCGCGCGCCCGGTTGGATATTAAGTTCACCGAAACGAATGCTTTCCTGTTCACGCGGGTCATTCTGGTAATAGCGACGCATCAAGGCGCGAATACGCGCGAGTAACACCCGCGGCTCCGCCGGTTTAATAACATAATCATCCGCGCCGTATTCCAAACCCAGCACCTGGTCCAAATCCGAATCGCGCGCGGTAAGCATTAAAATCGGGCCTTTAAAATTGGGGCGCAACTCTTTGCACAAGGTCAAACCATCCTTCCCCGGCAGCATTAAATCCAGGACGATCAGCGCCGGATTCAGGTTTTGCGCCTGGCGGATCACGCGATTGCCATTTTCCTCCACCACGACCTGGAACTCGTTGCTTTCCAAAAAATCTTTCACCAACTGCGCCAAACGGCGGTCATCTTCGACCAATAAAATCAAATTGTTTTGCGTCATGGTTTTTATTCCCGTTAATTGGAGGGGTCCCGGTCGATTAAAAGAAACTCCAGGGATTGCGCCGTACCCTGCGGAATTTTTTGTCATTGTAGACAACCTGGAAGCGTTGGTCGCTCAGCGGCTTATCGCTCACTTGCTCGCGCAATTGGAAATCGGTACTGGCGCTGGCTGTCAATTCAAATTGGTATTCACCGCGCGTGGTGTTGTCCCAACAACGCAATGGTTCTTGCCTGTCGCTTTGGAATAAACAGAGGGAACGCAAAACCGGTGATTCCCATTTTACTTCCAGCTCATCGCGGCAAACTTCCTCGCCAGCGTTGAGCACGCATAGGCGCGGTTTGATGGAAAACCGGATTAACGGCAGAGAAGAATGTTGCGCGGCCAAACCATCAGCCAATACCCCCGCTGCCGGTAAGCCAGTGACCAGTAATACAAGGATTGTAAAAGGTAAAGAAGCGCTCCGGCTCAGCAGGTTTCCATCAGAAATGGTACACCCCCCCAACGAACACAGTGATCACTTTATTGTCATTGGTTAATGGACTCGCCGAGATTTCATCGGGCAACCGGCGATAGCTCGCCAATAAACGCAAATCCCAGCGCTCCGTTAATTCGTAGTTCCAATCGAATCGCACAATACCGGATACCGCTGCGCTTGTTGTATATGGGCCACGTGCGTCAGCTTCCGGCGGCGTTACGCCGTAATAATAATTGACCACCTCGCTGCTTTGCCATACCGCGCCCAGCGAACCAACCAGGTGGTGTTTGCCATTAACCCAATGTTTCGCAACGGAGAGACGCGCTTCTTCACCGTGATGTAAACCGGTAAATTCACTGAGGTATTGGAATTGGACATCGACGCTGTCGAGTGAAACCCGGTATTCAATTCCGGCGAGGCCAGCGGTACGGCGGTTGCGCAATTCACGCGTAGACAAGGTTTCAAAGCCGGGTTCGACCAATTCCGTACCGCCTTCGATCTCGGGCACGAAACCATTTTTATTCCCGTTTGCGATCAAGGCGTTGGTATCGGTAAAAAAATTGGTTGGATTCCAATCATCAAAAAAAACCTGGTCGTAACTGGGCGTAACGAAAAGGTTGAGTTGCCGGGTTTCGCTTTCCCATGCAATCACACCGAAATCCAGGTTCTGGATAAAAAAACGTTCGCCGTTGTAGTTAACCTGGGGGACAAGCACCAGCGGAAAATTATCGCCATCTTCAACAGGGTTGGTGCGGACCCCGGCACCCACACCCAGGCTGATGTTCCATTTACCCACTTCCACACAATCCGCCTCAGCCGATTCACAAGCAAAGCCGCTCGCTGCAAACAATGCAGCGGTGCATAAAACGATAAGGCAGATAAGGAGCTTCATAAATGGGAATGCGGTAATTTCTTTAGCTTATTTATAAACCGTTTGATAAAACGGCGCTGTAATGAATTGTAGTAAACCGAATGTGATTACAAACCATTACAAATCAGGCCCGCTTCGTTACGGCCTTAACCAGGAGGTGCCTAGGATACCAGCATGGGTTACTTGTGGCACTGCTTCCCGCGTTACATTTTTTAACCACTCCCTACATTTGGTGCACAGACTGGCATTTCACAACTGGTGAAAATTACCCCTGGACAGCGGCAGACTTACAACAAATTTTCGAGGAGTTGCACATGTTTAACCTGAACCCAGTTAAAAAATCCCTGCTGGTGTTGCCTTTTTTCGGCCTGCTCGTCGCCTGTGGTGGAGACGACGACCTGCCGGAACCGGATCGCAATACCAAAATGCTCTATATCGATTTCGATGATGGGGCCAATGGTTGGAATCCCGGCTTTGCCGACTATCCCGCCGGACAAGAAACGTTTTACGAATTGGCCGCCGGGCTGGAAACGTTACCGGCGTCACTCGGCAGTAATCGCAAGGGCTACAAGCTTGGCGGTAATAATCACAGCGATGATCTCTACATGTTTGTCACCAAGCAGGTAGATGGCCTGGAACCGAACACGCGATATGATTTCCGTTTCAAAGTAACCTTCGGTAGCAACGCGCAAAAAAATTGCCTGGGCGTTGGCGGTGCACCAGGTGAAAGTGTGTGGATAAAAGTGGGTGCCAGCAAAACCGAACCCAAGGCAGTTAATGACGGTGCCGGGAATTTGCTGATGAACATCGACAAAGGCCAACAAGCAACAGGCGGTAGCGATGCCATCGTCATCGGCAATTTTGCCAATGATCGGGAATGTGGTGATGCCGATACCAGCTATAGGGAAATGTCACTGGTTAGCGAGAAAGGCACGTTTTCCACCACAACCGATGATAAGGGCAATGTATGGATGCTGCTCTCAACGGATTCAGGGTTTGAATCCACCACCACTATTTATTTTATGGAACTGGAAGTTGCAGCAACCAAGCGCAATTAATGCCAAAAAAAGAGCGAACCCGGGTTCGCTCTTTTCACCAGTCTGCCATCCATTAACGATGCTTGATTTTATCCCCTTCTTTCAAGCCTTCCAGGATTTCGATGTTAATGCCATCGGAAATACCGGTTTTAACTTCGCGCTTTTCAAATTTTTGTGGCCCGACTTCCAACTCCACAAACTGCGCTTTCTCTTCCACAATGAGATTGCCTTCGTTGATTGCCACTACGTTTTCTTTTTTATCCAGGACAATATCGGCATTGGCGCTGTAGTTGGAGCGCAGGAAAAGCTTATCGCTCAATTTTACTGCCGCACGGATTTGGAATTTAATGGTGCCCTGGTCAGTCACACCTTTAGGTGAAATATATTCGAGTATCGCCGTGAAAGGTTCGCCTTCCAATGCCCCGACATCCAACACCAATTCCATGCCCTCGCGGATTTTTCCCACCTCCGACTCATCCACCATACCTTCAAAAATCATATCGTTCATATCGGCCAGGGTTGCAATGGTGGTACCTGCACCGAATGAACTGGTTTCCACAATAAACGCCCCTTCTTTAAAAGGAAGGTCCAGGATCATACCGGTGACTGTGGCAGGGATCATGTTGGAAACCTTGTCAGATTTTTTTGTCGCACCGGATTTCATCAATAGCAAATTGTTTTCTGCCGCTGTTACAGCTTCGCGTTGCAAATCATAATTCAGCAAAAATTTGTTGTACTCGGATGCCGAAATTAATTTATCGGCAAACAGTTTTTTCTGACGTTCAAATTCAGTGGTCGCATTTTGCAAATTGATTTTTGCCTGTTCCAACTGCGACTCGGCCTGGTTGAGCATCACCATGTTCGGCGCGAGTGTGATCTTGGCGATAATATCGCCCTTCTTTACATTTTGGCCCGCAACCACATAGAGCTTCTCCACCACTCCCGATACCTGGGATTTAATTTCCACCTCGCGACGCGGAATAACTTTGCCCACTGCCACTGTTTTTTTGATAATAGTAGTTTTGAATGCTGCGTCAGAGGTGTAGGTGGTCGGCTTTTCCTGTGATTTGTTATACAGGAACACCGCTGTGCCAATAAACACAACAGCGATTAAACCCAAAACTGCAAACCAGATAAACTTTTTCATGGTGTCCTTCTTAAAATTGCGTGGAAAAAAATAAATGTTGCGGGTGGTTATCTATCTAAAAAAATTACTCATCTTGCAAGGCGACTATAGGGTTTACACTCGCCGCTTTTGCAGCGGGGAGCATGGATGCAAGCAAACCGGAAATGACCAACACTAGCAATGCGCTGAATGCGGTGGTGAAATCCACTTCGGGTTTGCCAAAAAATCCGGCGCTGCCGCCATTGGCATCCAGCAATTTGCCAATACCTTCCAACAACAACACACCCATCACCAAACCCAAATAACCGGCAAAAGTGGTAATAAAAATGGACTCTTGCACGATCATGCCGACAATCGATCCCGGTGTTGCACCCAACGCCTTGCGCAAACCAATTTCACGTGTGCGTTCTTTCACTACAATCAGCATGATGTTACCCACACCAATCGCACCGGCCATGATGGTGCCTATGGCCACAATCCAGCTAAACACCTTGATACCGGTGAACAGGCCTTCAATTTTGTCGAACTCGTTTTGCAAATTGAAACTGCCAAATACACCGACATCATTGGGATTAACCTTCTTGAGTTCAGCGAGGTATTTTTTTACATCTTCCTCTGCAACCCGTGCATGCAAACCCGGCTTGGGTTGGATAACAAAACTGCCGATCCACCCTACCTGGTTAAAGGCATAGCGCAGGGTGTCATTCGGGATGTAAATTTTTTCCTCTTCCTGCTGTTGGTTGCCGTTGGCAAGCGATTTAAATACCCCGACAACTTTAAAGCTGATGCCGTTGATGGTTATGTCTGCGCCAATCGGGTTTTCACCGGCGGCAAATAATTGCTCGCGCACACGCGTACCGATAATGACTGTCTTGCGTTTTTCGCGATCATCAAATTCATTAATACTCCGGCCTTCAATTATCGCCAGTGAATTGATGTCATCCATATTCGCGTGCATACCTTCCACATAAAAGGTTCCGTTCTTGTCTTTATGCACCGCGTAAGGGGGAGTGCCGCTCCATATGCCGACGGAATTTTGCCCGCGAACCAGGCCCACACTCGACACATTCTTTTCGATCGCCCCGACATCTTCCGGTTTGAATCCGATCTGCCGCCCAATAGGCATTCCCTGGTAGGGAAGTTGTGTCTTGCCCTGTACCCACACCCAGACAATATTCGGTACACGCGGGAAACCTTCATTCACACCGTTCTCTAAACCCTTGCCCGCACCGAGCAAGACAGTGAGCATAAAAATGCCCCAGAAAACCCCGAAGGCGGTAAGTGCGGTGCGCAATTTATGTTGGCCAAGGGTTTTAAAAATCTCTTGCCACTTTTCAGTATCTATAAACATCGGTGGCTCCTGCTATTCCGCGCGCATGGCTTCAATGGGCATAATTTTCGCGGCGCGCAATGCGGGCATCAATCCGGCGAGGGCTCCTACTATCACCAATAAAACCACCGCTGTAAAAGCAACCTGGAAATTAATTTCCGGGTTTTTAAAATAAGGTAGCTGCGCCCCCGCTGAATTAAGGCCAAACGAAATTAATTCAATCAAACCAACCCCGGCCACCAGACCGAAATAACCCGCAATGCTGGTTACCATAATGGATTCAAATAGCAGCGTACTGACAATGCTGGACGGCGTTGCTCCCAGGGCTTTGCGTATGCCAATTTCACGCGTGCGCTCCTTTACAGTGATGATCATGATATTGCTCACGCCCACCACACCGGCCATCAAGGTACCCATGCCTACAAACCAGATAAAACCGTTGATGCCCAGAAATAATCCATTAACACGTTTGGCGGGTTCCGCCATGTTGAAGGAGCGCACCGCGCGCCTGTCTTCCGGTGAGACCGAATGGCGGCGTTGCAAAAGTTCAATGACTTTCTTCTCGACTTCAAAACCATCCTCGCCAATATTTGGCCGCAGCCAGATAGAGCCGATGCGGTTACTGGTACCGAACATTTTCTGAAAGGTTGATAAGGGAATATAAACGCGTTCGGAATCGCGTCCCCGGTTTCCCTTATCGTAAAAAATTCCTACGATTTTCATGACCACGCCGTTAACACGGATATTTTTATTTACCGGATCGACGCCTTTGCCGAATAAACGCTCCGCGACAACCGTACCGATCACGGCAACCTTGCGTAATTCCTGTTGATCGAAAGGATTGAGTTTGCGACCGAGGTTAAACGGGATACTTTCCTTAACATCAAAATATTCATCCGGTACACCGAACACACCAAAGCTGGCATTTTTTTGTTCGTAGTTAATGGAAACCCCACCTTGCTGGCTCTCCGGGGCAATAAAACGTACCGAGGGAATTTGTTGCTTGATAGCACTTACATCGTCTGCCGTAAGCTGGATATAACGCCCGAGGCCCATACCTTTATAAGCTACTGACGTTGTGCCTGTGTAAACAACAATAAAGTCCAGTACATCCGAACCGAAATCATCGTAGACACCGTTTTGCATACCGCGCCCGGCACCGAGCAGCAGCATCAACATAAATATTCCCCAGAACACACCAAATGCCGTGAGCGCCGTGCGCAATTTGTTCTGGCGCAGGGTGAATAAAATTTCCTGTAAACCGTCCATACCCATGGTGATTATTCCAAGCGCTTATCCAAGGATTTCCTCTTCACCCTGATCGACAATTTCATCCGCAAGGTGTGAGTGATGTTGCTTACCGGAAACAATTAATCCGTCCTTTAAAATAATCTGGCGTTGGGTTTGGTCGGCAATATCCTGTTCGTGGGTAACAATAACGATGGTGTTGCCCAATTGATGGATCTCTTTCATCAACGCCATTACTTCTTGCGTCGTCTGGCTATCCAGAGCACCGGTCGGCTCGTCTGCGAGGATAACCTTGGGTTTGGTAACCAGCGCGCGCGCAATGGCGACACGTTGTTTTTGCCCGCCCGACATTTCATTGGGCATGTGCCGGGCGCGGTGTGAAAGCCCAACCATTTCCAGGTATTTTTCCGCACGGTAATTGCGTTCCTTGCGGCTTACCCCTTGATAGTAGAGCGGCAACGCAACGTTCTCGGTGGCGTTTTTGAAGGGCAACAAATTGAATGACTGGAAAACAAAACCTAATAACTCATTGCGCAGTTTTGCGGCGGTTTTTTCCTTCAGGTTTTTAATTTCGCGCCCAGCCAGGAAATAATCGCCTTGATCGTGGGTATCGAGAATACCGAGGATATTAAGCAATGTGGATTTACCGGAACCCGATGATCCCATGATCGACACCAACTCACCTTCGCGGATGTGCAGGTCAATGCCTTTGAGCACATGCAGCGGTTGCTCACCGGAGTGATAATACTTGTGGATGTTATGCAATTTGATCATGGTGGCTTCCTGTTATTGATTACCGCTGAGCCTGGAACTTGTCGCTCGCCAGCTTAAAGGCTTTTACCTAAATGTCCGGCTTTTTTACCCTTGCTTAACACACTCGTGACAAGTGTCAGCGCCTAGCCTCAGGCATTTTGCCCTTGTTATTCCGTTGGATGTGTATCTGAATGTTTTGGATTCACCGCCGCTTGAATTTTTATTCGTCCTGCAAGGCAGTGATGGGATTAACCGATGCGGCCTTGAGTGCGGGAAGCAACGCGGCCAACACACCTGTGACTACCAGCACTGCCAATGCCATCGCTGCAATATTGATATCGATATAGGGAGACGCGAACATTCCCTCGCCCTGCCCGAGTTTAATAAGCAACGCGCGAATTCCCTCCAGCAACAATATGCCCGCAACCAGGCCCGCATAACCGGCAATCAGCGTAATCACCAGGGATTCATGGATAATCATCAAGCTGATAGTAGCGGGTGTAGCGCCCAGGGCTTTACGCAAACCTATCTCGCGGGTCCGCTCCTTCACCACCACCAGCATAATGTTTCCTACGCCGATGACACCGGCGATGATGGTGCCAATGGCCACCATCCAGCTAAAACCCAGAATCCCGGTCACCAGCCCACGATTCATTTCGTAGTTCTGTTCCATATTAAAACCGCCGATTACACCGGTATCATCCGGGTGGATTTTTTTTCGCTCGTACAAAAGTTTCTTCACATCGCGTTCCATATCAAACGCGCTGAAGCCGGGTTTGGGTGAAAAGAAAATAACCTGGAAAGAATCCAATTGGTTAAACGCCTGGCGCAAGGTTTCATTGGGCAGGAAAATCTTGCCGTTAGCCTGGCCTGAGTTATCGGGCTCGTTGGATTTGTAGATACCGATTACCTTGAATTTCACACCACCGATATCGATGGATTCACCAATCGGGTTAACGCCGCCTTTAAACAAAACGTCTTTAACACGCGTACCTATAACGGCGACTTTACGTTTTTCGTTTTCATCCAATGCATTTATATATCGCCCTTCGATCAATTTGATAAATTCAAAAGGTTCCCACCCTGCGTGGGTACCCGACACCGAAAAGGAACCGCTCTCCTTACCATAAACAATATATTGGGCAGCACCAAAATTGCCGAGGTTATTTTTGCCATCAACCAGGTTTACCGAGGGAATTGATTGGCGAATTGCCTCTACGTCCTCCTGCGTAAATTTAATCGCGCGGCCTTTACCCAAACCTTCAAATGCCAGTTGGGTCGTGTTAGAAGGCCAAAAGATAACTACGCTTTTGGCATCGCCAAAAATATTTTCAATTTTGGTTCCAAAGCCAGTGCCGAAGCCCAGCAATATCACCAGCATAAAAATACCCCAGAAAACGCCGAATGCCGTTAAACCGGTGCGCAGTTTTTGTTTATGCAAGCTATTTAGAATTTCCTGCCACTTATCCCAATCAAACATAATTTTTGATCCTTATTGTTTTTATTCCGCTTTCATGGCTTCAATAGGCGTGATACGCGCGGCGCGCAACGCGGGCATCAAACCGGCAACAACCCCGGCAACAATCAGCAATAGCAGTGCGCTCACAGCGACACCCATATCAATTTCCGGTTGGCGAAAGAAAGGCAATTCAATATTCATTTTGGTGAGTAATGCCGATACCGCTTCAAGGATGCCGACACCCAGCACCAAACCGCTGTAACCGGCAATACTTGTCACCAATACGGATTCAAATAACAAGCTGCTAATAATGGAAGACGGATTAGCCCCCAGCGCCTTGCGAATACCAATTTCACGCGTGCGCTCTTTCACCGTAATAATCATGATGTTGCTCACACCTACAATGCCCGCGAGCAATGTGCCTATACCTACCAGCCAGATAAACATATTTAATCCGGCAAACATTGCATTTAACTCTTCGGCATCACGCGCTTTGTTACTCACTTCAATTGCGCGAACATCCCCCGGCGCGATTTTGTGGCGTTGCTTGAGCAGGGTGAGGATTTGCTCCTCCAGCTTGATGCCATCAACACCCGGTTCAGGGCGCACGGTAATTAACGCAACTTCCTGTCCGCCACCAAATGCTTTTTTAAATGCAGTGACCGGCATATAAACGCGTTCCGACATCCGGCCCTGGTTACCCTTATCAAAGAACAACCCGATTACTTTAAAAGAGATACCGTTGATTTGAATCTCCTTGCCAATGGCTTCCGCATGGGTGGTAAATAACCTTTCACTCACCCGCGTGCCGATTACCACTACCTTGCGGTTGTCGTCTTCGTCCAGCGCATTCAACCGACGGCCATCGTCAAAGCGTACTTTTTCTTTAATATTGAAGTACTGGTCTGCAACACCCAGCACACCAAAACTGCCGGATTTGGGCCCGTAGGTAATGGAAATATCGGAATTGATAAAAGAGCCCAGCGGATTCTCACTGGAAAGGAAACGCACACCCGGTATTTGCTGGCGCACAGCGACCATATCACCTTCGGTTAACGCAATTTGGCGGCCAACCGGCAAGCCCATATAAGGGACGGACGTAGTGCTGGGAAAAATCCAGATGGAATCCGCAACGTCGTTACTCCAACCATCGGCAAAGGCTTTTTCCATCCCGCGCCCGGCCCCGAGCAACAGGATCAACATCAAAATTCCCCAAAACACCCCAAAAGCGGTCAGCCCGGTGCGCAGTTTGTTTTGGCGCAAGGTAAAGAGGATTTCTTGCAGACTATCCATGAGGATTTTTCCAATCGAAAATAATGATAAAGCAGGAAGGTTAGGGGTTTGACGTATTCGCAGGTGGATTGGATTCACTTCCACACAATTATTAACATCCGCCCCACACGGAGCAGCGCACACCAGGTCAGCAAGTTAACACAGAGTTCCGTAACAGCGGTAATTTAAATCTGACCCCACATGAAAAATCCCCCGGCAAGCCGGGGGCAATTACGGAGAGAAACCAAATTCCCAAGTTGGGGGGCTGGCGGGAATTTGGCTGCTCAATGGATTGGATGTTTCGGATAGGATTTTGGATTCGCTAACTTAAGGAATTGATGTATTAGATTTTCAACTTGGCTAGATGAAGATTGGTTTTAAATCTTCGTTCGCTAGTTCCATCGTTCGACCCTACCATAAAGACATGTTTGGTGATGTCGTCTGTGGTTACTGACGAAGCTCCACCCTCATTTAGCGCTTCATGTAATTGGTTTTTAGGTATTTTCTGGTTAAGGTTGTTGCTGAATACCCAGAAATTTACATTTCCGCTAACACCCAGTTTTTTGGCCGCATCCACTAATGCAATGCATACTTTTGAGTAAAGCGTTTTGTTTGCACCTACCAGTGCTTGCAATTCCATATCATTTTCACGTTCAGCATTAAGGTTTTTTACATACACTTCACCGATAAGCTCTTTAGCGCTGATTTTGAAATAGTTTTTTGCGATAGTTACCGCCGTGAAAATATCTCCCGAATTTGTAGCATCGATATCGAACACCCACACTTCTTTATCCACAATTGCAGCGTA
Source organism: uncultured Cellvibrionaceae bacterium (assembly GCA_965650515.1). GTDB lineage: Bacteria > Pseudomonadota > Gammaproteobacteria > Pseudomonadales > Cellvibrionaceae > Cellvibrio. The sequence goes on along the minus strand of CBFGOY010000017.1, from coordinate 118 downwards.
TTTACTAACGCCATTAATAATTTCGGTAAAAGGTGAGGAATTTTTAGAATACTTGGCTTTCCATACGTTAATAGTATCCAAAGTTGTACGCAGGATATATTTTTTGATTTTTTGGCCG
>CBFGOY010000016.1:0-89380 GCA_965650515.1 uncultured Cellvibrionaceae bacterium | reverse complement strand
AACAGCCTCGGCCTGCTCTTCCACGCCGATTCCGGCCTGCTAACCGGCATTAAATCCAAGGTACAGGCAACCACCGCCGCCAACACCAATGGCGCGGTGATTTCCGCACGCTCTGAAAACGACACCGGCAACAATCCGCACAACCCCATGTACGGTATTTATAAGGCAGGTGCTGCGGGTTCGCTGGTTGACCTTATCGGTTCGCGTAATAGTGATTCGGGTGGCAATTCCATGGCCCCGGCTTCGCTGATCAACCTGGAGGTCCGCCCCACCAAAGTGGATAACCCCAACGATGTAACGGGCCTGGTCGATGTCGGTGACCTGGTGGATTTGATGAGCCAGGAAGACATCGTAAAAACCATGGAATCCATCTACCGCATCAGCGATGCCAAACTCAAAGCCATTGCGAGCATGGGCACCACGCGCGATGCACAACTGAAAGAACTATTGCGCTGCGGTTACGTAAAAAGCGCAGACCTGGCGGCGCGCTTCGGCAACCCGGCGGATATAGACCCGATTGCCGACGCCGATATTGTCGGTCCCAGCGGAATTTTTTCCTTCGACGAATTCGACAGCGATGGGGAATTGCGCAAAACCGCCTCGGTCATGAAGCTGGTAGTTAACGGTTATGCCGGCGCGGGGACTATCACGATGGGTGGCTATGACTACCACACCGGCGACAGGTCTACCGGCGAAATGCGCGACCAGCGCGCCGGCCAGTGCATCGGTGCTTGCCTGGAATACGCCGCGCGCAAAAACATGCCGCTGATGATTTATGTTTTCAGCGACGGCTCGGTGTTCAGCAACGGCATGATTGACGACTCCGCCGCCGGACGCGGCAAAGGCGTCTGGACCGGCGACGACCAGCAAACCGCCTGTTCATTTTTCCTCGTCTACAACCCCGGCGGTCGCCCGGTATTAGTGGGCGGCACCGCAACCGATCCCGCAACCATCAGCGACGAGCAAATGCGCCACCAACAAATCGGCTATATGCGCCCCAGCGGCGACGTCGAAACCGCCGGAAGCCCCGCGGCCAATAACGTCAACCTGTTAGTGGAAACGATCGTACTGAATTACATGGCATTGCACGGCCAGCAAAATCAATTCCCTACCCTCTTCAACGGACACGGCCTTGGCTCAGCGGCAATGATGGACAGGCTCACGGCGTTCCAGCCGATTGTGAATGGGACGATTGGCTAAACATTGGACTGGCATTTTTGATCAAAAGCCGATATTTTTTATCGGCTTTTTTGGGTCCCTAAAGACCGACGTAATTGAAAACGGATTAAATTGTAAATGGATTAATAGGACGATGAAAATGATCAGGAACTCGGTAGGAAGAAAAGGCGTTAATAAAAAAACAGATGTGCAGCTTGTTCAGGAAGCGCTTAATAGATCCATAGTCAGGCCGCGTGAGCTTTTAAAAGTAGACGGAATTGCCGGTTTATTAACAATCGGGGCGATTGAAAGATTCCAAAAAGACATCGTTGGTTTTCTAAAGCCTGACGGGTTAATAGAAGTCGACGGGAAAACCTGGCGCAGGTTATCCAAATATCTAATTGTTCCACCGGCATCCAAATCACACGGTATACAACAGGATTCCGAAACCAAAGGAACGTCCCGCATTGCCCACCAGGACCAAAACCGAAAAATAGCTTGGGGAAAAAAGGTAACCGGGGCGTTCAAAAACAAAATTATCCAGATCGGTGCCCAATTGGGAGTTTCGCCAGATTACCTTATGGCATGTATAGCCTTCGAAACAGGTGCAACTTTTAGCCCAAGCATAAAAAATGCCGCCGGTAGCGGAGCCGTCGGATTGATTCAGTTTATGCCTAAAACGGCTAAAGCGCTCGGTACTACCTCAGAAAAACTCGCCAAAATGAGTGCAGTTGAGCAACTTGATTATGTTAAAAAATATCTGACTCCGTATAGAAACAAACTAAAAAAGCTTGAAGATGTTTATATGGCCATCCTCTACCCGGCAGCTATCGGGCTCCCCTTGACCCATACTTTATTCGAAGATGGAAATAAAACTTATGCGCAGAATAAAGGATTTGATAAAAACAATGATAAGAAAATATCGTTAAAAGAAATTTCAATAAAGGTAAGGGCAATGTACGAGAAAGGTTTAATTGAAGGATACCTGGGCTAAATTTATGAAGAAAAATTTTATCTTTTGGCTGTTAATTTCTTCCCTGTCATTAGGCGCATGCGCCCAAACAGATCCATGGCATGGAACCTATAAATACGAAGCGTTGCTAGGGGAAAATATCGCGGAAGATCAAATCATCGTTGAATATTCCTTTACCTTCGACAAGGACAATTGCCAAGTGATAATCCAAGGATACCAAACGGATGAGAAAATCCTCTGCATTACGGATGAATCAGGAAACGATTTGCAAGTTAAATTTAAATCTTATCTGGATGGTTCTACCGCGAATATTTATGGGGTGGAGGTTTATCCAGTCAATAGCATGTTGTTTAAATTAACACGCACGGACAAAACACTTATTACAACCTGGGGAACCTTGAGCCCTGATGAATCGCTACCGAGTGGTGAATATTTCGCTAAGAAAAATTAATTCAGTGATGCCAATGGGATAACATTGGCATCAATTTTCGATTTACCTTAAACCTTCCGCACATCCTCATAATCCCCCACCATATCTTTAATTATTTTTTGGGCAACTTTGGTTTCTTGTTCGGAAATGGTTTCTACGACGACAACATATTGGTCATTTTCAATGGCGTCCTTTACCAAATCCGCGAAGGGTTTTGGTTTTTTTGCCGCACCTACCGCCGCGCCAAGGAAGCCGCCCAAACCCGCGCCCCACCCCAGCATAGCCAGCGGGGCAATTAACGGGCTGGCAACAAAAAGGCTTACATTGGCGGAAACCAATGCTATTTGGGCCAAGGCCCCTACCCCCGTCCCCACAACAGTGCCTATGGCACCATCAACAACCATATCTTTCATTACGTTGTGACTGTCCTCTTTTACCCGATGGGGAGGATGGGGAGTGGTTTTATTGAGCACATGGATGCGTGAGGCGGGGATATTTTCTGCCAGCAATTTTTGTTGGACATCCAGCGCCTGGTCATCGTGGGCAAAAAAGCCCGATACATGATGAAGATAATCGCCCATTCTTTTTCTCCTTGTGATAGCCAAGGTAACAGCCTATTAACATAGATCGCTTGTTTAATTAATGGTTCTCTGGCACCCTCAAAATCACCGTGGGATTAAAGCTTTGGTGGATTAATGCGCCCCTTTTATTTACATAATGTTTATTAAACCTGCCTCGACTTTGGACACATCCGGACGAACCCAATGAATAACTTATCCCTGCTTTCCATCATAGCCCTTGCCTCTACAAGCGCGGCTAACGCCGGCATTCTTTGGCATGGCAATTTTGAAACGGGCGATAGATCCCAATGGCACACACCGATTAATCCCGCAGGCTTATCTGTAACGACTGAATGTTTTTTTGAGGGTGGCCACGCTGGAAAGGTGCGCCTGACGGGAGACAAATCCTTTTTGTGGAATGGCAATAAATTCTTGAACCGCAGCGAGTTCCATCATCGTGGCAATGCCGGGGATACGATGGAGGGCAAGGAAACTTTTTTTGCGTTTAGTTTTTATTTGCCAAAAAAATTCAGCGAAGGAAAACATGAATTGGGTTATTGGGAATCAGATAAAAGCTGGCAGCAAACCTTGCGCTTCAATATCACCGGAACTGAATTGAGCTTCCAGGAAAGTGCAGCGAACAATGCCTTATGGAAATTGCCCGAGGGCGCGGCACCGGGACAATGGCATCGTGTTGCTATGCACATCCACTGGTCTACCGATCCTATAACAGGTTCGGCGGAGGTATGGGTAAATGGCCAGCACATGGGGAAAAACCACTTTAAAAATTTGCCGGCGAAAGATGCGCTAATGTTTACCCAAATCGGAATCCTGCGCACACAAGAGGACACTGTGGAAGAAATTTATATCGATGATGCTATGGAAACGGATAACCTCACTGAACTTCTGGAGCGGAATAGGCATTTAATCGGAAAACCGTGCCGGGGTTAATTGGCCCGTGTGATTTTATTCCCCATACAGTTTCTGGCAACGCTCGCAAAAAAAACTTCTCCGCTGTGTTTTGCCAAGGTACGCCTTAATGAGCGGGATTTCGCAGCGCGGGCATTCCCTGCGATTATGGACCAGCCAATGCTTGCGAAGCACAAACGCTTTTTTCCATTCGAGGAATTCAAAGCTGTATACCCGCGCCTGCTCCACCAATGCGCGCAGTTTGGCGGCAGGCAAGGCACTGACTAACGAGAGCGGATGAATTTTCACGCGGAAAAGAACTTCATTTTTTATAATATTGCCGACACCGGCAAAAATATCCTGGTCCAGCAAGGCGTCGCATACAAGCACTGCCTTCGTCCCACGTAATTTCTTTCGCGCCGCCGCTGCATTCCAATCATCGGACATGACGTCAGCGCTCCAGTCGTATAATTCCGCCACATTTCCCTCAAGATATTTCACCGAACAGGCATAAAAGTTCAATTCGTCCCCACCCTCGAAACGCAACGACAATCGCGGCGGTGTTGCCTTGCGATCATTGATCAAATAACTCCCAAACATGAGAAGGTGCACACGCACCGCAAAGCCGCTGAATTGGATAAGCAATTGCTTGCCCCAACTGTGGATAGCCAGAATTTTTTCGCCACCAAGTCGGGTGCGATCCAGTTTGGCGTTTCCCTCTGCCGTTATTACCGTTTTTCCTACAAGGAATTGGGTGAGGTCACGCAGGATGCGGATGGATGGGCCTTCGGGCATAGCGATAGCTCGTCAATACACACGTATAAACCTATCGACTCGCTTACCGCGAAAAGTTCTTATTTTTTTAATAAAGGCGGTTTTAGTTCAAATGTTTACCCACTCCCTTGCCTAACGGTTATAAGCACCAAACTATTTATCATTGGGAATGCCTACCGGGGACTGTTAGCCTTTGCGACTGTTTGTCTATCAACAAAACTGTTTGGTTAAAAACAGTGTGTCGTGGGTTAATTTATGGATTTCCAAGTTGCATACATCATCGCTGGCCTGGTAGTGGGGTTTATTGTCGGTATGACAGGAGTGGGCGGCGGTTCGTTGATGACGCCTATTTTGCTTTATTTTGGGGTATCCCCCGCCAATGCGGTTGGTACTGATTTGCTCTACGCCGCGATTACCAAGGCGGGCGGTGTGCATGTGCACCATAGGAAGAAAAACATCGATTGGCGTATTACCGGCGAGTTGGCCTTGGGCAGTTTGCCTGCTGCCGCCCTTACCTTGTGGGTTTTACATTCCATCAGTGTCGATACCGCTACCCTTAATAAGGTCATCAAAGTTACCCTGGGCTATGCGTTGCTGTTTACCGCGCTGGCGATTTTGTTCAAACGCCGCATCTTTGATTACAGCAAGAGAAACAATAGCTGGATCACCCGCATGAATCCTAACCAGCAAATGATTGCCACCGTAATTACCGGGGTAATCCTGGGGGCGGTGGTAACCATTACGTCTATCGGGGCCGGGGCCCTGGGTACCGTTGCATTATTTATGCTCTACCCCCTGCTGCCCACTGTGCGGCTGGTGGGAACAGAAATCGCCCACGCCGTTCCGTTAACGTTAGTGGCGGGGATGGGTCATGCGGGGCTGGGAAATGTTGATTGGCACCTGCTGGCAAATTTACTGATTGGATCATTGCCGGGCATATACCTCGGCAGCCATTTAGCCAATCGCGTTGCAGATCATTATTTACGTCCCGCATTAGCGGTGATGCTGGCGTTCGTAGGTACCAAATTAGTGTTTTAGATTTGATTTCCTGATTGGAGGCGGCCCGATAAAAATCTTTATCGGGCCGTTTTGCTTTATTCACCCAATGAAATATTCCTGCACCACCGCATTTTCCTTAAAGCAGTTTATTTATGAAAATAAAAAAACACTGATAAAAGTTACACAACCCAATAAATTAATGATGCGCCATGAGTTAGCTTTAAGTGACACGATTTTCTTTTGCAGCGGAAGATTTTTTGAACTGCCGATACTTTGACCTAGAGTTTCATGTGGCCTTAGTGGAAGAGGTATAAAAGGACACTTGTTGAGGCCAATAACGTTTAAAAAAACTCTTTAAGGAAAATTTAAATGAAAAAGAAAATAATGGGCTTATCGCTCATCTGCGTGTTGTCCGCACTTCCCTTCTCATCACTTCATGCGCAAACCGGTGTTAACAATGCCTGGACCGGTTGGCTGGACCGGGACAATCCCTCCGGCGATGGCGACGCCGAAGTGCTGGCCGCCTTCCTGGTCGAAACCCCATCGCTTGTTTGTACCTCGCCCAGCGCGCTTGAAGCGCGGATTAAAGGTACAACCCAGGTGTTTACACCGGGGATGATTACACCCCATAAATTGCGCAGCTTCGATGCAACCAGGGGCTTGCAATGTTACAACGCCGACCAGGTTTCCGGCGGGTGCCCGGATTATGAAGTTCGCTTTCTGTGTGCTGCACCAACGCTCGGGCAAACCAAAGCCGTGCTGGAAAAAATGGATGTTTTTAAATTACAAACCGCTATTGCGCAAGGCAATGCCATCGCACTGGCGAGCTTCAAGCGCGATGCCGCAATGGAGGCATTAAAAGGACGTTTTTCTTTCGATATGGAAGGCAAAATCACCGCGTTTAACGATTTGGCGGAAGGTGCGGATGAAAAATCCGGTGATGGAATTTTCAGCGCATTTGTCACCATCGACCTCAACGATATCGAAACCACCCAGAAAGCGTTTTTTAATAAATTAAATACGGTGCAAAACCCGGTTGTGCGCGAATTTTCCGGGCGCGCCGTGGTTAGCACCCAGAAATTTGCGGCCAGCTCCAGCACGGCATCGACCACGTCCATCAAAGGATTAACGGTAACCGCCGCGCCGACGCCGTTGCCCGCCGCAATACCGCCGGCATTGGTCGTTCCTGAAAACGCATTGATGATCAATGACAGGGTTGTAGTCGCCAACCCGACACTCACCTTTGATGCCTGTAATACCGATGCAACGGGTAACAATGTGAACCCGAATGCAGCCTGGTCGTTCAAGACCCTTATATCGAACCTGAACGATGAAACCACTTCCGGCTTGACTGACCAACAATTTGCCCATGAGTGGTTGCGCAATTGGATGATCAATACTTCTGCCAATACCTTTACTATCGCAGCGCGCCCGGCAATACGGGAATTTTTCCAAGGGTGGGATGGGGCGAATGCCAGTACGTTAAATATGGATAGGTTGCCTTTCCGTTTGCTGGCGATTGTTAACCGTATCGATCTTGCCACTATTCCCGCATACGGCGTCCCTGCCGCCAACAAACCCGGTGAGATACGTTTTGTATTCGGATTAATTACGCGCGATTCTTCCGGTATTTGCCGCAACAACGGCGTACCAGGCAGTGCCGACCAGATGACCGCTATTTTTGAATATCGCGATGCAACCAACGGTTGCTCCAGCCTGAAAGACCTCGCTAATAAATGGCTGACGCTCGACACCATCGCAATCCAGTCCGGCCGCGGCAGTGCAAACTACCTGAATGCACTGAAAGCCATTACCGATACTGTTACTGCACCCAATGCCAACAAACTGAACCAATTGCGCACCAATGATTTTGCATTCGATGGTATTGGACGCTTCTCACTGCCCTGGCAATTACGTGAGTTTGTTATCACCAATAAAAGGCTGGCGCCGGCTACCATCAAACAAACCCCCGATCCAGTTAGCTTCCGCAGCATAGGTTCGAGCGGTGAAATTACGATGAAGGATTACTTGCAGCAAAACAGCAATGCAATTCTGTGCGAAACCCATAACGTGCCCGAGTTATTCAATAGCCAGCGCTTCCTGGGGGCCAGTACAGATTACAATTCGGCAACCACCTGGCTTATCCAGCCCGACACTGTGCCGACAATTTTTCCCGGCTGCTATAAATCCTCCATCGTTCCGGGAACCGATGCAGGGATGATTTTTGAGGAAAAAATAAGAAGTGAGATTCGCCATAAGTTTGCGATCAATACGTGTGACGATTGCCATGCTTCTGAAACAAACACACCTTTTGTGCACATCAGCCCGATCAATCGCAGCCTCTCCGGTTTTGTGAAGGGTTCAACAACGACACAACCGGTGTTCCAGGTTCCAGACGATATCAATACCGATTTGTTAAGGGAGTTTAACGATTTGGCCCGCCGTAACCAGGCTCTGGTGGGAACAGCCGCGACCTCCTGCACGATCGACCCACGCATCCTGAATAGCTTCCAGGCGCGCCAGGCGCGGTTTGGATTTATCCACTAAAAAAGCATCGCCCAAGCCGTAACGGCTTGGGCGATTTGCTAAGTCTGATTTAACCCGGCCGCTAACCCGCTTTTTCAGGCGGCGGTGCCACCCGCAACACCTCTTCCATCGTGGTCAAACCCGCGGCAACTTTCTGTGCGCCGGACAAACGCAAGGTACGCATTCCTTCTTTCATCGCCTGGCGGCGCATTTCCTGCAAATTGCAATTGGGCGTAACCCGTTCCTTCAAGCTTTCAGACATGACCAGAATCTCATATAAGCCCTGGCGCCCCATATAGCCGGTATTGCGGCATTCAAGGCAGCCGGTAGGGCGATAAACTTTGCTCGGCACCTGCACTTTCCAGGGGGCCACCAGTTCTTGCCAATCCGCCTGGCTGATCTGGCCTTCTTCCTTGCAATGGGGGCAAAGGGTACGCACCAACCGCTGGGCCATTACTCCCAACAGCGTTGCATTAATAAGGTAGGAGGGAATGCCCAAATCCAGCAGGCGCGCCACGGTAGACGGGGCGTCATTGGTGTGGACAGTGGACAATACCAGGTGACCGGTCAGCGCCGCCTGCACCGCCATTTGCGCCGTTTCCAGGTCGCGGATTTCGCCCACCATAATAATATCCGGGTCCTGGCGCATCAGGCTGCGGATACCGGCGGCGAAATCCAATCCGATTTTATGGTGCACCTGGGTCTGGTTGAAACGCTCCTCCACCATTTCAATGGGGTCTTCAATGGTGCTTACGTTCACTTCATCAGTCGCCACCTGGCGCAGTGATGAATAAAGCGTGGTGGTTTTACCTGACCCCGTTGGACCGGTAACCAGCAGGATACCGTTGGGACGGGTGAGCATCGTGTTCCAGCGGGTATAGTCATCGCCCACCAAACCCAGGTCGCTGAAACTGCGCTGTAAAACCTCCGGGTCGAAAATCCGCATCACCAGTTTTTCACCAAAGGCGGTGGGCAAGGTGGACATACGCAATTCAATTTCACTGCTGTCGCTACGACGGGTTTTAATACGGCCATCCTGGGGTTTGCGTTTCTCGGCGATATCCATACGCGCCAGCACTTTAAAACGACTGGTTACCGCCGTAGACACGTTCGCGGGCAGTTCATAAACGTAATGCAGGACGCCATCGATACGAAAGCGTATGCGCCCTACTTCCCGGCGGGGTTCTATGTGGATGTCACTGGCACGTTGGTCATAAGCGTATTGCAGCAGCCAATCGACAATTTTGACGATGTGCTGGTCATTGGCGTCCGGATCGCTCGCCTTGCCCAGCTCGACAAGTTGCTCAAAGTTGGTGATCGCCGAGGCGGCAGTCGCACCGCTGGCGCCTGATACCGAACGTGCCAGGGTATAGAACTCCACCATGTAGCGTTCAATATCGGCGGGATTGGCCACCACCCGTTTCACACTGCGGCGCGCAACATGCTCTACCTGCGGCTCCCAACCCGACATAAACGGCTGGGTACACGCCACCAGCACATGGTCCTGGTTTACTTGCACACACAGGATTCCATGGCGCTTGGCAAAAGCGTAGCTCATCACTTCCGTGCACTTGGCCACATCGATTTTCATCGGATCTATATGGAACAACGGCAAACGCGCCTTGGTGGCCAGCCATTCGGTGAGCGTATCGCTATCCAGGGTTTTGCCGGGGCGCTGCACATCGTCCAGGTTTTGCGTCGCGATATAGGCGAGGGGGTGCATGATGGCTTGTTCGCGCGTACGTGATGCGCCCAGGAGCATATTCGCATCGGCCTGCTTCATCCGTCCGTCAGCAACCAGATCATTGATCAGCCCACGTAAATCCAAAACCCTATCCAGCACTTGCGCCATTGTGTGACCCTGTTTATATGTTATCGGGCAAGATTGTAGCCGCTGCCAGCCGCAACGTCTGCCGGCGACATCACTCACTCGCAATTTGCCGCACGCTATCTATGCTCAATGGCAACACCCGACAGGTCAAACGGTCATAAAAATGTAACCAGGTGACGTGACCTGGGGAGCCGATATTCCTATACTGCGCACACTTTTATCCGGAGGGACTTTCATGCCATTTGCCAATCTATCAAACCTCTTTGGTCGCTCGCCGATCAAGCCGCTGCAGGAACATATGGCCTTGGCAGTAAAAGCGTCCACGGAGCTGGTCGGCTTCTTCGATGCAGTCATCGGCGACGATTGGACGCGCGCCAGCGCGATCCAGCAACAAGTGGTGAGATACGAAAACGACGCCGACGAAATTAAAAAGCAATTGCGCCTGCATTTGCCAAAAAGCCTGTTCTTGCCGGTTCCCCGCACCGACCTGCTGGAGCTGCTCACCATGCAAGACCGCCTGGCCAACCGTGCCAAGGATATTACCGGCATCATCATGGGCCGCCGGATGACCATCCCGCTGATTATGAAAGCGCAAATGACCGAATTTGTACGCACCAGCGTTGCCGCCGCAGAACAGGCATTAACGGCAATCAACGAGTTGGATGAATTACTCGAAACAGGGTTTAGCGGCCGCGAGCTGGCTATGGTTGAAAACATGATCAAGGACCTGGACGAACAAGAGGAAAAAGCGGACCAATTGGAAATCGGGGTGCGCACCTCGCTCTTCGCCCTGGAGGCGCAACTGCCGCCAGTGGATGTCATGTTCCTTTATAACATCATCGACTGGATCGGTGATATCGCCAACCGCGCCCATGACGTGGGCGGTCGCCTGCAACTGTTGCTGGCACGCTAGATTCGGATAACTACAAATGACGTTATTAGCAGAATACAGCCAGGAACTATTCATCCTGGCCTGCGTACTGGGCTTGTTCATGGCATGGGGAATCGGGGCTAACGATGTCTCCAACGCCATGGGAACCTCGGTGGGTTCGCGCGCACTCACCATGAAGCAGGCCATCCTTGTCGCCATGGTCTTTGAATTCGCCGGGGCCTACCTGGCCGGCGGCGAAGTGACCGAGACCATCCGCAGCGGAATTGTCGAGCTGGATGTAATGACCGGCCGCCCGGACTTATTTATCTACGGTATGCTCGCCTCCCTGCTCGCCGCTGGCACCTGGTTACTTATCGCCAGTATTTTGGGCTGGCCGGTATCCACTACCCATTCCATCGTGGGGGCGGTTATCGGCTTTGCTGCGGTAGGCATATCGGCGGACGCTGTCCAATGGCGCCAGGTCTGGGGGATCGTCGGCAGCTGGGTGATTACCCCGGTCATCGCCGGTTTCCTCTCCTTCTGGAGTTTCCGTTCCGTACAGCACCTTATCCTCAGTACCGATGACCCCTTTACCAATGCCAAACGTTATATCCCCTATTACATGTTTGCGGTGGGCTTTTTCCTGTCGATGGTAACCTTGCTGAAGGGATTGAAATATGTACTGAAAGCGCACCACCTGGATTTCAGTTTCCTTGAAGCTACACTGATTGCCGCCTTGATCGGGGTGCTAGTCGCCGGTATCGGTATCTATCTGCTAAGCCGCATTACGCAAGACCAGGTCGCTGACCGCAATAACCGTTTTTCCAGCGTGGAGCGCGTGTTCGGGGTATTGATGATATTCACCGCCTGCTCCATGGCGTTCGCCCATGGTTCCAATGACGTCGCCAACGCAGTGGGGCCGGTCGCTGCGGTGATCAGCGTTATCGACGCCGGGGCGGTGGAAGCCAAAGCCCAGGTGCCCTCCTGGGTATTGCTGTTGGGCGCATTGGGCATAGTGATAGGGCTGGCTACCTATGGCTATAAGGTGATGATCACTATTGGTAAAAAAATTACCGAACTAACCCCCAGCCGCGGTTTTGCCGCCGAAATGTCCGCCGCTGCAACCGTGGTTATCGCGTCGGGGGTCGGCCTACCTATCTCCACCACCCATACCCTGGTCGGCGCCGTGCTGGGTGTTGGCCTGGCGCGAGGCATAGGTGCGTTGAACATTGGAGTGATCGGCGGCATCTTTGCGTCCTGGGTAATTACCTTGCCAGCGGGCGCGGGTTTATCAATCCTATTTTTCTATTTCTTCAAAGGCCTGTTCGGCTGAGATGCAAGCCTGGCTGGATTCCCCCGCCAGCCTCTGCTGCCTGACGAGCAAAGCTTGCATTTTTATGCTTAATCACCGATAACACCTTATCACTGCAAAGGTGTTTGCCATGAATTTTGATTCCAAACGCTATATCGACCATCTCCGGCAATTGGTCGCCTTGCCGTCCGTTAGCTGTGGCCTGCCGGAGTGGGATATGCCCAACGACAAGGTTATTAGCTACCTGGCCACCGTGTTTGCCGACCTGGGCTTCAATACGCGTATCCAGCCCCTGCCCCAGGTGGGAAAGTCAAACCTGATCGCCAGCCTTGGCCAGGGTGATGGCGGCCTGGTGTTGGCGGGCCATAGCGATACAGTTCCTTACGATGCGGACCGCTGGCAGTCAGATCCATTCCTATTGACTGAACGCGATGGCAAGCTGTACGGATTAGGGGCCACCGATATGAAGGGTTTCTTTCCGGTGATTATCGAAGCGGTAAAACCCTATCTCGATAAGCCCTTTAAACACCCGTTGATAGTGCTGGCCACTGCTGATGAAGAAAGCAGCATGAGCGGTGCCCGCGCCTTGGCGCAAGCGGGTATTCCGGGATTTAAACCGCGTTACGCGGTGATTGGTGAGCCCACCGGGCTGGTGCCGATCCGTGCGCATAAAGGCATCATGATGGAGTGTATCCGCGTGCGGGGCAAAAGCGGCCACTCCTCCGACCCGACACTGGGTAACAACGCATTGGACGCTATGCACCAGGTGATGAGCCAACTGCTGCAATTGCGCGGCGAGCTGCAATTAAAATACCGAGACCCCGGGTTTGCGGTACAAACGCCAACCTTGAACCTCGGCTGCATCCACGGCGGCGACGGTGCCAACCGTATCTGCGGCGAATGTGAATTGCATTTTGATTTGCGGGTATTACCCGGCATGGATAACGAGGAATTGCGCCAAGCCATCCAGCAACGCCTTACTCCCATTGCCGAAACCAGCGGCACTGATATTGTGTTCTCCTCGTTGTTTGAGGGTGTTGATGCCTTTGGTGAAAATGAAAACGCGGAGCTGGTAAAAATGTGTGAGGAACTCACCGGCAATCGCGCGGATACCGTTGCCTTTGCAACCGAGGCGCCATTTATGCAACAACTGGGAATGCAAACCCTAATCCTCGGGCCCGGCTCCATTAACCAGGCACACCAGCCGGATGAATTTATTCCGCTCGACCAAATCGAGCCTGCCATCAATATTGTGCGACGATTGATTGAAAAATATTGTTTGTAATTAAAACTGCAAATTTTTCCTTCACTTTTAATTCGAGATAAAAAAGTGCCAGCCAATACCCAAGACTACGTTAAATGGTTTCGTCATTCGACCCCCTATATCAACAGGCACAGCGACAAGACATTTGTGTTGATGCTGCCCGGCGAAGCCATCACCCACGCAAATTTTCACAATATCGTCCACGACATTGCATTGCTTTGTAGCCTGGATGTACGCCTGGTATTGGTGCACGGCGCGCGCCCGCAAATTGATGAACGCTTGCAAGTCGCCGACACCTACAGCAATTTCCACAAAAACCTGCGCATTACCGATAGCGAAAGCTTAAGCCTGGTCATTCAGGCCATTGGCGAAACACGTACCATTGTGGAGGCGGCACTGTCCACCAGCCTGCCGAATTCACCGATGCACGATGCGGATATGCAAGTAATAAGCGGCAATTTCGTCGTTGCTATGCCCTACGGTGTTATTGACGGCGTGGATTTGCAACACACCGGGAAAGTGCGCAAGGTGCAAACCAAATCGCTCAACGCCGCCCTGGATTCCGGTGCAGTCGTATTGCTTTCGCCCATCGCCTACTCACCGACCGGCGAAATCTTTAACTTGTCATTCAGCGATGTTGCCACCCATGTCGCCAGCGCCATCAAAGCCGATAAATTATTGGCCTTTGTTGAAGGCAATGGGGTTACCGACGAAGAAGGTAATTTGATTCGCCAGCTTTCATTGCAAGAATGCAAAAACTACCTGGGCGAGCACGGCAACCAAATCAGTTTTGATCTACAGCAAGCGATCAGTGCCTGCTATTTAAGTTGCTTGCAGGGCGTGCCGCGTTCACAACTCGTCAGTTACAGCACAGATGGGGCCCTGCTTACGGAGTTATTCACCCGCGACGGTATGGGCACCATGATTTACTCGGGCCATTACGAACAATTACGGCCGGCAACCATTGATGATGTGGGCGGCATCCTCGAATTAATTCGCCCGCTGGAAGAAGAAGGTATCCTCGTACGGCGCTCCCGTGAATTGCTGGAAACTGAAATCAATAAATTCCATGTGATGGAAAAAGACGGGGCGATTATCGCCTGTGCCGCGCTCTATCCTTATGGGGATATGGCGGAATTATCCTGCGTTGCCACACATCCCGAATACCGCAAGGGCGGACGCGCGGCTTTATTGTTGCAACAAATAGAAGCCCAGGCGCGCAAGCAAAAAATCAAACAATTATTTTTGCTGACAACACAAACTGCACACTGGTTTATCGAACAAGGTTTTGTGCAAGGCAAGCTGGATGATTTACCGGTCCAACGGCAATTGCTGTATAACTACCAACGCAATTCCAAAATTTTTATTAAATCACTGGTGTAGTTTTTTAACCCAGAAGCAATTTTTAAAGAAAGGCAAAATGGAAATTATTGATTTACGCGAGGCACCGCAACATATTCCAACGATAGCGCGGTGGCATTTTGATGAGTGGGGTTACCTTAATCCGGGTAGAACCTTTGAACACCGCCTGGACAGAATGCAGCGCTACCTGGGGGACAACCCCATACCTACTATGCTGATCGCCATTGAGCGGGAAATCATCCTCGGCACAGCGGCACTGGTCGAGGCGGATATGGACACCCACCCGGAATTAAGCCCCTGGCTCGCCAGCGTTTATATCAAAGAGGATCAACGCGGACGCGGCCTTGGGAAAAAATTGGTCCAGGCATTAATGGATTTTGCAAGGGGGCAGGAGCTTGCACAACTCTATTTGTTTACCCCCGACCAGAGCGCTTTCTACGCGGCGCTGGGCTGGAAAACGCTCGCCCTGGAATCCTATCGCGATACGCCCGTCACCCTTATGCGATTGGATTACCCGACAGGGGCTTGATACCCAACTAATCTTATCGGAACCGGAATCTTACTGCGGCTGGCTTGGGGCATCTGCTACTATATGCCCACTGTTAGCCGCTAATACAGATCGAGGTTAGTTATGCCGGTTTATCGTTCCAAAACCACGACATCGGGCCGCAATATGGCCGGTGCCCGCGCCTTGTGGCGTGCTACGGGCATGAAAGATGACGATTTCCAAAAACCCATCATCGCTATCGCCAATTCATTTACCCAATTCGTCCCTGGCCATGTGCATTTAAAAGACCTGGGCCAGTTGGTCGCGCGTGAAATAGAAAAAGCCGGCGGCGTCGCTAAAGAATTCAATACCATTGCCGTGGATGACGGCATCGCCATGGGCCACGACGGCATGCTTTACAGCTTGCCCAGCCGCGACATCATTGCCGACTCGGTGGAATACATGGTGAATGCCCATTGCGCGGACGCGATTGTGTGCATTTCCAACTGCGACAAAATTACTCCCGGTATGTTAATGGCGGCAATGCGCTTGAATATCCCGGTGATTTTTGTCTCCGGTGGGCCCATGGAAGCTGGCAAAACCCGTTTGGCTGACCATAAACTCGATCTGGTTGACGCAATTGTTATCGGCACCGATAAAAACGCCAGCGATGAAAAAGTGGAAGCATACGAGCGCTCGGCCTGTCCCACCTGTGGTTCCTGTTCCGGGATGTTCACAGCCAACTCCATGAACTGCTTAACCGAAGCCTTGGGGTTATCGTTGCCCGGTAACGGCTCGACCCTGGCAACCCACTCCGACCGCGAACGCCTGTTCCTCGAAGCGGGCCGCCGCATCGTTGAAATTACCCAGCGCTACTACGAACAGGACGATGAAAGTGTATTGCCGCGGTCTATCGCCACTTTTGAAGCCTTCGAGAATGCGATGGCACTGGACATTGCAATGGGCGGTTCCACAAATACCATCCTCCATTTGCTGGCGGCGGCGCAGGAAGGTGAAGTGCCGTTCACTATGACAGATATTGATCGCCTGAGCCGTAGGGTGCCGCAATTATGCAAGGTGGCTCCCAATACCCCGAAATACCACATGGAAGATGTGCACCGCGCTGGTGGCGTGTTCGCAATCCTTGCGGAGTTGAATCGCGGCGGCCTCATTCACAACCAGGTTCCCACAGTCCATAGCAAAACCCTGCAAGAGGGCCTGGATAAATGGGATATAATCACCACTGGCGATGAATCAGTAGCCCAGTTCTTCCGCGCAGGCCCGGCAGGTATTCCGACCCAGGTTGCCTTCAGCCAATCCACCCGCTGGCCGAGCCTTGATGCCGACCGCGTCGAGGGTTGTATCCGCTCCGTTGAGCATGCCTATTCAAAAGAAGGCGGCCTGGCGGTACTGAGGGGCAACATCGCAGTTGATGGTTGCGTGGTAAAAACTTCCGGTGTCGATGAAAGCATTTGGGTTTTTGAAGGTCCCGCCTACGTCGTGGAAAGCCAGGACCAGGCGGTAAAGGACATCCTTGATGGCAAGGTAAAAGCCGGTGATGTTGTCGTAATCCGCTATGAAGGCCCACGCGGTGGTCCGGGTATGCAGGAAATGCTTTATCCGACCAGCTATTTGAAATCACAAGGCCTGGGCAAAGCTTGTGCATTGTTAACTGACGGACGCTTTTCCGGCGGTACATCAGGCCTTTCAATCGGTCACGTATCACCAGAAGCAGCTGCCGGCGGCGCTATAGGTTTGGTTGAGACCGGGGACATTATTCACATTGACATTCCCAATCGCAGCATTAACGTGAAATTGACTGACCAGCAATTGGCAGATCGTCGCGCAGCGATGGAAGCCAAGGGAGTCAAGGCCTGGAAGCCCATCGAGTTTCGTCCGCGCAAAGTCAGCGCATCACTTAAAGCTTACGCTATGCTGGCCACCAGCGCAGACAGGGGTGCGGTAAGGGATTTGAGCAAGCTGGAATAAAGCGTTCATTCGGATGCTACCGAAACCTTTCGGTAGCATCCAAAATCAAGTGCGATAAATTTATTATCGTTGTTTTGCAATCACGCCTGGCAATTGAAATTCAGCCCGATGACCATACGAAAAACTTGTATATAGAAAATAAAAAAGCCAGCGAATGCTGGCTTTTTTATTTTTGCAGTTAATGACTCATGAGTCTTGCCGAGCCAGTTCCTGCTTTTGTTTTTCTCTTTCACAGAAAGCAATCCATTGTGCAGCCACTTTGGATGAACGAGCGTCTTTACCCGCCTCTTTGAAAAACTTGATAGCTTCATCATAATTCTTCAATTCAAACTCCGCTTGCGCAACAGTCAGATTGGCGTAGTCAACTCGTTTAATGCCGCCTTTACGCAAAGCCTCTCGGCCCCACTTGGACGCTTCTTTGTGCTTATCGTTTGCCAGATAGGCCTGGGCCAAACCAATAATCAATTCACCGTCAGTAGATTTTTCCGCGGCACGCTCGTACTCCACCAAGGAATCCTTGGCGTTTTGGGCGAGACGCAAAGCATCTGCAAGGGTTTTAAGATTTTTAGCTGTTGGCTCTACGATCTTGTCTGTATAGATACCTTTCTTCAGGACCTTGGCAGCCTTATAAGGCACCTCTGCTTCCAGGAATGAATATGCCAGGTTAACCAGATCTTTCTCGGTTGTTAATCCACCCATCAGATAGCAGGTTTCCAACGCATTCAATGCATCGTTGGTGCGATCCAACATCCGGTAAACTTGAGAAAGCTGTTTCCAATATTGCGCTTTTGGATAATGCTTGATCAGCTTCTCCAAAACTACCAGACCACTTTTGTAATCTTCTTTATCGAAATACAACCCGCGCTGCAAAACATACCAGGACTCAGCGGGAACTTTACCTGCAGCCTCCTGGTTTTTTACCGCTTCGTTGATATTCAACAGGGCGTTCTTATTGTCTTCCAACTGATAGTACAGCGTAGAAAACATGTAGTGATCTTCTGGCTTGATCCTATCCGAGTAATTAGTCCATTTCAGCAAAGTTTCCAATGCCTTTCTCGGATTATCGAGTTGCGAATAAAGCTGGCCGACAATACGAATCGTTGACGCTTCTGTTGCCAAAGGCATATTCGGGCTTAATGCGAGCATCTTATTGAAACTTTCGATAGCTTTCGCATAATTCTCTACACCTAAATAGGCATAACCCATGTACTGATGCAATAAAACTTTTTCATACGCATTCGCCTTGGCTGAATTCGCTTCCATTTGATTCAAGAGCTGCATTGCCTTGCGCGGGTCCGGCTTAACAGATTCGTCCTGAGGCTGGAGAAAGTTTGCTGCTTCGGTAATTTTCTTACCAAATGATTCAGACACATTAGGGAATTTGCGCTGTTGCTCGTTCGCGTACTTATTCTTGGCGGTTACCTGCGCGTTAGCTACAGATATTTGAACATCTGCAACAATAACCGACGCAAGATTATTCATAAGCACTGGTGATACGGCAATTAAACCAGCCAACAGAGTGCGATTAAGAGCAACTGAAACGGCAGGAAATACTTGTTTCATTTCATTACCCCTTATTTTTGCATCTCGTAAGTGAAGCGGTTTTTAACACCAGGAACTTCTACCGGCTTACCGTCAACCACTTTCGGTTTGTATTTAAATTTCAATGCCGCTTTAACAGAAGCACGGTTAAATACTGTTGTTGGCTTGCCATCTTTGGTTATACATTGATCTGGTATCGGTTGCGGATCACGCGTGGTACCCGTTTCTGTCACTGTATAAACAACCGTACAAAAACCTTCAATTCCGCGAGAAAGCGCCGTACTGGGATATTCCGGTGGTACTTTAACGATAGGCAAATACTCACCTTCACTAAATGCCAGGGAATTACCACTCATATCAATATCCGCTTTAGCAACGGGAGCAGTCATATTCAATGCATCACCAGAAACATCAGGCGCCTCAAACTCCGGCTCAGGAAGATCAGGCGGAGTTTCTGGCTCTTGAGGTTTTTCCGGCTTGGCATCTTCCAGACGGGTCTCAATTTTGGTATTTGACATTCGAATGTCTGGAATCTTCACGGCTTTCGTTGAATCCGGAGCCGCAAACTCTGTGTTAACCAAACTATTCATTAGGAACAGGAGTCCGAGTGTGGTAACTACCCCGAGGATTCCTGCTATGGTTACTTTAATAGGTTTCATAGCTGTTAATTCTTCTCAGTAGATACACTTACATCAGTTACACCCGCGTTGCGAGCTGCGTTAGCCACCTCAACCACAAACTTGATGTCAGCCTCTTTGTCCGCCTGGATTGATACTGCCCCTTTGGGATTGTCCGCACGCATGCGCTCTATTGCCTGACGCAAATTACGGGTATCAATTTTCTTTTTATCCATCCAGATTTCATTGTCGGCACCAACAGCAATCAAAATACTTGCATTTGGTTTGTCATCGGCAGTATTAGCGTCCGGTCTGCTCACATCCTTACCGGTCTCTTTGATAAACGTCGCGGTAACAATAAAGAAGATCAGCATGATGAACACAACGTCCAACATTGGAGTCAAGTCAATTGCTTGAGCCTCTTCTTCTGGCCTTTGGTTATTCCTGCTCATGAGACATCTCTTTCATACAGGTTAAAATTACACACCTTAACAATGGATCACCGGATTAGTGATCCATTGTAAGGTGGTCAGCAAATAATGACTTTTCACTATCCGCCACACGAGTCAAGTAAGTGTTTGCAAAGACGCCCGAAATTGCTGCAACCATTCCTGCCATTGTTGGAATTGTTGCCTTGGATACACCACCAGCCATTGATTTGGCATCGCCACCACCGGTATTGGCAAGTACGCCAAACACATCAATCATACCGGTTACGGTGCCAAGTAATCCCATAAGCGGACAGAGGGCAACCAGGGCACCAATCATGTCGAGATTGGCACTGATTTTTCCGTCCATGCGGGAAATCATGGCATTACGAATTTGGTGAGCATTCCAGGACTTGCGTTCTTTACGAGCCTCCCATGTATTCAGCGACTGCTGAATATCACTTCTCAGACTACCTTTGAAATAGAGTACTCGTTCAAATACGAGCACCCACATCCAGAGGGTCAGGGCAGCAATGGCATACATTACCGCACCACCCTGGTCCAAGAAGGCTTCTAGGGTTCTTAAAGCATCCGTCAAAGCCTGCATGGTTTATCTCCTACTTACGCTCTGCGTTTTCAGCAATAATTCCAGTGGTTTGCTCATCCAGTACATGCACTACGGCTTTAGCACGGCCATTAACCAGTGTGTGCATTAATACCATCGGAATTGCAACCAACAAGCCCTGTACGGTGGTAACCAGCGCAGCGGAAATACCACCTGCCATGTTCTTGGGATCACCGGCACCAAAGATGGTAATCGCCTGGAACGTTGTGATCATACCGGTAACCGTACCCAACAGACCGAGCAATGGACCTACAGCGGCAATAATCTTCATAATTGCCAATCCTGACTCAATCGATGGACGCTCTTTCAACACAGCTTCTTCCAACTTGAGTTCCAGGGTTTCAGGATCAACATTTTTGTTTTCTTGCGCTACTTTCAACACGCGACCCAATGGGTTGTTAGTGTTGGGATTACCCGGGTTTCTGAGCTGCGCTTTTACTTTGGCACTCATGGTGAACAGAACGATCATGCGCCATACGCCAAGCAACAAACCGAAGATACCAACGTAAACAATTACCCAACCCACTTCGCCGCCTTGATCAAGGTATTCTTTGAATGTTGGCTTCTGAATCAAAGCTGACAGCAATTGACCACCCAATGGGCCTGTTGGATCGATACCTACGTCAACAACCCCATCAGTAGCATTTTGCAAAGCAGATGCAGCAGCTAACATATCCGCGTCCGGTTGACGGGCCAGCTCTTCAATTTTTCCGCCGGTGTAAGTGAGATAAGTACCATTCGATACCAGGTTATAAGTACCGATACGAACGATCTCTTGCTGAGCTTGCTCCCCGCTTGGTTTGATTACCGTACCGTTAAATTTCACAACACGGCCGGTTTCAACCATCTCACGTTGCACTTCATACCAAAGACGCTCGATTTCTTCGATATCCGGCAATTGAGTACTGCCGTTCATTTTTTCGATCAGAGCATCAAGGAAATCACCACGATTCGGATATTGCGCACTAACCATTGATACTTCCAACGTAGCGCGCAAATCGCCTGCGGTAGAAGTCAAATGGCCAAACAGCTCGCGCATAGAACCCAAGCGCTCATTCAACTGGTTTTTCTTTTGGGTAACGAGAAGCTGCTGTTCAGCGTATTTTTTTTCTAAAGCCTGGGAGCGAGCTTCTTCAGCCTGACGAGTCGCTTTTGCTTGCGCCAGCAGATTAGCCTGATTGGCTCTATCACGGGCAAATTCAGCTTCACGTTGTTTATGTTCTGCTGACTCACTGATTTGTGACTTCTTGACCATATCCAATAATTGATCAAGAGTTTGGGCTTTTTCTTGAGCTACGGCAAAGTTGGTACTCAACAAACCCGCAGCAGCAAGCATCAAGCAGCTTTTAACAAACTTCATTTTCATTGTGCTGCCTCCGGAGCTTGAATTGGCATAGTCATAATATCTTTAGTTGCCTGGTCACGAGCAATTTTCAAGCCTTTCAGGATTTCACTATTGTAGGAACTATCCAAAGGCAACCATGCTTTCTGGGCAACATCCCAGTAACCGCTGGATTGCGCATCAGTTGTTTGGTACATCAGGGAAATACGACCTACACGGAGCACATTGACTTCACGATCCTGTCCATCCAGGTTCAATGTGGTTTTGTAAGCACTGATAGTGTTGCCGTAGGCAGACTCGATTTTGTAGGCTTCCAAAACTTGGCGGAATTTTTCTGATACGGAAATGTCAGCGCGATCCTGGTTGGTACGCAACATTGCGATATTTTCTTTGCGCTCTTCCAGCGAGAATGGCTTGTCGAGATTCACGAACTGCTCAAGGCTGTCCAGCATACGGAAAATCAAAGGCTGAATTTGGCGCTCAATCACAGTTACTTTTTCAATAGACTGATCCAATTCAGTCACTACTGTGAGTTGTTTGGCAACTTGCTTTTCCATTTGGGTGTTGAAAACACGCAGATCGTCGATCAGTTTGTTTTGGCTTTTAAACTCTTGGGTTAAATCATCAGTTTCCTGAGCCAGCCTGTCGATACGCTTTTGAGATTCTTGGGCCAAAGTGGTTTTGGCTTGACCCGCCTGGAGCACTGACTCCAGAGTTTGATCTGCCATGGCAACGCTACCCATTAGCGCGCCGGCAGAAAGCATTGTGGTGATAGCCACTGCTTTCAATCGCTGCTTTTTCATAATCCCCCCAATTGGGTGTTCAATCAAGTGAGTTTGCGACAACAAGCTGCCGCAGACGCGTTATCCACGTAGCCCCGATGACGAGGCAGCTAAGAACGCGGGCATTGTAATAAGCGCTATGACCTACTTCCAATGATTTATCCTTCAGCTTTTTACGTGTGTATTTTGGTATCACGCTGGTAACACCCATTTGCTTTCAATAAGTGCACAGGTAACACAAAATTATTTTTTGCTGCAATTCAAAACACGACCACAGCCAATATTTCTACCAACCAAACTATTCTTCAGGTTCGTAGCGCTTTTTATAAATTAAAAACTCATGGGGAACCTCTGCAGCAGCATCCCCCGGGGTTACTGAATCCAGAACCCATTGTGTTTCATCAAGTTCCGGAAACCACGCATCCCCATCGAAATCGCGATTAATACGCGTTAAATAGACTTTATCGACAATCCCGAGTGTTGAGCGATAAATTTCTGCGCCCCCGATAATCATTGCTTCATCGATTATCGCATCAGTTTTTTTTAATGACTTCCTGGCCTCATCCAATGCCCGCCCAATGGAACTGACCACAACAATACCTTCACCCGCCCGCCATTCCAAATCACGCGTGACCACGATGTTGGTCCGGCCAGGTAACGGCCGTCCGATGGACTCATGGGTCTTGCGGCCCATGATCACTGGCTTACCAAAAGTAACAGCCTTGAAATATTTAAGATCCTGCGGAAGATGCCATGGCAATTGATTGTTGCGGCCTATAACACCGTTTTTGGCAGCCGCCACTATGATGGCCAGTTTCATGCAGACAGTTCGCCTTTTTATTTACAACTTATAAATGCCAACAACCAAACACCGCTAAATGGCAATAGGCGCCGCTATACGCGGATGGGGTTGGTAACCTTCGAATTCAAAATCCGTCAGTTCGTAATCAAAAATTGACGCCGGTTTTCTCAGAATATTTAGTGTAGGCAAGTTTTTAGGCTTGCGTGTTAATTGTTCGTAAACTATCTCATCGGTAATGTGGTTGTTATAGAGATGACAATCGCCAAAGGTATGAACGAAGTCACCCACCCCCAAATTACATTGCTGGGCAATCATATGGGTCAGCAGCGCATAGCTGGCAATATTGAAAGGTACGCCGAGAAATAAATCCGCACTGCGCTGGTACAACTGGCAAGACAGTTTTCCTTCGGCTACATAGAATTGGAACAGTGTATGGCAAGCAGCAAGCGCCATCCTCCCGTGCCGGACATTTTCCTGCGGACTCAAGGATTCGTCCGGCAGATCCGCCGGATTCCAGGCACTGACAATCAAACGGCGTGAATAGGGATTTTTTTTGATTTGTTCGATGACCTGGGAAATTTGATCAATGGTTGAACCGTCCGGACAGGCCCAACTGCGCCATTGCTTGCCATATACCGGGCCAAGGTCGCCGGTTTCCGTTGCCCATTCATTCCAGATACTGCAACCGCGCTCCTGCAGCCAGGTTACATCCGTCCTTCCCTGAAGGAACCACAGGAGTTCGACAATCACACTTTTCAAATGGACGGTTTTAGTTGTCACCAGGGGAAAACCTTCCCCCAAATCGAAACGCAATTGACGCCAGAATACCGAACGTGTGCCGGTACCGGTACGATCTCCCCGCTGGATTCCGTTTTCCACTACATCGCGCATTAATTCAAGATATTGCTTCATCAGCCAAACCGCACCTTTAGATTGCCGCTTGTTCTTTTTGATCCGGAATGGATTTGGCAGCAAATCCATAAGCGTAAATAACCAATCCGACACCCAACACGAACATAGGGACACACAACAACTGACCGCGGGTCATCCAACCCATTAAATCAAAACCTATGCCCTGGTCCGGCTCGCGCACAAATTCAACACCGAAGCGGAACAGGGAATAACCGATTAAAAATACCCCGGAGACCGCACAGCGCGGGCGCGG
The DNA here is from genome assembly GCA_965650515.1 of uncultured Cellvibrionaceae bacterium. Classification (GTDB taxonomy): domain Bacteria; phylum Pseudomonadota; class Gammaproteobacteria; order Pseudomonadales; family Cellvibrionaceae; genus Cellvibrio. Next base: position 64,632 of record CBFGOY010000016.1, on the reverse strand, counting down.
CTTGGACGAAAACCAAAATACGATAATAAAAAGCACCAAGCCTTCCAGAAATGCCTGGTATAACTGGCTGGGGTGCCGCGCAACACCTGCGGGGTCCATCGCCTTGGGAAACACCATTGCCCAAGGCACATCACTGACACGCCCCCACAGTTCCTGGCCGATAAAATTACCCAGTCGACCAAAGCCGAGCCCCAACGGGACTATTGGGGCCACAAAGTCAGTAATACTGAAAAAGGAACGATTGATCCGGCGGGAGTATATAAACATCGCCACGATTACCCCGATCAATCCACCATGGAAAGACATTCCACCTTCCCATACCCGGAACAACCACAACGGATCGGATAACCATTTTTCAAAATTGTAAAAAATGACATAGCCACAACGCCCACCGAGGATCACACCAAACGCACCGTAGGTAATCAAATTTTCGACCTGGAGCTTGGTGACCGGGCTGGCCGGTGATTTGGCTCGATAAATGGCTATCAGCCATGCGCTAAGGAAGGCCAGTAAATACATGATGCCATACCAGTGCACACTGAAAGGGCCCAGCGCGACATTGCCAATCTGGAGCGGGTCTTCAAATAATGTGAAGGCAATCGGGTCGATATCGGGGTACTGCAACATAAACACCTGGTTTATCTATCGGGTGCATTGCACCGGGAGCGCCGTATTATGGCGCGGTTTTGTGAACGCACCGAGACATTTATTGTAAAGCCGCATTAATTTGTATCGGAAGTAACCGGCCGGATAAGGCGGGTGAGGCCAGTCTCGCGCAGCTCGCGATCAATGCGCTCACGAATCTGGTCGCCATTAGACATGCGCATCACCTCTTCCAGCAAGTGTTTGGCGCGCGCAAACGTAATGCCGCGAATCACCGATTTCACCTTGGGCAGGTTGGTGGCGTTCATCGACAACACATCAAAGCCCATGGCCATGAGCAATATCGCCGCCCCCGGATCACCGGCCAACTCACCACAAATACTGACACTGATACCCGCATCGTGGGCAGCGTAAACAATATATTGCAAGGCCCTCAAAACCGCCGGATGGAATGCCTGGTATAAATCCGCAACCTGGGCGTTATTGCGATCCACAGCCAACAAATATTGGGTTAGGTCATTACTTCCCACGGACAAGAAATCAACCCGACGGGATAGTTCCGGTGCAAGGTAAACCGCCGCAGGCACTTCGATCATTACGCCCACCTGGGGCTTGCGCACCCGGAACCCTTCTTCCAGCAATTCTTTGTGCACGCGCTTGATTAACCCCTGGGCGGCATCAACCTCCTGCATATTGGTGATCATTGGCAACAGGATGCGCAAGTTATCCAGTCCTTCGCTCGCTTTAATCATTGCGCGGATCTGGGCAAGGAAAATCTCCGGATGATCCAGGGTTACCCGAATACCGCGCCACCCGAGGAAAGGGTTATCTTCTTCAATGGGAAAATAAGGAAGCGCTTTATCCCCGCCGATATCCAACGTCCTCATGGTCACCGTGTGGGGGGCGAAGGCTTCCAGTTGCTCGCGATAAATAGCGCGCTGCTCCTCTTCACTGGGGAAGCGGTCGCGCAACAAAAAAGGTACTTCGGTGCGATAAAGCCCGACCCCCTCCGCCCCCCGCTCCAGGGAACGGACCACATCTGCCATTAAACCGGTATTCACATGGAGCGGCAGGCGATATTTATCCTGGGTTTCACAGGGTAAGTTTTTAAGCGCTTCCAATCCTTTAACCAGCGCCTGCTCTTCCAGGTAAATCGCCTTGTAGTGCTTGCGCAATTGCGGATTGGGATCGCAATACACGGTACCTTTGTAACCATCCACGATAATCGGGCGGCCATCAATTTGTGTATAGGGTAAATCAACCGCGCCCATCACCGTGGGGATATCCATGGCCCGCGCCAGGATCGCCACATGGGAGTTGGATGAGCCCTGCACGGAAACCAATCCTGCGAGCTTTTCCTTGGGTATTTCACCCAGCATGGATGCCGTTAACTCTTCACCGATCAGGATGGTTTTCTCAGGGTAAACCCTGACTTTCTGATTGGACTCCTGTAAATATGCCAAAACCCTGCGCCCCAAATCCCGTAAATCGGTTGCCCGCTCGCGCAGGTAAGGGTCATTCATGCTGTTAAAAATATTTTCATGCTCGAGGATAACCTCGCTCCAGGCGTAAGCCGCAACGGCACCTTTGCGAATCCGGGTAACCACTTCGCCCCCCAAAGACGCGTCCTCCAGCATGGCGAGATAGGCATCGAACAAGGCTTGCTCTTCACGGTTTATACGTTCTTTTAATTTGCCGCCGAGCGCCTTTATATCCTCCCGGACTGCCACCATACAACGATGGAAAAAAGCGATTTCAGCATCCACATCCTTGCAGGCCTGGTATGGCACGGAGCGCAAATCCGCCGTCGGCGCAATAACCACCGCCTCACCGATAGCAATACCCGACGCCCCTGACACACCGTAGAATTTGGATTGCGCCGCTTTAGTGCCCACCGGCACCACACCACCTGTGGCCTCGGCATGGGCAATGACCCCGGCCAGTTGGGCCGACATGGTCACCAGGAATGCCTCTTCCCCTTCATCAAAACGGCGCTGCTCCACTTGCTGGACAACCAGCACCCCCAGCACCTTCCGGTGGTGGATAATGGGAACACCGAGGAAAGAGCTATAACGTTCCTCGCCGGTTTCAGGGAAATACTGATAGCTCGGGTGCGCCTCGGCATGCTCCAGGTTAATGGGCTCCTCACGCACCACCACACGTCCTACCAGGCCTTCGCCGGCAGCCAGGCGAACCTTGCCCACCGCATCGGCGTTGAGGCCATCGGTGGCCATCAACACATAGTCACCTTTGGCATCGCGCAGATATACCGAGCAAACCTGGGTTTTCATTTCCTGCTTCACGCGTGTCACAATAATCCCCAGCGCGGTTTTCATATCGCGCGCGGAGTTTACTTCCTGAACTATGGAACGCAGTGAATTTAACATCTGGGGTTGACTCGTTTAGTGGTCAAACTGACCGTTCGATCTCTTTGTTAACTCGTTATTAGCGCACACCCGCAAATCGGCCTTCCAATTGCGAATGGAACAGCGACAGCTCTTTAAGTGCGCGGCGATAAACATCGCGTTTGAAAGAGACCACTTTTCCCAATGGATACCAATAGCTTACCCACCGCCAATCATCAAATTCGGCGCGGCCGCCATTATCCAGGCTGACTTTATTGTCCTCACTCAACAAGCGTAGCAAAAACCATTTCTGCTTTTGCCCTACACAGAGCGGCAGGGAATTATGCCTGACCAATCGGTGCGGCAAGCGATAGCGTAGCCAGCCGCGGGTGACCGCCAGTATTTCCACATCGCGCGGGCGTAAGCCAATTTCTTCATGCAGCTCGCGGTATAACGCCTGCTCGGGGGTTTCATCAGCATTAATTCCCCCTTGGGGAAATTGCCACGCATCTTGGCCGCCAACCCGCCTTGCCCAAAGAAGCTGCCCCCGGTCATTGGTGAGTATGATGCCCACATTTGGGCGGAATCCGTCTGAATCTATCACAGGGAACTGTCCATAAATAAAGAGTTTTGCTGCGGGAATTAACCTGGCGCATACAAAATGCGAATATGTTCCACAAAACAGCGTTTTCCGCACTATATCAGGCTTGCCCAAAGCCGCAACCCTGAATCATGGATAAAGCATTGAGCCGGTTTGGCGCGCCAGCTATCCTAGCGCCCCTACAACCGGTGCAGGCAATTTACCGCTGTTTTTACCCTTCCATAGCAAGAGGATTTACCGTGGCCCTGGCAATTTTTGACTTGGATAACACCCTGATCGCCGGTGATAGCGATCACAGCTGGGGCGTTTTTTTGGTGGAAAAACAATTGGTCGATGCCGAAACCTATCGCATCGCGAATGATCGCTTTTACGCTGACTATAAAAATGGCTGCCTGGATATTCGCGCGTATCTACAGTTTTCCCTGGCTCCCCTCACACGCCATACATTGGAAGAATTGAAGGCGTTGCATGACGAATTCATGGCAACGCATATCGAGCCGTTGATGCTCCCAAAAGCCGAAAGCCTGCTGCGCGCGCATCGTGAACGGGGCGATCAATTGCTGATTATTACCGCTACAAATGGTTTTGTGACCCGCCCTATCGCCAAACGATTGGGGGTAGACCACATACTTGCCACCGACCCTGAAGTGGTTAATGGCCGCTACAGCGGCAACTTTGTTGGCACCCCCTGTTTCCAGGCGGGAAAAATTACCCACCTCCATGGGTGGTTGCAGTCCCATGAGCATTCATTGGATGGGGCTTATTTTTACAGCGACTCCATTAACGATTTACCCCTGCTGGAACAAGTAGACAACCCGGTTGCGGTGGACCCCGATGCGCGACTGGGGGCCATTGCACGCGAGCGCGGCTGGAAGATCCTGAGCCTGCGAGACTGATCCCGCGGGCTTGGATTATTAACATCAAGCAAGATAAACCCGGGCGAATACCGCTTTCAGGTAATCCGTTTCGGGAATGGCCGGATGGATCGGATGATCCGGTCCCTGGCCGCCCTGCCCGATTATCTGCACATGGCGGTCCAGGTGGCGCCCGGCGGCGCGGACAATTTCCAATAAAGTATCCTTACCCAGGTGCATGGAGCAGGATGCCGATACCAGCAAGCCATCACGGCCCAATAAACGCATTCCCAATTCGTTGATATGCCGATAAGCCGCTTCACCCGCCTTTTGGTCCTTGCGCTTTTTGATAAATGCAGGCGGATCGAGCACTACCACATCAAAACGCTCATCGGCGGCGATTAATTCCTTAAGTACGTCAATGGCTTTACCTTGAATGCTTGCCACGCGATCCTCCACTCCATTTAATTGGGCATTTTCCAATACGGCATCAACAGCGGCTTCGGAAGCATCAACGCAGTAAACCTCACGTGCTCCGGCAACTGCCGCCTGGATTCCCCAGCCGCCAATGTAGGAAAACACATCCAATACCCGCTTACCCTGGACGTATTGTTGCAGCTGGGCGCGATTCATACGGTGATCATAAAACCAGCCGGTTTTTTGGCCCCCTTGGAGCGGCGCCAGGAAACGGGTGTTATTTTCCACAAGCTCCACCTTGTCGGGCACCTCGCCGTAGGCAACTTCGGTATATTCAGGCAGCTCCTCCAGTGCGCGCGCGCTGTGCTCATTACTCAGCAGAACCCCCACAGGGTCCAGGACTTGTACCAATGCGGCCACTATCTCATCCTTCACCAACTCCATCCCTGCCCCGGCAATTTGGACAACTAAATAGTCGCCAAACCGGTCAACCACCAAGCCGGGCAGCAAATCCGCATCACCATAGATCAAACGATAAAAAGGCTCATCAAAAGCCAATTCGCGCAATGCCAATGACTGCTTGATTCGATGCACCAACAAGGACTTGTTAAGGGGGAGCTTTTCATCGCGGCTTACCAAGCGGCCGCAGATCAAACCATTGGGGTTAATCAAGGCGATACCCAATGGCTTGCCGTTGTGCGCCGTCACCAGTGCCTGCTGGCCCATTCCAAATGACTTAAGCGGAGACTTCTCCACCTGTACTTCATTGCTGTAAATCCATAAATGGCCCAACTTCAAACGACGATCAGCCTGGGGCTTCAAAACAAGAACCGGAAAACTCATGGGTAAACTCAACTTAAGGGAAAAGTGGGGCCGATTATAAAAGCTTGTGCACAGTCCAGGCAGAAAAAAAGGGCACGGTATGCCAATGCGCCAAAAGAAAGAGCTTGGCGCCAGCAAAAAATGCCAAGACTTGCACAAATATCAGGTGTTTTGCCTGGCAACGTGCGTTTTTTGAACGTGCGGGACTTTATCATTGAAAAGATATGAGCTAACGTTAGCTTTGGCCATAAGTGCCAGTAAGCTCAAGAGCTTAGCACCGATTCTTTATGCCATTTATATCTTGAATTCAATACCCGCCGCCGGGCTAGTTATCAACGGTCGGTAACCCAGGAAGACACCATGCATACCCTAAAAACAACGAAGGTCGTTAGTGCAGCATTTATCAGCCTTATATTAACCGCCTGCGGCGGTGGCTCCAGTTCCCCGCTAGACCCCCAAACCAGTTCGGGGAGTGTTAGCTCAGGTTCAATAGACACCACATTGGCGGTGTCTATTGGTCGGGGAGACGGTAACGAGTTTGTAGCGGGAGAAATCGAAGCTAGCACTTCTGATCAAATACCTGCAGGTGGTAATACTACCTTGACTGTAAGCATTGTAAGCAGCACCAATACGTTGGTGACTTCGCCCATACAAGTAACGTTTAACTCCCGCTGTTATGCTGCCGGAGAAGCCAATCTTACAGTTGGGACTGCCACCACAAATAAGGTTTCCACGGAAAACGGTCAGGCATCAATCACCTACTCAGCTAATGGATGCGTAGGCGATGATGAGGTTACCGCTACGGCAGTACTCGAAGGCACGCCGAAAGTTGCGCGCAAAACTCTGACAATAGCTCAGGACACCATCCAATCTATTCAATTTAACGATGCGACGCCCGATAAGATCTTCTTGAAAGATAGCGGTGGAGCACAAACAGCGGTTGTTCGTTTCACTGTTTTAGGAAGTACTGGTGCTCCGATTAAAAACTTGCCGGTTAACTTCAGCCTTAGTACTGATGTTGGTGGAATCCAGTTAACCAATACCACAGCAACCACGGACAAATCCGGCCTTGCTTCTACAACAATCCAGGCAGGCACTATACCTACAGCGGTCGAAGTAATTGCTACCGAACCCACATCAAATATTAGTGGTCGCTCAAATAAATTATCGATTGGCACAGGGATGCCCGACCAAAACAGCATGTCCATTTCTGCCTCTAAATTTAACCCGGCGGGCTGGAACCGTGACGGGGAACCGGTATCCATCACCGTACGCCTAGCAGATGCCTTCAATAACCCTCCACCAGATAATACTTCCGTGCAATTTACTACCGAAGGCGGGGTAATAGACACTAACTGTACTACGGTCAACGGGGAATGTACGGTAACCTGGAAGAGCCAAAACAACCGACCGAGCAATGGCCGCGTTACGATACTTGCAACGACTTTAGGTAACGAAAGTTTCAGGGATAATGATGGCGATGGCGTGTATACACCGGGCAAAGATACCTTTAACTCCTACAATGCACCTAGCAATGGAAATTGTGACCCAAATGTTCCAGTATCTACCGCTGAATCTAATGGTAGTGACGCGCCTTGTGACGATTTGGGCGAAGCATATATAGATAATAATGAAAATGGCGTATACGACCCGGATCAAGAGGAATTTGTCGATCTTAATCGCGATCAAACACATTCAACAGAAAATGGTGAGTACAACGGGGTGCTTTGCGCAACACCCGGTTTAGGCTGTTCAAAACAAGCGGTAAATATTCGCCAGGATTTGGTACTGGTAATGTCCAGTGACATGCCTTACAGCGAAAACGGATTGTTGATTGGGCAACCCGAAGTGATCGAAATGGGCGCCAATGAAAGCTTTTCATTTAATGTCACCCTGGCTGATATTCATGGCAACTCCATGCCCCTAGGCACTACTATTTCACTTAATACCCAGACTGCCTCAGATGTAACTATCAACCATAGTATGCCTGCTAACGGTGTTGCTAATACATTAAACCCAACCGTTTTTACTGTAACACTCAAAGCGAGCAAAACAGAACGTCCAACCGGCAGCTTTAGCATCCTTGTTAAATCGCCTTATTTGGAAACGTCTTACAGCACTCGTATTGCCCCAAAACCGTTGGAAAACGCTTCCGCTAAATTTATAGGTAAAGGAACAGGAGACTCTTTTGTCGCGGGAGCAATCGAAGTGGGAATAGGCAGTGCGTCATTATCACCAAATGGGTCAACGAGCCTTGCTGTGAACTTCGTTGATGGTGAAGGTAACCTGACCTCCGGCAATTCTAACGTAACTTTCACCTCATCTTGCTTTACGGCTGGTACAGCGATATTTACCAACTTAGCAGGGGAAGAGACCAATACCATTACTACTCAAACTGGCAGAGCAACTATCAATTACAAAGCAAACGGTTGCATTGGATCGGATGAAATTATTGCAACCTCCGATCTTTCAAGCCTTATGGTAAATACCGCAACGGCTACGCTGAGCATCGTTAACGCATCTGCACAGAACATAGTTTTCGAGAAAGCCGATCCGGCACAAATTAGTCTGAAAGGCGCTCAAGGCGAAGAGATATCCACAGTTAGCTTTATTGTAAATGGACAGGATGGCTTGGGAATGGCAGGCGTGCCGGTTACACTGACCCTTAACAACACCATAGGCGGTGTATGTATCGTCAATAACGCAACCTGCACCCAGTCTATTCAAGTCATAAGTGATGTTAACGGACGTGTCAGCGCACGTGTCCAATCAGGAACGATTGCAACTTCTGTCCGTGTAACCGCCAGCGCGCAAAACAGTCAGGAACAAACAATTTCAACACAATCCAGCCGTTTGGTTATCTCAACTGGTATCCCGGACCAGGACAGTATGTCTATTTCGGCCTCCGAATATAATCCACCAAATTATGTAGATGGCTATGAAGTAGATGTCACTATTCGTATGGCAGATGCTTTCAACAACCCTGTTCCCGAAGGTACAACGGTAACTTTTACTGCGTCAGGAGGCCTCATTGAAGACTCATGTGAAACGGACGAATTTAGTAGCTGTACAGTAAAATGGTTCAGTCAAAGCCCTCGTCCGACCAGTGGAAAGGTTACCATTCTGGCTACCGCATTGGGCAATGAAAGCTTTATTGATACCAATGGCAATGGGCAATATGACAATACAGATACGTTTGCAGCCAGCGGACTGACTTGTGATAAAAATGCCCCTACTCCTTCTTTAGTTGACCCTTCACAAGCATGCGATGATTTAGGTGAAGCATATTTGGACGGTAATCAAAACGGCATTTACGACCTTAACCAGGAGGTTTTCGTAGATATTTTTGGACCAAATAGCAGCTTGATAAAAGATGGTGAGAGAACATCAGGAAATGGGAAATACGATGGTGCACTCTGCCCTGCAACAGGCGATGATTGTACCCAAAACAGCGTTACCGTACGCGAGGATATAACTCTGGTTATGTCTACAGGTGTTCCAGGAACAAATGTAGATGGACGCCTAATTGGCCAGCCTGGCAATGTTTCGTTGGGATTGGGAGCATCGGAGTTGCTATTAATTTCATTGCAAGACACTAAGGAAAACAGCCTGCCCACTGGGACAAAAGTTACACTCGATACTGGCGACGTTACCAACGCTACTGTCGTGCTTAACCCTGATCCGGTTGAAGTACCCTCCAATATTACAGGTCCGACGCTTTTCACCATCTCGTTGCAAGGCGATTCAACTCTACCTGCATCTGGCAGCTTCAAAATAATTGTTGAAGTTCCTGAAAAGCAAGGCGTAATAGGTAGTACTCGAAGCTACACAACAACGATCAATTAATCTTGAGTTGAAGCAAAAATGCCCCGATAACCTCGGGGCATTTGTTTTTCTGGGGCCATCCTAAAATCTACTCGGTATCTGCAGTTCGAAAACCGCATTATTTCCCCCTCTCCGATGAACCTTAACAAACATTTGATGTTGGCTAACTGATCCAATATGCCTAATTATGTCAGGAAGGAAAAAGGCCCCGCCCTATACCACACGCCACAAAATAGAAATTATCTGGATTGAGTAATTCATTACTGTGACGGATCACCACCTGAAAAACTGTCTTCATGGGGGGGGTCAGGTGGTGATCTAGCGAATAACAGGCCGGAACTCGCTGCGCAATTCACGCCAGCATTCAAGGGCAACCAGAAAGGTGACCCCCAAGGCTACGGCATAAATTGTCATCACGTAGCTGTACGAGGCAAGGTTGTTCCATGGGCGGGCAATGCCGAGATAACAGGCATATAACCAGGAGACAATTGATACGGCCGCCGTCATCAGTACAATTAATTGCTCACCTGTATTACTTCCTAAAAAGCCCTGCGGTGATGCCAGTCGGGGAAAGCTGTAGAAGTGCAAGAAAAGCCCGTTTATTGTCAGAAGGCTGACAACGGTAAACTTGGCCCAGAGCTTTTGGTTCATTAGATAAGCCGGGTTATCGATATACCCCATCGCAACAATAACCAGCCCCGTCACCCAGAGTAAGGCAAGCGCCAACGTTACAATGCCTGCATTGCGTTGCAGGATCTGTATCGCTTCATGATCCATTGCACGCCCGCGCCACCTGACAAGCGCAAAATCCTGGATCAGTGAAACCCCTACTGCTATACACGCGGCGATTAAATGAGCGTAGACCAACAAACTTTTAATCATTATCCAACTCCTCTCGTTATTATCGTCTTGCAAAGAATTAAATGAATGCAGGCTGCCGATGAAGCTGTTTGCGCAAACATCAAGCGTCTATTGTTATCAATATTAAGGCAGTCTATGCATCAAGTTTCCCGGTTATCGGGGGGAATTAACACAGCATCAATTTGGCCCCACGCGAAGCAATTCGCAGGAAAAATTGAACTGTTAGCGCAATCTTATCAAAATTTAATACTATCGCGCCATTTATCAAGGCCGCTACACCCTTGAACTTGGCTGGACTACCCCAACATTCGCGCTTTACCTTGTTACCCTCATATATCGTGGGCGTTGAGTTATGAGCGAACTTTTTATTTTGCAAAATCAGGATAACCTCTTCCTTGGCAAGCAAAACAATTGGCTGGATGGGCGCGACCCGGGCGCGCTGTTTAAAACAATTCACAAGGACGAAGCCATTAACCAGATGTTCGAAGCCAGCTCCAGGGATTACAAGCAGCGTATTAAAGTCATTGGCTGCCCGGCGAACGAGAAAGGATTCCCAGCCATAGATCCAGCAATCATGCCCGCTCCCTTGCCCAAACCTGGCAAGGACCTATTCGATAGCACGGGCATCGAACCGCCGGAATTTGATTCCGCGGCTGTTCCCGCCGAAGCTTCGGAAGCAGGAACGAGCCCTGAATGACAGGCCGCACGCTGGAATTGATCTAGACTAACTCCACACCTTCGGGTAGCCATTACCGCACCTGGATACCCCTAAAATTGGATACCCCTAAAAATAGGAAATTGATGTGTCTGCACCCCAAGGTATATCGCCGGATTTATTAGCCACCTTTTCCGCACCGGACAATAACGCCAGCCTGCGCGGCATTTTGCGGGGCCTGGAAAAGGAGAGCCTGCGGGTCACCCCTATAGGTACCCTGGCTCAAACGGAGCATCCTGTTGCACTGGGCTCGGCCTTAACCCACCCGCACATCACCACTGATTACAGCGAAGCCTTGCTGGAATTTATTACCGATCCGTTTGCGGATGTGGAGCCTTTGCTATCCCAGTTGGACGATATTCATCGCTTCACTTATGAACACTTGGCGGCAAATGGCGAGCGCCTCTGGCCCGCAAGCATGCCCTGCATCCTCGGTGACAATAATGAAATTCCCGTGGCCCGCTACGGCACATCTAACAGCGGCACGATGAAAACCATTTACCGCATTGGTTTGGGCCATAGGTATGGTCGCCCGATGCAAACCATTGCGGGAATACATTACAACTTCAGCTTACCCGATGAATTCTGGCGAATTTTGCAAGCCCAGTGTGGCAACAAGCAATCGCTACAGGACTTCAAAACCGAGCGCTACTTTGGGTTGATTCGCAATTTTCGCCGCAATTTCTGGTTGCTGATTTATTTATTCGGCGCCTCACCAGCAGTCTGCTCCTGTTTTATTAATGATCGCAGTCACCAATTGATACCTTTTCCGTTCGGCAAGCAAACGCATTATTTACCTTATGCAACCTCGCTGCGCATGGGCGACCTGGGCTACCAAAGTGATGCGCAAAAAAGTTTGGTGGTGAATTACAACAACCTGAACGATTACTTGAAAACACTCTGCGGTGCTATTACCCACAGTCATCCGGCCTATGAAAAAATCGGCGTGAAAGACCAAGCCGGCAACTACCGGCAACTCAATACCAGCCTCCTGCAAATTGAAAACGAGTTTTACTCCAGCATTCGTCCCAAGCGCACTACCGAGCGTGGCGAAACGGCATTGCAAGCGCTTCGCTTGCGTGGAGTGGAATATATCGAAGTGCGTTGTGTCGACCTGAATCCTTACGAACCTTTGGGAATTACCATCGAACAAATGCAGGTAATGGATGCGTTTTTGCTTTACTGCCTATTAAGTGAAAGCCCTGCAACCGATGAGCGTGAATTTTACCAGGGGCAGGAAAACCAGAAACGTGTCGTCAACCAGGGACGCGAGCCTCGACTCGAATTGTTGCGGGGAGATCATTCGATCCCGATGCGCACATGGGCAACCGAGATTATCCAGGGCAGCATGTCATGTGCATCCTTACTTGATCAGGCAAAGGGCAGCGACACTTACCGGCAAGCGTTACAACATCAGTTGGAAAAAATAGAAAATCCTGCGCTAACGCCTTCCGCTCGGGTATTAGGGGACATGGAGGCAAAACAACAAAGTTTTTATGCGCATGCACTCGCACTGGCTGAGCAACATCGAAATTATTTTGCAGCCCGGCCACTCGATGCCGATACTCGCGCAAACTATGTTGCAGTCAGTACCGCGTCCTTACGCGAACAACAGGAACTTGAGCGGGGCCAGCAGGTTTCGTTTGACGAATACCTGGAGCGCTATTACGCCCAATATCGCGGCGATAATTGCGGGGGAATGGAGGGGTGCGCAGGCACCGCTTGATTATTCGCGGTGCCTGTAATTTATTTTTGCACCACAAAATTGTTAAAGAATAGGTCCGAGGCGGGCCCCTTAACCGGCTTCACATCCGCCGCCGAGGGCAATTTAGTTTCCGCTCCCTGTGCCGGGGTTACGCCTTCTCCATTGGAAGAATACTGTGTTTCCTTTTCAGGATTCTCACTACCATGAGCGCCATCCTGCCTGCGCCCCTCCACTTTCAACAAGGCTTTATTAATTTCTGCGAGCGCATAGATACGCAAATATTCCTTGCCTTCGGCGGTACTGATCACTTCTTCCGTTTGGGCGCTGAGAATGCTCACGAGCCTGTCGCGGATTAATGGCAGGTGATGGATCACCTCGGTAGCATCAGCCGCATTTTCAGCGCGTAGGGACAATTCGGCTTTGATATACCGCACTTTGCCCGGCCCGCCATAATTCACAATCAGCGGTGGAGTAATCTCGATATAATTCACCCCTTCCGCAGGTGTATTACCGCCACCGGCGGCCATAACCCCGGTACTAGCCAGTCCCAATGCCATGCCCAACACAACGAGCCATTTATTCTTCATCACCATTCCTCACCCGTGAAACTTGGGCCAGTTTTTAAGCTCCAAGCGAGCGGAAAACCAGCCCATCAAGCATAGCCTATCGTAATCGCAACGCGTGGTTTTCCTATAAAGCACTGGCTCCCCCCGGCGCGAATTGCTTACCATAGTGCACCATAACGTTTACATTACAACGCCAATAAGGAATCCACATGCTCCCCGGTATTCGCCAAACCAATTTACTCATTTTTGTCGCCTGTACCTTGATGATCCTCGCTGCCGCTTACATGGAACATGTATTGAAAATGATTCCCTGCTCGCTGTGCATTACCCAACGCGGTTTTGTGATTTTAACCGGCCTCCTTGCCCTGGCAGCCGCCATCCACAACCCGGCCACTGCCGGCCGCCGTGTTTACGCGATATTGGGAATTGTCAGCCCGCTCCTGGGTGCCTGCTTTGCCGGTCGCCAACTGTGGTTACAAAGCTTACCCGCCGATCAAGTGCCCGCCTGCGGGCCCGGCCTGTCTTATATTTTTGAGGTATTTCCCTTTATCGAAGCCCTTAAACTTTTATTGCAAGGCGACGGCAATTGCGCCCACGTCGATAAAATTTTCGGCTTAAGCCTGGCGGCCTGGACACTCATAGCTTTTATCGGACTGGCATTTGTTAACCTTTATCAATTGCTCCGCAAGGACACCAAACTCGCCTAAGCGTCTTGCCCTGTTTTGATAGATGGCCTATTGTGGTGGCTCATAACGAGCCGGAAACGGCACGCTCCGCACGCACAAACGCTTTGTTGAAAACTCATAGGAACAACTGATGTTAGAGAATTGCAAATCCGCTAAAGAGCGCTGGGGTGGTGTCAGCGAAATCATTGATCGCTGGCTTGAGGAACGTCAGGAAATGCTGGTGCAATACTGCGCATTAAGCGGCCTGAATGAAGAATTAAGCGATGTTCAGCGCGGCGAGAAGTTGCGTAGCTTTTGCCAAATCCTGGTGGACTATGTCTCCGCTGGCCATTTTGAAGTTTATGATCAGCTCATCAAAGAAGGCCGCGAATTTGATGATGCCGAGGCACTGCAAGAAGCCAGCAAACTTTATGATGTCGTCGATACAACCACCGAGAAACTCCTGGATTTCAATGACAAATATCTAGAGACGGATGACCTTACGGCCCTGTCTCTCGATTTGTCCCAACTGGGAGAAGCACTGGAAATTCGTTTCAGTGCCGAAGACCGTTTGATTGCAGTGCTCCACACAGCACATAAGGATCTGGTTAGCAATTAAATATAAAACAGCCAAAAAATAAAAAACCCGCACATGGCGGGTTTTTTATTGAATCATTAATTTATTTCTTTGCTTCTTCAGCTGTTGCTTCCGGCGCTTTGATTTCCAGCAATTCCACTTCGAAAATCAAGGTTGATGATGGTGGGATTGGGCCTTGGCCACCAGCACCATAAGCCAGGTCAGACGGAATAACGATTTCCCATTTGGAGCCTTGTGGCATCAATTGGAGGGCTTCAGTCCAACCGGCGATTACGCCGTCCAGCGGGAAGGAAACCGGGCCGCCATTTTTAGCAGAGCTATCGAACTCAGTGCCATCAATCAGCTTGCCGGTATAGTTTACGGTTACGGTATCAGTCGCTTTTGGCTTTGGCCCTTTACCTTCAGTAATTACTTTGTATTGCACACCGCTCGCGGTAACAGTTACACCTTCTTTAGCCTTGTTTTCTTCAAGGAATTTTTTACCTGCGGCAATATTGGTTTCACTCAGCTTCTTCTGCTCTTCTTCCTGCTTGGCCATGGCCTTTTGCTGGACTTCTTGCATGATCTTTTGCATATCTTCCTGGCTGATACGGGACTCTTTACCGTCGCGCACATCAGTCAACGCCAGGGACAGGGCCTCAGGCTCAATTGCCAGGCCGCCGTTTTGCAGGTTCTTAGCCAGGTTTTGACCAATGATGTAATTTGCTTTTTGCTCCAAAGTGGCCAATTTGGCGCTGTCGTCAACGGGTTTTACTTCTTCTTTTTTATTGCAGCCAACCAGGCCGACAGTAGCAGCCATCAGGCCAACAACCAATAAACGCTTGTTAAACATAATGCACCTTATATGTTGTAATCATTAATTTGTAATCGTTGTGTGAGCGCGCGATGCGCCTGTTCCTAGCCGACACACTTCACAGCGCCAGAGCAGGCGCCAATGTTATACCAACTTCAGGCAAATGTGCGCGTTTTTGGCAGCAATCTCACGGATCGAAGGCCTTGAAATGTGTGCTGTTGCCCATTTGAGGTTAGGATTGGCGGGAACTCCCATGCTTGTCAAGCATGGCGTTCTGACCGGCAACCCGGCCTATAAGTTCAATCATCCTGGCGACACATCAACACAATGCCATCCACACTTTGGCAACTATTGATAAAAAGTTTATTTGCGGCAGGTAACTATTTTGGCCCTGAACGGGAATACACTTTTCGTTTGGGCAAGGCTACAATTTGCACGAAAAGATTTAGACATCCCATGATTTTCTTTCAGTTTCCAACGCATTTAATTTTTTCCGACGCACATCCTCTACAGGTATATTTTATGGCTGCCTCTAAAATTTCGAAAAATTCTATTGCTGATCTGGAACAGCAAATTGCCAAAGTGACCGCAGCGCTGGAAAAGGCGCGCGCACAAGAATTGGCTAGCGCGCAAAAAGCAGTCGCTGCTGAACAAAAAAATCTGGCCGCAACCGAGAAAAAACTCGCGGCCCTATCCGCTAAAGACGCGATTAAAGCGAAATCCCAAATTGCGCAGCTAAAGAAAGACCTCAGCGCGCAAACAAAAAAACTGGCTGTGGCCCAAGCCCAGGTAGATAGCCTGAATGCGCAATTGGCCGCTGCTGGCGAAGTCAGCAAACTCATCGCTAATCCGGCAAAGAGCAAACCTGCCTCCGCTACTGGAAGTACGGGTAAGGACGCAGGAAAGACTGGAAAG
Source organism: uncultured Cellvibrionaceae bacterium (assembly GCA_965650515.1). GTDB lineage: Bacteria > Pseudomonadota > Gammaproteobacteria > Pseudomonadales > Cellvibrionaceae > Cellvibrio. Next base: position 48,347 of record CBFGOY010000016.1, on the reverse strand, counting down.
AAAGCTGCGCTAAAAACGGAAAGCAGCGCAGGCACTGTCGCTAAAAAAGCAGGGAAGAAAGCCACGGGCAAAAAGACCGGAACCGGGAAACAGGCAGAGGCGTCCCCGGTTACCCATGAACAAGTCGAGCAACCTAAAGCAACCAAGGCTGCAAAAGGAAAACCAGCCGCTGGAGCATCCAGTGTTTCAACACCCAAAGCAGCCAAACCGAAAAAAACCAAAACCGCCAATGACGAATCCCCAGCAGTAGCAACAAATGAGAAGCCGGCAACCGGGGAAAAAACAGTAAAGAAATCATCGCCTAAAAAATCTCCCCCTAAAGCCGCGCCTGTTGCGCCGACGCCAAAGGCACCTGACGTGGAAGAACCAAGTACCGGCGAAGCCCCTGCAGTGGAAGAGCCGACAGTAGAAACGACGCCAGAGGCCGCAGTGGAGCCCTCACCGGTGACTCCGACAAGCCCAACCGGGCAGCGATCAATGGATGAGGACCAGAATGTACTGAACTGATTGCAATACCATCCTTCAAGGGGCGCACTATGCGCCCTTTTTTATTTTTAATGGCTCAATTGCGATGGATAACCACTTAATTAATTTGCGCCAATAGCACCCTGGATTGCTCGTCATCAATTGCCATCACCCCCAGATAGAGCAATAAATTTTCTTCCATCAATCGGCGAGCCTCTTTGGTGGGCGCCAACGGGATCTGCCCGGACATAGACTCAAGTAACTCTTGTATATGTTTTTCCGCGAGTAGTTCTGCATGTTTGATGTGTGTACGTATAGCTTCTATCCCCTGGTTGCCTGTTCCAAAATTGGCTTTCATTTGCCTCCGCAATTGACGCAAGGGCATAACATAGTGTTGATCCCAATCGTGAATGCTGCGCCTTGCTTGCGCCAATAATTCGCTATCCAATGTTTGCCCTCGATGCCCCAACCACCATGCCCAAAAAAGTAAATTCACATTGATGCCGCATTCATCCTGGAGACGCAGACACACGTTGCTAACCCCGGCGCGAGCATAGTGATGGAGGGAAAAATCCCACAGGCTGATTTCAATCGGTAAATGGGACAACATAAAAATTCCGCTGGCAGGATTTTGCTGCAAGTCTGCTAGAATGCGCGCCATGATTCAATTACAGAATGTCTCCGTCCAGCGCGGCGCCAAGTTTTTGTTGGATTCCGCCGAACTTACTATATATCCGGGCCAAAAAGTCGGTTTGATCGGCGCCAATGGCTGCGGCAAATCCACGTTGTTCCAACTATTGCTCGGCAGTTTGCACAGCGATACCGGCACTGTCGATATCCCGAAACAGTGGCGCATCGCCCACATGGCGCAAGAGGTTGGCCACACAGCGCGCACCGCGCTGGATTATGTGCTGGATGGCGATAGTGAATTGCGTCGCCTTGAGCGGGAAATAGAACAGGTCACAGCCAAGGGTGACGGTGAAAGGCTTGCGCATTTATATAGCGAGATGGAGAATCTCCACGCTTATACAGCCCCTTCCCGCGCACAACAATTATTGAATGGTTTGGGGTTTGCACCGGGCGATGACCAACGCCCGGTTACGGATTTTTCCGGTGGCTGGAGAATCCGCCTGAACCTCGCGCAAGCATTGATGTGCCCTTCAGATTTACTGCTGCTTGACGAACCGACCAACCACCTGGACCTGGATGCAACACTCTGGCTGGAAGAATGGTTAAAACGTTATCCCGGTACTTTGCTGATCATCTCCCATGACCGGGATTTCCTCGACAACATAGTCGAGCGCATTGTCAGTATTGAGCAACAAAAGCTCGAAAATTACTCGGGAAATTATTCCGCCTACGAACGCCAACGCGCTGAAAAACTTGCGCAACAACAAGCGAGCTATGAAAAACAACGGGCGCGTATTGCCCACGTAGAGAATTATATTCGCCGCTTCCGCGCCCAAGCCACCAAAGCACGCCAGGCGCAGAGCCGTATCAAGGAATTGGAGCGCATGGAAAAAATTGCGCCCGCCCACATAGATTCCCCTTTCACTTTTACGTTCAAATGCCACGACAAAATGTCGGTACCGCTGGTGCATATCGCGCGCGGCGAAATTGGTTACCCCGGCAAGAGCGTATTGAAAAACGTTGAACTTGCGATTCGCGCGGAAACACGCATAGGTTTGCTCGGACCTAACGGTGCCGGTAAATCCAGTTTGGTGAAAACCCTGGCAGGGCTCCTCCCATTGCTTTCAGGTGACCGAACCAATGGCGAACACTTCAAGTTAGGTTATTTCGCCCAGCACCAGCTCGAAGCCCTGGATATGAATGCATCGCCAGCCTTGCATGTGCAGCGTTTGTCAGCGGGGGCACGCGAACAGGAAATCCGCGATTTCCTCGGAAGTTTTGATTTCCATGGCGAGCGAGCTTTCGAGCCTATCACGCATTTCTCAGGCGGTGAAAAAGCGCGCCTGGCCCTGGCATTGATTGCCTGGGAAAAACCCAACGTATTATTACTCGACGAACCCACCAACCACCTCGACCTGGAAATGCGCCATGCGTTAACCATGGCGCTACAAGAATTTGAAGGCGCGGTGATAGTGGTGTCACATGATCGCCATTTATTGCGCAACACAGTGAATGAATTTTTACTGGTCGCTGATGGAAAAGTCAGCGAATTTGATGGCGACCTGGAAGATTATTACAAATGGCTATTACAGCAACGCCAGCAAGCCCAGATGCAGGAAAAGCCAACCAGTAATGATGAGCGGCCCGACAAAAAAGCGCAGCGGCAACAATCGGCGGCACAGCGCGCGCAGTTAAAGCCGCTCACTAATAAATTAAAATCGCTGGAAACCCAGATGGAAAAATTGCAGAAAAGATTGGGCGAGATTGAAGCCCTGTTGGGTGATCCGGCCATCTATGACGAAAAAAATAAAAATAGCTTGCAACCACTTCTACAAGAACAAGCAAAATTGCAAACCCAACTGCAAGAGACTGAGGAAAGCTGGCTAATGGTAAGCGAAGAATTGGAAGCCGCCAGCCAATAATGTTTTGCCGCCGTTCGATCTTGGCCCGGTCACCGGCCTTCCTTTCCATCGATATTACTATCGTGATCCATGGGAAATAGTGACGCAGGATAAGTCAGCGAATATCGCAAATGCGGATGAGTAATCGATGATGAACGATGGCTGGGTAAAAAAACAAAGCCAGCAAAATGCTGGCTTTGTTAGCGGTTGCACACTGGCCGTTAGAAATTCATGCGTACGCCAACGCCGATTTCGGATGCCTCTGAACCCAGGCCCACATCAGCAGTAACCGAGAATTGAGGTGCGAAGTAATAGGAAATACCGCCGCCCAATACAGTGTTGCCATCAAACGCGGTGTGGTGCGACACACCAATACGCGCCTCCAGATTGTTATTGAAGTAACCGCGTAAACCGACTTCAGCAATTAATCCCGAATCGCTGTCACCTTCGTCCGGGGAGATGTTTTCGAAACTCAGGGCACCATAAATACTGGAATCGGCACCAAACAGAGTTTGATAACCAATACCTGCACTGATAGCTTCAGAGCCGCAACGACCGCCACTTACATCGCTGTATGAACCCAGCGCGAAAAAGTCATCATTGATTTCCAGGCTGCCGCTTAAACGCAAGCCGTCCTGGTTGCAATCGTAATCATCCACATCCTGATCAACAAATTGCAGTGCCGCATAGTTGTAGCTGATGCCGGGCGCTGCCATGGTGCTGACACTGGTGGACAAACCCGCAACAGCGATTAACAAGCTCATTTTTTTTAAGGAATTGTTCATAGTTTTACTCCAGTAAGGTCTTCCAGCGGGATACTAGTTTTAATGAATGAATAGTGCCTGAACATAGGACAATGGAAGAATGAGGGCGTGCATTATCTGATTAAGTTCTATTTGAAGAAGTGAGTCAGTTCTCGATTAATCGTCATGTTGCGTCATTTTCCACTGAATACCTGCGGACTCGAAATAAAATTGCACCTGGCTCGTTATTGATGAAAGCGTGATTGGCAATGGAAATAACTCAGACCAGGCGATCCAGCATGGTGAGCAATGTTTGTACAGCAACCCAGACCAACCCACTGAGCAATACCCAGGCGGCGATACCAATTGCAATACCCGTTAATACACACACACCATCGCTCTCAATCAGCCCGAGTGCGATAAATAAAATACCCAGGGCGGGAAGCAGATTGCCAAACGGAATGGGAAGCACCAACAAAAACGCCAGCAGCACGCAAAATGCACCCAACCAACGCTCCGCATTGCCTTGGGTGAGTATCGGAATACGTGGCTTCATTAATTTTTCAATGCGCCGTAACCAGGGGCCAACCTTGCGGATCAACGCCTGGAAATCAGCAGTCGCAAGCGAACTGTCGGCAATCCAGCGCGGCAAATAAACCCGCTGATGCCCTAACGCCATTTGCACCGCCACAAATAGCATCGGCAAACCGGTAATGGTCGAGACGCCGGGAATACCGATAATCGGCAATGAATTGGGTAGCGCAAAAATTAACAGGATAAAACCAAAAGAACGCTGCCCAAGGGATTCGGTAATGTCGCGCACCCGCACCCGCTCGCTACTGAAATTTTCAGCAAAGGCCAACAGCAAGGAAGATAAACTGACACTGGAGTGGTGCCCGTGGGTATTATCGGGCTGGTGTTCAGAAGGCATCGAGAAACCAAAGGTGACTAGAATTGGGGGATTTTACTGTAGTCTAAATTGCAATGACTAGCGTAGCTGCCCGCAGTTGCGTAACTTTACCTATAGGCTTTACGCAAATGTGATGTGGGAGGAGTTTGTGCAAATCCATTTTATAGACTCTATCCATGCGGTTGCCCCGCATACCTGGAACCAGCTCTGCCCCCAACTTTATCCTTTTTGCCGCCACGAATTTCTCGCCGCCCTGGAGGACAACGACTGTACGACCCCGGCCACCGGCTGGCAAGTTGCCCATTTATTAGTGTGGAATAATGAGCAATTGGTAGCAGCAATGCCCGGTTATGTGAAAACCCATTCGTACGGCGAATATGTTTTTGATTGGGCCTGGGCCGACGCATATCGCCGGTATGGGATGGATTATTACCCTAAATGGATCAGCGCTATTCCCTTCACACCTTGCACCGGGCCGCGCCTGTTGACGCAAAATATTTCCGCGGAATTAATTACCCGTATCGGCGCGGCACTGGAACAACATTGTGCCATCAACCATTACTCCGGTTGGCATTGCCTGTTTCCGACCGATGATCAAAACAATTTCTTTATCGCTGCCGGCGCGCTGCAACGATTAGGCTGCCAGTTCCACTGGTTTAATAAAAACTACCAAACATTTGATGATTTCCTTGCGAACCTCGCATCGCGCAAACGTAAGAATATTGTGAAGGAACGCCGCCAGGTACACGAGCAGGGAATCCGGTTTTCAATAAAAAACCAGGCGCAGATTAACGCTACTGATATGGATTTATTTTACAGGCTCTATCGCAATACCTATTTAAAGCGCAGCGGGCACAACGGCTATTTATCCAGGGACTTCTTCCAGCGCCTGGCAAATACTTTTAGCCATTACCTGGTAATGGTATGCGCACAACTGAATGGAACTGTGATCGCCGCCGCCTTGTTTTTTCGCGATACCGAGACACTTTATGGTCGTTATTGGGGTTGCTTCGAGGATTACCAGTTCCTGCATTTCGAAACTTGCTATTACCAGGGCATCGAATATGCAATCGCCAATCAATTACAACGTTTTGATGGCGGCGCGCAAGGCGAACATAAAATTGCGCGGGGATTCGAGCCGGTTATCACTTACTCCAACCACCGCCTGCAGGCCGCCGAATTTCGTACCGCCATTGCAAATTTCCTGCAGCAGGAAACAGGACATATCCACCAATATGTTGCCGAGGCAAACGAATTACTTCCCTTTAAACAAAAATTGTAATTTGCCGATCACACCGTCCCCAAAAAAACGGCGCCACGCTGACGCCGTTTTTAAATCCTGCGCGTTTTACACTTTGAAGTTATCGATTTGCTTTTTAAGCTCACTGGTTTCATTAATCAATTGACTGCCGCTGTGATTAACCACTTGCGCGTTGTTAACCACATTTTCCGACAAACCATGAATTGCCGTGATGTTTTTACTGACCTCATTTGCCACCGAGCTTTGTTGATGGGATGCGGTGGCAATTTGATGGTTCATATCATTAATGATGCCGATGTTCGCCCGGATTTTATCGAGCGCACTCCCCACCTTGGAGGCCGTATCAATAGTTTCACGCGCAGATGCAGTGCTGGTGCTCATCGCCTGGTGGGCTTCGTCGGCTGCGCGTTGCAACTGCACAATGATGGATTCGATTTCTTCCGTCGAAGAGCGGGTTTTCTGCGCGAGCGAACGCACTTCGTCCGCAACTACCGCAAAACCGCGGCCTTGCTCACCGGCGCGCGCGGCTTCAATAGCGGCATTGAGCGCCAGCAAGTTCGTTTGCTCGGCAATCGTCCTAATGACCTCCATAACCGAACCGATATTGACGGAGTTATTTTTCAACACCTGGATTTTTTGCGCCGTGGACTCGATTTGACCGGTCAAGCGGTTTACGTTTTCCAGTGACAAGTTAACGATAGTATTACCCTCCTCCGCCAGGATGCTGGTGGCATTGGTACGCTCGGCGGTATCGCCCGCGTGGCGGGCAATTTCAGTGGCCGATGCGGATAACTCTTCCACCGCTGTGGCCACCAATTCAATTTCACGAAGCTGCTGGGAAGTCGAATTAACCGTACTCTCTGTGGCACTGCTCATGGTGTTTACGTTGGTCCGCACCTTCTCATTCACCTGGATAACATTCCGGATGATATCGGCAATATGCTCCATCACGCGGTTAAAGTTATGGGCCAGCGCAGCAATTTCGTTTTGGCTGTCGGTCGGTAAGCGGCGGGTTAAGTCCCCGCCGCCATCAGCGATGGTGGCCAATGAACGGGTTACCTCATCCACCGGCGCCAACACCAGGCTGCGAATCAGCACATACACGGTCACCAGGCTGGCCGCCAACAAGGCAACGACCGTTAGCACATTGGTTTCAATTTGATCCACAAGCGTTTCATTAAGCTCCTGGGTGGAAAAGGTAATGTTATAAGTGCCGATGGTATTGCCGTTATATACGATAGGTATGGCTTCGCGGGTAATCTGGTTTTCGCTGCGATCATCGTCCGAGGCCTTGGCCAACGCCTGGCCGCGGTGATCCACCACGCTCACAGAAGTCACCAATGAGGTATTAACCAATGACTTGGCAATCGCTTCAATTTGTTGGAAATCATAGGCAAAAACAGCCTCCAGAATCGAACTATTGGTTAGCGCGACCATAGCTGTGGTTTCTGCCTCGAGTTTTTTCTCCAGGTTACCGGAGGCTATTTTGTAATTAGTGAACGCCACCAGGACCGCGATAGCGACCATGGCAATGGTCAATACGATCATCAACTTGGTGAGTAAGGATTTTTTTACCATGTTTTCCCCCGAAATCATTCGGAATTCAATTTTATTAGCATCAATCGTTATTAGCGGCAGTGGTGGCATTTTCTTGAATGATGCCCGCCGCACTACCGCATTGCTGTGTCCACAGGTTTTAAAAACATAAGCTGATTAACACTAGGAGTGGACGGCAGGCTAGGTTTAGGACCCGGTTAGCTGAGTATAGACACAGCTTTCCGGCAGTGCCCAAAGGAAGGGGAAAGTTAGGTAAAGAAATTTTATGCGCCAAAACTAAAACGAAACGGGCCCCAAGGCGGGCCCATTTTTAAGGAAGGGATTTATTCGTCGCTTTCGGTATCTGTATCACTGCCACCCGCCATACCCAATTCTTTCAGCTTGCGGGTCAGGGTGTTGCGTCCCCAACCGAGCAAATTCGCGGCATCGCGTTTGCGCCCGGCGGTATATTTCAATGCGGTTTCAATTAACGCGCGTTCAAACGTCGGTACCGCCTCACTGAGCAACTGATGTTGGCCGCGCGTCAGGGCCTGGTCAGCCCAATGGCGCAGGGCTTTTTCCCAATCATCTGCCGGTGTGCTGGTTTCTTTATTTTCCAGCAACTCCGGCGGCAAATCTTCAATATGGACCTCACGACCAGAGGCCATGACAGTGATCCAGCGGCAGGTGTTCTCCAATTGGCGAACATTGCCCGGCCATTGCAAGGAACAGAAATATTCCTCGGTTTCCGGCAGGAGCACTTTGGGGTCCACATTTAATTCAGTGGCGGCTTTGTGCAGGAAGAAGCGCGCCAGCTTGGGAATATCCTCGCGGCGGTTGGCCAGCTTGGGGATATGGATGCGGATGACGTTTAAGCGATGGAACAAATCCTCACGGAAGCGGTTTTCAGCGACCAGCGTTTCCAGGTTTTGATGGGTCGCCGCAATGATGCGTACGTCCACTTTCACGGGAGTGTGGCCGCCCACGCGGTAAAACTCCCCGTCAGCCAATACCCGCAGTAAACGGGTTTGTGTTTCGGCCGGCATATCGCCGATTTCGTCGAGGAATAGCGAGCCACCATTCGCTTGCTCGAACCGCCCCTGGCGCTGGGCAGCCGCACCGGTGAATGCGCCCTTTTCGTGACCGAAGAGTTCCGACTCCATCAAATCCTTGGGTATCGCCGCCATATTCAGTGCAATGAATGGCTCGTTGCGGCGCGGGCTGTGGCGATGCAAGGCACGAGCGACCAGCTCCTTACCCGTCCCCGATTGGCCATTGATAAGTACGGTAATGTTGGATTGGGACAAGCGGCCAATTGCACGGAACACCTCCTGCATCGCCGGCGCCTCACCGATAATTTCGGTATTGGTTTCCATATTGCTTTCGGGCGCATGTTCACTTTTTTGCTCCTGGGCATGGGCCAGGGCGCGCTGGGTAACAGCAACGGCATCATCCACATCAAACGGCTTGGGCAGGTACTCAAATGCACCGCCCTGATAGGCGGCTACCGCGCTATCCAGGTCCGAATGGGCAGTCATGATGATGATCGGGATTTGCGGATGGGTATTGTGCAAGTTGCCAAGTAGAGTCAATCCATCAGTTCCCGGCATACGGATATCGCTGATAATGGCATCGGGCGTATCGCGATTGAGCTGGCTCATGGCACTATCGCCCGAATCAAATACGCGGGTTTCTATATTCGCTTGTTGCAAGGCCTTTTCCAGCACCCAGCGAATAGAACGATCATCGTCGATGATCCAGACTTTATTGGACTTCTGCATGTTGCGCTTCCATTGGTAAGTAGAGCGAGAAACGGGTTTTGCCCGGCTCGCTTTGGCACTCAATGAGGCCATGGTGTTGATGGATCAGGTGTTGGGAGATGGTCAATCCCAAGCCGGTACCTTCGGCGCGGCCGGTGATCATCGGATAGAAAATATTTTCAATCATCTCGGGCGGTATTCCCGGGCCGTTATCGATAACATCCACCCGGCATACCAGTGCATGGTGTTTACGGCCAATGGTGTATTGCCGCTGGATGCGGGTGCGCAACTGGATGATAGCGTTCACAACCCCGGCCTCCAGCAAGGCCTGCATGGCATTACGCACGATATTGAGCAATGCCTGGATCAACATCTCCTTATCACCCTGCATATTCGGAATACTGGGGTCGTAGTCACGCACAATCCGGATAACATCATTACTTTCAGCCTTGATGATATTGGCCACCCGTTCAATCGCTTCGTGGATATTGAGCGATTGCCACTTGGGCAATTGGTTGGGGCCGAGCATACGATCAACGAGGTTCCGCAAGCGGTCCGCCTCGTCAATGATGATATTGGTGTATTCAGACAAACCCGAACTGGGCAATTCCCTGGCCAGCAATTGAGCGGCACCGCGAATTCCCCCAAGGGGGTTCTTTATTTCATGGGCCATACCGCGCACCAGGTTGCGCGTGGTTTCATGGGAGGTGGTCAGCATTTCTTCACGGCTGATACGCAATAAGCGGTCTATCGGCTGGATTTCAATAATCAGGCCTTCGTGGTCACCGAACGGGGTAACGGTGTAATCGACAGTCAGGGTGCCGCCACTCAGCAACCGCCATTCGGCATGGCGCTTGGTGTAGTGATTAGCCTGGGTCGCCGCCATTTTCAATTGGCGGTCGGTTTCATCGGATTCATAAAAAAAATAGGTGATAGGTTCGCCAGTGTTACTTTCACAACTCATCGCGAGCAACGCTTCCGCCGCAGGGTTCATATGGCATAGCAGCAAATCCGTATCCACCAGCACAATGGCAGTACTCAAGCTATCCAATATGGGTTTGTAGATATCGCGCGGACTCACCTGGCTCTGCTCTCCTCGACGCCTCGACAATGGGCATATGGCTCACTGCAAAAACCAAACCAAGTGAGAAAACGGCCTGATTTAACCGGTTTAGTGAATATCACTGTCCATTATGGGGATTTTCAGAGAAAGCATAGCACCATAGTGGTGCACTCACTTTGGCGTGGGCTTTGGAAGGGCATTATTTTTGATATTTGGGCGAATAACGTTCACCAGAACAGGTGCGGATGTGCCCAAAGATTGACCATCTGCATCTATGGCTTCAACCAAAAGTGTATGCGTACCGCGCGGGACATCCTTCACGATGATGTTGTTCATGGTGGTTTCCTCCAGCAATTCGCCGTTCATGAAATACACCAATAGATGCCCTTCCTGGAGCGCGGGGTTTAACTGGATCGCAATCGCCAGGTCGCGCTGCCCCACCGGGATACTGACATCATTGCGTGGGCTGATAATTTCAATTTGGTAGTTGATGCTGGCCGGCTGGGATTCAAAGCCATCCACCGCCGTGGATTGCGGCAGCGGTTGGGCGCCGGGAACAGTATTTATTTCGCGCAATTCCACTTTTTTTGCATTTTCATCTTTCGGACTGTCGGTATAAATAACGCGGCCATCCTTATCAACGGATTTGTAAACATCCGCCAACCCGCACGGAGCAATAAACACCAGCAGCAATAAAATGATACGCATAACTTGTCCTCAGGAACCGATTGCCAAAGAGTAGCCTTAGTGCCCGCAAAGGAAAAGAGCGTGTTAATTATTTGGATTTTCAATTGCGAACACCGGCGCAAACAACGTTGATCAATGCGCCCACAGAAGTCCCAGCCAAACTCTTCTTTCGAATTCATTGATTGAGACAGGCCTCCCGAATTCCTGGTGCCGGCGATTTGCCAGGTTTTGGCCCGTTAACGATATTTCCAATCCGCCCCTGGCCTGCCAGGCGTAATGGGCATTAATGACGTGGTAGGCGGGAATCCCGGGGTGCGGAAGGGCACCGACCCTTTGGAAGCTGACTTCTAATGATGATCGCTCGGAAATATGCCAGTTAGAGCGCAACTGAGCGTGATATTCCGCGTCATTGGATAGTATGTCGTTATTAACCCCCGTCGCGTTGGTGCCCGGTTTAGCCCTTAAGTCTTCTTCAAGCCGGGTGCCCCCGGCGCTGAGTCGCCAATGCGGCGTAACCTGGTAGGTTGCCCAAGCCTCCAATCCGTATACCTCGCCTTCAATGTCGTTTCGTATTTGCATTGGCAAGCTGGCGGTACCGCTACGCAGCTTATCCCAGTCGTGGTAATAAAGGGTCGCGGAGTAGGCGAGCCGGTCCGAGACCTGGCCGCGATAGCCGATTTCATAAACATCGGCAACCTCCGACTCAAAATCCGGACCACCGGCGATAATGGAATTGGGGGGGGCCGGAAAATATACGTCGCGATCATAGCGGGACGGAGCGCGTACCGCACGGGAGATGGCAGCCCATAACACGGCGTGCTCCGAGCGGCTCCAGGCAAGCCGGGCTGTAGGTAGGTATTCCATCCCAGTGTAGCTGTTATTCTCCAATTTAATGCCCAGTGTCGCCTCCAGCCGCTCCGCGAGATCGAACTGGTCCTGGATAAACAGGTTTTCCCATTCCAGGGTCCGGCTATCAGGGACAAAGGTCGAGAAAAATCCCGGGTCCACGTCGTCACGACCGTAGCGGTAACCACCGCCAAACAGGACCAGGTGACCTCCTACCGGAAGGCTGTATTGCGCTTCGATGTCAAAAATATCTGCGCGCGGCTGGAATAAAACTACGTCACGGCGTTTGGTGTAATCCCAATAGGCTTGTAGCTGAAAGCTCGCCCCCTCATCCAGGCTACGTTGCCAACGCGCCAAAAGGTTGGTGCCGTTTACCCTTATGTTGCCGAGCGCAGTGCCGTTCCTGGCGAAGCCCCGATCCTCCGTTTCACCGCGATAACTGTCGCCCTGCAGTGTGAAGGAATCCTTACCCGCGTTCCAATCCCCACGAAAGCCGGCTTGTATGCTGCGAAAGGCATCATGAGGATTGGCATTATCGAAGCGCACGCTATTGCCTATATCCTTTAGCTTCCCATAGACACGGAAATGGCCGGAGTCGCCGATGGTTCCGCCATAACGGGTACTGAGGCCCCGATCAAGTTCGCCCGCGTGGCCAGCGAGCACCCATCCGCCGGTTTCCCCGGCCCGGCGCGTCACTATATTAATAATCCCGTTGACGGCGTTCGAACCCCATAAGGTTCCCCCTGCCCCGCTGATGACTTCTATGCGATCGACATCCTCAAGCATCACGTCCTGCTGATCCCAAAAAACACCTGAAAACAGGGGAGAATACAGGGTTCGTCCGTCGAGCAGGACTAACAACTTGTTGCTTGCTGCACTATTGAAGCCGCGCGCACTGATGGCGTATTGGGATCCGGTTATACGCGCTACTTGTAATTGCGGAGCGAGGCTTAACGCTTCCGGAATCGTTCGCGCACCCGAGTTTTTAATATCCGCGCGGCGAATAACATAAATTGAGGCTGCCGCATCAGAAAGGGAGTCCTCGCGCTTGGATACCGAGGTGACGTGTATCTGAAGCAACTCTTCTATAGACAGGTCAAAGAAATCGGCGGACACAGGGCGATCAGTGCTTGGGTAAGCTGGCAGGGACAATGTGACGAGTAACGCTACCGCCGCGCGCGAAAATTTCGCGGCCCTTGAACGGTACGCCATAGTTTACCCTCCCAGGATCGGTGAATTTTCAGTGTAGCCAAGGATACCGCTCATACCAACAACCATCCGGTTTTTGGCACCAGGCACAATATTTTCACCTCATGAGTTTCCCGACGCTGGTAGATGTACAGCGATTTGCACCTGGCATGGGCACGAGGGGTTTGAAATACATGGGTGCCACATTACAAGTTTATTATAATGTCATTAGTATTAAATGGTAACGACGCATATACTGGATACGTCAAGGCTTGAGGGCAGGCAGATGCCACACCGAACCCATTTATTTTCCTTGCGTATCGGCCATGCAGTGCGTGAAAGCTGTTTCGCCGAACCATACAGTTTCCCCAGGTTCCGCAAGGATTTGCTCGCTGGCCTGACCGTCGGGATTATCGCCATTCCGTTGGCAATGGCACTGGCGATCGCCAGTGGTGTTCCGCCCCAGTATGGGCTGTATACCGCGGCAATCGCCGGGTTTGTCATCGCCCTCACAGGGGGATCGCGTTTCAGTATTTCCGGCCCCACAGCTGCCTTCGTGGTAATCCTTTACCCCATTACCCAAAAGTACGGGCTTAGCGGTTTACTCCTGGCTAACCTCATGGCGGGCGCTTTGTTAGTGCTGATGGCGTTGTTTCGCCTGGGAAGGTTCATCGAATACATCCCCGAACCGGTGACACTCGGCTTTACCGGTGGTATTGGCGTGGTCATCGCCACTTTGCAGATCAAGGATTTTTTCGGGCTAACCATCGAGGAAATGCCTGAGCATTATTCCGATAAGGTGATAACGCTTGCACAACACTTACCCGACCTGCACTGGCCCAGCTTGTTAGTAGCCATGGTAACGCTTGGAACCATGCGCTTGTGGCCGCGACTAAAAAGCCCCGTTCCGGCACACCTTCCGGCAATCCTGGTAGCCAGCCTGCTCGCATTGGCATTAAACAATGCGGGCATGGACATAGCGACTATTGACTCCCGGTTTACCTTCATCACCGGCAATGGCAGTACTGGCCACGGCATACCCCCGTTTTTGCCGGGGTTTGAATGGCCATGGATGCAAATGGACGCAAATGGAAAGCCCTTAACCCCAAGCTGGGCCCTGGCGCATGACTTGCTTCCCGCCGCATTTGCCATCGCCATGCTAGGGGCCATCGAATCGCTCTTATGTGCGGTAGTCATGGATGGAATGACCGGTAAACGCCATAGCGCTAACAGCGAACTATTGGGGCAAGGAATCGGTAACCTGATTACGCCTTTTTTTGGCGGCATCACCGCCACGGCGGCAATTGCCCGTTCCACTGCAAACTTTAAAGCAGGCGCTGAAACGCCTGTTGCAGCCATGGTGCATGCTGTAGTTGTAATACTGGGACTGGTCAGCTTTGCCCCGTTGCTGGGCTACTTGCCAATGCCGGCTATGGCTGCCTTGTTATTGGTAGTTGCCTGGAATATGAGTGAAGCCCCCAAAAGCATTCACCTGTTCAAAACATCACAAAGCAGCGACCGCTGGATATTTTTGACCTGTTTCACATTGACCGTACTGTTTGACATGGTTATCGCCATTACTACCGGCACTTTGTTGGCCGCCGTCTTATTTATGAAATCCATAGCCGACTCAACCCGCGCAATAGACATCACCGACAACAAACAATATATCGCCAACCCCCTCCCCCAACATTGGCAAGCCTTTAAAATCACCGGCCCATTATTCTTTGCTGCCGCCGATAAAATCTTTGGCGAACTCGCCCGCTATTGTATGCCGGGGCGCGGCCTGGTCCTTTATCTGGATAACACCACACTGCTCGATGCGGGCGGCGTTGCGGCACTGACCAAGCTCATTTCGCACTGCCACAAGACCGGAGCGCAATTGATCCTGACCGATGTGCAACGCCAGCCACTCAAAGCCCTGGCAAAAGCCAGGCTGGAACCGATAGAAGGAGTCTTCCGCCTTTACCCGGATTTGCAAACGGCATTGTCAATAATTGAAAGCAACCAGCCAGCCACCTAATTAACAGCCAAATAAATTACTGGAATAATCAGCGGCGAACAAATCACCCAGGCACAAAAAAGCCCGCAAAGCCAAGCTTTGCGGGCTTTCGATACTCCGGGGCGTATTACACGCTGTAGTAGAGTTCGAATTCTACCGGGTGCGGGGTCATGTTAACGCGTTGGATATCAGCTTTCTTCAATTCGATGTAAGCATCAATGAAGTCTTTGCTGAACACACCGCCCGCTAACAGGAAGTCGTGGTCCGCTTCCAGGGATGCCAGGGCCTCTTCCAACGACGCGCACACTTGTGGAATCAGCGCTTCTTCTTCTGGCTCCAGGTCGTAAAGGTCTTTGGTTGCCGGCTCGCCCGGATGGATCTTGTTCTGGACACCATCGATACCAGCCATCAACAGCGCAGCGAAGCACAGGTATGGGTTGGCAGTTGGATCCGGGAAGCGGGTTTCAATACGCTTGGCTTTCTCACCAACAGTGTAGGGAATACGGATAGATGCAGAGCGATTGCGCGCAGAGTAAGCCAGCATTACCGGCGCTTCGAAGCCTGGAACCAGACGCTTGTATGAGTTGGTAGAGGCATTACAGAAAGCGTTCAATGCTTTAGCGTGCTTGATGATACCGCCTACGTAGTACAGGGCAGTTTCACTCAGGCCAGCGTATGCATCGCCAGCAAATTGGTTCTTGCCGTTCTTGGAGAAAGACTGGTGAACGTGCATACCTGAACCGTTATCACCGATCAATGGCTTCGGCATAAAGGTAGCGGTTTTACCGTATTGGTGAGCAACGTTATGTACGCAGTATTTCAGGATTTGTACTTCGTCCGCTTTCTTAACCAGGGTGTTGGCGCCTACACCAATTTCACATTGGCCAGCGTTAGCCACTTCGTGGTGATGGATTTCAATTTCCAGGCCCATGGCTTCCATGGCATTACACATGGCACCGCGGATGTCGTGCAGGGAGTCGATTGGCGCAACCGGGAAATAACCGCCTTTTACGCGTGGAGCATGGCCGTGTTTACCTTCAATGTCGTCACCTGATTGCCATGCAGCTTCTTCAGATTTGATTTTATAGAACGCACCGCCCATACCGCTGTGGAAGTGAACGCTGTCGAAGATGAAGAATTCGGGTTCCGGTCCAAACAGGGCGATGTCACCCAGGCCAGTGGACTTCAGGTACTCTTCGGCGCGCAGGCCGATAGAACGTGGGTCGCGGTCGTAACCCTGCATAGTTGCCGGTTCAACGATGTTGCAGCGAACAATAATGGTTGGCTCGTCATAAAATGGATCCAATACAGCGGTCGAATCGTCCGGCATCAGGATCATGTCTGAGTCGTTAATACCTTTCCAACCGGCAATAGAAGAACCGTCGAACATTTTGCCGTCGGTGAAAAAGCTGTCATTAACAACGCTTGATGGGAAAGTCACGTGTTGTTCTTTACCTTTGGTATCGGTGAAGCGCAGGTCAATCCAGCGAGCTTCGTGTTCTTTGATCAGGTCTAAAGTCTTAGACATTGAATGCCTCCAAGTTGTAATAGCCCGAAGGCTACGATAATGAATGTTGTTATTACAGTCGGCTGGTGAGCTTTTCTGGCGAAAAACTAACCGGAAATTGTCCCGGCATCAGTAGCGGGCGATTCATTTCGGTGAACCGCCCTACTTTGGGTGTCAGAAAGGGGGCAAAATATATGCCATTCAAGGAAAATAGCAATAAGCCGCGAAAAATAAGGTACCACTGGGATGATAAAGGTATTGAAAACCCCGAAATGATCCATTTTTGTGCACAAGCTTTCATGACCGCACCAATTTAGATCAAAAAGGACTGGTAACTTGCTTTTTGCAGTATTCCTACCCATCAAATCGGCGGCTAGTGTGCCAGTGGCCTGCTCCAATTTGCATCATTTTTACGCAAATCAATTATCCATCGATGGAAAAAGCCGTTTATTAAGGGTGCGGCCGCAATCCAAGTTGGAAATATTTAATCAATTAACCCCAAGCTATAGGTTTCGGTTGGTTAAAGGTATAGGGTCGAACAGCGACAAAACTCTCCGAAGTACGTGGATATCACCTTTATGTACAAGCTTATCCTCCATCGCATCTTCCGGTGTGGTTACCCGAAAAACCAGCCTCATAAATGCATCGGAAGAAGAGACCCAAATCAAGTTTGGGTTATAACACTTCCCCATTCCGCCGGAGGCTTCTTCATTTTTTACTTGAGTGAAGAAAACCTCATCTTCAACATGAAATTCATAACTTTCATCAATCCCCTGGCTTAATTTTTTATTAAAAGAACCTAGCATGCCATGTAGCAGCCAGTGCGGGAGAAAATATTCAGTTTCCTTCTTGGGAGTTGCCAATAAGGGAATTCCCCAGCGAATCAGAGACAAGACAACTGAATCAAGCTCCTTCCCTTTCTCTGTTAATTCATAGACAGCAGCTACACCTGGGGGGGGAAGCTTATATTTAAAGACCAGGCCATTGGCTTCCATATCCTTAAGCCTTGTAGAAAGAAGATTCGCTCCTACCCCCTGCATTCCGTCTTGCAGGTCTTTGAATCGTTTAGGGCCAGAAAGTAATTCCCTAACAATTAAAAGGGTCCAGCGCTCCCCCAAAATATCCATGGCTCTGGCTAGCGGACAAAATTGATTATAACTACGCGATTCATTACTCATAAAATTCATCTTGGTGCGTTGATAGGCGACAATACAATAACAAACATTGAACTATATGTTTTTTTACTTTATGCTAAAAAAATAAATACCACAAAGGATTATTTTGCATATGAAAACCTATATAGAATTCATCATTAAAATTCGCTTTGTCGTAGTGGTAATGATATTGCTTTTAACGGCTGCTGCAATTTTTAATGCTAAAAATATCAGAATTATTATTGACCCCGCCAAGATGATGCCCCAATCACATCCATATGTGTCGGCCGGTAATGAAATTGAGCAAATGTTCGGCTCCAAACACACTGTAGTCATAGGAATAAGTCCTTCCAACGGCGATATATACCAGGACAAAGTGCTGTCAACAGTAGCTGCGATGACAGCAGATTTTTTAGCAACGCCCGGTGTAATTAAGGAAAACCTACTGAGCCTGGCTGCAAAACGCGTAAAAGATATCAAGGGATCCGACGATGGCCTTGCAGTTGCCCGTATTGTGGATACTGACGCAGTAAAAACTTTCAATCACAGTGATATAAAACAGGCAATCGCACGCAACCCGATTTATCACAACTTGTTGGTGGCCGCAGATGAAAAATCAACCGCTATAGTTGTTGAATTTAAGGATGAGCCTCAGGGTTTCAGAGCAATGATGGAAAAAGTGCACGCGGTCACTGACAAATATCAATCGGATCAATTGCACATCTCTATTGGGGGACTCCCTAATTTCCTTTCAAAAGTAGAGATTTTTTCTGAAAGAATGGGAATATTTCTTCCTGTTTCATTTGTCATTTTATGCGTAATTTTATTTATTGCATTTCGCACTAAGCAAGCGCTAATTTTGCCGCTGGTAACTGCGCTTATTGCAGTCATTTGGGGCCTTGGAATTATGGGAGCGTTTGGTGTTCCCATGGACGTTTTTAATGCGACGACTCCGATATTAATTCTAGCCATTGCGACCGGACATGCAGTTCAATTACTAAAGCGGTACTACGAAGAGTATCAGCACTTCACCAGCGATAGCTCAATGTCCCCTAAAGAAGCCAATCGCCTGGCCATTATTAGCTCAGTAAGCAAAATGGGTCCGGTGATGCTGACGGCGGGTATAGTTGCGTCTTTGGGTTTCCTCTCGTTAATAATTTTTGAGATAAGCACGGTAAAAACATTTGGAATATTTACTGCAATAGGTATTGGGTCAACAGTCTTATTGGAAATGACATTTATTCCGGCATTGCGCTCAATGATGCGCCCCCCCAAGGTATTGGTGAATACTGCTCCTGAAAAACGTATATGGGACAAAATATCCGACAGCTTATCTTCTTTGGTTGTTCGCCCTCAGCGGGTACTTATAGGCACGGCATTATTTGTAATAATCTCAGCAATCGGAATCGGAAAAATAATCGAAGATAATTCCGTTAAAAAATATTTTTCAAAAAACCAAGTGTTTCAACTCGAAGATGGGAAGCTGAACGCCTCATTTGGCGGAACGAATACTTTCTACATTCTGGTGCAAGGTAAAGAAGATAATGCGCTTAAAAGCCCTTCAACTCTTGAAGCCATGGACAAACTTCAGCAGATGCTAAATCGCGAAGGAAATGTAGGAAAAACCCTGTCGATTGTCGATTTTATAAAACAAATGAATAGGGCTATGAATGGAGATAAGCAAGAATTTTATACTATTCCAGGAAATGAAGATTTAATTTCACAATATTTCCTGCTCTACTCTATGTCAGGTGAACCAAGTGATTTTGATTCTTTTATAGATTACAACTACAAAAATGCAAAAATAGTAGTGTTTTCTAAAACAGATAGCACTGCCTTCGCTGACGATTTAATTGCAAAAATAAATTCATTTTCCCTAACCAATTTTGATAAGGATATAGTTATTAAAATTGGTGGCAGTGTTCCCCAGGACTCTGCATTGAACCATGCCATGGTTGAAGGAAAAATCCTAAACATTGTCCAAATTGGACTAGTGGTTTTCGTAATATCCAGCCTGGTGTTCCGATCATTTATTGCAGGAATACTGGTAATGACTCCTTTAGTGATTACGGTGATCGCTAATTTTGGATTGATGGGCTGGACCGGGATCTTGCTTAATATTCCAACCTCGTTAACCTCTGCGATGGCTGTCGGCATTGGCGCTGACTACGCAATATACCTTATCTATCGATTGCGCGAAGAATTACAAAAGGAAAGCGATACGGCAATCGCAATAAATAAAGTGCTATCTAGCGCAGGCGAGGCAATTATGTTTGTTGCAGTTGCTATCTCTTGTGGATATGGAGTTCTTCTTTTTTCATCTGGTTTCTACATTCACATGTGGTTGGCAACCCTGATTGCGCTGGCTATGATCACCAGCGCCGCAGCTGCCTTAATAATAGTACCGACAGTTATTATATATTTACGCCCCAAATTTATATTCGGAAACGAGAAGTCCTCCTCATTGTTAGGCGCATCGGTTGCATCCTTTTTTATGATTGCCGTATTTTTGATGTCGTTTAATGCAAACAAAGCCAAAGCTGACGAAGTGGATGTTAAAGCGCTTATCCAAAAAAATTATTTTGTGAATAGAGTAAGTGGATCTACATCCAACTCCATTTTTATTTTAATAAATAAACAGGGGCAGCAGCGGAAACGCGAGGTTTTTGGGGTCACCAAATTAGCTGAAAATGGCATTGACAATATGAGGTTCACGAGATTCCAGTCACCCTCTGATGTGAAAGGGACGGCATCGCTTTTAATAGAGCACCAAGATACCGATGACGATATGTGGATATATTTACCCGCCCTGAAAAAAATACGTCGATTGGTGTCAAGCAACAAAAAAGACAGTTTCATTGGAACAGACTTTTCTTATGCTGATGTTATTGGATTTAAAACGGAGGAATGGAATTATAAAATCGTTGGCAAAGAGGTAATGAATAATGCCGACGGCCTAGTAATTGAGGCAACACCCGCAAATTCGCAAGTTAAGATTAATACTGGCTACTCAAAAAGAAAAATATGGTTATTGCTTGATAATGCGGTTACTACCAAAATGGAATTCTGGGATCTGCAGGGTGAGCCCCTAAAAACGATCACTTTTGAAGATATTCAAAATGTCGATAAAGAAAATGCCAAATGGCAAGCTATGCGCTTAATGGCTAAAAATATCCAGACAGGCCATAGCACAGAAATTCAATTTCACGATTTTAAAGTACATAGCGATATCGATCCAAAATATTTTACCGCTCGATACCTTGAAAGGGAGTGATTCTGTTGCGCTTTTACTCACTCTTTTTATCCGGATTACTTTTTGCACCAACCAGCCTGTATGCAATTAGTCATGACATTCATGGTTCTTTTTCTTTAAATGAAACTGAATATACACATAGTGGAGCCAAGGTAGGAAATGAATCTTCAGCCTGGCTTTGGCTGAAAGCTGGCATAGACATTAGCGAGGAATTTAGTATCAAGGCAAAAGGATGGATTCAAGGAAAAAAAAATAAATATGATGACGACATGGAAGAAAAATTGCAGGAGGCATATGCCGAATATTTTAGCAATGCATTAACTTTTAAGATCGGACGTCAAATAATTGCCTGGGGACGTGCAGACAGCTTAAACCCAACAGATAACTTAACTCCCAGAGATTATAGCTTGTCTTTGTTGGAGGACTCAGAGCAGCGCTTTGGTGCTGACGCTTTAATATTTAAGTATTCGGAAACTGATGCTGAGTTATCTTTTGTTTTGATAAGTGAGCCAAAAGCCAATGTACTCCCGCTAGAATTTTTACTGGGAACAAAAATAGATGATGTATTGCCAGAAAATCCGGCAGGCGCGCTAAAATTAAATGTTGTAAAACCCTCGCTGGATTGGTCTATTTCCTACTATGATGGTTTCGATCTTATGCCTAATATCGGTATAAACCCCGCGTCACTCTCCGTCACCCAGCAATATGATCGCAAACAAGTAATAGGTGCGGACGCAGCGACAACTATCAACCGCTACGGAATAAGAATTGAGGCAGCTTATAGCATTTTTCCCGAGGCCCCTTTTGTTGGCTTTTTTGAGAAGAAGGATCAAGCATATTGGATATTGGGAGCAGATCGCTCAATAACTGAAAATATAAACCTTAACATGCAGGTTTATGGAAAAAAAACCTTTGATTTTCAGGATAGGGAAGAAATATCCGGGGATTACCCGTTAGGTCAATTGCAGATGGTTTCAGCAATACTGGCTGGGCAACTTTATGATCATGATTCAGGCTTGACTTGTCGGATATATAATAAATGGCTAAACGAAACTCTTACTGCAGAGTTACTGGGTGTCTACTCCACATCCCACCATGATCGCTTATTTAGAGCAAGAATAAGTTATGCAATCAATGATCACTTAAAACTGTCCGTAGGCTCCGATAGCTTTATTGGGGCGCCCGATACCTTTTTTGGTAATAACGAATCCTTATCATTTTCCCAGGCGGAAATTAAATTACTATTCTGACGAGCTTCGGATCCCTGTTTTGGTGCACTCAGAATTATGTTTGTGCACCTTTCTTTCCCTCAGGGTTATTCCCCATTTTCAACTTTAATTTTGCCCTTGTTAGATCATTTGGAAAAAATGTAATAGCAAACAAAATTAATGGCGCATAAATTGATAGTATATTTAAGTGAAGTTAAATATAGTTAATTAGTAACTTAATACTTCATTAGTTTTAGCAAAAGATATAAAAAATAGCTATTAGGGTATGAAACGAAGACACGGAAGTACTATGTACGTTTTTTGGCATCTAGTAATAGCTAACACCGCACTATTAATTAACGATTAATCAACAAAAGGATCTTCAAATGTTAATTCCGCAAAAACAAACTTCCTGTGATGTTCTTATTCTTGGTGCCTCAATGGCGGGTAGCTGCCTGGCGCGACACCTTAAACTAAAGCACCCTCAACTTAATGTGACAGTGATTGACAAGAAAAAGGAATTTGATTACGGCATCGGAGAATCCATGCTTGAAATATTTTGGGACTACGCTGCTAAAGATCTTTTGCTTGGCCCTTATCTGGACAATAACCATCTTCTCAAGCATGGCCTACGTTTTTTCTTTGATAACGAAGAAAAAAATCTTTCCCTCGAACAAATGAGCGAAATGGGAAGGGGTTGGACAGATGCTATTCCTGCCCATCAAATCGACCGAAAAAAATTTGATGAAGATATTGCGAAGCTAAATCAAAAAATCGGTGTTCAGGTATTGCTTGGCTGTGATGCAAAGGAAATTAACCTTGACAAAGAAAATGGCCATAAAGTTCTTACTTCTCAAGGGGAATTCACTTGCAAATGGCTGGTTGATGCAACCGGCTTGAATTCACTGTTAGGTCGCCAACTTGATCTGATAAAACCAATTGAAGAACATAAAATCTCAACCAGATGGGTGCGAGTAAAAGGAATTAATATTATCGACCATATGGGATCCGATGCCTGGCGTGAAAAAGTCCACTATAACAGCAGGTTTCTCAGTACAACCCACTTTATGTACAAAAATTATTGGTTTTGGATGATTCCATTGGAAGAGGATTTATATAGTATTGGTTTGGTATGGAAAAATGAAGAAGTAGATTTGACCCTGAAATCGTCAGAGGATTTTATTAAGTTTATTTGTTCCCATAAGGCCCTTGCTGATGTCCTTGGAGATTCGTACGAAATTCTTGACTACCATGGTTTAAAAAATATGTCACGGATGGCAAATCAATTTTATTCGGAAGATCGATGGTTTTTAACTGGAATGTCTGCTGCTTTTTTGGATCCATTATTTTCATCTGGCTCAGCGTTCTTATCTGACGCAAACCGCATGATTGTTGACCTTATTGAAACTGATATGGCCAACGATGAGCGTACGCTCCATAACAAAGTCTGTACTTATAACGAACATTCCCGGTGGTGGTTAAAAAACTTCTTGTTGCATATAACAGGTAACTATCATGGTTCTTACGATCTTTTGAGGCAATTGTTTGAGCCCTTATTGATGGATTATTTCGGATTGATATTACCTGTCTCAATGAGCCATCAGTGGGGATATGACCCTTCTATTGATTATGTGGATGCGGACGCTCTCCGTTGCATGAAAGATGACATGCTTGCTAACGGGGCGGCGATGAAGGTGCACAAAATATGTGATGAACTCGCCGAGTTCCTGGAAACAAAAGAAGGGCTTTATACAAGAAACAGTAATCAATTTTTTGATTTAAAAATAACCAAGACCTACAACAGGCACAGCCTAAGTCGCGGAAAAACCTTGTCGCCTGATGCTATTAAAGAATTGCATATGGAAATGTTACAGCTTAGTTTAACTATGGCATTAAAACGAATGGCATCAAGCAATGGGCGCATGTTTCCTGAAGAACAACTGCCCCAAGCAATGGAAGACTATCTAATTAATGGAAAGAGCCTTCACGAGGTATATCACGCATACGTTGAGCCGTTAAAAACCGAACAGTTTTACGGTACGGAAAATGCGTATATCAACAAAGCTGAATGCGTATCCGTTTAACTCAATTGACATAGATAACTTTAAGGAAAATAGCTATGCAACCGATGCAACCTATACAGTCCATAATGTCACCTTCATTTTCCACAGAAACAATTGAGCAATCCTATCGAATACTGGAACTCATTTTTGAACGAAGGAGATTGCTAAGCGGTGAACTCGAAAAGGAAGGCAACTTCTTTGAAGAGGCAGAGTTCCATTTAAATAAAATAATAAATTTTGTGTTAGCTGGCGAACCGATACATATGATTCTTCCGGCATTTCCGGCCAAATCTCCTAGCCGTCAAAAGACGCTTGGGCATTTGCCTGATCATGGCGAGGAATTAGCCTTTCGTAATTTAGAAGATTTATGTAACAAAATTAAAAATATTTACGCCCCTGGGGCATCAATTACTATTTGTTCAGATGGCCGGGTTTTCGCTGACGTGGTTCGTATTCCTGATATCGATGTTACTGAATATAACGACAAAATGAAGTTAAATGCTAAAGAATGGAACCTGGCATCTATTAGCTTCTTTGATCTTGATGATGTATTCCCAAAAAACATGGATTTTTCCATTTTACGTGAAGAATTGATGATGGAATACGGCGAGCGATTGATGGAGCTTCAAGAGCGTTGTCGTAATGAACCCCAGGCAAGAGAGATGTATAAAGGAATAACAAAATTTCTTTTTGAAGATTTCTGTGGAATGGGTGATTTTTCCGGATGGACTCGTACAGCTATTCAAAATGCAGCAAGAATATCAGCCTATCGTGTTATTCAGCGAAGCAATGCCTGGGGGCGCTTGTTGGCCGACAGATTTAAGAACTCTCTTAGATTATCCATTCATCCGCAGTTCCGTTGCTCAGAAAAAATTGGAATCAATTTAATTAGTGAATCGGATTGCTGGACTACCCCGTGGCATTCAGTTGTGCTAAAAAAAGGTGAAAAAATAATGTTGGTAAAAAGAAAGGATGCGGAAGACATGAATGCCACCTTGGTGTTCAGAGCAGGAAAGCCAAGTCATTATGCCTTAGAGGTGTAATCTCTTTTATAATTAAAGGAACTTGCCATGTTAGAGTTAGAAGAAATTAAACCCTTCGGCTTGATTGTCTATAATCGGGCAGAACAAATCTCCCTGTCCGAAATAGACATCAGCAATATTGTTGATTGGCTGGCCAACTATCACCTTTTATTATTTAGGGGTTTCTCGCCATTTGATTCATCTGAATTCATAAATTATGCGAGAAAATTGGGTCCGCTATTGGAGTGGGAATTCGGCGAGTTACTGAATTTGCGAATGGAGGAGAAGCCGTTAAATCATCTTTTCAATAGTGGTCGCGTTGAAATGCATTGGGACGGTGCGTATCTCACTGAGCAGCCGAAATATAGTATTTTCCAATGCCTGAATGCTGACGATACATTTCCAGGAGGAGAAACTATTTTCACTAATACAGTGAAATTATTAAAGTCAATGAGTGATGATGATCTGTCTGAATGGCGAAGTATGTCTATCAGTTATAAAACAGATAAAGCCGCCCATTATGGCGGCAATGTAGAAATTCCACTTATTTGTAAGCATCCTCATTTACAGAAAGAAGTAGTTCGATTTATCGAACCGTTTAATGAGGACAATATTGAGGTTAATCCGGTAGAGGTTGGAATCCAGGGCATACCGTTAGAGAAACAGAAGGAGAAATTATTAACGGTAATCAATAAGATATACAGCGATGATGTTATGTACCAGCATCATTGGAAAAAAGGTGATTTCCTAATATACGACAACAATGCATTACTTCATGGAAGAAATAAGCTTCAACATAATGTTAATCGCCATCTGCAGCGTATTCATATCTTAAATGGTGAACCCTACGATCCTAACAGAAAGCCTAACTTTATCGGTTTGCGATCAGAAGATGTGCATCAATGAGTATCGTTGTTCATGCACTTCCCCCACATCAATGAATAATCGGGGTTTATATGCAACTTAATGAAATTAAGGCTTTTTTAATCGTAGATCATTTGGTGGCTACTGCTGGGCAGCCCTCAGAAGATCAGCTTGAGTTGATTGCTCAACATGGTTATGAGGTGGTAATTAATCTGGGATTAATGGATAAGCGTTATTGCCTTGAAGATGAGGCCTCAACCGTGGCATCACTGGGAATGCAATATGTCCATATTCCAGTGGATTTTGCTAATCCACTGCAAACCGACTTTGATAGGTTTGTTGACTCAATGACAGCATTGAAGGATAAAAAAATATTTGTTCATTGTGCTGCAAATTATCGCGCCAGCTGCTTTTTGGGGGCGCATTATTTCACCGCCGGGGTTTGGAGTCACAGACAGGCAATTGATTTTATAGAGAAAATATGGAAACCAGATCAAACCTGGCGAGATTTTTTTAACAAACAAACAGCATGCGCATCTGTTGCGGTTTAAACACTATAACAAGTTACAGTTAAGGAGTGACCTATGAAATATTTTTTAGGCTTTTTAATTTTTCTCATGTCATCGTTTATTTTGGCAGATGAAAACGGGAAAGTTCTGGTAGATCAAAACGCTAAATATCAAGATGCATATGTCGTAATGCAGGCCGACATTATAAACCCGGATCAATTTTTTAATCAGTATGCATTTTTTGCAGAAAAAGTTGTGGCGGCTTATGGCGGTGTTGCCAAGATAGCAGCACTTAATAGCGCTACTACATTTGAGGGGAACTGGAGTAATAACTGGACATTAATGCTTAATTTCCCATCTATAGATGCAGCTAAAAATTGGTATTATTCTTCCGAATACCAGTCCTTGATTCCTATTAGGAAAGCAGCATCGGCCTATGGCAACATGGTATTAATAGGAAGTGCGCCTAAAAGTATTATCAATTGGAGTATTGTTACCTATGAAAATAAAGAGCCCACGATAATATTTCCAAATACACTGGATCCAAATCCTGAATACATTGTAGGTGTTAAATCGAATAGTGTTTTTGCTGAGGATAAGTTTTCCCTACAGGCAGAATTTCCCGAAGTGGATGTTACCTATGCTCAGGTTTCTGGTGAAATTCGCGTTTTGTCTCCACAAAATGGAGGCGTTAGTGAGGTAAGTGTTTATGCGATTGATACTGCTGGCAATAAATTACTTCTGACGAAAATAAAAACCAATCATTCAGAACAATGGAAAACCTTCAACTATAAGGTTGATCGCAAAAAATGGGCGAAGTTTAATCCCCAAAAATTACGTAAGATCGTATTCAAATTCACTAATTATTTAACCGGTGAAGGCTCATACATGGAAGTCAAAAATGTTAAGGTATTTGAATAGTCACTTTGATTATTTCAGGAATTAAAAAAATGAAAAGAAATTTTGGCGCAGTCATCATTGATTTGGATGGTACATTAGTTGACACTGCGCCGGATTTTTTGATGGCAGTGAATCACATGCTATCTTTTTATAAACAGAAGCCTGTTAATATTGATGAAGTGAGGAATTTGATTGGTAAAGGGCCAGAATATCTTATAAGAAATATTCTGGCTCTTTATTATGAGGAAAGTTCTGTCGAAGCCCTGCTGCCGGAAGCCTCAAAAATTTACCAGGATGGTTATGAGAAAATAAATGGAAAGCACAGCAGTCTTTACCCCGGTGTCATAGATGGTTTAAAAATCCTGTCGAACCTGCAAATGAAGCTGGTGTGTCTTACTAATAAACCTCAACAAAATGCGGAGGCTTTATTGGAGCAAACAGGCCTGTTAGGCTTTTTCCACCAAGTCTATGGCGGGGACGCTGTGCCTGCACGTAAACCTTCACCACTTGGCATTTTGCAAATATGCTCTGAGTTGAATCTGAGTCCTGGGCAAATTTTGATAATCGGTGATTCGGAGAATGATGCTCAAGCGGCAAGGCTGGCGGGAGCGCCAGTGTACTTGCTTCCTTATGGCTATAATCATGGCATTCCAATTGACGAGGTTCCAAGTGACGGGGTTATGGACAATTTGGTGGCCGTGGCTAGCAGCCTGGATGGTTAATTGATGCCTACCTATCTTGTCATAGAAACTGTAAAAGAATCATAACAACTCTTCTCCCCTTTTTGTTTGCACTCCACCTCCCTAAGCCGTGTGGCATCTCGCAATAGGTTACGGACAGTGGGAGAGACAGAAATATTGTCCGACACCTTGTTCATTCCGCTAGATTGGCTTGTTCATTCATATAGATGAATCAAATAAGTAAAGATAGATGAAATCGGCCGTGTCGATGTCAGCCTCCAAAGAATATGGGCTTCATTTCGATCTGGATTGGCCCGTCTTCGTTACTTCGAAGCCTTATCCAAGCCAGATTGACTAAATATTAGACAACCCGTGTCCCGGGTCTTAGGTATAATCGCCTATTTTTTACTGAGCCAGTCGGCGCTGTCATTTTCAGGCACATCAGCTATGCATTTCATCGTAAAAGTTTTTCCCGAGATCATTATTAAAAGCCCGCCGGTGCGGAAAAAATTTATCAAGCAATTGCGCGATAATTTGCGTGTGCTATTGACCAACATGGGCGTAGATATCGATGTGCAACGCGATTGGGAAAAGATTGAAATTCGCTGCCCGCATGCCGATGAGCATGTAACGTCCCAAGTGGCCGATGTGTTGGCACGCACACCTGGTATCGCCAATTTTGCCTTGATCCACGATTACCCCCTGGGCGATCTCGATTCCATTTTTCATAACACCCTGCGGCATTGGCGTAATCAGCTTGCCGGCAAAACGTTTTGTGTGCGTGCGAAACGCGTAGGGAAACACGAGTTCAGTTCCGTGCAGGTCGAGCAATATGTCGGTGGCGGCTTACTACACAACTCGGAAGCCAAAGGCGTGAGCCTGCATAAACCAGATATTATTGTTCCACTCGAAATCAAAGATAACCGCCTATGGGTGCTGACTAGCAAAACACAGGGGTTGGGTGGCTTCCCCCTGGGGGCACAGGACCCTGTGCTTTCGTTGATTTCCGGTGGCTTTGACTCAACTGTTTCGACTTATCTGTGTATTAAACGTGGGCTGCGAGCGCACTATTGCTTCTTTAACCTCGGCGGGCGCGCCCATGAAATCGGCGTAAAGGAAGTTGCTTATTACTTGTGGAATAAATACGGCGCGAGCCACCGCGTTAAATTTGTGACCGTGCCGTTTGAAGAGGTTGTTAAGGAAATCCTCGAAAAAGTGGATAACTCCTATATGGGCGTTGTACTCAAGCGCATGATGCTGCGCGCAGCGGAGCAGGTCGCTGAATCGCTGGAAATCCCGGCATTGGTGACAGGTGAAAGCGTGGCGCAGGTTTCCAGCCAAACATTGATTAACCTGGGCGCAATTGATCGGGTCACCGATATGTTGGTACTGCGCCCGCTCGCCACCATGGACAAAGGCGATATTATCGATATCTCGCGCAAAATCGGCACCGAGAGTTTTGCCGCCAGTATGCCCGAATATTGTGGTGTGATTTCCGTAAACCCCACCACCAAAGCGCGTATGCACAAGGTCGAGCGCGAGGAAAATAATTTTGATTTTGCTGTGCTTGAGCGCGCCATTGCCGGGCGACGCGCCCAAAATATCGATGAACTCGTCAATGAACTGGATGCAGATTTATCGGTACCGGTGGTTGGCGCTATCAATCCCGGTCAAATTGTTATCGATATTCGCCACCCCGATGAACAGGAGCACAATCCCCTGCGCCTGGAAGGAGTGGAGATCAGAATCATTCCTTTCTACTCGCTCAACAACCAATTCCCCGCCCTGGATATGAGCAAGCAATATTATCTGTACTGCCAGAAAGGGGTAATGAGTCAATTGCACGCGGCAAACCTGAAAGATGCGGGACATCTGAATGTGGGGGTTTATCGCCCCGAGCCAAAGGGCGCTTGTGCAATCTAACCGGCCTTGTTAATAGACGATAAGCCCGGACGGGGGTTGGGCGAACAAAAAATCATCAATCTGGAAGGGATTGTCATATCCGAGCCATGCAGAGATGAGTATAATGCGCGCCTTTTTACGCATCCCCTTTAGCCTGTTAAGGCGCATACCCAAGAGAAACCCCACAGTGACAGATCAATCAGCTATCGAAAAACTGCGCAATATTGCGATTATCGCCCACGTTGACCACGGTAAAACCTCTATGGTTGACCAGTTGTTGCGTCAATCCGGCACCCTGGATCGCCGCGATGACAGCGGCGACCTGATCATGGACAGTAACGACCAGGAACGCGAGCGCGGCATTACCATTCTGGCGAAGAATACCGCCATCAAGTGGAATGATTACCGTATCAACATCGTGGATACACCGGGCCACGCCGACTTCGGCGGTGAGGTGGAGCGCGTGTTGTCGATGGTGGATTCTGTATTGCTGATTGTGGACGCCGTGGGCGGCCCCATGCCGCAAACCCGTTTCGTGACATCCAAAGCTTTCGAGCAAGGCCTGAACCCAATAGTCGTAATCAATAAAATTGACCGCCCAGGTGCGCGCCCGGAATGGGTAATTGACCAGGTATTTGATTTGTTCGACCGCCTTGGCGCGACCGAAGAACAACTGGATTTCCCGGTGGTTTATGCCTCAGCCCTGAACGGTGTTGCCGGCCTTGATCCAGATGACATCAAGGAAGACATGACTCCGCTGTTCCAGATGATTGTGGATAAAGTGAAACCACCGGTAGTTGATCTGGATGGCCCCTTCCAAATGCAGATTTCTGCCCTGGATTACAACAGCTACGTAGGTGTAATTGGTATCGGCCGCATCAAGCGCGGTAGCCTGGCACCCAACCAACAAATCATCGTAGTAACACCAACAGGCGAACAACGTAAAGCCAAGGTGTTGCAAGTAATGGGCTATCACGGTTTGCAACGCATTGAAACAGATCGCGCGTATGCGGGCGATATCGTGTGTATTACCGGTGTGGATAAACTCGGCATTTCCGATACCTTGTGCAGCCCCGATGCGATTGAGGCGTTACCGCCACTCTCTATCGACGAGCCAACCGTGAGTATGACCTTCCAAGTAAACGACTCACCCTTCGCCGGGAAAGAAGGCAAATACGTAACCAGCCGCAATATTAAAGACCGCCTGGATCAGGAGCTGATTCACAACGTTGCATTACGTGTTGAGCAAGGTGATACACCGGATAAATTCAAAGTATCCGGTCGCGGCGAATTGCACCTGTCGGTATTGATTGAAAATATGCGCCGTGAAGGTTACGAACTTGGCGTATCACGTCCTGAGGTTATCCAGAAAGTCGTCGATGGGGAAATCCACGAGCCTTACGAGCAGGTGGTAATTGATGTGGAAGAACACCATCAAGGCAAAGTGATGGAGGAACTTGGCCTTCGCAAAGGCGAGTTGACCAATATGGAGCCGGATGGCAAGGGTCGTATCAAATTGGAATTCTTATGCCCGTCGCGCGGGTTGATTGGCTTCCGCGGTCAATTCCTTACCATGACGTCCGGTTCCGGCATCATGACCAGTATTTTTGACCACTACGGCCCGGTTAAGCAGGGCGAAGTAGCCAAGCGCCAAAATGGCGTACTGGTGTCGATGGTGGCTGGGAAAACCCTCGCTTATGCACTTAATATGTTGCAAGAGCGCGGCCGTTTATTCCTCGGCCCAGGCGTTGAAATCTATGAAGGCCAAATCGTGGGTATTCATTCGCGCGATAACGACCTGGTGGTTAACCCGACCAAAGCCAAGCAGCTTACCAATATTCGCGCATCGGGCACTGACGAGGCCGTCGTGTTAACACCTCCGATCCGTCACACATTGGAGCAAGCGCTGGAATTTATCGAGGATGACGAGCTGGTGGAAGTCACACCGCAAAGCATCCGCATTCGTAAAAAGTTGCTCACTGAAAACGAGCGCAAGCGCGGCAAAAAAGCGTAAGGTATCGATGCAATAACCGAATAACATCCCCAGCGTAAAAACGATGGGGATTTTTTTTGCGCGTTATAAAGGCATTATTGATGATTGAATCAAAACACTCGGTAGCAAAACGGTCTACGAAAACAAATAGAGGCGTATGTACACCAGTATGAAGGCTATAATCCCGCTTATCTAAAGGCTTTATCAATTAAACAATTTTTTGATAAAGCTTTATCGGGTTTTTATGTATGGATTTTTCCCTTCTGTTTTATTTTTTTGTGCTCGGGGCGGTCACCGGCATTTTTGCCGGGCTGTTTGGTATTGGCGGCGGCGGCATTATGGTACCCGTGCTTACTTTTTTATTCGCCCGACAGCAATTCCCCGCCGAACATGTGTTGCATATGGCGCTGGCAACATCTATGGCGGCAATAGTACCGACCGCAATGGCGAGTTTGCGTGCGCATCACCAGCACCGCGCCGTAATGTGGTCTGTGGTCATTAAAATTACGCCAGGAATTTTAATCGGGACCTTTGCCGGAACCTTCCTCGCCAGTTTTTTACCCGCACCACCGCTGGCGATTTTCTTTTCTGGCTTCATGGCATTTATCGCATTGCAAATGGTGATCGACCGCAAACCCAAAGCCTCCCGGCAATTACCGGGAACTCTAGGGCTGAGTTCGACAGGAACGGGGATCGGTATTATTTCTGCATTAGTGGCGATTGGCGGCGGCACATTAACGGTACCTTTCCTGGTGTGGTGCAATATCAGTTTGCCCATAGCAATTGGCACATCTGCTGCAGTGGGTTTGCCCATCGCCTTATCCGGAGCGCTGGGTTATATCCTGAATGGTTTGGGTTTAAATAATCTGCCCGATTACACACTGGGTTATGTGTACTGGCCCGCGGTGCTTGCCATGGCGAGTATGAGTTTTTTTACCGCTCCGCTGGGAGCGACATTGGCACATCGCTTAAAAACGGGTTTATTAAAAAAATTATTTGCGTTGCTACTGGTCTCGCTATCTGCGCAAATGCTCTACGTCGTTTTGGGCAGCAACCATTAGGCATTTAAATCAAACGGACCGGCATCGATATAAAAAGCCCGCAATTATTAGGAATTGCGGGCCGAATCAAGCGTGGATTAAAAGGTCACCGTTGCGCCGATAGACCACATATTTAAATCATCAATGTTGTCTACATCAAATTCTTCATATTCTGCACGCACCGCGAAGGAACCCAATTGAACCCGCGCACCAATACCGTAGGTATTGCTGCTTTCCGATGCTGTGAATTTTTGATCATTGATAACCTGATCCACATCGGCATCCGAATAACCGACCTTAGCGAAGAGCCCGATTGGCCCCAGGTTCACCCCGGCAAGGCCATAGACATCAACCGCAGTAACATCCGATTCAATATTATTAGGGCCATTTTTAAAGGTGCCGAAATCACGATAGTCCGCTTCCACAGCCAAATCAATTAACGGAATCAGGCCGAAGTTGTAACCGACTAATACTTTGTAGGCGTTGGCGTCGTCGTCATAATTGATGTCAAAATTTACATCGCTTACGCGCGCGTCGATAGCAGACTGGCCGATGCTGCCGCCGAAATAGAGACCGCTCTCATCACCGGCCATTGCCACAGTAGGTAACGCAAAAATACCGGCGGCAATCAAAGAAGATAGATATTTTTTCATAGCTGATAATTTCCTTGTTGGATAATAAATTAAAACGAGAGTGTAGCAATATATTATGAACCTTGGATTAAGTGCTTTGCTTTATCAGGTTAACAAGCGCCAAAATGTGATCCGCACGAGTATTTAATGCGGGAATGTATTCATATTGTTCACCTCCGGCATCTAAAAAAACATGGCGATTTTCCACCGCCAACTCCTCCAGTGTTTCCAAACAGTCTGCACTGAATGCGGGCGATAGAATGGCGACATTTCTGATTCCCTCCCCCGGCAGGTTTTTCAGCGTATCGTCAGTATAAGGTTTCAGCCATTCCGCATAACCGAATCGCGATTGAAAACTGGTTATGCAATCGCCTTTATCCAAATTCAATTTTTCTGCAACCAGGCGCGTGGTTTTTATGCAAAGGCAATAATAGGGATCACCTGATTCCAGGTTGCGCTTTGGTGTACCGTGATAGGAAAAAATAATTTTTTGCGGCTTGCCGTTTTTCTCAATATGCTCCTGCACTGAATTAGCCAAGGCGTCAATGTACAGGGGATAGTCACAATAATTGTTAATAAAGTGCAATTCCGGAACCCAGCGCCAACGCTTTAATTCGTTGGAAACCGCATCAAAGATAGATCCTGTTGTCGGACCCGCATACTGCGGATAAAGGGGCAAGATAACAATCTTGCGCACTCCCTCTGCTTGCAATTCGCGCAAGGCGCTGGCAATTGATGGGTTGCCATAGCGCATTCCCAATTTAACGCTATAGCCACTGCCGAGCTGCTCCTGGATTGCAGTTTGTTGTTGTTTACTGATCACCAACAACGGAGATCCTTCACTCGTCCATATCCCGCGGTAGAGAGCGGCTGATTTTTTGGGGCGGGTGCGCAAAATAATGCCATGCAATACGCATTGCCATACGATTTTTGGTATCTCTATTACACGTGGATCTGACAAAAACTCGGCGAGGTAGCGACGCAATGCCGATGGGGTGGGCTCATCGGGTGTGCCCAAATTGACGAGCAGTACACCTATACGCGGTGTGGGTCGGTTTGCCGCATGAAATACAGGATCTATATCGTAGTTCAACGCAGTAAAGCGGCTCATGAAATACTCCAGGAAAATGGTGATGGATTAAACCGGGGCCAAGTATATCTGCATTCGCTGCGGATGGCTGGGAAGTTGGGATTATTTTACGGATGCAATGCGTATCGCCTTAAGGGTTTAGAAAATCACCCGATTCAATCAGTGGCAAGTTATCCAAACACCGCTGGTATGCGTACACCCAGGCATTGACTAACCCGCCGTTGCCCACTTCCGCCTGGATCAGGCACCGCCGATATTCCTGGCCGGGCAATGCGGGGTAGGAGCATTCTTCGTAGGCATCCAACGCTGTTAATTGCCAGCTACCGGACAAACGATAAATTTCGCCCTTGACGGTATACGGACGTGTATCGTCAATTACCAATGCCGGATAGTAACTTACCTGATAGAGTTTCCCGCGCACATTGGCGGTGCAGACAAATTCAGCATCGGCCAAGTATTTTTGATGGGCGCCAGTCGGACAATCACGCCGCAAGGTGCCATAAACAAATAATAAATCTGTCGCCATGACGTTCATTCAATAAAAAAATCCCGCTTATGCGGGAATTTTTTGATCAACTACTGTGGTGATAATTGCAATATCTTGCCATCGCTTTCATCAGTTGCCAGATAAATTAAACCGTCCGGCCCTTGCACCACCGAGCGCAAGCGTTGCCCCACTTCATTTTTTAGCAGTCGCTCTTCTTTAATGATTTTGTCGCCATCCAAAACCAGGCGCACCAATGTTTGCTCACGCAAACTGGTTAGCAGGATATTATTTTTCCATTGGGGAAATTTTTCGCCCGTGTAAAAAATAAATCCCGCAGTAGCAATTGAAGGTACCCATTTATAGACGGGTTGCTCCATACCCTCTTTGTGAGTACCCTCCCCAATTTTTCCGCCGCCATAATTTTCACCGTAGGTAATAACCGGCCAGCCATAATTTTTTGCGGCCTCATCAATGTTTAATTCATCTCCGCCCTGCGGACCATGTTCACCGGTCCACAGTTTTTTTGTGAGTGGATTAATAGCTGCGCCCTGCACATTGCGGTGCCCATAGGACCAAATCTCGGGCATGGCACCCGGCGTTTTTACAAATGGATTATCCTTCGGTACCGAGCCATCAGCGCCAATGCGAATGACTTTGCCCAAATGGTTATCCAACGTTTGGGCTTGGTCTTTTTCGCTGTAGCGATCACCCAGGGTAACAAAAAGCGTTCCATCCCCGGCCCAAACCAAACGCGAGCCAAAATGATTGTTGGAATCAATCCTGGGTTTTTGGCTGAAAATACGCGTTACTTTTTCCAGCTTGTTGCCATTGAGGATTGCATGGCTGACTGCGGTACTATTGGTGCCTTTTTCACCCGGCTCCGAGTAGCTGAAGTAAATCTTTTTGCTGGTTGCGAAATCCGGTGAAAGCACTACGTCCAGCAAACCGGCTTGCCCCTGGTTGTAAATAGCTGGCAGCCCTTGCAAGGGTTCACCTACTTTGCCCTCCAGCGTCACTATGCGCATGCGTCCTGGTTTTTCGGTCACCAGCATCTTGCCTTCCGGCAGGAAGGCAATGCTCCATACGTTCTCCAATCCTTCAGCAATTGTATTGACGCGAATATTGCCATTTTCAGTTTTAACATTGACAGGTTTAGCCTGTGCCACGGACAGGGCCAGCGAAAAACACAGGGCGACCCCGAGCAGGGAATACTTCATCGTTATACTCCAATCGATTAAAAATAACGTAGTCAGGATGTGTTTTTTGCCAGGGGGATGAACCTTTGTCGATTGCCCCCAATAATAATGAGCAGGGTAACAAGCCTGCCAGCAGCAGGCAATTTAAGGAGTGTTAAGCAGCGCCGATTTTCCCTTGGTGGTTTTTTTTGCAAATGCCTGGCACTCCTTGTGGCGGTAGCAATCAACAAAATGATCGTTGACCATACCGCAAGCCTGCATAAACGCGTAACAAATAGTGCTGCCAACAAAATTAAATCCCTTTTTCCTGAGTGCCTTGCTCATGGCATCGGATTCAGGCGTGCTGGCCACGGCGTCCTGCCGGCCGCGCAAATTATTTTGTATCGGTCGGTGATCTACAAACCCCCACAAAAAGTCGCTAAAATTTTCACCATCTTTCTTCATGGCAAGCAGTGCCTTCGCATTTTTTATCGCGCTTTCAATCTTCAAGCGGTTGCGAATAATCCCTTCGTTCTGCATTAATTTTTCCACCTTCGCTGGCGTGTAACGCGCGATTTTTTCCGGATCGAAATTATCAAATGCAACGCGATAATTCTCCCGTTTACGCAATACTGTAATCCAGGATAAGCCCGCTTGTGCCGCTTCCAACACCAAATACTCGAAAAGCTTCCGCTCCTCAAAGAGGGGAACGCCCCACTCCCGGTCATGGTATTCACAGTAAAGGGGATCGTTCCCGCACCAGCTGCATCGACATTTTTCAACTTGAGGCATATAAATTCCTGTTTGGTTATGCCGGTTCTGCGTCGGCAATTTCCGGTATTTGTTCGCACCGTTCTTTCATCAAATTTAAAAAGTGCTTGAGGCTTTTTTGCTCGTGGGTTTCAAAACCCTGGTCAGTAATCAGGGTGGACTGGATGCGGTCCAATCGAAACGTGCGGTAATCATTGCGCAACTGGCACCATGCGACCAAAGTCCAAACCTTACCCCAAAAAATCAACCCGAGCGGCTCTATAGTGCGCGAGCTGTGTTCCTCATCGGCGCGCACATACTCTATAACCACGCAACAATGCCGGCGAATAGCCTCGCGCATCGGCTGGCTGTGAGCCGTGTAGTATTTTTGTACCTCTTCCATATTCGGTACCAGGAGCGGCAGGGTTTCATCACTGTGGCGCAAATGATCAGGCAAGACCGCGAGGATTTTCTGGATAGCCTGATTGGCGTGAATCGCCATATCCGTATCCCCCCAACTGCTCACCATACGTGCGCCCAGCAACAGCGCCTCGACCTCTTCACGATCAAACATTAGCGGTGGCAACTGGTAGCGATGGGAAAGGCGATAGCCCACGCCCGCTTCACCTTCGATAGGCACCCCTGACAAGCTGAGGGATTGGATATCGCGATAGATAGTCCGTTCGGATACCCGCAGGTGCTCGCTAAGCTGGCGGGCAGTTAGCACAGTACGGCGGTTGCGTAGCAGTGTGGTCAATTGAAAAAGGCGTTCTGCGCGATGCATATAAGCTCCTTCGCCGAAAAAATTCCGGGCATGCTAAGGGAGAATCCTGACAGTTTATGGCAGGAAGGGCGAAAGTGCTGCACAAAAAAGCTTGCCCAGCCTGGATAATAAATCGCCATGGCGCGGGAATTTGTGGCGCACCTCCACGTTTCCCTGCGAAAATACCGCGCGTTAGCTAGCCCCTGTGCTACCTTTAGTGGACGTTATACCGGACATCCTCTCATGCGATTGACCCGAACAAGGCGAGTTTATGCAGATTTTTTATCCTGAGATAAAACCTTACCAACGTCACGAAATTGCCGTAGAACCTCCCCACGAACTGTATGTCGATGAATCCGGAAACCCCGATGGCATACCCATATTATTTGTACATGGCGGTCCCGGGGCCGGCTGCGGCAAATATGATCGCCGCTTTTTTGATCCGGAGGTCTACCGCATTATCCTTTTCGATCAACGTGGAGCCGGGCGCTCACGCCCCCATGCTGAACTGGAAAACAACACCACCCAAAAACTTGTGGAGGATATGGAAGTAATCCGCACCACCCTGGGCATAGATAAATGGGCGTTGTTCGGTGGCTCATGGGGCTCCACACTAAGCCTTGTCTATGCGCAAACTTATCCAGAGCGGGTGCTCGGATTAATTCTGCGAGGGATTTTCCTCTGCCGTCGCGAAGACCTGCAATGGTTTTACCAGACAGGTGCCAGCCGTTTATTTCCGGACTATTGGGGAGATTTTGTCAGCCAGGTCCCCGAAGCCGAGCGCAGCGATATAATCGCGGCCTACTACCGTCAATTAACCGGTGAGAACCAGATACAGCAAATGGCCGCTGCCAAAGCCTGGGCCTGCTGGGAAGGGCGAACCGCTACCCTGAAACCTTGCCAGGATGTTGTGGATTCCTTCACCGAACCCCATCGCGCCCTTTCGCTGGCGCGCATCGAAACCCACTATTTCGTTAATGGCGCCTTTTTGGAACATGACCAGATACTGCGCGATGCCCATAAGCTGGCGGGCATTCCAGGAGTTATTGTCCACGGACGCTACGATGTTATCTGCCCGCTCGATAATGCCTACGCGCTGCACAAAGCCTGGCCAGGTTCAGAGTTGCAAATCATTCGCGAGGCGGGCCATGCCTCACGCGAACCCGGGATAGTGGATGCGTTAATTCGCGCAACGGATGACCTGGCGAAAATAATATTAAAAACCGGTGATCAATTAGCCTGATCCGCAATTCCTTACTCGAAAACGGAGCCGACTGGCTCCGTTTTTGTTTTGGGATTTTATTTCTGGCTTTTTTTATTCGGTGGTATGATCCGGTTCACAGAGATTCCGGGTACTTCATTCGATCCCCCGTTACGAATCCTGAAATGGTGCGGTCATAACAATAATCATCGCATCCGGCTGAATTAGAAATCTAATAAGCGGTACAGCCTTACAGGAGCCCCTGCCATGTACGAGGTTATTTTCAATACCCATGATGTAGTGCTGTTAATGACAGCCTATCAATGTATTTTGTTCGCGCTGCTATTGCTGACCATCAAGCGCGAACATTACATACGCAATGTATTCCTCGCGTTCTTCCTTTTACAGCAAGCGGCAATCCCGCTGGATATTTTAATCAGCTTCGGAGCTGAATTCCGTCACATCGCGATTGAGTGGTCGCCTAATTTATTTTATGTATTCGGTTTTGGTTATTGGTTGGAAGGGCCGTTATTACTTTGGTATACACGCTCATTAATTTATAAAAATTACCGGTTACGGCTTAAGGATATTGTTTATTTATTGCCTTTTATTCTCTACGTTGGCTATCAATTAATTTTTTACTACAGCCTTGATGTAACTGACAAAAAAATTATCCAGGAAGAATACGACCTCAACCTGGCGCCGCAAATTATGAATTACGTAACCCTGTTCCGCGAAGCGTTCCGTGTTGCCTTGGGAGTGCTGTGCCTGATCGAAATCAAACGTTACACCCAGCACATCCACACCAATTTTTCTGACATCGACAAAATCGACCTGACCTGGCTCAAGATCCTTGTAACCGGATTTTTAGTGATTCGCACCTGGGCGGTCATAGTGGCAGCAATGATTATCCTTTCTATCAGCTTTGGCATCAAAACCGATTTTGAAACCATGGGCCTATTGGGTAATTACACCACCTTCTTGTTAGTAAGCGTGTTAATTTTCTTCGGCTTGGGACACTCAAGTGTATTTGAGGGATTGGAGCAACGGCAAAACAACGAACCCGAACCCGTTAAGGATGAACAGGAACCGGAAAATCAAAAAGATAAAATCAGACCGGAACTGATCGACCAGGTCAGCCGCCATATGGAAACCGAAAAGCCTTATCTGACCCCGGCCCTTACCCTGGAAAAACTGGCCGGCCAGTTGCGAATCCAGCCGCGTTTGCTCTCAAATATAATCAATCGCCATTTTGATTGTAATTTTTTTGAATTCATTAATTCCTATCGCGTGGAAGAAGCAAAGCGGATGTTGGCCGACAATAACCACGCAGACAAAACCATGCTCGATATAATGCTGGACGTTGGCTTCAACAGCAAAGCGACTTTCAATACGCTTTTCAAGAAAAAAGTAGGCATGACACCCAGCGAATACCGGAAAACCGTTCAACAGCCTACATAAACTTTTTATCCAGGACTCCCAATGCTCGGTTTAATCCAGCGCGTCAAAAACGCATCGGTCAGCGTCGAAAATGAAGTTGTTGGAGAAATCCAGCAAGGAATTCTGTTACTGCTCGGCATCCAAAAAACGGACACCGAAGACACGGCGAACAAGCTTATCGATAAATTACTCGCCTATCGCATTTTTGCCGATGCCGACAACAAAATGAATTGTAACCTACAGCAAGTTGACGGCGGGATTCTGGTTGTCTCGCAATTTACCCTCGCCGCCGATACCAAAAAAGGGCTACGCCCCAGCTTCTCTTCTGCAGCCCCACCAGCACAAGCGCAAGCACTTTATCATTATTTCGTCACACAACTGCGCAACAAACATGACCAAGTCGCTACCGGGGTTTTCGCGGCGGATATGCAAGTAAGCCTGATTAATGATGGGCCGGTTACATTTATGTTGGAAATGGAATAAATAGGCATACCGACATTTACCACCCCAAACGAAGAAATTAACAAACGCCTTCCCGTTATGGCTGAGCATCGCCCTAAATATATTTCATTATTATAAATTAACTGCAAATCACAAAAAAATCGGCCCCTTTGTTTGGGGCCGATTTTAATAAATTAAGGCTTCACAAAATTAACGGGCATACTGGTCATTTTAATACCAAATTGACTGTTAACTATCTCTTCCCCCCTTGGGGTTAATACCAATGCGCTTTCCGATGTTGACATGTCATAACCGCCATCGCCAATCCAGCTATTTGCAATCCAGCCGAATGGCAAAGTGCTGTTAGTCCAAGCCTTGGCGTTCGCGCTGGCTAATGAGCCCTCGGTTTGACTACCATCCGCATAATCGAATTTGAAAGCATCCACGTCAGCTTGGGATTCAAAGTTTACAACCAGGATCGGTTGGGCATCCTCCACCTCAACATTACCCCAAATTTGTATATCGTCTATTTTTATAGTCGCATTTACACCTGGGCCGCCGAATTGGAAGCCAAAATGCTGTAAGTTGCCCAAACGATTGAATCCAGACGCGAATGTATCCTCTACAATTTCAATCTCATTCCATTCGCCCGGCACAAAATCTTCTATGTTCATTGTCGGGAAGGAAAAGTGCAGCCAATTTGCATCCTGCATAAAGAAATTGAAATAAAAATCCGCATTGCCGGCAAGATTATCCGGAATAAAGACTCTCGCCTTAATCGTAACCGGCCCGGACAAATCCAATTGCTTGCTGTTGATGTCACCTTTACCCACGGCTACGTCAGCATCGCCGCTGGTATTGGTATTGCTGACTTCAAGCGCACCATCAACAACGGCTACCGAGGCCATCTTGTCCCAAATCACTGCATAACTATCCGCTTCTCCATCAAAGGTTGTATTTAGTTGCTGGGCGTTTATTATTTTTGTGTTTTTCTTGTTCGGATCATTAATTTCAATGAAATCAAACAACAATGGCTCCGATTTCGCACCGCTAAACCCGCCGAGTTGAATGCCAAACGCCTGGTCGGGACTCGCATCACTGAAATCAACATTGAACTTAACAGTGTTCCAGGCTCCTGCGGTGAAGCCGGCAAAACTTTGCGCTGGAGTTTCTTTCCAAATTTCCCAATCAGCACCGAATTGGCCAAATATCTTCATCCACGCATTGGTTTCGTTGGAATAGGATTCGGGAATAAATATGCGTAAAACCACTTCCAGTTCAGTGTCGAGAGGAATTGAATATAAACTTGGTGCCTTCCAGCCTTGCAGGTCCACAGCACCGTCTCCGCTTCCGGTCGGCAACACAGTCAAATTCCCATCTGCGGATGCTGTAGTCAGTGGCCCCCAATGGGTCGCCCACTCTTCACTGCCTGTATCGAAATTTACCACGTACACGGGAGGAATCCCGGGGAACACTGTGAGGTTATCAAATATCAATCCGCCTGTTACATCCACGGGCTTGCCATTGGCCACAATCTCAAAACCGATTTTTTCCACCACCGTTAAATCGAAGCCATCCTCAACATAAGCCCCAATACCTTCCAAATAATCGACGCTGGTGAGTTTGAAGTTTAATTTGTTCCAGGCATCGAAATTCATACTGCTCGCCTGGTTCCATCCCGTATTGGCATAGCGGCCATTAATATCCTTTAAGTACATAACAATGCCGAGCTTACCGTCGTTCACATAGGATTTGGGAACATAAACATCTGTCCGGATGCTGGCACCACGTAAAAATAAGGGTTCATCCAACACCATTGAATATGCGGCCTTATCCCCTGTCGATTGCCATGGAATAGAAATGCCCATACCGCTATCGCCATAACCCTTTTGCATAATTCCCAAGTGGTCCACTTCATTTTGTGCTGCCACTCCGGAGCCGCCAAAGCCACTCATTACAATTGGCATGTTGGTTTTTCCTAAACTTGTTATGGCTGTTCGAACCTTGTCATCATCATTCCAGGTTTCACCAAAGCCATGCACTGACAGGACTAAATTGGCCTGGCTATCCGCTGCCTTTAGTTCGCGCGCGCGCCCCGCCGTGAAAGAATAATAATCCTGGCCGCAACCCGCCGCATCGATTACCAGCGGAACTTTCAAACCCGCTTTACGAAATTCGCGAACAGCAAGTTTGTAAGCTTCTATGTAATCACCATAACCTACCGTGTTTTCGGTAAATACGCTCCTGGGGCCCCATTGATGGGCGATATTGATCATTAAATGTGGCTGGAAACGATCTTGTGCAATAACTTCCAACCATGAACCGAGCCACAACTCATTGACGACCTTATCCAGTTCATCCGCATCGTCTTTGCAGGTTAATGCATCATCGACAAGTGTTACCAACGCGATCATATTCTTGCTAACAATATCAACCAGCGCCCCTTCCAGTTCTTCTTTTCGGGTTGTTTTTTTGACTTGCAAACGAACAACGTTAGAACCGGATTCCGCAACCGGTGTGATATTTTTAATGTGTTCAAGGGGGTTGTCACCAAACAAGATGTTGGCTCCGCGCAGCATGATCGACTGCCCCGCCACATCCCGCAACTCCCATCCATTCGCAGCAATAAAGGGAGTTGATTCCGAAGGGCGCGGACGATCAGAGCCATCGTTAACAACCGGTTCGGGGATTAATGGGTCCGTACTGTCTTTTTCATCCCCGGCCAAACCACCGCCGCCGCAAGCTTGCAGCAGCAAGATACTCATAAAGAGTGCAACGTAACTGAACTTAAATTTCATAATAAAACTCCAAACTGTATTAAATGGTTGCCTTATCTAACTGCGCATTAAATTTATTTTTTGCAGCGGCACTTATTAAAGTTTTACAGTCATACCCAACGTATAACGGCGTTCTTGCACCCACAATGATTGGAACTGGTCCGTCATTTGGGCATAGCTGCGACGGTTTTGCCCGGTCAGATTGGCGCCGTTGAAACTGAACTCCAGGTGATCGTTAACCCAGTAGTTAGCGGAGAAATCCAGGTAGCCGGTTGGTTCCAGCCAATTACCCAGGTTCAATTCCGCTGCATTGGTATTTAACCCTACCCTTCCCAGGTATTCTTCGCTGCGCCAGTTATACGCGAGCCGCAGGTTCAGCCCATCGCGGTCATACCAAAGGATCAAGTTGGTTTGATGTTCGGAGTTTGATGGCAACGGCAATGCATTGCCTTCGATATCGATGTTGTTGGATTTGCTTCTTGAATAGGTGTAGTTAAATTCCACACCCGTTGAACTGAGTATTTCGCCGGGCAGGAAAGTAAATGGTTGCTTGTAGCCCATTTCGAAACCATAGAGATCCGACGCGCCCACATTCTTTGTTGTATAAATATTGGCAGTGCGACCGCGGTCTATTCCGTCACCATCAGTGAATGGACGCATCTCCTGTGTTTGTTCTGTGGAAGTGTTAACTTCAATCAGGAACAAACCGGCTGCGATCATTGCGTTATCATCGAAATACCATTCAGTGGACGTGTTATACACATTTGCGTACCAGGGCTTGATATACGGATTGCCGTCATCGTTGCCGCCACCTACGCAACTTACCGATTCATTCCGTGTTTGGCCGCCGCCCACGGGTATTTGAATCGGATTGCCGTTTTCATCTAATTTGTCGCACTGTTGATACCAAAGGACCAAACTTGAACCGACGTTATTCAAGTC
This sequence comes from uncultured Cellvibrionaceae bacterium, assembly GCA_965650515.1. Taxonomy (GTDB): domain Bacteria; phylum Pseudomonadota; class Gammaproteobacteria; order Pseudomonadales; family Cellvibrionaceae; genus Cellvibrio. The sequence goes on along the minus strand of CBFGOY010000016.1, from coordinate 3,562 downwards.
ATTACGTGAAGTAGTTTTGGCGGCACCAAAGCGTACAATTACATCATCATGTGGAAAGAAATTCAGGTTGAGCGATGGCAGCACATCGTTGAATGAATGCTCAATGGTTTCGGTTTCCGCAACGAATGCAATCTTTTGCCAATCGTCATAGCCAATGGAATTGTATTTATCCAACACATCCGGCACGACAGCGCGAACAACCGCACGATCAGTACGAATAAATTGAGCACCAAAATTTCCTTTGAAAGGAATTCCGGCAATGCCCTCATCATTGCTGAAATTGACTTGCGCAAAGGCTGTTGAGGTTTCTTCGGTTACATCATAGGTGTAACCCGGATCATTGGCGGTTTTGGTTCCCGGATACAATTTATTGAGGAAATCCAACGGATTATCCCACTCACTCGGGTCAAGAGACGAAACACCACCCTCGAAGCCTTTAATAGAGCCAAAGTCCGTAAATATGGCGGTATTTGCCGCAGAGAAACCATTGTCAACCAAACCGTTTTCCAACAACGCGGCCGGTTCTTCCGAGAATTCAAATTTGCGCCATTCAGGATACTTTTGCCAAATTTGGTTACCCGTGCGCAATTTGTAACGTTTATCAACGGGGACACGTGGATCATCCCAATTGGAATAACGCGCAGTAGGTGTTACGTAATAAAATTTGGTGTAATCCGCCTGGCGCTCGCCCCAGCGCAAACCGCCTTCAACGGATTCCCAAAAGTTATCATTGAATGAAAATTTTACATCCACACGCGCTACGTTTAATGTGGCGTTAGTGTCGCTACCGTCGGCAAACCCTTGGTATTGTTTTAGTAAGTTTGCATTTGATAAATCATCGTCAAACGCGAATGATGGAACCTCGCGGGAATAATCGACCGTGACGCTATAGATATTAAGCGGGTCTTTACCTGAAATACCGTCTTCATCCACCCATAACCAGGCTGGTGTACCTTGTTGGAAGGTAGCTTTGCGATAATGCTTTTCTGCTTCCGCGTAAATGTAACGCACACTTGCATCAACGTTATCACCATTGGAGTATTTCAATTGCAGGTTAGTGTTCAGCGCACCTGTACGGTTACTTTCGTTGGTTGAGTTGGTTTGGAAATCAGCGGCATCAACACGCGCAACTTTTAACGCGTGTAATGTGCGGTTTTGCGTTACACCGTTTTGATCCACATAACTAAAATCAATACTGTCGCCAAATTGGCTTTCCGGTAATAACACGTTGTATAACTGCTCATCGTAACCAATGAGGGTATCGTTAGTACCTTCGCGCGGTGCACGCACGCCATTCACTTCGTAATAGTTGGGATTGGTTGAAGCATTAAAGCCTACGCTGACCCCGCGATCATATTGGGCCATGCTCGTGTAAAACACGTCACCACGAAGGGTAAAACTTTCTGCAATATTGGATTCAAATGTAAAGGCCCCACCTTCGCGCTCGCGATCCATATAGTTGCTTTTTGCGCTGAAGGATTCCGGGGTCAAATACCAATCGTTTACCGTATCGCCGTCGCCATCAAAATCCAGCGGATCACGGGGTGTGCCGCCACGGCGATCGAGAAATGCAAGGCGGGCGTTTTCCCACATGGAATAGTTTGCGTTATAGGTCGTTGAATTAAAGCCCGACAATGTGAAAGCAAAAACATCGTTAAAATTATTGCCGATAAAAACACTGACATTGTGGTCAGGGTTACGCGTACTGGTAGAGCCATCCTTGTTGGTTTCCTTATCAGACATATCTCCCATCGAGCCTTCGATCCGTGCACGCACCATCCAATCACTCAATGTCAATGGACTGAGGGTTTTCAAATCCACCAAACCGGAAATACCGCCAGCCAGTAAATTGGCAGATTGGGATTTATAAACATCCGCCCCCGAAATTAAACCTGCGGGAACATCCGAATAATTGGCACCTACACCGGTAATTGTCCAAGGGCTAAGAAACTGCTCACCGTTCAAAGTGGTCAGCACCTGTGGCATACCGCGTACATTAAGACTGGTACCTTCATTAGCTTCACGGGTAATTTGCACACCGGTCACACGCTGCAAAGAATCGGTGATAGTTGTGTCAGGTAACTTACCTATATCTTCCGCCACGATTGAATCCACTACGGTAGTTGACTCACGTTTGATATCAATAGCTTTAGCTTGGGATGCTCGTACTCCTTTTACGAGAACTTCCTCAACCACTTCGCCAGTTTCAGTCGTGACAGCCTGCTCCTGCGCATAAACCTGCGCACCACCAAGCGCACAGCCTATGGCCAACACCAATGCTTTTTTTCGGGTAGTGATACCTCTGGTTTTGATCATCTTGAGCCTTCCTCATAATTGTTATCGTTTGAATAAACCTGCACGCCAGGCTTCTGGCTACCTCAAGCTACGGAAATACTTATGTCGAAACAGGGGCTGATTCGCTTTTGGTACCTATCGGGAATGGGATGGGAATTGCCAGGTTATCTTTCGAATGCGACGCCAAGTTCTGTCTTTTGTGTATTTCAGCGAAATGGATAATGGCTCAAAATGTAATCGGTTTCAATATTAAGTTTGAAGCGAGTCACAGCACACCAATGGGCTGGATTTACTGAAAACATTGTAAATTTACTGTTTTTATATAATTTTATTAAAAATAAAGGAAAAAAATATATATTTTCATTTTAAAAGTAATTAAAAAAATAAATTCACGTCTTGAAAATTAGATTTTTATAAAAACAATCATTCATTAATAATGATTATTTGAAATCGGTTTCATTGACTATGTGAAAATATGTAACATTTATAAGAACAATGTTGAGCACGACAGTAACAATGCGTAACAAGGTTAAACTTGAGGTAAAAATCCGAAGGAGTAAATCAAAGCGAGCCCTGGAGAGCATTATTTAAATAAAGAATCGGGTGATACATCGACAATACAAATTGACAGGGCGGACAAACAAAAAACCCCGCAGTTACGCGGGGTTTCTGACGATATAGGACTACATCGGATTTGTATATGGTGCCAGAGGCATCTTGGTAAGATTCAGCAAAACCCAATAGTAGCAAGGCTTTCGCTGGTTTGATTTTTTGATGTACCCCGAAATGTACCCCAATTAATCGAAACTGACCCCCGATTTTGATGCACAGGCCTACCACCACAACCCCCTTAGGGCGTTCAGCTTTGGTGATTCTATGCGGGCCGCTGTTCCGTAAGGTTTCAATCCTGGGGAAGAACCTAAAGGGTGGGGGTGCCCCATCACTTGTTTAGTTAACGGCAAACTTAACAAAACTTGTTAAGGGATAAATTTTCTGTGCGTGAGGGTGGGCGCGGTCAGGAAACAAGGGTGATGAAATTCTTTTTGGCACCCCCCTACCGAAACTCCCGCTGATAAAAAGAAATAAGGGTGATCGGTCTAGCTTTCAAAGCTGCCCGAAGTTTTCACCCCCCTACCCATTCTCATCCAGGTGGTGAAACTCTTTTTATTTTGAACCACACAAAAATCCCATGGAGGGCGCGGTGTCCGGCATAGCACCCCCAAGGTTTTAATCCTACCCTACCTATGAGCAGGCGCATTAGGCACCA
>CBFGOY010000015.1:0-89426 GCA_965650515.1 uncultured Cellvibrionaceae bacterium | reverse complement strand
TTGACCTGAGTGTGGATAACGTTAATGAAGCCCCGACCATTACCGGTACCCCGGCGACCAGCGTGGCGCAAGATGTGGCGTACAGCTTTATCCCGACAGGCGCGGATGTGGATGCGGGTACCACCCTGGTGTACAGCATCACCAATAAACCCTCCTGGGCGAGCTTTGACACTGCTACCGGTGCGTTAACCGGTACGCCGACCAATGCGGACGTAGGCGTAACCTCGGGAATCCTTATCAGTGTCAGCGATGGCACCCTGAGCGCAAGCCTGCCAGCCTTTGACCTGAGTGTGGATAACGTTAATGAAGCCCCGACCATTACCGGTACCCCGGCAACCAGTGTGGACCAGGATGTGGCCTATAGCTTTACGCCTGTTGCGGCTGATTCGGATGTTGGTGATGTGCTGACCTTCAGCATTACCAATAAACCCCTCTGGGCAACATTTGATACCAGCACCGGGTCTTTGACCGGTACACCGGCCGGTACGGATACGGGTGTAACCCTCGGCATTGTCATCAGCGTCAGCGACGGGGTTGAGACTGCATCGCTACCGGCCTTTGATCTGGAAGTTATTGCGACGGTTGATCCGTTGCAACCGATAGTGACTCCGCCTGCGGAGCTGGATGTCAATGCGAAGGCCCTGTTTACCCCCATTAATTTGCGCCAGTTGCTGGGCCTTGGCGCGACGGCGAGCCAAGCCGAGGTTGACCAGGCGCTCAAATTGCTGGCCAGCGATGGGGTGAGCGGCAACGATTGCTGCGTGGTCAGCGCCGAAGGCCTGATCGGGGATAATATGTTGCTGGCCCGTCCGGGTCGTCACCTCCTTACCTGGAAGGCGACCAATGCGGCGGGTATCACCGGGGAGGCCAGCCAGGTCATCAATGTCCATCCATTGGTATCCCTGAGCAAGTCCCAGGTGGCCATCCGTGGCAGCAGCGTTGAGTTCAGGGTGCTGCTGAATGGCCCGGCACCGGCATACCCGTTAAGTATTCCCTATGTGATAGATGTTTCCTCAACCGCAACAGCGCAGGAGCATGACCTGGTGGAAGGCAATGCCGTCTTTACCGAGCCGGGCCAAGTCGAAGTCGTTGTCCCCGTAAACCTGCCCGCGGTAACAGGCTTCAGCGACAGCCACCTGGTTGTGGCGCTGGGTGAGGGAGTGAACGTTGGGGTTAACCGGAAGCACGTCATCAATATCCGCGAAGGAAATGTACCGCCCATGGTTACCCTCGGCATCACCCAGGGGGGGGTTAGCACCAGCCTGGTAACGCCGACCGGTGGCCCGGTTACGGTGACCGCCCAGGTACATGACCTGAACCAGGGCGATACCCACACTTATGACTGGTCTGTTACCTCCGGATTGGCAGAGACCGATGGCAACCCCACCAATGCGCTTCGGACCTTTGACCCGACCGGCCTGGCCGGTAGTCACCAGGTGCAAGTAGTGGTTACCGACTCTGCGGGCGCGAGTGTCCAGGTATCAGCCTATTTCCGTATGGTTGAAACCCTGCCGACGCTGGACCCCGATACCGATACCGATGCGGATGGCATCAACGATGCCGAGGAGGGTACGGGCGACACGGATGACAACGGCATCCCCGACTACCTGGATAACATGCCTTCGACCAACATACTGCCGCAGCAAGGCAACACCTCGAATGCCTATCTTATTGAATGTGATCCGGGTGTGCGTTGCGGGTTGGGCCTGTTCGCGCGGACCAGCGGATCGGGTGGGGTACAGATATTGGATGAAGAACTCGGCGCTATCCCTAACCTGGCCGTCGATGAGCAATTCGAACCGGTCGGGGGGGTATTCGACTTTGCCATCCGCGATTTGCCGACACCGGGCCAGACTGTCCGGGTGGTAGTGCCCCAGCGCACCGCCATCCCGGCAAATGCGACCTACCGCAAATTCCAGAAAGGTCATTGGATAAGCTTTGTGGTCGATGCCGATAACGCCATACATTCGGCGGCGGGTAACCCCGGGTATTGCCCACCACCGGGTACCGATGATTGGCTTCCGGGCCTGACCGCAGGCCACCTGTGTGTACAATTAACCATCAAAGACGGTGGCCCGAATGATGATGACGGGCTGGTAAACAGCGCAGTCGTAGATCCGGGTGCGGTGAGCGTGGAAATCGAAACCCCCGAACCCCCGCCGCCACCTCCACCCCCGCCGCCGCCAGTGCAAATCAAATCCAGCGGTGGTGGGGCAGTTCCGGCGATGTGGTTACTTATTATGGGAGCATTGGTGATGGTCAGGAAAACAGGATTTAAACGATTGCTTGTTGTTGTGGGTTTATTGTCCGGAACCGCGCAAGCCGTTGAAAACCGTTTTTATATTCGCGCTGATCTTTCCAGCGTCACCAGCAGCCAGGGGGAGGAACACTTCGCCGCCGGGTTAGCGAGCGCCAATTATGATTTCCAGGTGGACCGTTACGATGAGAATCGCTCCGGCTACCAGGTTTCCATCGGCTACCAATACGGCGGGCATTTCTTTACCGAGATAGGCTATCTGGACCTGGGTGAAGTCGAGGTGGACATAACACTCCCCGGCAATACGGATATGGGCGGTTTTGCCTGGCACTTTGGCCAGCACTATCCCCTCAGTGCCGAGGGGACCACCCTCGTCCAGGGGTTAACCTTTAATCCGGACGCGGCGTTCAAGGTATCCGGCGAAGTGGGTATTTACATCTGGCGCAACGATGTTGAACTGGTGGATGATGTTTTTACATTGGATCGCAATGATGGCGAAGATCCGCTCGTCGGCGTTAAGTTTGAATTGCCGCTGGGCGATAAGCTGGGCCTGGGGTTGGGATTCCGCCGGATCTATTTTGATACCCAGGAAACCGACCTGGTTTCGTTTACCGGAAGCTTTTACTTCTAGGTCATTTTTGTCCTGGCCCCATCGGCGGGATTGCTAGCCGGAAGGCAGCAATCCCGCCAGCTTCACCAGGGCCCGTTCCACACGGCTGCTCCATTCACACGCGCAGGACAGGCGAATAAAGGACGAATATTTTTGGCTGGCCGAAAATATCGGCCCGGGAGCAATACTGATACCTGCCGCCAAAGCTTGCTTAGCCAGGTCAAAGCTATCGATATTACCGGGTAACTCCAACCAGATCACAAAGCCACCCTGGGGTTGGCTAATCTTCGTTCCTTCGGGGAAGGCGTGTACTACCGCTTCGGTCATCCGGGTGACCGCTTGTGCATAATCAATCCGAACCCGTCGCAGGTGGCGCTCGTACTGACCGTTTTCCAACAAATCGGCCACCGCCAATTGCGGAACCGTCGCCGTGGCAAGGTTCAGTACATATTTCATGTATTCGATGCGTTCCTGGTGCGCTCCGCCGGCGATCCATCCCACCCGTAAACCGGGTGACAGGCTTTTGGAAACAGAGCTGCACAGGATGACATCCTCATCCAGGGATTTAAGCAGGGAAGGGCGCGCATGGCTAAAGCCAAGGTCGCCGTAAATATCGTCTTCGATAAGCACCACGGCGCGGGCTCTCAACATTTTCACCAGCCGGCGTTTATTGTTATCAGGCATAGTGCAACCCAATGGATTGCTGAAATTGGGGGTGACAACGCAGGCTTTGATCGGCCATCGACCCAAGGCTAATTCCAGTGCCTCCAGCGACATGCCCGTGTGGGGAATGGCCGGGATTTCCAGCGCTTCCAGCCCCAGGGATTCAATCACCTGGAGCAATCCGTAAAACGTGGGCGATTCTATGGCGACCACATCCCCCGGCCGGGTTACCGAGCGCAATGCGAGCGTGAGCGCTTCCTGGCAACCATTGGTAATCACCAGGTTATCCGGATGCACCGCGCAGCCGGCTTCCGCCAGCCGCCGCGATAATTGCCGCCGCAGTTCCGGCGCACCCGGTGAAAATTCGTAGTTGGCTGCCCGAACCCGATGGTTGCGCGCCGCTTTGCTGAGCGCCTGTTCGATGGCGCGGGTGGGCAGGAATTCCGCTGAAGGTACCGCGGCCCCCAGTTGAACCACGGCGGGGTCGTTCGCGGCTTTAATCAGTTGCAGTACCATATCCTGGCCGGTAACTGGCGCAGGCCGCATGGTTGTCACATGGATACGCGGGGGTGAAACCCGCGCCGAGGGTCGGTTCCTGACATAAAATCCCGAGCGGTTCCGCACTTCGAGCAACCCCCAGTCCTCCAGTTGGCGGTAGGCGGAAATCACCGTCGCTATACTCAATTGCCGCAACAGCGCCTGCTGCCGCACCCCGGGCAAGCGATCCCCCGGCTGGAATCCGCCACCCTGGATAAGGCCGGCGAGTTCATCGGCTAACTTACGATATAGCGCATCCATCTTGCGGCCCCCTCAGGTACAGATTGTTGGTGTTTGATAGATACAGATTCCACAATAATTAAATCTGTACCGTATCAATTGTAAAAAATTGAAACTGTACTCATTATTGCGCACAAAATAAACTGGTTCGATCAACTTAACCTGAACCCCGATTAACCTGGAATCCTCCAATTAACCTGAAACCCCAAGGAATGTTTATGCCGTTTCCCCTATATCTCATCGACGCGTTTGCCGACCGGCCTTTTAGCGGTAACCCAGCCGGGGTCTGCCTGCTACCCACCGGGCAACCGGCGGCCTGGATGCAACAGGTCGCCATGGAAATGAACCAGGCGGAAACGGCATTTGTTTGGCCTGAGCCGGATGGTTCATACCAGTTGCGCTGGTTCACGCCGCAAGTGGAGGTGAACCTGTGCGGGCACGCCACCCTGGCCGCGGCGCACGCGCTCCTGCACGAGGCGAGGGTAAATACGGATCTGCTCAGGTTCCACACCCACAGCGGGTTACTTAGGGCGCGGCGCATGGGGGACGAACTGCAATTGGATTTCCCCGCTGACCAACCCAGAACCCGCGAACACCCGGTGGGTTTAACGGATTTACTCGGTAAGGCCCCGCAGTGGTTTGGCCGTGGGCGCGATGATTTCCTGGCGGTCCTGGATAGTGCCGCTGATGTAGAAGCATTTGTACCGGATTACCCGCTTATAGCCAGCCTGGCCAAACGTGGCCTGATTATCACCGCGCCGGGTGATGCCGGGTCGGGGCTGGATATGGTCTCGCGCTTCTTTGCCCCCAATGTCGGCATCCCGGAAGATTCGGTCACCGGTTCTGCGCACTGTTTGCTGGCCGTCTACTGGGCCTATCGCTTGGGGAAAAACCATTTGCGCGCGCGCCAGGCATCGCCGCGTGGCGGTTTGCTGGGCGTGGAATTACAAGGCGAGCGCGTGTTGCTCAGTGGCAAGGCAACGACAATGTTAAAGGGTGAATTCCATGGCTAACCCCACAAATCCTGGACAAACAACCCCGGCACCGGTTTGCTGGCTGAACGGAAAACTGGTGGCCCCTGAACAGGCCCGCGTATCGGTATTCGACCACGGCCTTTTGTATGGTGATGGCGTTTTTGAAGGTATTCGGTTCTACCAGCGCAAAGCGTTTCGTTTGCAGCCCCACCTCGAACGTCTGCGATTGTCAGCCCGTGCAATCGCATTGGAAATTCCCTACGGTCTCGATGCACTTACGCAAGCCGTGTTCGACACTGTTGCCGCCGCAGCGGAACCAAATGGTTATTTGCGCGTGGTAGTGACACGTGGTCCGGGGCCGCTTGGTATTGACCCTTCGCGCTGTTGTTCACCGCAAGTATTTATCATCGCGGACCGTTTGCAATTGGTCAGTGAGCGCGTCAGGAGCGAAGGAGCAAAAGTCATCATCGCCGCCACGCGTCGTTTGGGGCCGGATGGTTTGGATGCGCGAATAAAAAGCCTGAATTACCTCAACCACATCCTCGCGCGCATGGAAGCTACCCATGCCGGTGCCGATGAAGCCATATTGCTTAATAGCGCCGGCAGGATTGCGGAGGGCAGTGCGGATAATATTTTTATCGTCAAAAAAGGTGAGCTGCTCACGCCGCCGGTTATCGAAGGTGCACTCGATGGAATTACACGCCAGGTTGTACTTGAACTCGCGGAAAAACTAAACATCAAATCCCGCGAAACACCGCTCGCCCCTTACGATTTATACACCGCTGACGAATGCTTCCTCACCGGTACCGGTGCCGAATTGATTCCCGTCGGCTATGCCGATGGGCGCGCAATCCCCGAATGCCCCGGCGCGATTTACCAGCGTCTGGCTGTTGCCTTTAAAGGGTTGGTGGGGTAACCGAGGTTCTGCTTCCAAAATTTATAACCGGCTAATAACGGCTTCGGTGAAATCGGTGGTGGTGCCTGGCCCGCCTAAATCCGGGGTTGTCCTATCACCGGCAAGGATGGTTTCCCGCAATGCCCGGTTTATACGTTCCGCTGGTTCTGTTAATTGAAGATGGTGCAGCATTTGTATCGCCGCCAATATCATCGAACTGGGGTTGGCAATATTTTTTCCGGCGATGTCAGGCGCGCTACCATGTACCGCTTCAAAAATCGCGTAATCTTTACCGATATTCGCGCCCGGAGCCATTCCCAAACCTCCCACCAGGCCAGCGCACAGGTCAGAAATAATGTCACCAAATAAATTGGTGGTAACGATGACATCAAATTGGTGCGGATTCATCACCAACTGCATGCAGGCGTTATCGACAATCATTTCATTGGTTTCAATGGTGGGGTAATTCCTGGCGATTTCACGCGCGATTTTGAGAAATAAACCCGAAGTGGATTTAAGGATGTTAGCTTTGTGTACGATAGTGACTTTGTTGCGCTGCTCACGCAGCGCCAGCTCGTAAGCAAAGGTTACGATTTGTTCCGAGGCACGTCGGGTTATGATGCTGGTGGCCTCGGCAATCTCACCGTCATTTGATACAAATTGGCCAACACCGGAATAGAGTCCTTCGGTATTTTCACGCACAGTGATGATATCGATGTTGTCATAGCGAGCCTTGGTGCCTACGAACGACATCACTGGCCGCACATTGGCATAAAGCGAAAAAATCTGGCGCAGACTGACATTGATTGATGTAAAACCTCCACCGATGGGAGTGGTGAGCGGACCCTTCAACACAATTTTATTGCGGGTTATTGCATCCGTGGTTTGGTGCGGCAATAGCTCCCCGGTTTTTTCCAGTGCGACCAGTCCCGCATCGGCATATTCGTAATTAAAATGGCAGCCCGCCTTGTTAAGTATTTGAATGGCGGCATCAACAATACTTGGGCCAATGCCATCCCCTTTGATAACAGTAATAGTTGGAACCATTGCGATAAACCTCTTGGGGTAATTTAGTTATGCGGTGAGACGCTGGAGGCGCTTGAACAAGGGTATAAACGCTTCATTCAATATTTTTTCCATTTTTTTCAGCTTTACCGGCGCGCGTTCATAGTTGGCATTCGGCGATTTGCCGGCAAACAGGATGTGATTACTGTGCTCGCCAGAGCACACCATGAGGGTGCCGAAGTAATCGATAAGGCATTCAAAAAATGGGGAATCAGGGTCGGGCAAACGGTGGTAGTTAATGACCAGCCAACCATTTTTACTCAGTGTTCGCCAGCATTCCCGTACAAATTGTTTTTGTCCTTGTACAGGGCTCATGTGATAAGCATCATACATATCGGCAAAGATAATATCGGTGCTCGCATCCTTGCTGGCTTTGATCTGCAATTCAGCGTCCTCAATCGATACCCATACTCGCTCATCATCGGGAATATCAAAATATTCCCGGGCGATTTCATACACTTTTGGGCGCAATTCCACGACATGGAAATCGCAGTGCGATAAATAGTGGTGCAAACTGCGCAATAAGCTGCCGCCGCCTAGCCCGAGTAATGTGGTATGGCGCGGTTCTATGAACCCCAAAACCAACATCATGATACGTGTGTATTCATGCACCAATGTGTAGGGCTTTTCGACATAAAAGCCACTCTGTTCATAAATGGAATCAAAACTGAGTACGCGATAGCGGGGATAATCCACCACCAGGATATTGCCGTAGGTGTCGCTGGTGCTGTGTACAATTTTCCCGTTTGGCATTGCAGGGGTACCTTTGGCAAAAATTTTTTTGACCCGGCCAGTATAACTTCCATTATCATATTATGCTAACAACATTATAATACTGTTATAATCATGATTTTGCGGTGTATCCTGACGGGGTTAACAACATGCGAGTCATAGCACTCAGGGCCGCGCGGTTGCGGCACCGGAACCGGGGGCGATCATTGTTTTGTACGCAGCGTTCACCCCGGACACCACCCCTGATAAAACCTTCGATGATGAGAGAGGATATGGAACAGAAAACTGCGCGCCTCACGGTGCTGATTGATCCCACCAAGAAAGATGCCTTTGAACAACTGTGTGCATCCCAGGATGTGACGCCCTCGCAGGTGGTTCGGCAATTGATCCGTGAATACCTTGAGAAGCATGGCGTCACCTACGCCAACCAGGCGCAAAATACAATGGCACCACTGGGTGACAAGGATTAATTGGCTTTACATGAGTGATGGTTTCGGTGTGCTGGTGTTTTGCTGTCAGTGGTGCAATTGCTGCCGGGCATTGCTTTCGTTTGTATTTGAAAAATGAAATATTTTATTTTTAGTTCTCGCCGGAGATTTATCCATGACTCAACTTCCACCCTGCCCGAAGTGCAACTCGCTATACACCTACCAGGATCAAAGCCTATTGATTTGCCCCGAGTGCGCCCACGAATGGTCACCACAAGCGCAAGCCAGCGACGATACAGAAGCCGTCAAACAGGTTCGTGATGCCAATGGCAATCCGCTTGCCGATGGCGATTTCGTTACCGTCATTAAAGATTTAAAAATTAAAGGCTCATCATCGGTGGTTAAGGTAGGGACCAAAGTAAAAATATTGCGGTTGGTAGATGGCGACCATGACATTGATTGCCGGATCGAGGGTATAGGTCCGATGATGCTGAAATCGGAATTTGTGAAGAAGGCCTAATCCCAAGGCTAATAGTGAATGCGCAAACAACCGGCACGCTGCACACAATTGCAGTGGCCGGATTGAAAGTAAAACAAATAATCTTGTATTTGATTTGTAGAAAAATCGACTTCCACAAACGGGAGCCTGTAGAGCCTGCTAATTCGAATTATCCGTGGCTTTTAGCGCAGTGCCTTGCATACGAAAATGTTTGGCGATCCAATAATCCAGGCTAATAAAACGCCCGGCTCCGTAAAATAATAAAACCAGGAGCATTACAAAATACGTGGCGGCGAACTCAATACCATTTTTCAGTACAGTGAGATTACCGGCTTCGGTGAGCCAGGAGTAATTACCGTGTTCCTTTAACAGCGAAACAGCTGCTGATTTACGTGTTTGTGCTTCTTCAATCAAATCGGTCCGCCATTCCCAAGGTACTGTTAACGTTGATTCCGGTAGCGCATGCCAGCCAAATTGCCAATGCGCGGTAGCCGCGGCAACAACCATGGTGACCATCAATGGCAACGCAAATAAACGAACAGAAAATCCAACCAATAAAGCGATGCCACCCACAAACTCGGTTAATCCTGCCAGCGAGGCCATTAAATAGGGCATAGGCATACCGAGGTATTCGCCAAAGTAAAATGCGGTATCCTCAAGCGCTGTTAACTTGCCCAGGCCTGCCAAAATAAAAATAGGCGCTAAATAAATACGCAATGCCAATAGAGCGATAAAATCGGTCCAACGCAATTTGTCCAACACATCGAATATTCGATTTCCCAGTTTGATGATTGCTTGCATCGGTGGTCTCCCGGTTTATAAAAATGATATGGATTGCGTTAAAAGGTGTATTGATCCTATGGCGATAGGTTTGGTCACCCGCGCCGGGGATTGATCACTAGACTGGCAAATGCCGGGGATTCGTATCAGGGATTGTCGTTTTTGCCTGGGTCGTCATTATGGAGATAATCATCCATTTTTTTATCACCGGCATATTTTTTGGCGATAACACGCATAGTAAGTAATTGTTTGCCAAAATTATCGCATGCTGAACACATCATTCTGTGCATTTTCAATGCAGCGCGTTCGCGCATATTCAGCTTGCGCTCTTGCGCTTCCGAAAGAAGGCGCGTGACTTGCCGGCAATTAAACATGTTGGCCTCCTTTGGCAAACCAGTGGTTTTCCAGGCATTCGCGCAAACGCAATCGAGCGCGATAGAGCAATACATTCAGATTGGTTTCAGTGATTCCAACCGTTGCGCAAATTTCTTTGCTATCCAGCTCGATAAATTCTCGCATCATAAATACCCTCGCCTGGTGCCCCGGCAGGTGATTTAAACAGCCATCAAATACCCGCCAGAAATGCCGGTCTTCCATGTCGGCCTCGGGGTTATCCCAGGTTATGGGGTGTTCTTCTTTATGCCAAAAACCCCCGGCATTAAATAGGTCATCCAGTAATTGTTGGTCGTCGTCGGGGTAAACCGGTAAGTCTATCAGGTTAAGTCGCTTTTTCTGGCGAAGAATATCGGCAATTTTGTTTTTCAAAATAGCAAAGATCCATGTTTTAAAGGCGGCGCGTCCACCAAAGGAGCGCACATTTTTAAAAGCGCCAACCAGCGCCTCCTGGACAGCGTCCTCAGCATCGTTTGCATCGCCCAGTTGCAAGGTGGCGAATTTGAGCATTTGTCGGCGCACTTGCTGCAAATAAGCTTCATCGGCGATTAACGCGCTGTTGGTGTTGTCAACGGGTAAAGACGTATGGCTATTCATAACGATTTTTCTTCTTTTTTGTTCTTTTCATTGTCGTAAGTGCGGTTGTTTTTTACCGCGCTAATGGTGGCGACACAATAGGGCACTAGGAAATTCAGGAAGATATGTGGCCATGAAATGTCTGTTCTCGCCCAAATGCTGCCACCTTGATTAATAAGGTTTAGGAGCAAGCCGACCACTATCGCTATTTTAACCGAGTTTCTTACGATGCTCGGGCTTGAGGCTAACTGAAAAAAACTGGTCATTGGGTAGGGCTCCCGACTTCAGATTGGACTCCGGTAATAAATCTTTTTAACCAGTATGGCATAAAACTGTTGCCAGGCTCCGCGCCCAAGGATTATCCACCGAAACCCCCGTGTGCGCTAACAGTAGCCTCACATCGTTGACGATAAGGGATTGGGGCGGCCAAGGCAGGGTAGTGGCCATAAATTTTTCCTGTGGAGCAAATGAGGTTATCCAGGCTGTTTGTCGTTCCACCAACGTTTTTCTTACATTGATAGATGCAATGGGCCGGTCCGTGCACAGAAAATCCAGGTGCTGATAGTGTAAGAATTTTGCACCTGAAGACGACTAGTGTGGTGTAACAGATAAGGTTTAACTGAAAATTAGTTTATTCCGCGCGTTACCAACCCATTTTTAACAACCCAGGAGTTTATTCATGAAAGCGACTATTAAAACCGGATTGTCCCTCAGCGCCACTATAGCCTTGGCGATGTTGTCAAATGCAACCCTCGCTGCCGAGAACCCGTTTTCTGCCAATACATTGGAGAGCGGATACCAACTGGCGCAAGCTGATTCCAAGTCAGCCGAAGGCAAATGCGGCGCTAAAGGCGAGGGTAAAAAAGCGGAAGGCAAATGCGGCGCTAAAGATGACAGTAAAAAAGCGGAAGGTAAGTGCGGCGCTAAAGACGACAGTAAAAAAGTAGAAGGTAAGTGCGGCGAAGGTAAGTGTGGAGCCGAAAACAAAAAAAGCGAAGGCTAGAGCGGGAAAGTCAACAATGAGTAGCTGCCTGGTCATTTGCTCGTTGTAATTTGCCTTGTTGATTCGGAAGGCTGACGCTAAATCCAGGCGTCAGTTTTTCCGTTTATATGTTCGAAGGAATCCCGCACCCTGTTGTTACAGGGATTTTAAACGAAGAGAAATTCATGACCCAATCCAAAAAAAAGCTGTCTGGTGTTGGCATGGGGTTTCGTCGAGAACTTATCCCTGCCCTTAAACATTATGAGAACTTGCCTGTAGATTTTTTTGAAATAGCGCCCGAAAACTGGATGGGAGTCGGGGGCAGGCACGAACAGGCACTCCGGTATTTTATGGAGCGCTATCCATTTGTTTGCCATGGTTTATCTCTGTCGATCGGCGGCACAGAGCCGTTAGACATCGAATTTTTGCAGCGCCTAAAACAATTTCTTGATGACTACCAAATACCGATTTACACGGAACATTTGTCATGGTGTACAGATGACGGTCACCTTTACGATTTATTGCCTATCCCCTGCACCCGCGAGGCGTTGGAGTGGGTGGTGGGGCGTATCCAGCAAGTACAGGATCTTTTGGGCAGGCAGATCGGTGTTGAAAATGTTTCTTATTATATTGCGCACCCGGACGCGGAGATGGCCGAAGTGGAATTTATTAACGCGATTGTAAAATGTTCGGGCTGTTTCCTGCATTTGGATGTGAACAATATTTATGTGAATAGCAAAAATTTTAACTTTAATGCTGAACAATATCTCCGCGGGCTGCCCCTGAACCAGGTGCAATATATTCATGTTGCCGGGCATCATACCGAGCCAGACGGATTACTCATTGATACCCACGGTGCTGAGGTTATCGATCCGGTATGGGAGCTCCTTGCCAGCGCTTATGGCAAAATGGCCACGACACACATCCCCACGTGCCTGGAGCGGGATTTTAATTTTCCAGGAGTTTCGAGCTTGATTAAGGAAGTGGAAATAATAAGGCAGTACCAACAATCTTCTGTAGCGAGGCGGGTTGGTAATGAATAGCCACCTCAGGAACTTTCAACTTTCACTCGGGCGTTATTTGCGCGACCCGGGTACTCAACCGTTACCGGAGGGTATCGAGCCCCGCCGCACTCGCGTTTATGAAGAGCTGTTATTCAACAATGTGCGGGGGTTTATTAATAGCTGTTTTCCCGTATGCAAATCGCTAACAGACGATGGGCAATGGCAATCACTCATCCGGCGATTTTTTAGGGAATGGAGGGCGACATCACCTTATTTTTACGACATCCCCAAAGAGTTTCTTGCGTATCTGCGCAATAGTGATGCGTTGGCAGATTTTCCAGGGTGGTATTTCGAACTGGCGCATTATGAATGGATTGAGCTGCATGTTGAAACCTTGCATGTTAAGTGTGGCGATTTTGAACCCTCTGGAATCCACACTAATCCAACACTCGTTAACCACTCGTTTGAGTGGCCAGTGCATAAAATAAGCCCGGAGTTTATTCCACCTGATCGGGAACCGACATTTCTTGCTGTTTTCAGGAATGTGCGAGATGAAGTTACGTTTATGCAACTTAATGCGGCCACCAGTTTGTTGGTAGAGCTTGTAAAACCCGGGCCGATGTCAATTGATGGGTTGGCAAGGGCCATGGCAGCTCACCTGCGCTCCGGGCTCGACGATAATTTTAAGCGGCATATCCAAAACATTGTTGCGGAACTGACAGACGGTGGATTGTTTGTCGGTTCCGCCGGTCAAGGAGTCTAAAACACTTGCAGCGATTGATGGCATGAGCAACACCGGAATCTTTTTGAACATGCCATTCACGTAATACAGTGGCGATTAGCTGTTTTTCGGTGGTTCGGGTTGCCTCAACATTTGATAAGCCACCGGCAATAAAAATAACGACAATAATGGTGCTGTGATCATGCCGCCCAACATGGGTGCTGCAATACGGCTCATGATTTCCGAACCGGTGCCGGCGCCTGAAAAGATCGGTAGCAAACCCGCCACGATGACAGTCACGGTCATCATTTTGGGGCGAATGCGCAAAACGGCACCTTCCTGGATAGCATCGAGCAAGTCATCTCGTGTGGTTGCGCCCGTCTCCATGCGCCGCTGCCACGCCTGTTTCAGGTAGAGCAACATAATCACACCGAACTCGGCCGACACACCGGCCAATGCAATAAACCCTACCGCTGTGGCGACGGATAGCTGGTAGCCCATCAGGTATAACAGCCAAATACCGCCGGTTAACGCCAGGGGCAATGTACCCATGATCAACAAGGCTTCATCCAATCGGGAAAAGGTTAGGAATAACAACAGCAGAACGATAGCGAGGGTCGCCGGGACTATCCATTGCAGGCGGGCATTGGCGCGTTCCATAAATTCAAATTGCCCCGCGTAACTGATACTGGTGCCCGGCGGTAAAGTCACCTGCTGCGCAATGGCTTGTTGTAAAGCCTTCACCGTTGAGCCCAGGTCGCGCCCATGTACATCAATGTAAACCACGCTGGTAGGACGGGCATTTTCGCTTTTGAGCATACCGGGGCCGTCGGTGACTTTGATGGTGGCAATAGTGCCCAGTGTAATTTGGCTGCCTAATGGGGTGATGATGGGCAGGTTTTGCAGCTTGCCAATGCTGTCACGCCAATCCCGTGCGTAGCGTAGGTTGATAGGGAAGCGCGCCCGGCCATCGACCACTTCGCCAACATTGGCGCCACCGATCAAACTGCCGACGACCGACTGCGCCTGGGTGATGCTCAGCCCATAACGCGCGAGCGCAGCGCGGTCGAAGCGGATATCCAGGTAGCGTCCGCCGCCCGTGCGCTCGGCCACCGCCGATGAGACACCAGGTACCGTTTTGGCAACCCGCGCCAGATCTTGGGCGACCAGGTCAATATCGGCCAGGCTTTGGCCTGCGACCTTGGCACCGATCGGGCTTTTGATGCCGGTGGCCAGCATATCGATACGATTGCGGATGGGAGGAATCCAGATATTGGCCAGCCCCGGTATCCTGACTCGCGCATCCAGTTCAGCCATGAGTTTTTCCGGGGTCATTCCAGGGCGCCATTGGTCGCGCGGCTTGAACCGGATGGTGGTTTCAAACATTTCCAACGGGGCGGGATCGGTGGCGCTATCACTGCGGCCCGCCTTGCCAAACACGCGTTCCACTTCAGGCACGGTTTTAATCAATCGATCAGTTTGTTGCAGCAAGCGGCTGGCTTGTTGGGTACTGAGCCCCGGCAAGGCACTGGGCATGTATAACAAATCACCTTCGTCCAGTGGCGGCAGGAATTCACTGCCTAGCTGGCTCAATGGCCAGGCGGTGCTCAGTAATATCGCTAGGGCAAAACCCCATGCCTTTTTCGGGTGGCGCAATACCCGGGTCAGGAGCGGGCGATAGCCCCGGATTAGCCAGCGGTTGATGGGGTTTTGGTGCTCCGGCGGAATCCGGCCACGAATCCAGTAACCCATCAATACCGGAATCAGGGTAACGGATAGTCCTGCTGCCGCTGCCATGGCATAGGTTTTGGTAAAGGCCAGCGGGCCAAAGAGCCGGCCTTCCTGCGCCTCCAGCGTAAATACCGGAATGAACGAGAGCGTAATAATCAGCAGCGAGAAAAATAGTGCCGGCCCCACCTCGGCAGCGGCCCGGGTCAATACTTGCCGGCGATGTTCACCGATAAGTTCCTGCGCGGGATGTTGCTGCTGCCAACGCTCCAGGTGTTTATGGGCGTTTTCAATCATAACGATGGCGGCGTCCACCATTGCCCCGACAGCAATGGCAATACCGCCAAGGGACATAATGTTGGCATTTATCCCCTGGTGGCGCATTACCGCAAACGCGAGCAATATCCCGAGCGGCAAGGCAACAATCGCGACCAGGGCTGAGCGCCAATGCCACAGAAACAACGCGCAGACCACCGCTACCACAAGAAACTCTTCCAGCAGTTTACGGGTCAGGTTGGCCAGGGCGCGGTCGATCAACAAGCTGCGGTCGTAGGTGGTAACAATCTCGACCCCGGCGGGCAATCCGTTCTGTAGCTGCGCGAGTTTTGCTTTCACTGCCGCGATAGTGGCGCGGGCATTTCCGCCCGAGCGCATCACCACAATGCCACCGGTAACTTCGCCTTCACCATCCAGCTCCGCAATTCCCCGGCGCATTTCCGGTCCGAGTTGGATGTGGGCAACATCGGCCAGGGTGACGGGGATGTTATCGACCAATTTCAATGTTATGGATTTGAAATCATCCAACGTACGCAGATAACCGCTGGCACGGATCATCAGCTCGGCTTCACCCAATTCGAGTACACCGCCACCGGTTTCCTGATTGGCTTGTTGCAGCGCAGTAATTACCGCCTCATGGGACAGGTTATGGGCTGCCAGGCGGAGCGGGTCGAGCACCACTTGGTATTGCTTGACCATACCTCCCACCGCAGCAACTTCGGCCACATCCGGCAGGGGTGCCAGTTCAAAGCGCAGGAACCAGTCCTGTAATGCCCGCAACCGGGCGATGTCGTGTTGGCCCGTCTTATCGACCAGGGCGTACTGGAATATCCAGCCCACGCCGGTAGCATCCGGCCCCAACGCCGGCCTGGCGCTGGCTGGAAGTTGTCCCTGCATTTGGCTCAAGGATTCCAGTACGCGGGAGCGCGCCCAGTAAAGATCGGTATCATCCCCAAACAGCACATACACAAAACTATCGCCGTACATCGAATAACCGCGCACAGTTTTTGCGCCGGGTACCGAGAGCATTTTGCTGGCCAGGGGGTAAGTGACCTGGTTTTCCACCAGTTCGGGGGCCTGCCCCGGGAAACCGGTGCGGATAATCACCTGCGTATCCGACAGGTCGGGCAAGGCATCAACCGGTGTGGTGTTGACAGCCCATACGCCCCAGCCGGCCAACAGCAGCGAGACCAGCAATACCAATACCCGGTGGGCGACCGACCAATGAATCAAGCGGCTAATCATGGTCGTGTCCTCCCGCTCGGTGGGGTGCGATCCCCAAAAAGGAAGCTTCGGAATCCAGCAGGAACTGGCCGCTCGCCACTACCTCCTGGTTTTCCTCCAGGCCCTCGCGAATCAGTGTCTGGTTACCCATCTCAGGGCCGACAATAACCTCCACCGGGCGAAAGCGGCCATTGGGCTCAGCCAGCATGGTAAAGGTCCGTTTGCCCGTGCGGATTACCGCCTCAGTGGGCACGAACAATCCGCTCCCAGCGGAGGATGATTGCAAGAGTACACGTCCGCTGGTGCCAGGCTTCAGGCGTCCCCCCGGGTTATCCAGCAAGATGCGCGCGGTCAATGTGCGGGTATTGTCATTGAGTGAAGGCAGCAGGTATTCCAGTGTGCCGGTCAGGGGCGGATCACCAGGATTCGCGGAATAAAAAATCGCCTTGTCGCCCGCGCGCACGCCGGTCGCCTGCGCTTCGGGAATGGCGGCATCCAGCCACAGGTTATCCAGGTTACTCAGCTTCGCCAGCGTAGCGCCGCTGCCCAGCGCCATACCGGTTTTAACCTCCAGCATATCCACCACACCGGTGATGGGCGAGGCGATGGTTACCCGGGTTTCCGGTTGGCGGGATTTTTCCACCTGGGCAATTAACGAATCAGGCATACCCAGCAATTGCAGGCGCGCGCGCAATGTCGCTAGCAAATGCGGGTTTTGGTCAATCGGCTGGGAGAGTAACTCGTTCTGGGCATCCAGCCATTCGGGAATTTGGAATTCCGCAATCGGTTGGCCGACACTGACCTGGTCGCCTACCGCCAGGGGCCAGGCTTTTTCCACAAAACCCGCTGCGCGCAGTTGCAGTATTACCTGGTTCCGTTCGTTAACCCTGAGGTATCCAACCACTTCCAGCTCACTGTGTATCGGCAGGCGCCGAACCCTGGCTTTACGCATACCGAGGCTTTGCACCAGTCCTGCGTCAACCGTTAATGCGGGAGCTACTTCGTCCATTTCGGCGTATTTGGGGACCAATTCCATGTCCATAAATGGCGACTTGCCCGGCTTATCAAAATGCTGGTCGGGCACCATCGGGTCATACCAATAGAGCACCCGGGGTTCTTCTTTAATTGGATCGGGTGGTGGGGCAAGAGAGGCTTCATCCGATTGCCAGATGGCCCCCATGGCGATACCAAGTACCAGCGTGCTTAATGCAACGGGCACCCACAGGCGTAATGAATTAGGTTTCATACAAAAATCCTGAAAGACGATAAAAAACCGTCCACCTGGAAAAACCGTATCCGGGCATAGCCCAAATCGATCCAGGCGGAGTTATCAAGTCGATCAGGAAGCGCTTGGAGGACGCCAAATACTGGCGGGATTCAATGCTGTGGGGTGAAATAAAGGCGGCTTGGGTGCTAGGGAAAGGTCCGCAAGCGATGTAAAAAAGGCGGTTGCAGGCAGATAAACCTGACATGGCGTTTTACATGGATGGCAAGTTTTAGCCGTTTTGCAGGTGTTTGTACTACTTGTGTCATGGTCATCCGGGCAGCAGGGCATGGCTTCATTGCTATCGGTATCATCAACCATTGTCATTTCCATCGGGCAGGGCGATGCAGACAGCAGCGCTTCTGCCGCCACTTGCAGGGGCATCAGGATACTGAGTAGTAGTACAGTGAATAGCGTGTATTTGGCCATGTCCGTGTTACGTGAACCTGAAATATCCACCAAGCAAGATGATTTGATTGTCGTACCGGATGTCCGCAAGCGCAAGGTATTTGCGATCACCGATGCGGAACTGAAATTCATAACAGAACAAATCCCGGGTGTGGGCAGCTTCGCAAGGGTTCTTTTTAAACGCTCTTCAATTGGATAGTCAACACCTGCCTCGTTAAACAACCCGTTTATAAAAAAGTTGCGCCGTTTAATTTCGGTGGCCCATCGCTTGAATTACCCCCGCCCTATCCCGTAGGCTTGGCAGCTATTTATTTGCCTGGCCCTGTGCTCGGATAACCAAGGATCCATGAAATGTCTGCTGTAAAAGAAATTGTTTTAACCTTTAGCTGCCAGGATTCCAAAGGCCTGGTTGCTGCGGTTGCTACTTTATTTGCAACCTTGGGATTCAATATTAAAGAATCTTCCCAATTTGAAGATGTGCAAAGCAATCGCTTTTTTATGCGCACGGTTTTTGAGTGTCCGACGGGGTACAACCTGGGGCAGATTCGTTCGTTGTTCAAACCCCTGGGCGAGCAGTTCCAGATGGATTGGAATATTTTTGACAGCGCAGTGAAACCGCGTGTATTGATTGCGGTTTCCCAATGGGGCCATTGTTTGAATGCGTTATTAAATAGTTGGAAAAACGGTTCCCTGCCGATTGAAATTGTGGGTGTGGTTTCCAACCACCATGTGATGCGCGATTTAACCGAGTGGTATCAATTGCCCTTCCATTACTTACCGATCACCGCTGAAACCAAGCCGCAGCAGGAGATGCAGTTGTGGCAATTGATGCAGGATTTGCAGGCGGATTTTTTAGTGCTCGCGCGATATATGCAAATCCTTTCCGATGATTTGTGCAGCAAACTAAATGGCCGCGCAATCAATATCCACCATTCATTTTTACCGGGATTCAAAGGCGCAAAGCCCTATCACCAGGCGTTTGACCGCGGCGTAAAACTGATTGGCGCAACCGCACATTTTGTGACGGCAGACCTGGATGAGGGGCCAATCATTGAGCAATCCGTAGAACGTGTTTCCCACGTGAATTCGCCCGATGAGATGGCTGAAATCGGACGCGATATTGAAGCCGTCGTATTGAACCGCGCGGTGCGCTGGCATGCGGAGCACCGCGTGTTGCTGAACGGTACTAAAACAGTCGTGTTTTCCCGCTAGCCATTGCATTACTGCTCTTGGGTCCAGGGGCAGTAGTCTCTCCTGAATTTCAAATTTTATTCCGGTCGGGTCACTTTATTGGCGCAGGCCGCAAGCATTAATAATCCTGCCGCGACCATTAATAATGAAATTGAAAGGCTGCTGAACTCGGCAACAAATCCAATCAGGGCCGGTCCGGCTAATAAACCTGCATAACCCATACTGACGACGGCGGAAATTGCCAAACCCATGGGCATGGATTTTTGATTGCCCGCCGCCGTGAAAAGTACCGGCACTATATTGGATGCGCCCAGTCCGATCAGGGTGAACCCCAGGTAAGCGGCAATGGTTGAATGCACTGTAACCACAATGGCAAAGCCGAGTGCGGCGCAGCCGCCGCCCCACAACAAAATACGTTTGCCGCCCAGGCGTTGCACTATGCGGTCACCGGTCAGGCGGGCGACAGTCATGGCTACGGAGAAACAGGCAAAGCCAAGTCCGGCCTGGACAGGGTCAACACCGCGCACCTGGGTAAGGAATACCGCGCTCCAATCCAGCACCGATCCTTCGGCCAGGAACGCGATAAAACAGAGTGAGCCCAGCAATAACACCTTGCCGCGCGGCAGTACAAAAAAGGGTTCGCGTTTGCCTCCGGGGTTGTTGCCATAGGGAAGTAGCCTGGGCACGGTGTAGACCAGCATCACCAGCAACGCGCCGGTAAGGATCAACAGGGATTGGAAGGGTGTGAGGTCTAACCACAGTAAACCGCTGATGATGACTGCCCCGAAAATGCCTCCCAAACTATAGAAACCGTGGAAGCCGGACATCATGCTGCGCCCACTGGCTTGCTCCACGATAACCGCCTGCATATTCATGGCGACGTCAGTGGCGCCCAGCGCCATGCCAAATATCAATAAGGTCAGCGCCAGGCCGGGAATTGTCGAGGCAACCCCGAGGAAAACCAGGCTGGTGCACATCAACAACAAGCTCAAGGCGAGGAAACGGCGACAACCAAAGCGGTTGACCAATGGACCGGTCAACGGCATGGCAACCAGCGAGCCACCCCCAAGGCATAGTAATAGCGCTCCCAGGGTGGCTTCGTTTACTCCCAGGCGGTCCTGTGCAAAAGGTACCAGGGGTGCCCACGCGGACATCGCAAGGCCGGTAATAAGGAAGGCGAGGCGGGTGGAAATTTGCTCGGTAACACCGGGCTGGCGGTGGGTAAGGCTGGATAAATCGGCAGACATAAAAACTCGTTAGGTAAACACACCAAAATGGGATTGAACGCAGGAAACAGGTTCGAACTATATCAATCGTGTGTTTTGAGGTGATAGTGAGGATTTGTAAACCCCAGCCATCACCAAATTGTTTTATCGAAAAACAAATTATCGATCCTCATTGGGTAGCGGTGGTGGATTGATTGCGATGGCGGCTTGTTGTAATAACTCACTAAACGTGTGTGCGATTGCAGCGGAATTTGCGCTGGAATCCTGCCGCAATTTAATTCGTTGGTTATGGATGACAGCTT
Organism: uncultured Cellvibrionaceae bacterium; assembly: GCA_965650515.1. Taxonomy (GTDB): domain Bacteria; phylum Pseudomonadota; class Gammaproteobacteria; order Pseudomonadales; family Cellvibrionaceae; genus Cellvibrio. The sequence goes on along the minus strand of CBFGOY010000015.1, from coordinate 68,451 downwards.
TGGTACGCAAGTCTATCCAGTCGATAGTGGCTTCGAGCACGGCGTGGTCGGCGAAGGCATCCAATCGTTGAATATCAATTTTGAGTGAGTATTGCGGGCGTTGGTTATTAAGCCAGGGGAATTGCATAACCCGCCAGTGAGGGTGCTTCGCTTGTAATTGCAGGGTCAATACGCGGGTAATGCCGCGTTCCAGTGGTTCTGCCCAATAGTGGTTTTCCATCATGAACAATTGCTGCGGGGTTTTCCAATAACTGATTTTATTGTGTTGCAAGTATTCCGGAAGACTCACAGGCCCTACACCAATCACGTGGTTTACGAGAGTCAATTCGGTAACCCTGGCATCTGATGCGGTTGCACTTAACGCAAAATATTCCTTGCGTGGTGAATGCTGGCACGCGCTGCTGGCCAGCACGAGAAGGATCAACAGGATTTTTTTTACCATTTAATTTTCCTCATCCAGCGATTGCTTGCCACGCAGCAGGGATTCAGGTTGCTGCTCCAGGGTATCGCTTAAATTACGCAAGGCATTGGCAGAACGGCTTACGTCTTTCAAGGTACGGTTGAGCTGGTAGATAAGCGGCGAATCCTCCGCGAAAGTGCTGTCCATGGTATGCGCGGTATTTCTAAATTGATCCAGGCTTTGTTGCAATTGGGTAAGCGTTGCGTTCAGGTTGTTTGCAATGGCCGGTGCCTGCTGGTTTAACGATTTCAACAGCACGGTTAATTCGGCCGTTGTTTTAGTTAATTGCTGGCTGATGTTATTAACATCGGTACGTAAGCCCGTAGCGGTTGTTTCGATAGAATCAGCAGCATTTTTTACGCTGCCCAGGGTTTGCTCAAGGGTGCCGCTGGCAACCAGTTTGGATACGTCCGACGTCAGGCGGTCCAGGTTATCGATGACGCCTTTGATGTTCAGCTCCTGCAAATTCTTGGATATTTCTTCAAATTCCGTACCCTTGGTAGGCAGTTCCAGCAGGTTGTTTTGGAACGCGTAAATCTGGGCGGGTGAATCCGGGAAAAAATCCAGTTCTACATACAACAGGCCGGTAAGGAAACTCTGGTATTTCAGTTGCGCCCTAAGCCCATCGGCAATGGCGTCCTCAAAAAAAGCGCGATCCACATTAGTGCCTTTGCGGTTGATTCGTTGTAATGCCAATTCGGCGGTAACAGCTGTGAGGACATTTTTATCATCGCTTTGGAAATTAATTTGGATGTCGGTGACCTCGCCCAACACGACACCTTTTAATTTTATCGGCGCCCCCAACTGCAAGCCCTGCACTGATCCTTCAAAGTACATAATTATTTTTTCCTTGTGCGAAAAGAGCTGGCCGCCGGAGAAAAAAATCAGTGCGACAAATACCAAAACAATTGCACCGACAATAAAGGCGCCTATAGCAACGGATTTCGGTTTGCTCATAAAACTCCTTAACGGGCTTGGCCCTGTATAGGTCCGGTTACACCGCAGTGCCGGAGCGACTTAAAAATTGCCGCACCTTTTCCTCTTGGCTATGCTCCAGTAAATATTTGGGGTCCCCGGCATCCAGCATGGTTTTGGCTTGTGCATCCAGGAATACACAACGCGTCCCTATGGTTAGAATACTGGGTAATTCATGGGACACTATAATTACCGTCGAATTCAATGCCTTGCAGATTTGCACGATCAACTGGTCCAGCCGCAAGGAACTGATCGGGTCCAGGCCGGCGGAGGGCTCGTCAAAAAATAATAGTTGCGGGTCCAATGCAATTGCGCGTGCGAGTCCGGCGCGTTTATGCATCCCCCCGCTGATTTCCGCTGGATAAAAATTTTCATATCCCGCCAAACCAACCAGCGCCAATTTATAGGCAACGGTTTCGGCGATCTGGCCTTCGGATAAATCGGTATACAATTGCATGGGCAGTGCGACATTTTCAGCGAGGGTCATGCTGGAGAAGAGTGCGCCCGATTGATAGGTAATTCCCCAGCGTTGCAATAATTGCAACCGGGTTTCCTCATCGGAATCATAAAAATTAACACCTTCGTAAAGTACTTCGCCCTTACTGGGAGCGAGTAAACCAATCATGTGTTTTAACAACGTGGTTTTGCCGCAACCGCTACCACCGATAATAAAAAATATATCGTTCTTGCGCACATCGAAATTCAAATCATGCTGGACCACACGCTCGCCATAGCCGATGCTCAGGTTGCGAACGCTGATAAATGCGGTGGAATCCATTAATAACTCCCTATTGGGCAATCACGCATATTGCAATGGTTAATGGTGGCGGCGGCTGCCACTGTAAAAATTCAAATTCCCAATTTGTCGTAAAGGATATTAAAGGCGGCATCCGCCACCACCAGGTAAACGATAGCGCGCACTACGGCGTTGGTGGCGGCCATCCCTACTGCGTCGGAATTGCGGCCGCAATAGATACCCGCCTGGCACCCCGCAAGGGCAATTAATATTCCAAAAAAAATACTTTTAATTAAGCCGGTAGTGATGTCCATCCAGTCTACCGCTCCCTGGGTTTGCAAAATGTATTGCAAAAAATTCACATCCATACCCGCGGCTACTACCGCGCCGCCGATGATGCCCAGTGCGTCGGCATAAATACATAACAGCGGCATCACCATGACCAACGCAATCAAGCGCGGCAGCACCAGGAATTCCATGGTGGGGATGCCCATGGTTTTAAGCGCATCAATTTCTTCATTCACCTGCATGGTGCCCAGTTGCGCAGCGTAAGCCGCGCCGGTACGCCCCGCCATAATAACCGCAGTCATTAGTGCACCCATTTCGCGCACCATACCTATGGCAACCAGGTCTGCCACGTAAACCTGCGCGCCCAATTGCCGCAATTGCACTGAACCGAGGTACGCCAGGATCATTCCGACCAATAATGCAATAAGCGTCACAATGGCCAATGCGCCGGGGCCGCACTGACCGAAAAAAAATAAAATATCCTGGCGGCGCGTCTTGGCGTTACCGCGCACCCAATTGCCCAATGCAATGCTGACTTCACCGATAAATCCAAACGTGTTTTCTACGGTTTGCCCGGAACTGCGTAATTTTTTAACCAGGCTTTGCCATAAGTTTGCGTCGCTTGTTGTTGCCGGCGATTGATAAGGCGGGATGCTGGTGGCGAGGTTTAACAATTGCTGCAATGCGTCGGGCGTTTTTTCAAGGGAAAATACCATATCGTGTTGTTCACACCAGCGCGCTAATTGCAGCAGCGTGACCGCGAGGCTTGAATCCCAGTGTTCGAGTTCGTGCGTGTTGAGGATTATTCCACGACAGGATGAGGGTAGCGCAGCAATCAACTCCGCCGCCGGTGGTGTTTCTCCCAAATGCCAATTGCCCGCCAGGAATATTTCACAGCGGGAGTCGGAATGGCCAGCGTCTTGTTCGATCCGGTAGAGCAAGGCGTATTCCTGTGCGAGGGAAATTATTTAGATCATAGACTCGCCAATATAAAAATAAAAACCTTTATCGAGCTTATCGGGCGCCGGTTATTAAATTCTGGCCTTGATCCATTAATAACACTGGTATGCTGAGCTGTATCAGATGACAATGGCAAACTTAAATAGTTTAGCGACGAATATTTTTATGGCCCGATTATTATTCAAACTTGCCCAGGTCCCTGCCGATGAAGCGCAGGACATCCGCAATTTGCTGGATGAACACCAGATCCGCTACTACGAAACCGACGCCGGTTTTTTCCGCGTGGGGCTGGATGCAATCTGGCTGTCCGATAATTCACAGGAAGAACAGGCGCGCGACTTGATCCGCAATTACCAGCGGGAGCGCACCGCGCAACAACGGGCGACTTATGCGCAATTGGTGGAAGCGGGGCAGGTGCCTGGTATGTGGCAGCATTTCTGCGCGCAGCCGATACGTTTTTCATTGCTGGTTTGCGCGATTATTTTTGTGGCGGGTTTGACGCTCCTGCCGTTTTTAATGCTGTTAAAAAATGCGTGAAGGATGTCAGGCTTCTGCGATTGCACCTTTGCCAATGCCCTCATAGGCCTTAACGCGGATAAAGGTTTCGGGATTCTCAAGCCGGGTTTTGTGTGCAATGTGATAGGCAATAAATTCCACCGTGCTGTCTGTATCGATTAGATAGCAGCAGCGCCGGGGCAGGGTAATTTCAAAAGGACCCTGTTGGGCGTCGTAGGCAAAATGATAATAATTGACGCCATTTACTTGCGGTTTGTCGATGAGATCTTCGCGCGTGCCTATATAAATATCGTTCCATGCGTCGGCCCATTGCTGTTCCAGGAGCGGCGATTTTTTTCCATTGGCCCATATATCAATCCGCGAGCGATGGCCGTGGGCAATGCGCTGGCAATTGCCCAGGTGCTTTTTCAAACCGTGGCTGTAATGGTAATAGGCACCCTCGATAGCCTCGGAGGTAAAATCCAGCTCCAGGCGCACATTTGGCGGAAATAAAGGTTTGAGTTGATGGATACACCAGGCCGCGACGGTTTCCGGGGTAAGTACTTCGGCATCCACCAGGGCAATAGCGTCGCGCGGTGAACGGGTGCGAAGGAACTCGCCGCCGGCGCCGAATTTCCATTCAATAGTCAGGTAATCACCGTCGTCGGTAATATGGATGTTGGGCGAGCGAACCGGCACCGCCAATCGATGATCCAATTCGTTATCCAGCCATTTGCGGGTGAGCTTTTTTACCGTTCCGAAGTCACAGACCATACCTTGTTCATCCAGCTCACCTTGCAGGCGTACATTTGCCAGCCAGGTTTCCCCTAACAGGCCGCGCGCAGGGTCAAGGAAACTGAAATCGACGTTGGTGAGGTTATCGACAAACAACAACATAGCAAAACCATTTGGGAAATCGGAAGGGCGGCCATGATACCACTTGGCTTTCTGTTTGTTGGAGCCAAGTGTTTGCTGTTTGTTGGAACCAACTGGTTGGGGCAAGGTTTTGTTGGCCGGACAGCGCCGGCGCCGGGGTTGGTCCGGGCGAACCGGGCTTACCCCGCATTTGCCGGTTTTTTAGCTCATGGTTATTGAATCTGGTCTATTCTCAGGTGATTCGGGAATATGGGAGAGTTGGAGTTGGTTGGGTGCGATGGAGTAAAGAGCAACTGGCGCCGCTGTTTGGTATCGGGCGTCGGGCTCATGTTTCTGGTGCAGAGTGCGACTGTATCGGCGCAGGCATCCGAGGCTGGCTTGCGCGTGGCATTTGTCTATAACTTCCTGAAATTTATCGAATGGCCAAACCTGCCGGCGAATGAATTGTTCCTCTGCGCATTGGGTGCGCGGGGTACCACACGCCACTTCCTGGCACAAATTGATAACAAACGTACCCAGACCCTAAACATCAAAGTCCTGTTCCTGGATGAGGCCAGCGGGATCGAGCAGGAACTCGGCAAATGCCATCTGGTGTACGTCCCCACCTCCGGTGCGGATATGCCCCTGCCCGCGGTAATCCCTGCCGGAATGCTGCTGGTGGTGGATGAGCCGGAACGGGAAGACGGACGGGTGGGGATTTCCCTGAATCGCACCCATGAGGACCGTATTGAATTCACCATCAATGACCCTGCGGTTAGGCACGCGGGGGTAAAGATCAGCAGCCAACTGCTCAAATTGGCCAAGAACAAACCGGGAGGTCCCAGCTAATGTCCGCTGTTGCCCCTCGCAAATCCCCTTCGCTTGCCCGCAGCATAGGTTTATTGACCATGTTGCTAACCAGTATCGCGGTGGTCGGCGCGAGCCTGGCCAGTAGTTGGCAGCAATACAACTATGTTAGTGACCAGGTGACCAGGCATATGCAGGTTCTGGCGGAAGCCACGGCGATAAACCTGGGCGCCCCCAGCATGTTCAATGACGCGGATGCGGCTAACCAAACCCTGGATGCGTTGCGGGTGGAACCCAAGGTATTGGCCGCCCGTTTGCGCCTGGCCAGCGGCCAGTTATTGGCGGAATACCGACACGCCGGCCAGGCAATGCAAAGGGATACCCGGATTAGGGTGGACGTGGGTTGGGAAGGGGAGAAACTGGGCCAACTTGAGCTGGATGTCACCTTTGAACCCCTGCGCCGGGAGTTCTACGGGCAACTGATGTTGATCCTGGTGATTGCCCTTGCGGCTATCCTCGCGTGCGGCCTGTTGGCGTGGGTGTTGATTACTTCGGTGTTGCGGCCCCTGGGCAAATTAAGCGAGTTGGCCGAGCGTATCGGGTTGGAGGGCAATTATCGCGAGCGCGCCCCGCAACCCGCGGCCCTGGATGAGGTGGGCAAACTGACGCTGCGTTTCAACAATATGCTGGATCGCATCGAGGGCCAGGATGCCGAATTGCGCCAACACCGGGAATTGCTCGAACAGCGCGTCATCGCCCGGACCCTGGAGCTGGAAAGCGCGCGTACCCAGGCGGAGGCGGCCAACAGGGCGAAAAGTGAATTCCTGGCGGTAATGAGCCACGAAATCCGTACCCCGCTCAACGGCATCATGGGGATGACGGGGCTATTGCTGGATACCGAACTGGACGCAAAACAGAAACGCTTCGCGCGGGTGGCGCGGCGCTCCAGCGAGGATTTGTTGTTGATCATCAACGACATACTCGATTTCTCCAAGATCGAAGCGGGCAAGCTTGAACTGGAATACCGCGGTTTCCAGCTTAACCTGCTGATGGAGGATATTGCCGAGCGCTACGCTCCCATCGCCCAGGGCAAGCAACTGGAATTATTGTGTAAAACGCCATTGCCGCCGGTATCCGTCATTGGCGATTCCGCCCGCCTCGGGCAAGTCATCACCAACCTGTTAAGCAACGCGATTAAATTTACCGAACAGGGTGAAGTGGAAATCAGTGTGGAGATCCTGGCGGAAAACGATGGCCTGGTGCGGTTGGAATTTGCGGTGCGCGACACCGGCATCGGCATTAGCAATGAGCAGCAATCGCGCCTGTTCCAGTCCTTTACCCAGGCCGATTCCTCCATGGCGCGCAAATATGGTGGCACCGGCCTTGGTTTAACCATCTCCCAGCGGTTGGTGCAAATGATGGGTGGGGAAATCCACTTGCTGAGCACACCGGGGCAAGGCAGCCGGTTCGGTTTTGAGTTGGAAATGCAAAGGGTTGAGGACCCGCGCGATTACCAACTGGTGGAGGGGTTCGGCAAGTTACACACCCTGGTGGTGGACGATAACCCGACTAACCGGGAGATCCTGGACTACTGGCTCCGCTCCTGGGGAATGGTGCCGGTGATGGCCGCATCCGCCCCCGAGGCGCTGGCGCTACTGGATCGCCAGCACCAGGCGGGCATGCCGTTTAAACTGGTGCTGACCGATTGGGCAATGCCCGAAATGGACGGCGGCGAGTTGCTGGACGCGCTGGCGGCGGATGAACGCTTTAACGACCTGGCCATTATCGTGCTGAGTTCAGCGGGTATGGCGGCGCGGCCGGAAGTGGCGGCGCGGGCGCCCCTGCTGCTGAAACCGGTGCGCCAATCGGAGCTGCATAATTTGATTGCCCAGGTATTGGCGGGCGACCTGCGCTTGCATACCCCCCTGGCGGACGCAAGCAATGTTGACCGCAAGCCGGCCCGGTTGGCCGGGCGTGTCCTGCTGGCGGAAGACAACCCGGTCAACCAGGAGGTGGCCAGTGTAATGCTGCAACGCCTGGGGGTAGCCGCGAAGATTGCCACCAACGGGCAAGAGGCGGTAGACCTCGTCCAGTTTGATAATTTCGACCTGGTGTTAATGGATTGCCAGATGCCGATCATGGATGGTTTCGAGGCCACCCACCGCATTCGTGAGCGGGAAAATGCGCTGGGGTTGCCCGCAATTCCTATTGTTGCGCTGACGGCTAACGCCATTAGCGGTGATCGCGAATATTGCCTCGCGCAGGGGATGGATGATTACCTGAGTAAACCCTTTTCCCAGCAGCAACTCCACGAACTCTTGTCGCGCTGGTTGCAAACCCGCGACGAACACTCCATGGCCGGCTTACCGGCGGTTGCCAATTCCCCACCGGCCGCGCCGGAAGGGGCGGCGGTAGAACTCGACCAGCAAATCATTAACCAATTGCGTGAGCTGCGCGATGGCTTGCTATTACGGATTATCGAACTGTTCCGTAGCTCCAGCCCCGAGTTACTGCAACAACTTAAAGACGCCGCGGCCGGCAACAATGCCGATGCGCTCTATAAAACAGCGCATAATTTCAAAAACAGCGCCGCGAACCTGGGCCTGGCTGACCTGGCCGCCGCGTGCCGTGATTGCGAGGTCTATGCGCGCCAGGGAAATGTGGCGCGCGCAGCCAGCCAACTGCCCGCCATCCAGGCGCTTTATGAGTTGTCACTTCAGGCGCTGGCCCAGTTGGAACAGGAGGAGCAAACCCGGTGAAAACCCCCGGTCCAGACATCGCACAATCCGGACAACCCGGGAGCCGCGCCCGGCAAGGGCAATCCGGGGCGCGGGAGCTGTCCGCGACAGCCGGCGGAGAATGGGTGCTGGTGGTGGAGGATGACGAAGCCGCGCGCCTGACCACCCGCATCACCCTGGAGCGTGCCGGCTACAGGGTGATGGAAGCCGCCAACTATGCCGACGCACGGGCAAGGTTCGCACAGCAGCGTCCGGATATCGCCTTGCTGGACGTAGTCCTGCCGGACGGCGATGGTTTTAGCCTATGCCGTGAATTGCTGGCGTTGCCGGGCGGGAAGGATCTCCCTATCGCCATGGTCACCGGCCTCGACGATATTGAATCCATTCATCGGGCCTATGAATCGGGGGCGACGGATTTCATTACCAAACCCGTTAGCTGGGGCACCTTGCCGTACCGCATCCGGTTTATTTTGCGCGCGAGCAAGGCCTTCCGCGACCTGAGCATCAGCGAAGGCAAAACCCGCGCGCTGCTGACCGGTATCCCCGATATCATCCTACGTATGGATCGCGGCGGCCATGTCATTGACATGCAGGCGGGCGCTTACGTCAATGACGTGGAAGAGTGGGTAATCCAGGATAAGCGAACCGGCGAAGGGTATTTGCCCGGCCCGGTGTATCGCACCCTGGCGAATTCGATACGGCGCGTATTTGCCGGCCAGGGCGAGCAATTGGTGGAGTTCGACTGGACGCAGAAGGGGCCTTCACGCACCTGGGAAGCCCGCCTGATGTTGTGCGAGGAACAGGAAATTGTGATGGTGGTGCGCGACATCACCCGGCGCAAACGCCAGGAAGCCGAGTTGCGCCTGTGGGGCAAGGTATTTGAAGCCAGCAACGAAGCCATCCTGATTACCGACGCCAAATTGCGTATCGTCCTGGTCAACAAAACCTATGAAAAAGTGATGGGTTTCACCGAGGCCGAAGTCCTCGGGGTCGATACCGCCAAGGTCGGCGCCCGGCTCCATTCCCATGGCTTTTTCCGCAACCTGGTATCGGTACTCAAAGAACAGGGTTACTGGCAAGGCGAGTTGATCAACCGGCGTAAGAATGGCGAGTGCTTTCCCACCTGGTATTCCATCAGCCAGGTGTTGAACGCGGACGGGCAACCGGAGAATTACGTAGCTATTTTCAGCGATATTTCGGAGCGCAAAAAATCCCGCGAACGCATCGATTTCCTCGCCCACCACGACAGCCTTACCGAATTACCCAACCGCGCCTTGCTCAACGACCGGCTGGAAATGGCGATTAACACCGCCAGGCGCCGCGATGAAAAAGTCGGGGTCTTGTTTATCGACCTCGACCGCTTCAAAAATATTAACGATTCGCTCGGCCACGCCGCCGGTGACCAGATACTGCGGCAAACCGCCGCGCGCCTGACCACGGCGGTGCGCAATGACGATACCGTCGCCCGCCTGGGTGGCGACGAGTTTGTGGTGCTGTTGCCGCGTGTGCGCGACGAGCGCAGCCTGGCGGAAGTTGCTATTAAACTGCGCGGGGAAGTGCTCAAACCCTACATGGTGGACGATATGCCGCTGCACCTGAGCCCGAGTATCGGTATTGCGGTGTATCCGGATGATGGCGACACGCCCGGCGTATTAATCAAGAATGCGGATGCCGCCATGTACCTCGCAAAGGAAAAAGGGCGCAACAACTACCAGTTCTACACGCCCATATTGAACGCCCGGACCATCGACCGGCTCAAGCTGGAATACGACCTGCGCCTGGCCCTCGAACAAAACCAGTTCGAGTTGCATTACCAGCCGCAAATCGACGTGCGCTCCAAACGGGTTTACGGGGCCGAGGCCCTGGTGCGCTGGCGCCATCCGGAGCGCGGCCTGGTGCCGCCCAACCAATTTATTTCCATCGCTGAAGAAACCGGTTTGATTATTCCCCTCGGGGCCTGGGTAATTGCCGAGGCGGCGCGCCAGGCCCGGTGCTGGCGGGAAGTGGGCCTGGGGGAATTGGTGGTAAGCGCGAATATATCGGCGCTGCAATTCCACCAGACCGGGTTCCTGGCGGAAGTCCAGCGATTGCTGGAGCAAGCCGGGACCCCGCCCGGTTCGCTGGAGCTTGAGTTAACGGAAAGCATGCTAATGGGCGATATGGAGGCTTCCATCCAGGTGCTCCAGGCCTTCCGCGACCTGGGTTACCGGATCGCCATCGACGATTTTGGCACTGGCTTTTCGTGCCTGAACTACCTGCGTCGCCTGCCGGTGAACCAGCTCAAGATCGATCAATCCTTTGTGCGCGATATGCACACCGACGGCGCCTCGCTCGCCATAGTGACCTCCATTATTAACCTCGCCCAATCCCTGGGTATGGAAACCATCGCCGAAGGCGTGGAAACCGCGGAGGAATCCGCCTTGCTGGCCGGGCAGGGTTGCTACCTGATGCAGGGCTACCACTTTGCCAAACCCTTACCCGTCGCCCAATTCGAAGACTGGTTCCGGCAGTGGGATGGCGGTTCATAACGCAATGGGAGGGAAGGACAATTGGTTAACAGCAACTTGAGGTTTGCGTCCACACCGGCTTTGCTGCTTGGTTCCTGCTTAACGTTTTCCTGCCTGGCGGATGAGGACCTGGCTTACCTGGAACTGAACCTGGGTCAATTGCTGGAGGTTCCGGTCACCGGTTCAACCTTGACGGAAGAATCCCTGAAAACGGTACCTTCGGTGGTGACTATCTTCACACGCGAGCAGATCGACCGGCTGGGGCTGGATTACCTCTACGAATTATTGCGTTTGGTCCCCGGTTTCCAGGTTACCCGCAATGCCGACAATCCATTCAATTACACCTACAGCGCCGGTGGCCGCCGCCTGGGTAACCGCGCGCTGGAAATCCTGTTGGTGGTGGATGGCCGGTTGTTTGGCAACCCGCGTGCGGTCGGGGCGGATACCGGCGTCTCGCTGTTCCCGCTGGCGCAGATCGAACGGGTGGAAGTCATCCAGGGGCCGGGTTCGGCGCTCTATGGCTCGGGCGCCTATACCGGGGTTATCAATATCATCAGCCGCAAAGGCAAAACCAGTGTAAAGGCCAGCCTCGGCAGTGATAACCGCTACCAGGTGGATGGGCATTGGGCGGAGCAGTGGGGGGATTGGGACAGCAATGTGTTTTTCCATACCTATGGGGACTCGGGCCAAACCTATCGCCTGGCGGATGGGCGGACAACCAGCGATCCCCGCCGGGAACTGGATATAGACATAGACCTGCAAGGACCGTCTCGCCAATTCCAGGCTGCCTGGTATCGCCTGGAGGGAGACGATTTTTACACCTTTGAAAAAGTATTCGATAGCTTCAACCAGTACCGCCAGCAGTTCCGCCACCTGAGGCTGGAGCAGGTATTCCAGCCCGCCGGTAACTGGGACATGACCCTGAGCCTGTCTTACCGCGATGGCGAGCAATATTTCCACGCCCCGCTGGTGGATGCCGGCGGCCTTGCACCGGTTAGTCGCCCTTCCAGCCAGGCGCCCATGTTGGCCAAGGTAACCTTTGATGCGCAAGCCAGCCGGATTAACCTCGCCAACGAGTTGCACCTGGACAAGCGGGGCAATGTGCAATTCGGCGTGGAATGGCAACAGGCCGAGCAAGCGGAAACTCGTGGATATACCAATTATGACCTCGGTCAAATGGTAAGGAATGAGCGGCCATTTACCTACTATGGCGACTTTGATTACTCGATTGTGGTGGAAACCGCAGTCGCGCGCGAAACTGCCGGGCTATACGGCCAATGGATCTACGACTTGCGGCCGGACACCCGTATGACCCTTGGCGGGCGTTACGATTATTACGAGGATATAGGGGAACACATCAGCCCCCGCCTGGGGTTGGTACACCAGGTCAACGGTGCCCAAAGTATAAAATTGTTGTACGGGGAAGCCTTTCGCGCCCCCAACTTTGTGGAAATTGCCCTGCAAAACAATCCTTACCTGAACGGTAACCCCAACCTCGACCATGAACTGGTCAGGACCTGGAACCTCGCGTGGCTCGCCACTGGCACCCGCACGAGCGTGGAACTGTCAGGTTTCTACAGCAAATACGAAAACCCGATCCTGGCGGGCATCCAGGGCGCAACACGCATTTACATCAACGGTATGGACCAGGAAGCGCAAGGAGCCTCGATTGATGTGAATTGCCAATGGAATTCCCATTGGCTGTTGCGGACGAGCTACACCCATTTGTACGATTTACCGGATTCCGCCTTCGCAGAAGCCGAGCACCTGGCGATTGCGGCCATTAATTATCAACAGGGACGCTGGAACCTGAGTTTATCCGCTAGCTACCAGGGCAGCCGGCAATATCTCCTCACGAACGACCAACACGGGACGCTTGCTGGCTACTGGCTCGCCAACGGGCAATTAAGCTATCGCTTTGACCCCCGGACAAGGTTAAGCCTGGGTATAAAAAACCTGCTGGATGAGCGTTATTCCAGCCCCGCGTTGGGTATAGGAATCCTGGGCGGGGTGCCCAATCGAGGACGAGAAACCAGCGTAAATATGGAGTGGCAATTTTAATGAGGGATGCGATATGACCCTAACCCGATATTTATTTCCCTGCGCCCTGGCAACCCTGTTGTCTTCACCGGTAGATGCCGATGGGCAGGCAATTATGGAAATGGACCTGGAACAATTACTCCAGGTCAGTATCACCGGTGCGACCCTGCGTGAAGAATCAATCAAAACCGTCCCGTCCCCTACCACCCTGTTTACCCGTGAACAATTGGACGACCTGGGGCTGGATTACCTCCATGAACTCCTGGCGTTGGTGCCCGGCTTACAAACCAATCGCGGAGCGGACATCCCTATCAATTATTCTTTCAGTATTCGCGGCCGGCGCCAGGGCGCGCGCGCGGTGGAAGTATTACTGTTGGTGGATGGCCGGGAGTTTTCAGATCCCCGTTCCGGTGGTGCCGACTCGGCGCTCTATTTATTTCCGCTGGCCAATATCGAGCGGGTGGAAATTATCCGCGGTCCCGCATCGGCCATATACGGATCGGGCGCCTTTACCGGGGTGATCAATATCATCAGCCGTACCGGCGCCAACCGGCTTAGCCTCGGGGCCGGTGAGCTGGGGCGGCGCAAGGCGGATATCAACCTCGCGCATACGGCGGGTGATTGGCATACCAATTTCTATACGCATCTGGCGGAAGATGACGGTGAGCTTTACCGCCTAGGCGATGTAACTACGCGGGACCCACGCCAGGAGCAGGTTATTGACTGGAATCTCGGGTTTCGCCAAACGAAGGTGCGGGCATTCGCGTCGCGTATGGAAGGCGAGGATTTTTATTCATTGGAAAAAATAAACAACGACATCAATTATTACCGCCAGGCATCGCAGCACATTCGGATAGAGCAGGGGGTTACCCCGTCGGAAGCCTGGAAGGCCACTGTTTCGGTGAACTACCAAAAGGCCAGCCAATCCTTGCATGGTGAGGTCATACCCCGTGGCGCATTATCAGAACTCAGCACTCCGGCGAGCGATGAACCCATGCTCGCAAAAGCCAGGCTCGCCGGAGAGGCCTACCGCTTCCTGATTGCGAATGACCTGGTAATCACTCCGGATTTAAGTGTGCAGGTCGGTGGAGAATTAACGCATGAGCGCGAAACCCTTGCGCGAACCCGTACCACCTACGATCTTGAACAACTCGCCAATCGCAGTTACCCCATTTCCTATTACGGCAATTTCGAACATGAGTTTGCGGTAGGTTCGGAAAGCTCTCGCAACCTGGGCGGTGCCTACGCCCAATTGCTGTACAACCTCAACGATGCCACCCGCCTGGTTGGAGGTTTGCGTTACGACCGTTACGAATCCGTAGATGGCTACGCCAGCCCCAGGCTGGGGCTCACCCACCAGTTAACCTCCCATCAAACCGTAAAAATACTTTACGGAGAAGCGTTCCGAACCCCCGGTTTCGCAGAGACCGGCATCCTTAACAATCCCGTGCTGGTCGGCAATCCGGAACTGGACAACGAAGCTGTCAAAACACTGGAATTCATGTGGATGGGGGCGTGGCGCAATATCAGCCTCGGCGCAACCACTTATCACAATCATTATCAAAAACCGATTGAAACCGGTTTGATAAACAATGTGCGCACCTATGTGAATGGTGAAAATCAAAAAAATTACGGTGTCGGTTTGCGTATTGACTGGCAACTGAATCCGCGCTGGATGTTGCGCGCGAATTACAACAGCTTGCGAAATTTACCCGCGGCATACTTTCGCGAAGCTGATCAAACATCTTCATTCATCGTTAATTACCAGGGGGATAAATGGAACTGGAATTTATCCGCAGTCAATAATGGCACGCGCGAATATTTGCTCAGCGCAACGACGAGGGCAAAACTGGAACCTTATTGGATCGCCAACAGCCAATTGCGTTACCAACTAAACCGCACCACTAGCTTATCACTCGCCGCAAAAAATCTTTTCGATAAAGAATTTTTCACACCGCCACAAGGCACTGGTTTAGTAGGTGGAGTTCCAAATCGCGGGCGCGAGGCGAGTTTGGTTTGGCAGTGGGAATGGAAATGAATGTTGGAATGATTGGTATGGATGCCCTTGCTTCACGCAGCCAGGCATGTCCGAGGTAATGGCGACTTCCTGAATAATGGCGGCGTGACTCAAAATTGTGGTATAACGGCATCTCAAACAGCTTTGACGAAACGCATGTCCGTAAAAATAGAGTCGAATTAGTTGAAACAACTGATATCGATCGACACAACGCTGGTCTCAAACTTATTTCGGTTTCCATATGGCTTGGGTTATATAGGTTATCGACGTATCCTAATTTCAATCATTCATTGTTTTTCTGATAAAACTTATGAATAAACTATACATACTATCCTTGTTGTTAATGGCAAGCAGTGCTGCTTTTGCTGATTCCACCCAAAAGGGGAAAATTCTGCGAACTGAAGGTCATTCAAACCCTAATTGCCGCACAGTCTTATTTAAAGAAAATGGATCGGGAAGTGAAAAGCTCTTTCGTATAAAGGATATTGCAGGGGATGATGATGTTTCGTCTGTTATTTTGACAGCGCTTGTGGCTCAAAAAGATGTTCAAATTACTTATGATCCAAGTGAAACTACCGGGTGTGGTTCGGAACCTAAAATTATTTACGTTGCAATCTATAATTAAATTAGTTGGTTTGGCAGTTTAAGTTGCATTACGTTTTTCAAAACCTTCCTTAAATTGCAACTTAAACTGCTGTTGTGCTCAATATTAAACCAATTCCCGCTCCAAACGTTTTGCGGAAGACTTTGAAAATTCAGCACGTAATTCTTTCGCGGCTGCCACCATGTTAACCAACGCTGCTTCTGTTTCCGGCCAGCGGCGGGTTTTTAACCCGCAATCCGGGTTGACCCAGAGGCGTTGTACCGGAATTTCACGCGCGGCACGTTTCATTAAATTGACCATGGCTTTTACTTCCGGAACGTTGGGCGAGTGGATGTCGTAGACTCCTGGGCCTATATCGTTCGGATAATTGAATTTTTCGAAGGCTTGCAATAATTCGCCATCGGAACGCGAGGTTTCAATGGTGATTACATCTGCATCCAGGTCCGCTATCGCGTTGATAATGTCGTTAAATTCCGAATAACACATATGGGTATGGATTTGTGTTTCATCCTGCACGCCGCATGAAGCAATACGGAATACATTTACGGCCCAATCCAGGTATTCCTTGCGATCCTTTTCACGCAGCGGCAAACCTTCGCGAATTGCGGGTTCATCAATTTGAATCACCTGGATACCTGCCGCTTCCAGGTCCACCACTTCATCGCGCAGTGCCAATGCAATTTGTTGCGCGGTTGTTGCGCGTGGCTGGTCGTCGCGCACGAATGACCAGGACAGCATGGTAATAGGGCCGGTGAGCATACCTTTTACCGGTTTTTTGCTGAGCGATTGCGCATAGCGCGCCCAGGTAACCGTCATTGGGGCAGGGCGGGAAACATCGCCGTAAATAATGGGTGGTTTTACGCAGCGCGATCCGTAACTTTGCACCCAACCAAATTGGGTAAAGGCATAACCATCCAACTGCTCACCGAAATATTCCACCATGTCATTACGTTCGGCTTCGCCGTGCACCAATACATCAATACCAATTTGCTCCTGCTTGGCAATGCAATCGGCAATTTCCTGGCGAATGCGGCCTTCGTATTCTATTAGGTTAATTTTTCCCTGTTTGAATTCGTTGCGAGTGTGACGAATGGAATCGGTTTGCGGAAATGAACCGATAGTCGTCGTGGGGAACGAAGGTAATTGTAACAATGCCTGTTGCCTGGCGATGCGCACTGCAAATTCCGATTGGCGCTGTGCCTGTTCGGGCCCTACTGCCCTTAAGCGTGCCTGAACCTCCGCGTTATGGATTTTTGCGGATGTCAGGCGCGTATGTGCGGCTTCCGTGCTGGCGGCCAGCGTTTGGCGCGCGATAGTATCGAACGGACGAGTTAATAATGTTTTTAACGATACTGTCTCATGTACTTTTTGCTTGGCGAACGCGAGCCAGCTTTTAATATCCGCCGGCAATTTTTCCTCGCGTTCCAAATTAACTGGCGAATGCAGTAATGAACAGGAAGGGGCAACCCATAAGCGATTACCTAAACGTTCTTGTGCCTGCTCTAGCAACAGCAGCGAATCCTCCAAATTGTTTCGCCAGATGTTACGCCCATCCACCACACCAATCGATAAAATTTTATGCGCGGGCAGGCGATCGATAACCGTTAAGACTTGCTCCGGTGCGCGCACTGCATCGATATGCAAACCGGCGACCGGTAAATGCACAGCGGTGGAAAGGTTTTCTCCCAGCGCACCAAAATAAGTGGCCAATAGAATTTTTAATTGGCGGTGCTGCAAACGGTTGTAAACCGATTCAAATGCGCGCTGCCACTTTGTGGGTAAATCAAGCACCAGTACAGGTTCGTCTATTTGAACCCACTCGGCACCTGCGGAGGCCAAGGCATTTAATAATTGTTGATAGGCGGGCAGGATATTTTCCAGCAAGTCAAAGCGATCAAAAGCACCGCCTTTTTCCTTGCCCAGGAAAAGGTAACTCAGTGGGCCGAGGATAACAGGCTTTACCTTGTAACCGAGTGCGATGGCTT
Source organism: uncultured Cellvibrionaceae bacterium (assembly GCA_965650515.1). Classification (GTDB taxonomy): domain Bacteria; phylum Pseudomonadota; class Gammaproteobacteria; order Pseudomonadales; family Cellvibrionaceae; genus Cellvibrio. The sequence goes on along the minus strand of CBFGOY010000015.1, from coordinate 50,984 downwards.
CTGTAGTTTCATCAATGATTTGCGGCCAGCTTAGTTGGAACCTTTGGCCAGCGTGGAATTCGGGTACCAGGTAATGGTAGTTCGTATCAAACCATTTGGTCATATCGGAAGCGGTAGTGGGGTTGCCTGTTGGTGCGCGGCCGCGTGCAACACGGAACAGCGTATCCAGGTCCACGTCCTGGCAGGGTTCAACGGCAAATTCATTAACCTCACCCGTGTGTTGGTGCGCGCAACAATTCTGGCCATCATCATGGTTGTGTGGCGCGTTGGCATTTGCATTTTTGCGATGGCGCGCCGGGATATTGCCCAGGGTGGCGGAAAGGGTCAGGACCTGGTCATACCAGGCGAAATCGCCGGTGGGGATTAAATCAAGCCCCGCATCGGCCTGTAATTTCCAGTGGGCTTTGCGCAGCTCGCGACCTATGTCTTCCAATTGCTGCTGGTTTATATCGCCACGCCAATAGGCTTCCTGTGCTTTTTTCAGTTCGCGGTCGCCGCCAATACGCGGAAAGCCCAGGTTATGCGCAATCACGTTAGTCATAACAAATCCTGTTTAAAAAATAGGGTTAATCGAATCACAATTAATCGGGCGTGGCGTAATGCCTGGCCGGTATGGGAGCATTGTGTTAAACGGACTAACATGAATCAAACTGATAATTTTCAGTTTAAACATGAATTTTTTTAATGTTATGATCGGTGGGAAAGGTTTAAATACCACTACGGAAGCAATCCCATGATCGAAATCCGTCATTTGAAAACCCTGGCTGCATTGCGCGAAACCGGAAGCCTGGTTGAGGCCGCGGAGCGCTTATTCCTCACCCAGTCAGCCCTTTCTCACCAAATCAAAGAGCTGGAATCCCGGTTGGAGTGCGAATTATTTATCCGTAAAAGCCGTCCACTGCGTTTTAGCGAGGCGGGCAAGCGCATTTTGCAATTGGCCGATGAGGTTATCGCCAAGGTGTCGGAAGCGGAGCGCGATGTAAAAAAACTGGTGCATGGTGAAGCGGGGCGCTTATACATGGCGATTGAATGCCACAGCTGTTTCAATTGGCTAATGCCTACCATTGATACCTACCGTAACCGGTGGCCCGGTATTGAATTGGATTTTTCGGGCGGTTTTACCTTTGAGCCCTTACCCGCACTAGCGCAGGGTGAAATAGATTTGGTCATTACGTCTGACCCGCAAGTTATTAAAGGGGTAGAGTATGTGCCCTTGTTTGGTTATGAAATGCAAATCGCACTGGCGAATAATCACTTATTAATTGAGAAAGATTTTTTGCAGCCCCGGGATTTGGCCGCGCAAACGTTAATAACCTATCCCGTTGCGCGTCATCGTTTGGATATTTTCAAGCAGTTCCTGGAGCCTGCGGGGGTTGAACCCAGTGCCGTGCGCACCTCGGAATTAACCTTGATGATGGTGCAGTTGGTCGCCAGCGGGCGTGGCATTTGCGCTTTACCTAATTGGGTATTGGCGGAGTATGTGGGGCAGGGGCTAATCAGTGTGCGTTCGGCAGGTGCGGAAGGTATCTGGCCAACGCTTTATGCCGCAGTGCGCGAAGAACAAATGCAAACACCTTTCGTGCAGGAATTTTTGCAATTGGCGAAAGCCCATTGCCTGAAGCATTTGCGTGGTGTTGTCCAAATCAACTGATACCATCGCAGGTGTTAGGCTATTTTGGCAGATTGCCGGTTGGCATAACCCTGTAAAAATGCAAATAATTGCGGTTGTGGCAGCGGCTGAGAAATTAAAAATCCCTGGCCCAAATTACAATCGTTGGAATGCAAGAAAACCTGCTGGCTTTTTTTCTCAATGCCTTCACCAATAATTTGCATCGGAATTATTTTGCTCAATCCGATAATTGTTTTGACCGTGTCATTGATTTCTTTGCCGGTATCAAGGCGGCCGATAAAGGAACGATCAATTTTTAGATATTGCGGTGCAAAACGAATTACATAATTCAGCGATGAGTGGCCAGTGCCAAAGTCGTCCAGGGATATCCTGATTCCCATGGCTTTGAGTTCACTGATTTGTTTCAGGTTATTGACAGTATTTTCCAGGTACATTTGCTCCGTAATTTCAATAATTAATCGATTTGCCGGCAACCCGGAACGGGCCAATGCCTGCTGGATAATACTGACGAGGTTTTGCTGTACAAACTGGCGCGCGGAAATGTTTACCGAAACAGCAAGCGGAAAACCTGCGCTTTCCCATTCCATCGCCTGGGTGCAGGCGTTGCCGACAATCCATTCTCCAAGCGTAACAATCAACCCTGTTTCCTGGGCATAACCAATGAATTCATCGGGTGCAACCAGGCCGCGTGTCGGATGATGCCAGCGGACCAGCGCTTCCATAAAAACAATTTCACCATTGCCCAAATTAATAATGGGCTGGTAATAAAGCTCAAATTCATGGTTGCTGATGGCTTTGCGTAAATCCGTATCCAGCAGCAACCGGTTATGCACGTATTCGGTTAATTCCTTGCGATACAATTGGTAACTGCCGCGGCCCTTGGCTTTTGCATCGTAAAGCGCACTGTCAGCGTTGCGCAACAAGGTTTTGGCGTCGTTGCCATCGGTGGGATGGAGTGCGATGCCAAAGCTCATGCCGACATGGACGCGATGGTTATCCAGCTTGATCGGCCTTTTTATTTTTTTGATCAATTTGTCCGCTACCGACACCACCGCTTCAAATTTGGTTACATCTTGCAGCAAAATCACAAATTCGTCGCCGCCCAGGCGGCACACACTGTCTTCGTGGCGTAAACATTTTTGCAAGCGACGCGCAACGATTTTTAATAGCTGGTCCCCCGCCTCGTGCCCAAGCCCGTCATTGATTTGCTTGAAGTGATCCAGGTCGCCAAACAAGACAGCAAAAGGAGCTGCACTGCGATGGGATTTCTTGATCAGGAATTCAATTTCCTCATGCAGTTTGGCGCGGTTGCCCAAGCCGGTTAATGCATCGTAATGAGCCAGTTTAATCAGGTGGGTTTCATAGTGTTTGCGTTCCGATAAATCGTGGACCTGTAATAAATAGCAGGGTTGGTCGTCAAATTTATTGATAAAGGCTGCGCTGGTAAGTGTGGGGATGGAATGGCCGTTGCGCGTGTTAAAGCGCGTTTCAAATTGTACAAAACGCATGGTATCGGCGCGCAACTTTTCCAATTGAAAGAGCGCGTTCTCCCGATCATCCGACACAATGAATTCATTAAATTTTTTGGGCGGGGGTTCGCGCTCATCAGCAAAAATATGGTTGTCGTAACCCAGTAACTGGAAGAATGCCGGGTTCATCTTGATAATATTCCCGTGCAGGTCTACCAGCATCATACCCAAGGGGGCGTAATCAAATACCGCCTGGAATAATTGCTCGCTATTTGCCAGTGCCTGGCGAGTCAGTTCAACATCAGTGATGTCGGTATTACTGCCCAGCCAGCGGACTATTTCCCCTTTTTCATTTTTTTGCGGGATTGCGCGGGTATCAAACCAGCGATATTCACCGTCGTGGCGGCGAATGCGGAACACGGCAAACATTTCAGTGCCGGATTGCACCGCGTGCGTCCAGGCTTTCATCAAATAATCGCGATCATCCGGATGCACCTGGTTTATCCAGCCAGAGCCCAGCTGGTCCTCGGCGGGAATACCCGTGTATTCACACCAGCGGCGGTTTAGAAAATCACAGCTTCCGTCAGGCCGGCAAGTCCAGGTGAGTTGCGGTAAACCTTCCGCCAGTTCGTTAAACCTGAGCCGGTTTTCCTTGGCCGAGTATTCCGCTTCCGCCCATTGCTGGCTGGCGATTAAGGTGTTGCGCAGTAATTCAGTATCCAGGTTGCGCTTGGGCAAATAATCGAACAAACCATCGCGCATGGCATCGGCAATAATCCGTTCCTCTGTATTGCCGCTTATCATGATGACCGGTGTAGGGATTTTTTTATGTTCGGTTATTTTCTCAATTAATTCAGACCCCAGTGCATCGTTAAGGTGGTAATCAACAATCGCACAGTCGAATTCATATTGTTGCAGTAAGGTTAACGCGTGGCTTGCCGAGGTCGATTCCATGACATGCAAATTCAACAGGGTTTTGCGCAGCATGCGTTTAATTTTTTCCGAATCGACATCATCATCCTCAATCAGGAGGATTAACATTGCTGTATCGGCGTAGCTGTCCAACATCATTGCCATGATACCTCTTGACTCTGCGTTATTTAACCAACGTTCTGCAAATATTACATGGGTAAAACTATTGCGCTGCGATAATTGTCGAGCAGGTTGGCCAGTTTGGTGAATTGTGGCCCCACCGCCGATTTCACCATATAACCCGCAATATTCTGGTGATAGGCGCGCGTACGGTCAGACTCTGCATTCGATGTGGTCAACACAAAAATAATGCTGTCGTGTAGCTCGTTATCGCTGCGGATTTCCTGTAAGAATTCAAAGCCGTTCATGCGCGGCATATTTAAATCCAATAAGATCAAATAGGGTTTTTCAATGGTTAAATCATTGTGTTCACGCCGCAGTATTTGCAATGCTTCCATACCGTCGCGTGCCAGGGTTATCGGGAAATTCAGAGCATTTTTGCGCAGGCTGCGCACTATGGCCTCGGCTGACACATCGTCGTCATCCACGATCAAAATATTCACCTTCAATGAATTATTCATCAATATCTTTCCTCGCAAAGCGTGGCCACCACACATGGAAACTGCAGCCGGGACCATCGGTATTACTGGCAAGTTCAATGTGGCCGCCGTGGCTTTCGGTTAACCGTTTAGCTAATGCAAGGCCGATGCCGCTCCCGGATTCGTTGCCGTTCAACGTCTGGAATAAACGGAATACCCGCTCTTGCGCACTTTTGGGAATGCCGGGGCCATTATCCGTCACTTTAAATAAACAATAGCTGCCGCTGGCTTCGGCGCTGATAGTGATGCAGGGATTTAATCCGGTGTGATGCTTGAGTGCATTGCTGAACAGGTTGCGCAGTACCGTTTCCAGCGGGATTTTTGCGGCGGTGATTTCGTGGATGCGTATATCTTGCTGGATATGGAAATGGTCCGGTACCGGATGCATTTCAACAATGCCGTTAACTAGTGCGGGTACATCAATCAACGTTGATTCCTTGGCGCGTTTACCTGCCCGTGCGTAAAGCAAGAGGTCATCAATCAGTCGCTCCATACGGCTAATACGGATGCGGATACGTTCTATATTTTTTTTTACGGAGTCGGGAATTTCAGTGCCGAGGTCTTCGTGAATCCAATCCATCAAATCGCTAATACCGCGCAACGGGGATTTCAAATCGTGCGAAGCAACGTAGGTAAATTCTTCCAAATGCGCGTTTGCTTGTTTCAGGTTTAATTCGAGGCGTTTGCGTTCAGAAATATCGGTAACCACTGCAAGCGTTAAATTTCCCGTATCACTTTCCACGGGGCTGAGCCCTATCTCAACGGGAATTTCAGTCCCGTTTTTATGCCGTCCTGTTAAATCGCGGCCTAACCCCATCGGGCGCAGGCTGGGTTTCTGCATATAGCCGGCGCGTAAGTTTTCATGATTCGCGCGGTAGCGCTCGGGTAATAAAATATCCATGGGTTTTCCCAGCAGTTCTTCCTGGGTGTAGCCAAATAATTTCAACAAACTGGGATTAACCATTTGGATTATACCTTGCGCATCCACTAGCAATTTACCGTAAGGGGAAGCCTCAATTACTTTGCTGAAGCGCGCTTCCAATTGTTTGCGGCGAGTGATATTAACAATCGTGGCGACAATAAATTGTTCGCCATCTGCGGTCAGTGAACGTAACCCGATTTCCAATGGAAATTCGCTCGCATCTTTACGTTTACCGTAAAGGTCGCGTCCCGCGCCCATATAACGGGTAGAAGGTTGTTCAATATAGGTTTGGCGGAACCGGGCATGCTTGCCCCCCAATCTATCGGGCAGGAGCAGGTCAATACTTTTATTGATCAATTCGCCACGGTGGTAACCGAACAGACGTTCCGCCTCGGCGTTAAGGTAACTGATACGCCCATCTTGATGAGTCACAATAATGCCCGCAGGTACTGCATCCAACAATTCATGGATATACGCCGGGTGCGTAGGAGTTAAATCGCCCTGGGATGGCATCTCATGTGGCTCCTTCATAGTGAACGATGTTAGCGCCGTGCCGGTTATACACAGGATAGATTCCCCTGGAACCCTGTAGTTCCTGGCTTCAGTATAGGTGGTGGCTTTTGGGCGAGCGGGGATAGGTAGGAAAAAGTGCTAATTTTTCAGAGCGTTTGGTAATTAAATACGACGATGTTGTGCGATAAATTTGGACACAGAAAATTAAAGGAGATTATGTAAAAAAAACGCCAGCGCAGTGCTGGCGTTTTTTGCGGGCTCGCGTAGGCGATCAGGACAAGACTTTCAATGCAGCATCGTAGTCAGGTTCGTGGGCCACTTCGCTGACCAGCTCGGTGTGCAGCACTTTACCTTCGGCATCCAACACCACTACGGCACGGGCGGTTAAACCGGTCAACGGACCATCAATGAGTTTTACACCATAGTCGCTCGCAAAGGTGGAGCGGAAGGCGGACGCGGGAATTACTTTATCCAAACCTTCAGCACCGCAGAAACGGGCCAGGGCAAATGGCAGGTCCTGGGAGGCGCAGATAACAACGGTGTTAGCGAGTTCACTGGCTTGGGCGTTAAAAGTACGTACAGATTGTGCACAGGTAGGAGTGTCCACACTCGGGAAAATATTCAGCACTACGCGCTTGCCAGTCAGATCGCCAGAGGAAACTTCGGAAAGGTCGGTTTTTACCAGTTTAAACGCCGGTGCTTTGCTACCAATTGCAGGCAGGTTACCGTTGGTATTAAAAGGATTTCCCTTGAGGGTCACTGTTGCCATAAATATATACTCCTGAACCTTATGTTTGAGTTTGTCTCTAAAAAAACTCAGTGAAGCCTAGTTGATGGCGGTAAAAAAGGGAATTGCAAATTGCGCCATGGCGGAAAAATTCTTCTATCCGCCGGAATGGTAAATTCCGCCTTGCAATGGGAAAGCAAAGTGATGATAATGCGCGCCTCTTGCGCTAGCCACCCGCTAGGTTGCAAGCCCTATGGTGACCTGACCGGTCCCCTCGCAATAATGATCTGTGAACCCCGCCAGGCCCGGAAGGGAGCAACGGTAGCAGTAAGTTATGTGCCGGGGTGTGGCTGGTTGGGTTGCCTCCCGACTTTCCCTCTGCTGCCCTATAGCCTTTTAATTGGTTATTTGCGTTTTTCCGGCCAATGGATTCTTGGTGGTTGGTGTCTATTTCCGCCTTGCACCGCTATAATCGCCGCCTGATTTTTTCACTCGTCCTTTTTGCAAGAGAGCAACATCCGGCATGAGCTATCAAGTTCTGGCACGCAAGTGGCGCCCGCGGGTTTTCCGTGAAATGGTGGGGCAGGAGCATGTGCTCCAGGCCCTGATTAATGCCCTGGACCACAATCGCCTGCACCATGCCTATTTATTTACCGGAACGCGCGGGGTGGGTAAAACCACTATCGCGCGCATCCTGGCCAAATGCCTTAATTGCGAAACCGGGGTAAGTTCCGAGCCTTGCGGCCAGTGTTCCAGTTGCCGCGAAATTGCCGAAGGCCGGTTTGTCGATTTGATTGAAGTGGACGCCGCATCGCGTACCAAAGTAGAAGATACGCGCGAGCTATTGGAAAACGTCCAATACGCGCCGACCCGCGGCCGCTACAAGGTTTACCTGATCGACGAAGTCCATATGCTCTCCAACAGCAGCTTTAATGCCTTGCTGAAAACCCTGGAGGAGCCGCCACCCCATGTGAAATTTTTGCTGGCGACCACCGATCCGCAAAAACTGCCCATGACGATCCTGTCGCGCTGCTTGCAGTTCAACCTGAAAAATATGAATCCGGAGCGCATCGTCCAGCATTTGAAATTCGTGCTGGAACAGGAGCTGGTGCCCTACGAAGAATCTGCCTTATGGCATTTGGGGCGCGCGGCGGATGGCAGTATGCGCGATGCCATGAGTTTGACCGACCAGGCGATTGCCTATGGTTCAGGCAAAATTACTGAATCCGAAGTCAGTGCCATGCTGGGTACCATCGACCAGACCGCTGTCTATGACATAGTGGCTGCGCTTGCCAGCTATGATGGCCGCGCAATTCTCGCCGCTGTGGAGCGAATGTCTGAACAAGCACCGGATTATGCGAATGCCCTGGCGGAGATGTTAGCGGTATTGCATCGCATTGCCATTGCGCAGGCATTGCCGGAAGCGGTGGATAACAGCCGGGGTGATCGCGAGCGCATCCTGCATTTGTCACAGCAATTGCCTGCGGAAGATGTGCAGCTTTTTTATCAAACCGCATTATTGGGGCGTCGCGATCTGCCCCTGGCGCCGGACCCGCGCGCCGGTTTTGAAATGGTGCTGTTGCGCATGCTGGCATTCAAACCGCAAGGTGTGGTTGAAATGCCGACCCAGGCATTACCGCAACCCGCCGTACCACCGGCCAGTCGCCCGGCACATACGCCCGCTTCCAGTCCCGCGCCTGTTAGTGCCTCGTCGCCAATGAGCGCCGTTGCGCAAACATCGATACCGACATCAAACCAGCCACCAGGGGTTCAGCCCGGTGTTCAACCGCCAGCAAATAATGCTCAGATGGCCAGCACTCCGGTTGCGCCCGCAAGTGCCCCGGTTTCCGCACCGCAACCGATTGTTCCATCGGCTATGCCCGAGCCACCGCCATTTGATGGCCCTTACGACAATATTCCTGACGACGAATATGCGGAATATGCGCAGGCACCGGCTTATTACGAAACACCTGCTGTACCGGTTGATAAGGGAGTCGATGAGCCAAAAAAGCCTGAGGCGGCTCAGCCGCCTGCCGCGGCCATACTGGAGAATGTTTTTAATCCATCGTTTAACGCACCGGTTGCAGCCGTTACGCCGGTAGAAAAACCGTTAATCCCCGAGCCGATCCGTGCAAAACCGTTGCGCCAAGTTCCCTATGAACAGGCGGGGCCGCAAGATTGGACCGAAATTTATTTGGGCTTGGGGGTTACCGGTATTTTGCAAAGCACCGTCTCCAATTGCCAGTTGATAGGGCGGCAGGGAAACTATTTCCAATTTGTACTGGATGAAAATAACAGTACGTTATTTGACGTAAGCCATGAGAAACGCATGGCTGATTTACTTACCGATTATTTTGCCGAGCCTGTCCACGTTAGTATCCAATTGGGACAGGTTACTGCGGAAACGCCCGCAAAAATGGCGATCCGCCTGCGTGAGCAGCGTCAACAACAAGCAGTGGACGCCATAAAAAATGATCCGATTGTGCAACAGTTGATCGCGCAATTCGGTGCGACCTTGCGTGAAGATACCATCCAGCCGGTCGATTAGATTGTTAACCGATTTTATTTATTTTTTGAAAAGGGGGCGCTATGAAAGGTCTTGGCGATTTAATGAAGCAAGCCCAGCAGATGCAGGCCAATATGCAAAAAATGCAGGAAGAGTTGGCCAACGCTGAAGTAAAAGGTGAAGCGGGTGCGGGTTTGATCAGCGTAATTATGAACGGTCGGCACGATGTCAAACGCGTCAGCATCGACGACAGTTTGATGACTGAAGATAAAGAAATGCTGGAAGATTTACTGGCCGCCGCTGTTAATGATGCGGTGCGTAAAGTTGAACAGCAAAACCGCGAGCAAATGGCCAAAATGACCGCCGGCATGGGCATCCCGCCCGATTTCAAAATGCCATTTTAAATGTTGAGTAAAAATATTTTCCATGTTTAGTCCGCTTATCGATGAACTCATGGCTTCACTGCGCTGCTTGCCGGGTGTAGGTCCAAAATCTGCGCAGCGTATGGCACTGCATCTATTGGAGCGCGACCGCGTGGGCGCCGAACGCCTGGCTGCCAGTTTGCAAAAAGCGGTGGCGGGTGTCGGGCGGTGCCAGCGCTGTCGCACGCTTACCGAGCAAACACTTTGCGGGATCTGCGCGAACAACCGCCGCGATAACAGTTTGCTGTGCGTAGTGGAAACACCGGGTGATGTATTGGCAATTGAGCAAGCGGGTACTTATCAAGGTAAATATTTTGTGTTGCTCGGGCACCTTTCACCTATCGATGGTATAGGCCCCGAGGACATAGGTGTTGATCAATTAATTAAATTATTGCAGGAAGGGACAATCCGGGAAGTAATCCTCGCTACCAACCCCACTGTTGAAGGTGAGGCCACCGCTTATTACATCAGCGAGCGCGCCAAACATTTAAATGTCACTGTATCGCGCATTGCCCACGGAGTACCGCTGGGTGGCGAGTTGGAATTTATTGATGGCGGTACCCTTGCGCACGCGTTTTCATCGCGCCGCAGCTTATAAATTTATAGAATTTTTTGCATGTTGATTCCTACCGAACCTATCTGGATTGACCAGGACGATCAGTTAGCCTCTCTCTGTGTCACCTGGCGGCAACAGGCTGCCATCGCCGTGGACACGGAATTTATGCGCAGTGAAACCTTTTATCCCATTGCCGGTTTGTTGCAAATCGGCGATGGCAAAGGCTGTTATTTAATTGATCCGCTCGCGCTTCAAAACCTCCAGCCCTTGCGCGAATTAATGCTTGATCCGGCGGTAATCAAAGTATTGCATTCCTGCTCGGAAGATTTGGAAGTATTCCAGCGTTGGTTGGGCATAGTCCCTGCGCCCTTGTTTGATACACAAATTGCAGCAGCTTTTGCCGGCCTGGGATTCAGCCTGGGCTATTCGAACCTGGTTAAAAGTTTGTTGAATACAGAAATTCCGAAGGATGAAACCCGTTCTGACTGGTTGCAGCGCCCGTTAAGTTTGGCCCAATTAAAATACGCGGCGCTGGATGTGGCGCATATGCTGGTGGTTTACGGCACATTGTTACAGTTGTTAAAAGCCAATGGCCGTTTGGAATGGGTAAAAAGCGATTGCGCGGATTTGGTTGCCAATGCGCGCCAGCCTGAAGATTTTTCAGAGGCGTACCAAAAGGTGGGCTTTGCCTGGAAATTGCGCTCGCAGGAATTGGCGATATTACGCGATTTATGTATTTGGCGTGAAACGCAGGCACGGGTACGCGACATCCCGCGCAATCGTTTAATAAAAGAACCGGCATTGTGGGAAATCGCCCGCAAGAAGGTGCAGGATTTGGCGCAGCTGCAAGCGGTGGCGGATATTCCTTCGCGCACGCTGAAGAATGATAGCGAGGCCATTTTGCACATTGTCAATAACGCCCTGAATAGCCCTGAGCCTGGTTGGCCGGCGCGCCTTGATCCACCCTTGGCCCAAAGCGAAGGCCCGCTGATGAAAAGCTTGAAAAATTTTGTGCGTGAATTTGCGGAGCAACAGCAAATTCCCGCGGAAGTATTAATTCGCAAAAAGGATTACGAATTTATTGTGCGTTCGGGAATGAAGGGCGGCACTTATCAATTACCGCAACGCTTGCAGGGTTGGCGTTTTGGGTTGATTGGTGAGCGACTGTTGGAAATAGCCCAAGGTTAATCGCCTATCGCGTGGGCTCAATGATTGTTAATTGTGGTTTTATAAATATCGCTATGAAAATTATTTGTGAAATTTACCGCAGCCCTAAAGAGGAAGGCATGTACCTCTACGTTAAAAAAGAAGAGGGTTTAAGCCGGGTGCCGGAAGATCTATTAAAACTTTTTGGCAAGCCCCAGCAGGCGATGGTGCTGCTACTGACCCCGGATAAAAAATTAGCCCATACCAGTGTCGAGAAGGTGGCGGAAAGCCTGGATGAAAAGGGCTTTTATTTGCAATTGCCGCCACGTAGCGAGCGCGATCCGGATGCGGAACGCATCCGTGCGCTCAATTCAAAATTATCCGGTCATTAATGTTATATGGCGCAACAAGTATTCTGGTTAGCTAAAAACCTCCAGCAGATGTCAGCGGAGGAATTTGAATCCCTTTGCGATGGTTGTGGCCGGTGCTGCCTGCACAAACTTGAAGACGAAGACTCCGGGGATGTTTATTACACCAAAGTCGCTTGTCGTTACCTGGACCATGACACTTGCCGTTGCCAGGACTACACAAATCGCCAGCAATTAGTGGAGGCCTGTGCTGTACTTACAGCGGAAACGGTAAAGGATACATATTGGTTACCGGAGACTTGTGCCTACCGCCTCGTTGCGGAAGGCATACCGCTATTTGATTGGCACCCGCTGGTATCCGGTAACCCGGATTCCGTGCACCACGCTGGTATCTCTGTGCGTGGACGGGTGGTGCATGAAACCTCGGTCAATCCCGATGACCTTGAGGATTATGTGATTCGTTGGGTGAATTAATTCCGGGGAGATATAACTAATGGAAAATATCACTGAATATCAATATGCCTGGGCGCTTTACCTTGCGGGTGCGCTGGGGTGTTCATTGGCCACCTGGTTGCTCTTTCGCGGGTTAGGGCGAGCCGTCACCCATTTTATGGTGATTACGGTAATGGTGGTGTTGCTCACCCCTTACGCAATTGACGCGGAAAAAATGACCATGGCCCCCGGCATTTATACGCTGGTATTCGGCTATGTTGAAGGCGGTTTTACGGCCATTAAACCTTTGCTAAAAGTCATGCTGGGGATATGGTCGATTGCCCAGGTGTTGTCGTTGATTTATCAAATGCTGACGCGTAATACCCATTCGAGGCGGGAAGAAGAATATCGACCGTTCCAGCAAAATAGCTTTCAAGAGGAAGAAGGTTACAGCTATACCCAACATCGCCACAGCGAACGCAATTCGAGTCGCGGATTAACGCGCGATGAGCGATTGGCGCGCGATGAACTCCTGCATGAAGAACCTATTCGGGCTATCCGTTAATCCATACTTTTTTAAAGCCAGCGCAACGCTGGCTTTTTATTTTTCAATTGGCTTTTTATTCCCTTCCTCTCCGTCATAAATGGCGAATTGACCCATAGCTGCTATAACTAATGGCAATATCGTCAAGAACGGGCATGGCTGTCCGTTTTTAACTGTTCGTTGACAGGAACCCTTCATGCGTCGACTGTATTTATTGTTAATTTCTGTTGCGCTGGCAAGCAGTCCCTTGTGGGCTGGGGAAATTGCCAAGCCTCTACCGGCCGATGTAAGGGTAGTCATTGATATTTCCGGCAGCATGAAAAAAACCGACCCCCACAACCTGCGCAAGCCCGCTGTGGATTTAATAGTGCGTTTATTGCCGGATAACAGCAAAGCGGGGATTTGGACATTTGGTCAATCGGTTAACTTATTGGTCCCACATCGTGTAGTAGACCAGGCATGGCGAACCCAGGCTTCGCAAAAAGCCAATACCATTAACTCTATTGCCATGTTTACCAACATCGGCGGCGCCTTGGAAAAGGCTGCCGGGGATTATGCGTCTCCCGCCACAGATTATCGCCGCAATATTATTTTGCTCACGGACGGTGTGGTGGACATCAGTAAAGAAGCGGTGGTTAATTTCAATGAGCGCAGACGTGTGCTAACGGAATTGTTACCGCGCCTGAAAGCGTCGGATTATCGTATCCACACCATCGCACTTTCGGCTGATTCCGACCAGGAGTTGATGAAAAAACTTTCAGTCGCCACCGATGGGATTTCAGAAGTGGCGGATACGGCTGATGAACTCATGAGCACATTCCTGCGCATTTTTGACCAGGCTGTTCCCGCCGAGCGGGTACCATTGGACGGGAATGGCTTTTTGGTTGATAGCAGTATCCAGGAATTTACCGCGTTGATTTTTCGCCGTGCAGAAGTACCGGCGACACTCATAATTGCACCGGATGGCAAGGAATTCAGTGCAACCGATCCAAAAAATAATGTGAATTGGTATCGCACGGATAAATATGACCTGATCACGGTGCAACAACCATCGGCAGGGCAATGGAAAGTAAAAACCGAAATGGCGCCCGGCAGTCGCGTGACGGTGGTGAGCAACCTGCAACTGGTCGTCCAGCCGATGAAAAACAATATCAAATCCAACCAGCCCCTGGATTTGGTGTACTCATTCCAGGAAAACGGTAAAACTATTACCAATAAAGATTTCCTTGGCCTGTTGACGGGGCAAGTATTAATCGCGGGCAGTAAATCGCCGGAAGTGAAATCAGTCGCCTTAACTATGGGGGCATCGGAGGATGGTATCCTCCGCCAGCAACTCCAGGGTTTTTCCGATCAGGACCGGTATGATTTGAAAATCCTCATTGATGGCAAAACATTCAAGCGTGAATTCATCCACCATTTCAACATTTCCGATTCCGCTTTCAAACTCGAAAAAAAGTTGGATGAATCATCGGGTAAAAAAGTATACAGCTACAAATTGACGGCGGATCCGGAAGCGGTTGATGTGGGCGGAACCCAGGTGAAAGCAATTATTAAAAATTCCCAACATAATGATATGGAGCAGGATCTTAAATCCATTGGCGACCAGTGGTGGGAGTTTGCATTTACACCGGTGCAAACCGCGCACTACGACATCAGCCTGGCGGTGAATGGCAAACACATTGATGGCAGTCCGTTGCTGGAAACGATAAATGCGGACAGCTTTTATTTTCCCGATGAGGCAAGTGTACTGGCTGCACAACAATCAGTGACTGAGGCAAGCTCAGCCATTGTATCCAGTGAAGCCGCCCCCGCCGTTGAACCGGAACCAGGGCCGGCAGCAATACCGGAACCGGAACCTTCAAACCTGTGGTTATACATCGGCATAGCGATAGGAAATATATTGGTTTTTGTATTGGGATATTTAATGTATCGCTTGATCGCCGGTGGACGCGACAAGGACGATGACATTGAAGCAACACTCGAAACGGATATAGGCAACTTGCAAAAAAGTGCGTCGGCGCCCGCCGGAAAAACCGTTATTGATGTTGCGGACGAAACGGATACGGCGACCATCCCCATGAATGAAGAGGGTTTCGTAAAGGGTTCCGGTGGCAAGGATGATGAATTGAAATTGCCCGATGATTTGATGGCCGATAATCTTTTCCCGTTGGATAATATGGAAGAACCCGGTGATAAAGATAAAACCTGATGTTTGTATGCGATTCCCTGGCAAGTGCCTCTTCCTATAGCTTTCAAATAATCCAGCCAGCGCGCATGGCGCTGGCCGACCGTTTCTATCGCAGTCACGGCTATAAAATAAAATGTGCGGAGCAAGAGCAAGTATTTGCGCTGGTGAATCCTGCGGGAGAATTCTCGGCGGCTGTACGACTGGTGCCGCAGGCTTCCGGCCATTATTGGTTGCGTAATTTATTGGTAGATCCGGGATTGCGTGGTAATGGTTTGGCCTCCCGGCTGTTGGGCGATTCCAAACCTGTTATTTTCCCCCGGGGTTGTTATTGTTTTGCGTTGCCCCATTTAACCGGTTTATACCAGCGGTCGGGGTTTGAATTAAATCCCGGGCATTGTCCGAACGATATAGCGCTCATCTATGAACGGTATCGCAATCGCGGGCGGGATTGGGTGCTTATGGGGTATCAACAAAGCCAGGGAAATTTATCTAGGCGATAAGCAAAACCAAATGGCTACCCGGTTGGTCTCTACTTATAGTTTGTTCAAATGAAATAATCGCTAAGGAGTTACTATGAATATTGATATCGGAATTTCACAGGCCCATCGTGAGGAAATTGCCCAAGGGTTATCCCGTTTACTGGCGGATACTTACACGTTGTACTTGAAAACCCACAACTTTCACTGGAATGTTACGGGCCCTATGTTCCAGACATTGCACTTAATGTTCGAAACCCAATACAACGAGCTGGCGCTGGCTGTTGATTTGGTGGCTGAGCGCATCCGTTCCCTCGGGTTCCCGGCTCCGGGCACTTACAAGCAATACGCAGCCCTGAGCAGTATTAAAGAAGAAGAGGGTATTCCCAAGGCGCAGGATATGATCAGGTTATTAGTGGAAGGTCAGGAAGCCGTGGTTCGCACGGCGCGTTCATTATTCCCGGCAGCAGAAGCCGCCCATGATGAAGCCACGGCTGACTTGCTCACCCAACGAATCCAATTGCATGAAAAAACCGCATGGATGCTGCGGAGCCTGCTTGAATAAATCCGATGTTGATTGACTGCAACATTATAAGACCCGGCGGCGCCGGGTTTTTTTTGCCTATTATGTCGCCGTACGCATAGGGGAAATTTCCCGGAACCTGTTCCATTCATTACCAATGGATGGTCGCTTTCCTGCGGCCCTCGCCAATAAGTTTTTTTAACTGGTTGATCGTCAACGGATTTTACCCATACAACTAAATCATTTTTTTTCGAACTTCCCACCTTGGCGATTTGAAATCTATTCGGACGCCGGTTTTGTATGAACCCGTAAATATAGCCTCGGGATAACCCCCGATAAGCAAGACCAGTGAGGTAACTGGCTAGGGTTGCCGCCCCTGCGGAGGCACCGCACAGCAGCGAGTTACGATAACAATAACGGTTCGAGGATTAAGTTCATGCAAAACCCAATGACATTTAAAAAGAAAATGATTGCTACCACTGTTGCATCGGTCATGGCCGCAGGTTTCGGTAGCGTCGCTGTTGCGCAGGATGGCGCCGTTGAAGAGGTGGTGGTTACCGGTATCAAGGCGAGTTTGACGCGCTCCATGGATATGAAACGCGAGGCGGTGGGTGTAGTCGATGCGATTAACGCTGAAGATATCGGCAAAATGCCGGATTCAAACCTGGCCGAATCACTGCAACGTATTACCGGTGTGTCCATCGATCGCGCAAACGGTGAAGGTAGCAAAGTAACCGTGCGCGGGTTCGGTTCCAACTACAACATGGTGACCTTGAATGGCCGGGTAATGCCTACCAACAGTTACGACTCCCGCGCGTTTGACTTCGGTGACCTGGCGTCTGAAAGTGTCAGTGGGCTGGAGGTATTCAAAACCAGCAAGGCAAACATTGCGAGCGGCGGTATAGGCGCGACTATCAACATCAAAACCCTGCGCCCGCTGGACGCACCCGGCATTAAAGCCTCGTTGGGCCTGAAGGCCACCCACGATGCCTCGGTCCGCGAAGGCGACGATATAACTCCCGAGGTTTCCGGGTTATTCAGTAATACCTTTGCCGATGACACCATCGGTATCGCGTTAACCGGCAGTTACCAGGAGCGCGATAGTTCTACAACAGGTGCCAATAACCAGCAATGGAATACCCGCAAATGGACCGCCGCGGAAGCCGCCGGATTCGGCAATGCCGGTGCGACCATTATCAACGCACCCGAAGAGGGCCAGTTATTTTCTACTCCCATTGATTACCGCTTTACATTGGGTGAATCCGAGCGCACGCGCACCAATGGGCAATTAACCCTCCAGTACCAGCCGGTTGAACGTGTAAAGGCGACCCTGGATTACACCTACTCGGAAAATGAATGGTATGAGACCCGCATCGAACAATCGTTATGGTTCGTGAATGCGCGCTCCTATGCCGAATTTGATGACGAAACCGTCAAGACCCCGGTACTGGTCACTGAAACCATTACCAATCCAAAAGACATCAGTTTCGCCCGCCAGGTTTTTGCCGGGGTTAACGAAAACGATGCTATAGGTTTTAACCTGAGCCTGGATTTCACCGACGATTTAAACCTTACCCTGGATTACAACCGGGCCAGCGCCACCAACGAACCCAACGATCCGCGCGGTAGTGAATTGAACGCGTCGGTAGCTGCAAACGTTGTCAAAACCCAAACCGTCGATTGGTCGCGCGATCTGCCGACGATGATCATTTCGGTTGATGATGTGAATGGCAATAACAATGGTGTCCTCGACGCGGGTGATATGACAACCACTGCCGGTACGCATAATTGGCAATCAGTCGATAACGACCTGGAACAAATTCGTTTGGATGGCACCTGGAAATTCAATGACAACACCTTGCAGTTCGGGATTGAGCAACGCAACAACCAATACCTGGGGCTGCAAAAGAATGACTGCTGCGCATTGATGGGAGACTGGGGCGGTGCAAACCCGGCTATTGTCCCCGATTCATTTTGGACGCCGCGCGACTTTACGAAAGAATATTCCGGTTACGATATTTCCGGATCATTCACCGGCGGTATGGATTGGGACTTCGATGAAGTTACCAATTGGGCTGCCTCGCAAGCGGCGGCGGGAACGCCGGGCTTTAGCGGATTCCCCGATGGCAAATTCCAGGCCCGCTCCAAAGTCACCAGTATGCGCGACATTGAAGAAGATATTCAGTCCGCCTACGTACAATTACATATGCCGGGTGATTTCAATGATATGCCGTACAACCTTTTGGTCGGCTTGCGTTATGAACAAACCGAAATCACCTCATCCACACTATTCGCGGCGCCCTTGCGTATCGAATGGACCGGTGATGACGACTTCAATGTTCCTTTATCGAACGTAACTGTGCCTATGTCCAGGTCGGGTGATTATGATCACCTGTTACCTAACCTCGATTTCGACATTAGTATTACCGACGACTTTAAAGTCCGGTTCTCCGCCAGCCAAACCATCGCACGTCCGACATACAATTTGTTACGCGCGGATATTGGCTGTTGCAGCGTAAGGGGCTACACCGCGTCCCAGGGCAACCCGGATTTGGAACCGCTGGAATCGACTAACCTCGATATATCCGCAGAGTGGTATTACGACGATGCGAGCTATATTTCGTTGGGTGCGTACTTCAAGGACACTGACAAATTCTTCAGTGAGCAATCCATCCAGATGCCATTGTTTGATTTACGCGATCCCACCAAAGGCGCGCGCGCGGTCACTGCTACAAACCAATTGATTGCCGAAGGTGATCCCGTGCCGAATGCTGCGGAAATCTGGGATCGTTTGATGCAAAACGTGGGTTGGACGGGCGGGCCGATTACTATTCTTGCCGAACCCGATGCACCGATCGCGATATGGAACGTGAATACGCCGGTTAACAACAAAAGTGCAAAAATCCATGGTATGGAATTCGCGCTACAGCATATGTTCGGTGAATCCGGATTTGGTGTTCAAGCTAACTACACTACCGTTAACGGCGATGTGGAATTTAACAACAATTCGTTGGATACCCAATTTGCACTTGTTGGCCTTAGCGATACGGCAAACCTGGTAGGTTTCTACGAAAACAACGGATGGCAAGCGCGCGTTGCCTACAATTGGCGTGACAAGTTCCTGGATACTACGAACGCTTACAATAACGAGCCTGGTTACACCGAGGAATACGCCACTGTCGATGCAAACATCAGCTACAACTTCAATGACAACATCACTATTTCATTGGAAGGTTTAAACCTGACAGGCGAAGATAAACGTCGCCATGGCCGTACGGAAGTGCAATTGTGGCGTATTGAATTATACGAACCACGTTACATGTTGGGTGCCCGCTATAATTTCTAATTTGCTGGTGTAATACCTCTGGAGAAAGCCGCTGTGAACAGCGGCTTTTCTTATTCGAGTGTTTTAATGGCGGGAGTCATAGGAATTGTTTGATTCCCTCAAAACCTGGAAAACAGATTTATCAATGAAACGACCGCATTAACCCAAGCAAATACCCAATGCGTACATTGGATAATTGCCGATAGTCAGGATAGGGCGCAACAATAATCCTGAATTCCTTATTCACGGCAAAGTAATTGTCTAACCAGATCAAGGGCGGTAAGTCCAGTTGCGCCGCATAAGTTTTTCCTGCGATGACATGGATCGCGCAGCCTGGCATATCCAGGGCTGGTGCGCTGAATAGTAACGCTTCGCGCGAATGGGGTTGGAACAGTTCTAAATCGCGATACTCTTGCCAACGTGATGGTAAATCATGTCGTTGCACCAACACGTACCAGTCGAACAATAATTTTGCATAAACATTAAATGCTTTGCGCCAGTGGTTACTGGTGTGTTTAACAATATGAGCTAATTCACCGATGGCTAAACCACGCAGATCATCCATAAAGGGATAATCATCAATCAATGGTCGATTAGCAATATAGAAATTAATTGTGCTGTGTTTTGACCCAAGGCCAACTGTTTTCATTCTAATGGCTTAAATGTTGTTGGTTTGTCTGGTCATCAATTCCCGCAGGGCATCCACTGCTAACTGATGATCTGTTTCTTGCGGCAAACCGGAAACAGTAACGGCACCGATGAGCCCGCTATTTTTAATGCGGATCGGAAATGAGCCCCCATGGGCGCAATATTCCTTGGGATCTATGTGCGGTTGGGTTTCAAAGTCGCGATTTTTGGCGGCGCTGTATTGTCCCTGGTAGTAAGAGCTATGTCCAAAGCGCATTACTGATTGCCGTTTACGGCGTAACCATTCCTGATGGTCTTTTACCGTACCCTGCATCGCATAACTGAATACCACCTGCTCGAAAGCATAAATTTCAATGGAAACAGAAACACTAATTCGTTCGGCGTGCGTTTTGATTAAATTTCCCAATTCCCACGCGGTATCCTTGTTAAAAAAGCGCAGTTCGAGTTCGTCCTCTTGTGCTAATAATTCATTCAAAAGATCATCGTACATATTCATTTCCTTGCATTACTATCGAATCAAATGGGTAAATCAAAGGGTGTTCTATAACAATTACTCACCGGAAGTTTCCGGTTCGTATGCCAACACCGGGCTTAGCCAGCGCTCGATTTCCTGCACACTCACCCCCTTACGCTGCGCCAGGCTTTCTACCTGGTCCTTTTCTATTTTATCGGTATTGAAATAAACTGATTCAGGATGCGAAAAATACCAACCGGAGACAGCAGCCGTTGGCAGCATTGCGAAATGCTCTGTCAACCTGATCCCGGTATTTTTTTCCGCATCCAGTAATTTAAATAAGGTTGCTTTCTCGGTGTGATCCGGGCATGCCGGGTAGCCGGGGGCGGGGCGGATACCTTTGTATGCTTCCTTGATAAGTTGCTCATTATCCAGGTTTTCCTCGCGATCATAACCCCAGAATTCTTTGCGCACGCGTTGGTGCATATGCTCAGCGAAGGCTTCAGCCAAACGGTCGGCAAGGGCTTTAACCATAATGCTATTGTAATCGTCGCCCTTGTTCTGATATTCCTTTGCCAATTCTTCTGCACCTATGCCTGCGGTTACCGCAAATCCGCCGATGTAATCCTGCTTGCCGGATTCTTTTGGAGCTACGAAATCCGCCAGTGAATAATGCGGTTTGGTTTCGTTGCCTTGTTTAAGATGCTGCTGGCGAATATGGTGCAAGGTGGAGGTTTGCTTTCCATCCGCATCGTAAACGGCAATATCGTCTGCATTGATAGTATTGGCTGGCCAGAAACCGATAACACCATTCGCTTTAATTAATTTTTCGTCAATTAATTTGCGTAACATTGTTTGCGCATCGTCCCACAGGTTGCGCGCAGCTTCGCCAACGATTTCGTCTTGCAAGATTTTCGGAAATTTTCCAGCGAGATCCCAACTGATAAAAAACGGTGTCCAATCAATAAAATCGACCAGCGCATTTAAATCATAATCTTCAAATATTTGAATGCCGGTAAAAACAGGGGTAGGGGGAGTGTAGTTTCCCCAGTCCAGTTTCAAACCTTTGGCGATAGCTTCAGGATAGGTGCGCACCGTGCCGCGTGGTTTGCGATTGGCATTGCGCTCGCGAACCACAATGTATTCCTGTTTTATGTCCGCTACGAATTTTGGACGCAGGTCATCAGAAAGTAAGGTACTGGCAACACCCACAGCGCGTGACGCATCCGGGACATAAACGACTTGATTCAATTTGAATACCGGATCAATTTTTACGGCGGTATGTGCTTTGGATGTGGTGGCGCCGCCGATCAATAAGGGTTTATTGATGCCACGGCGTTCCATTTCGCGGCCAACAAAAACCATTTCATCCAGCGAGGGTGTAATCAAACCGGAAAGGCCGATGATGTCGCAGTTCTGTTCGATAGCGGTGTCCAGGATTTTATCGCAGGGCACCATTACCCCCAGGTCAACTACTTCGAAGTTATTACATTGCAACACCACACCGACAATATTTTTCCCGATGTCATGTACGTCGCCCTTCACCGTGGCCATCAAAATTTTCCCGTTGGGTTTTGCAGCCTCGGTTTTTTCCGCTTCGATAAACGGTTGCAAATAGGCAACGGATTGTTTCATCACGCGCGCGGACTTAACCACTTGGGGTAAAAACATTTTACCGGCCCCGAATAAATCGCCAACCACATTCATGCCGTCCATCAAAGGGCCCTCAATGACATCAAGCGGGCGTGGGTAATGTTGGCGCGCTTCTTCAGTATCCGCTTCGATATATGTGGAAACACCTTTAACCAATGCATGTTCGATGCGCTTGGCAATGGGCCAACTGCGCCATTCCAAATCTTCTTTTTTCTCTGCGCCTGTACCCTCCCCACGGTATTTTTCCGCAATTTCAAGTAGCGCTTCGGTACTTCCCGCATGGCGATTGAGAATGACATCCTCAACTTTTTCTTTTAATTCAGCGGGAAGGTCGTCATAAACCGCCAGTTGGCCGGCATTGACGATACCCATGTTCATGCCCGCCTTAATCGCGTGATATAAAAATACCGAGTGAATAGCTTCACGTACCGGATTGTTTCCGCGGAAAGAAAACGAAACATTGGAAACCCCCCCACTTACCCCTGCGTGGGGCAAGTTGCTTCGAATCCAGCGAGTTGCCTCAATAAAATCCACAGCGTAGTTATTATGTTCTTCTATGCCGGTTGCGACCGCAAAAATATTCGGATCAAAAATAATATCTTCCGGCGGAAAATTTAACCGGTCCACCAACGTCCGGTAAGAGCGCTCACAAATTTCCTGCTTGCGCGCCATGGTATCCGCCTGGCCGGTTTCGTCGAAGGCCATAACCACTACCGCTGCACCGTAGCGCATACATAATTTTGCTTTGTGTAAAAACTCTTCCTCGCCTTCTTTCAAACTAATCGAGTTAACAATTGGCTTGCCTTGAATACACTTTAGGCCAGCTTCGATGACTTCCCATTTGGATGAATCAACCATAATGGGCACACGCGCAATTTCCGGTTCGCCCGCAATGAGATTCAGAAACCGCACCATGGCTTTTTCGGCGTCGAGCATACCTTCATCCATGTTGATATCAATTACCTGCGCACCGTTTTCCACTTGCTCCAGGGCAACGTCGAGTGCTGTGGTGTAATCTTCTTCCACAATTAATTTTTTGAATCGTGCCGAGCCGGTAACGTTGCAGCGTTCGCCCACGTTTACAAATAAAGAACTCCTGGTGATATTAAAAGGTTCAAGGCCGGACAAGCGGCAGGCGGGTTCAATATCGGGAATTTGACGCGGTGGATATTTTGCCATTACATCGGCAATGGCTTTGATATGCGCAGGCGTTGTACCGCAGCAGCCCCCGATAATATTTAAAAATCCGCTCGCCGCGAATTCTTCAACAATCTCCACCATTTCCTGCGCGGTTTGGTCGTATTCACCAAATTCATTAGGTAAGCCGGCGTTAGGATGGGCGCTGACAAAACAATTAGCCACGCGTGACATTTCCTGCACGTATTGACGCAATTCCTTTGCCCCCAGCGCGCAGTTCAATCCCATGCTAAGCGGGCGGGCATGTGCGAGTGAGTTGTAAAACGCCTCGGTAGTCTGGCCGGAAAGGGTACGGCCTGAAGCATCGGTAATGGTGCCGGAAATCATAATGGGCAATTCAATGCCGACATCGGCGAAATATTTTTGCACCGCAAATACGGCGGCTTTGGCGTTGAGTGTGTCGAAAATAGTTTCGATCAAAATAATATCGGCGCCGCCTTTAACAAGGGAGTCCGTTGCTTCCACATAATTTTCAACCAATTGGTCGAAAGTTACATTGCGCGCCCCCGGATCATTGACGTCCGGTGAAATGGAGCAGGTACGACTGGTTGGTCCGAGGACACCGGCCACAAAACGCGGCTTGCCGGGATTATTCGCGGTGAATTCATCGCAGAGTTCACGGGCCAGTTTGGCTGCGGCGAAGTTCAACTCGGGTACCAGGTCTTCCATATCATAATCAGCCATGGAAATACGGGTAGAGTTGAAGGTGTTGGTCTCCAGGATATCAGCCCCGGCATCAAGATAGGCGCGCTGGATTTCGCGGATGACTTGGGGCTTGGTGATACTGAGCAAGTCGTTATTACCGGCAATGTCCATGTGGTAATTGGCAAAGCGCTCGCCGCGATAGTCAGCTTCCTTTAGTTTATAGCTCTGGATCATAGTGCCCATACCACCATCCAGGATAAGGATTCGTTCTTTAATCGCTTGGTGAAGTGCTTCAATACGAGCGTGCAGGGCAGCGTGTGCAGTCATGGATAACCTATCGATGAAAAGATTGCCGGGGCAATATCAAAAAAAATTGATATAGAAATTTGGCGTGGATTCTAGCAGAAACCCACGAAAAGGCGTTATTGAGTAACCCTGACGGTGAACATTTTATGTTCGCAAGGCTAGGGATTTGCCCCTTTTCAGGGCTTGGCGGGGATAGCAGTGATATCGGTTATCACTTATCCAGGTGCACGGTTTTTTCGATTTTAATCCGTGGAGGTTGTTGGACGGGGCGCAGGTGAACCATTACGAGCACTGCAAAAAATGCAAAACCTACGGCGGCAATGGTTATTGACTCCGGATAAAGCATTCCAAAGATTAAATGAGCGACAACCAAGCTTAAATAAAGGGTCATCCGCAAATTTTTGTTGTTCAGTAAGAAATCATTGTTTTCTTGGGAAATCATTTTTAACTCTCCGGTTGGCGCGAAATGCTACATTGGTCACACACTTATGTATGCATGCTTCACACCATAAAATCATAGTTTCATTAACTCATTATTACGTAATTAAATTTCTCTATGGGAAACCTTATCCGACGAGTGGTTAAAACGGGGTTTTTGTGATAACAGGCGCCACTAAGCCAGCCTGGGTAGCTACGGGTTGGTTATATAAATCCTCCTCGCCGTTAGGACACTGGCAGAAAAATTCTGATGCGGAACCACGTATTCTTCAGTAGAATACCTGAGTAATTTAATCGGGTATTATCTGCACACCCGCCGGAACGTTTAGTGAAAGGTTTATATGGTTAACGTCGATATCACCGAATCTGCCCAGACATATTTGAAAGAATTATTAGATAAGCAAAAAGACAATGATGGTATTGGTATACGCATGTTTGTGGCCAATCCGGGTACTCCCAACGCCGAGACTTGCATTGCTTACTGCCGCCCTGGTGAGCAGAAAGAAGGGGATGTGGTCGTTCCGCTTAACGGCTTCAATGCTTATTTTGAGGAGCGCAGCCTGCCTTTTTTGGAGGATGCCAAGGTGGATTATTCGCCGGATCGCATGGGTGGCCAGCTCACTATTCGCGCCCCCAACTCGAAAATGCCACGGGTAACTGATGATAGCCCGCTGGAAGATCGTATTAATTATGTTTTGTATAACGATGTGAACCCAAGCCTTGCTTCCCACGGCGGCAATGTGAGCCTGGTTGAAGTCACCGAAGATAAGATTGCGGTATTGAAATTTGGCGGCGGTTGCCAGGGCTGCGGTTCAGTGGCCATCACCTTGAAACAGGGGATAGAAGTGCAGCTCATGGATAAATTACCTGAGTTAAAAGGTATTCGCGATGTAACTGACCATACGGATCGCTCCAACGCCTATATGTAACCCATTCGTAGTCATGCGCCTGGAAATACCGCCTTATGGCGGTATTTTCGTTTCTGCTTCCCGATTATCGCAATTTCCCTATAACGCTTTTCTGATTCACACCGTTGATATTAATGCCATATTTTGTAAACAATGGCGACAAATGGGAATTATTATCATTGCAATTGCTAATGGTTATCGATAAAATTTGAAAAAATTGTTAATTGCGTATTCCTATTACTAGAAAGGGCGTTTCTCATGACCATACTTAAACCATCCCGGCACATAGTTTCCAAAAAAAGTGCCAAGCCTCGCCAACTTACTGCCACCGCTTTATCTTCAGCGGTACTCCTGGCCTCATTCGGTGCGATCGCGGCTGAAGAGGTTAAAAATACCAAAAAGCTGAATACCGTAAAGGTAGAAGCAGAAGCGGTAGATGCGGTGTACAAAGCGGAAAAGGCCAGCTCACCTAAATTTACCCAACCGTTACTGGATACCCCGCAAACCCTGGTAGTGGTAAAGAAAGAGTTGTTCCAGCAACAGTCGGCTACCACCCTGAGTGAAGCCTTGCGTAACACTCCGGGCATCACCATGCAGATGGGTGAGAACGGCAACACTGCTACCGGTGATTCTATTTTTATGCGCGGCTTCGATACCCAAAGCAGTATCTATGTTGACGGTATTCGCGACCTGGGCAGTATCAGCCGTGACACCTTTAATACCGAGCAAGTCGAAATTGCCAAAGGCCCGTCAGGCTCTGATAACGGTCGCGGTGCCGCCTCGGGTTATGTGAACATGAGTTCGAAGGTGGCCAACCAGGAAGATGCGACATCGGGTACGGTTATCGCCGGTACCGCCGATTACAAGCGTGCCACTGTGGATGTGAACCGTAACCTGGGTGAATCCTCCGCCTTGCGTGTGAACCTGATGAAGCAGGATGCGGGTGTGGACGGCCGCGATGAAGTGGAAAGTAACTTCCAGGGGTTTGCTGCCTCTTTGGGCCTGGGTTTGGGTACCGGCACCCGCACCTATATCAATTACCTGAATATGGAGCAATCTGGTATACCGGATGGCGGTGTGCCTACTATCGGCCTGGATGGTTATTACAATGCGGTTTTCAGCAGTACCGGTGACCTGGCTGGCGAAACTCCCGAGCGGGTCGATAGCGAAAATTTTTACGGTTCTACCGGTGATCACAACGATGTGAACGCCAATATGTTTACCGTCCGTGTCGAACATGACCTGGCGCCGGATGTCAGCCTGCGCAATACCTCGCGCTACGGGCGCACCAATCAGGACCAGGTCTTGACCGGTGTTAATGCCATCACTTTTACTTCCGCGGCAGACCCGGAAAGCTGGACTGTGGCGCGTTCGCGCCAGGGTAAGGACATTACCAACCAAATCCTCACCAACCAAACCAACCTGACGGCCAAGTTTACGGCGGGTGGCGTGCAGCATGAAATGTCGTCGGGGATAGAATTTATTTATGAAAACCAATTGAGCTATGGGGTGGGCTTGCCCTATGTGGCGGCAGATTCTGCCACCCGTGAAACCCAGGACCCAGCCAATCTCTATAACCCCGACACTGCTGATGTATTCCAGCCAGTGGTGCGTGACGGTACCAAGATCGATGGTGAAGTAACCACCTACAGCCTCTACGCCTTGGACACCATTACCTTTAACCCGCAATGGGAAATGAACCTGAGCTTGCGCGCTGATCGTTTCCACGCGAACACCACCCAGATTACCCGCCAGGGGACAGGAGGAAGTGCTCCGGTTGGTACCTACCTGGGTAGTGAAGCGCAACTGACGGATGAATTACTCAGTTGGAAACTCGGTGGTGTATACAAGCCTGTAGAGGATGGTTCTGTTTACCTGGTTTACGCCAACTCGGAGTTGCCGCCCGGAGGAACAAACTTTGCGCTGAATACCAGTAATGCGGCTAACAACGTCAACAATCCGAACATGGACCCACAAAAAGGTACCAACCTGGAGTTGGGCACCAAATGGAACCTGCTGGATGACAAGTTGTTCTTTACCGCGGCGTTATTTGAAAGCACCAACGAAAATGAAATTGCCACCAATCCCGATGGCACCAGTGTCCAGGTGGGCGAAACCGAAGTGAAAGGTCTGGAGCTGGGCCTGGTGGGTGCTATTACCGAGCAGTGGCAAATCAGTGCCGGTTTGGCCAGGATGGACAGCGAAATTGTGCGCGGCAATCGTACCTCGGCCAATAACGGGGCTAGCAACACCGAGGGTGGTATGGTGCGTTTCTCGCCCGAGTTGACTTTCACTTTATGGAATACCTACACCTTCGGTAATGGGCTGGTGGTCGGTGGCGGTGCGCGTTTTGTGGATACCCAGCGCAACACCAGCCTTACCAGCGAACAAGCGTTAGGGGGCAGGACCCTCTATGAAATTGATGATTACTGGGTGCTGGACGCCATGGCTTCTTATCCGGTTAGCAAAAACATCAATGTGCAGTTAAACCTGATGAACCTGACTGACGAAGACTACGTAGCCAGTTTCAATAACAGCGGTGCGCGTTATTATCCCGGCGTCCCCCTGTCGGCGCGTTTGGGTGTTAACTTCGCGTTTTAATTGTTCTACTGGTGATCGCAACCGCATTTTGCGGTTAACCGAAGTTACGCAAAGGGGCGCATTGATTGCGCCCCTTTGCGTCGCGGTGTAAAACCAGCGTGTAACAAACATGCGACGGCGAGAAAGTTATGCTCATACATATACCCGAGGTGTTAACCAAACAACAGGTAGCGGAATTTCGTGCGCGCTTGAAGCAAGCCGATTGGGTTGATGGAAAAGCAACCGTCGGGGTACAGGGCGCGCAGGTTAAAAAAAATCGCCAGCTTCCGGTTGATGGACTTGTCGCCCGTGAGCTGGGCGAAATTATTTTAAAGGCGTTGTATGCCAATCCGGTGTTTATGTCGGCCGCCCTGCCATTGCGAATCGTTCCTCCATTATTTAATGCGTATGCTGGCGGCGAGCATTATGGATTCCATGTCGATGGCGCTATACGCCTGGTTCCCGGCAGTAATTTAAGTTTACGCACAGATGTGTCATCAACATTATTTTTATCCGAGCCGGACGAATACGAGGGCGGTGAATTAATCGTGCAGGACACCTATGGCAGCCATGAAGTGAAATTGCCAGCCGGTGATTTGATTTTATATCCCTCCACCAGTTTGCATCAGGTTGAAGCTGTTACCGGCGGCGAACGCATTTGCAGTTTCTTCTGGATTCAAAGCATGGTGCGTGACGACTGGCAACGTAATTTGTTGTATGAATTGGACTGCAATATTCAATCCTTGCGGCAAAAAGTGGGCGATAGCGAAGAAATTGTGGGGCTTACCGGCCATTATCACAACCTGTTACGGCAATGGGCGCAGGTCTAATGGCTCCTGCAATAACAGGGAACAAAATAACCCAAGGGATGGTGGCCGGGCATCGTCGTCGCCTGCGATAAAAGATTGTGAAACAAGTGTTCATCCATGGTCGCATCGGCAGTTTCAATTAAGGCATAGGTTATACTCGCGCCCATAAACATTGATGAGAAAACCCTATGCAATCCCGCGTATTCCCCCCACCTTTTTTGCGTCGCCCATTAGGAATGGGGCTAACAGCGCTTGTGCTTTTGGTTATTGTTTGGTTCCTATGGAAATTTATTGTTGGCAAGGATGAAAATGGAATTGCCTATACCACTGAGGTGGTGACTCGCGGCAATATCGAAAACCTGGTTACCGCTACAGGCACCTTGCAGCCGCGGGATTACGTGGATGTGGGTGCACAGGTATCCGGCCAGCTTAAAAAGTTGCATGTTGAAGTCGGTAGCGAAGTCAAAGCGGGCGACCTGTTAGCGGAAATCGATGCAACTGTCTACGCGGCTAAGGTTGATGCCACCCGCGCGCAGTTGCAAAACCAGAAAGCGCAACTGCTGGATCGCGAAGCCCAGTTAAAACTGGCGGAAATACATTTCAAGCGAGAAAAAAATTTATTTGCTGAAGATGCAACAACCAGCGAATCCCTGGAAACGGCGGATGCAAGTTTAAAATCGGCGCAAGCCCAACTAAAGGCATTGCAGGCACAAATACAACAAACCGAATCCACCTTGCGCGTGGAAGCCGCCAATTTAAATTATGCAAAAATTTATGCGCCTATGGATGGTACCGTGGTGTCCATCACGTCGCGCCAGGGGCAAACATTGAATACCAATCAAATGGCTCCCACCATTATGCGTGTGGCTGACCTCTCGATCATGACTGTGCAAACCCAGGTGTCTGAAGCGGATATAGGTAAGTTGCGCAAGGAAATGCCGGTGTATTTCACCACCTTGGGTAGCCAGGGACGCCGTTGGTACAGCAAGCTGGATCGTATCCAGCCCACGCCTGAAATCCTCAATAACGTGGTGTTGTATAACGCACTTTTTGATGTTCCCAATGAAAGCCGTTTGCTGATGACGCAAATGAGTACCCAGGTTTTTTTTATTGAATCCCAGGCGAAAGATGTGTTGTTGGTGCCCATGTCTGCAATCAGTTTCGCCGCGCCGCGCGGTATGCCTCGGCAACCCGATTTAATGCAAGGTGGTAAAACACCGGCTAAACAACTCGCTGCGGAAAAGCCCGATAGGGAAACAGCCGGTAACTGGAAAGCGCGCCGCGATATTGCGGGTGCTCGTGATGCAGCAAATCCTCGCCCTGCCACCGTAAAGGTAATGAATGAAGGCGGGGAAATAGAAGAGCGCAACGTCCTGGTGGGTGTGACCAACCGCGTGCAGGCTCAAATTATTGAAGGTTTAAAAGAAGGTGAAAAGGTTGTCAGCGGCAGCACTAAACCAAACCAGGCCAGGGTTGCACCGGCTGGTGGTTTTGGCGGACCGGGAATGGGTAGACGTTAATGGCCGTTGCGAATTCCATACAACCATTGATCAAACTATCCGGTGTTACCAAAACGTTTCGCAACGGCGAGATTGCGACCCAGGTTTTGCACGGCGTTGATGTGGAGATTTATCCCGGTGAGTTTGTTGCCATCATGGGGCAATCCGGCTCGGGTAAATCCACCTTGATGAATATCCTCGGTTGCCTGGATCGCGCGACGACCGGGGAATATTTTTTTAATGGAAAAAATGTAGCGGAACTGGATGCCGATGGCTTGGCGCAATTGCGCCGTGAGGCCTTCGGGTTTGTATTCCAGAGTTACAATCTTCTAGCCGGTTCAACAGCCTGTGAAAATGTTGAAATGCCGGCAACCTATTCAGGTTTGTCGCCACTGGCACGTCGTGAGCGCTCAATACAATTACTCAGCACTTTGGGATTGCAAGAGCGCTTGTATCATCGCCCCAATCAATTATCTGGCGGCCAGCAGCAGCGCGTTTCCATTGCACGGGCATTAATGAACGGTGGCCAGATCATTTTGGCTGACGAGCCCACCGGCGCGTTGGATAGCCACAGCGGTAAAGAAGTGATGCGTTTGCTCAGGGAGCTATCGACGCAAGGGCATACCATCATCCTTATTACGCATGATGCAGAAGTTGCACACCACGCCCAGCGCCTGATTGAAATTCGCGACGGCAACATTATTTCCGACCCGGGGCCAGTCATTCCCAAAACATTGCCACCGGAAGAACATGCGCTGCGCGGTGAGCCTGAATTAAAAACAGAAATTTTTGAAGCAACCAAAACGGCACTTCGCTCGCTGCACAGCAATATTTTTCGTACCGTGTTGACACTGCTCGGTATTGTTATCGGTGTTGCGTCGGTAATCAGTATGCTGGCAATCGGTGACGGAGCCAAGAAATCCGTTGTAGATAGCATCAGCGCCATGGGTAGTAATTTGTTATTGGTGCGTCCCGGCGGCCCCATGCAACGATGGCGATGGGACTCGGTTACATTAGTGCCCGAGGATGTGGATGCCATAGCAACCTTGCCGCATATTGCCGCAGCCTTGCCGGAGCTTAATGGCAGTTTTACCTTGCGCTACGGAAACCTGGACCATACGACAGAAATCAGCGCAACCGCGGCGCAGTTTCCGGCGGCCCGCAAATGGGACGTAGCACAGGGCACCTTTTTTACCGATGAAGACAATAAAAATTACGCGACGGTTGTTGTCCTGGGTAAAACCGTTGCCGCCAAATTATTTGCCGATAAAAATCCGCTCGGTGAATTCATTATTATCAATAATGTGCTCTTCCAGGTAATTGGTGTAATGAGTGAGCGCGGGGCCGATCCCGGCGGGCAGGACCAGGACGATAAGGTCTTTGTGCCGTTTAATACCGGTAGTTTGCGTGTAATTGGCCAACGTTTCCTGCGCAACATTACGATTTCCGTTGACGAAGAAAAAAATATGGAAGAAGTACAGGCGCGCGTGCATGCACTGATGATGGAGCGTCATGGCACCGAGGATTTCCAGATTCGCAGTATGTCCTCGTTAATCGATATGGTTTCGGAAACCCAAAACACCATGACTTTTTTGCTGGGTTCTATCGCTGCTATTTCGTTGCTGGTGGGTGGAATAGGTGTAATGAATATTATGTTAGTCAGCGTTACCGAGCGTACCCGCGAAATCGGAATCCGTATGGCAACAGGTGCGCGGACCCGGCATATCATGCAGCAGTTTTTAATTGAGGCATTGGTGGTTTCTGCCATCGGCGGAATAATCGGTGTGGTATTGGGGTTGAGTACCGCCGCCTTGATTGCCCACTTTGGAACGCCGGTGGCTTACTCTCTTTTCCCGGTAGTGATGGCATTTAGCTGTGCATTCCTCACCGGTTTGTTATTTGGGTATTTGCCAGCGCGCAAGGCGGCTCATCTCGATCCGGTTGCGGCCCTGGCGACGGAGTGATGGTTATGCAATTACACAGTAAAAAAATTTCCCTGGTAATCGTATCGCTATTTATTTCCGCGTGCTCGCCCACACATACACAATTGCCCGCAATTAATTATGCAGGTAATTATCCTGTTGCACAGGTAAGCGGGGAAAATGCCGATGCACCAGACGCCAATTGGTGGCAGGCATTCCACTCACCGGCGTTAAATACCTTAATGCAATCCGCGGTGGAGCAAAGCCCCGATTTATTAATGTCGGCTGAGCGCGTAAAACAGGCGGAGTTGCAAATGCGCATTGCCAATGCAAGCTTGTTTCCATCGCTGACGGCAAGTGGGTCCACCGGGGAATCGCGTAGCAAAGCCGATGGCGAGCGCAGGGGGCGCACGGAGTCCACACGCGCCAGCGTGAATATAAGTTATGAAGTGGATTTATGGGGCGGTATTGCAGCAGGGCGGGCAGCAGCCAAGGCCGGTTATGAGGCAACTCGCTATGATCAGGATGCTGCAACCCTTAGCATTAAAGCGGCCATCGCCAATGGTTGGTTTGAATGGTTGGCATTGCAGGAGCGTATCGCAACAGCGCAAAAAAATATTGCAATTGCCGGGCGCGTCCAAAAAATAGTGGATGCGCGTTATAGGAACGGGGCCGCAACCGCAGCGGATGTTGCCCAACAAAAAACCAATTTACTAACCCAGCAGGCGTCACTGTTACCGCTGGAATTACAAGCGCGCCAAACCCATTCGGCATTGGCAATTTTGCTGGGTAAAACCCCGCAGGAATTTAAACTCGCCGCCGAACATTTATTGGATATGCAGGTTCCGCAAATTGCGCCGGGCACACCGGCGGAGTTGGTAACGCGTCGCCCTGATCTGGCGGCCAGCGAGGCGGATTTGCGCGCGGCAGCTGCCGATATACATGCGGCGCGCGCCGCGCTCTTGCCGGGCATAGGCTTAAGCGCAAATGCAGGAAAATCCGCGAGTGAATTATTCCGTTTAAATCCCGCGACGCAAACATCCGGGTGGGCGCTGTCGCTCGCGCAGACCTTATTTGACGGCGGGCGGCGGGTTAATCAAAAACGTTTAAGTGAAGCGCGCCGCGGCGAATTACTGTTGCACTATCACAAAGCCATTTTAACGGCGTTGCAAGAGGTGGATAACGCATTGGTCGCTGCGGATGTGAGCCGGCGCCAGGAAATAAGCCAGCAGGAAATTGTCGCCAATGCGCAGCGCAGTTTGCGTTTGACGGAAGCGCGCTATCGCGCCGGCACGGATGATTTATTGTCACTGCTTGATGCGCAACGCAGTTTGTTCCAGGCGCAGGATACTTTGGTGCAACAACGCCTGTCACGTTTGAATGCAGCGGTGGATTTATATAAATCCCTTGGTGGCGGCTGGATATTAGCCGCTAAATAATATTTTTTAACAACGCAGTATTTTTTTTGCTTGGGGGAATTAGGGTGAGAAACGGGCTATTCCAGGTTCACTGGTTTTTAGGGATCACGGCGGGTCTGGTATTGGCCGTGGTCGGTGTCACCGGCGGGCTGATGAGTTTTGAACGGCAAATTATGGAAGCAATCAGCCCGGATGTTGTGCGCGTGCAAACCAGCGGGCAACGTTTGACTCCAGACGCCATTGCCGAGCGGTTTCGCGCGCAACAACCTGACTCACGTGTCGAGCAAATAACCTTATGGCCGGAGGCGGATCGCAGCGCATTGGTGCGTGTTGCGCCGCCACCGGGGCAACGTCGTGGTGAGGCGATTTACATTAATCCCTATACCGGTGAATTGCTCGGGAAAATTCGCGGCGAACAATTTTTTCGCACTGTGCGTTCATTGCACCGCTGGTTATTAATCCCCTCGGAGGAGGGTGGTATTAATATCGGTCGCCAGATTACCGGTTTCAGCGCACTAGCGCTGGTGTATTTTGCATTATCCGGATTGTATTTGCGCTGGCCGCGGCGCCCGTTGAATTGGCGCAATTGGTTCCGTATCGATTTCAGTTTGAAAGGTCGCAATTTCTATTGGGCATTGCATTCTGTCATTGGTACCTGGGTAATACTTATGTATTTGCTGATGGCGTTAACCGGCCTGACCTGGTCCTACAGCTGGTTTAAAAACGGTGCGTCGGTACTGCTCACCGGTGAGCCGGTACAGGAACGGCGTGGCGGGTTTGGCGGGCCTGGAGGCGGTATGGGCGGACGTGAAAATCGGGACCCCGGCAGTATGCAAGATGAACATGCGAACCCCGTTAGTGTCGATGTCGCCTGGCAGGGCTTTTTAGCGAACGCGGAAAATAATTTTAAATTTGCCGGCGTCACTTTCCCGCGCATGGCAAAAGACCCGGTTATGGTGAACTATGTCAATGTTGATGCAACCAATGACCGCCAGCGTAGCATGATGAGTATTAATCCAGAGACCGGTGAAGTGGTGAGTGATCAACCTTACACACCACTCCAACCATTGGGCAAGCGCATTATGCAAGGCATTTATGAATTGCATACGGGTGAATGGTTTGGCATGCCCGGTGTAATTGTGAATATGATTGCCTCCCTGTTGATGCCTTTATTTACCATCACGGGATTCCTGTTGTATTTCGATCGCCGCAAAAAGAAACGCAACAGCAAAAGCGCCGCTAATGGGGTTTCCACCACCCATACCGATGCGGATTACTGGATTGTTTACGCCAGCCAGACCGGTACCGCCGAACAGCTTGCCTGGAATACGGCGACTATTTTGCAATCCGGTGGTATCAAAGCCAGCGTAAAAAATATAACCGCGCTGGATAAAACCACATTGGAATCGGCAAAGAAAATATTGTTTCTGGTATCCACTTTTGGTGAGGGTGAAGCGCCGGATTCTGCGCGTGGTTTTGCGCGGAAACTCTTGAAAACATCATTGCCATTACCACAACTGCAATTTGGTATTTTGGGCTTGGGAGACAAGCGCTACAGCGATTATTGTGCCTTTGCCGCGCAAGTGGAGCAATGGCTGTTAGCCAATGGTGCCCAACCGCTCTTTGCGCGCATCAATGTTGATAATGGCAATGAACAAACTATTTTCCAATGGCAACAAAAAATCGCGGACATCAGTGGGGTAAGGAATGTTACCGCATGGGCGGCGCCGGAATATGAAGGGTGGCGTTTGCAAAAACGCGAATTATTAAACGCGGGTAGTGTAGGTTCACCTGTTTATCGCGTGAGTTTACAGCCACCGGTTCCAGGCAATACCCATTGGCAGGCGGGTGATATCCTCGAAATTAAACCGCGAAATGATTTGGATTTGCCGCACCGGGAATATTCCATCGCTTCCCTCTCAACGGACGGAACACTGGACCTGGTAGTGCGCCAGGCATTCAATGAAAAAGGTGAGCTGGGTTTGGGGTCCGGATGGTTAACATCTTTAGCAGCGGAGGGCGAAAAAGTATTGGCCCGCATCCGCGCGAATCCATCCTTCCATGGACCGCAGCTCAACCGGCCCATGGTGTTGATTGGCGCGGGTACCGGTATTGCGGGTTTGCGTGCGCATTTGCATGAACGCTATTTAACAGACCAGCAACAAAATTGGTTGATTTTCGGTGAGCGCCAGCGCGCTAAAGATCGCTTGTTTGCCGCTGAAATTGACGCATGGCTGCAATCCGGCTTTTTAACGGAATCGGATGAAGTTTATTCGCGTGATGGCGAGGGTTATGTGCAAGATTTATTGCGCGCTAGGCAATTACCATTAATTGAATGGCTGGATCAAGGTGCATGTATCTATGTCTGCGGTAGCTTGGCAATGGGTGCAGGCGTTAACCAGGTGTTGAGTGACATCCTGGGTGAGGATGAAGTTCAAAAATTAATTGATGAAAAGCGTTATTGTCGCGATATTTATTAATTCAGAGTTTACATTGATAAAAAAGCCCTCAAGCGAGGGCTTTTTTATTTGCGCTTTTTTTGCAGAACTTGTGCATTGCAACTTGTGTCAAACCCTTACTTTTAGTTAAGGGACGTTTTATGGAGACTAAAGCTGCGGCGTTGTTTGTTGGGTGTCCGTCTTTGTTGCGCAATTTGTTGTTGGTATGGGCGATTATCGAGACTCCGAATGCATTTGCCGAACGCAATTGGGTTTCCGCGAGTTGGGAAAACGATGCACTCACAGGGAAAGATGGTGGTGGCTACACCAATGGCATCTATTTATCCTGGGGGCAGCGCAATGAACCCGATGAGGAAAGGACCCAGCCTCCGTTGCTCACCTTGCCTCTGGCCTGGATGCTTGGGGAAAATCCTACCTACGCCTACAAGTTGCATTCCCTCGGGCAGGCGATGGTGACGCCCGAGGACATTACGAAAGAAATCCCCGATCCTGCCGATGCGCCCTATGCTGGCTTGCTATACCTGCGTTCCACCTATGTAGTGGTCAAGAATGATTTTTCCGATCATGTCGCGACTTTGGTGGGTTTGGTTGGTCCTTCTTCCCGCGCGGAACAGGTACAGAAATTTGTCCATAAATTAGTAGGCGCGAATCAACCCAGGGGGTGGGATTACCAACTGGACGATAAGTTTGTCTGGCAGGTACAACGTACGGCGGTTTGGCGTTTCTCCACGGGAGATGCGAGTGCCTTCGATGCGGTGTTATTGGCAGACCTGGCGGGCGGTAACCTGGAATCGCGTGCCGGTGCAGGGCTATTCGTGCGGGCGGGAAGTGGTCTGGCGCGTAGCTATTCCACCATGGGGTTTTTATCCAGTCGTATCAGCGCCCCTGTCGCGGCGGCCGAAGGTTGGTACATGTATTTGGGTGGTACAGGAAATTATGTGCATAACCAAATCTTGGTTGATGGTAATGAATTTGGTGCAAGTGCTTCCGAAGGCCTGGAAAATTACCAATATTCATTGATGGCTGGTTTTACCTACGCATGGAGACGGGCGAGCGTCTGTTTTTCCTACCAGTCCGATACCGATCCGAGTGAAAGCCGGACCGCGCGCAAAAATTTCGGTGCTATTACGTTGGCCTGGCAGCTTTAGTTAGCTTGATTTAATTCAAGGTTGCCTCCCTTCCAGCGGCTCCCCTATACTCACCGACCCGCACAATCGTAGGTGTGGGCTCCAGATATTTTTATTCATTTTTTAATCATGTGACCTTTCGTAGGGGTCACCACTGACCAAGGATTTATCATGCCTGTTATTACTCTTCCCGACGGTTCCCAACGCGTTTTCGAAAATCCCGTAACTGTTTACGACGTAGCTGCTTCTATTGGCGCCGGCCTGGCAAAAGCAACGCTCGGGGGCCGTGTGAATGGCCAGCGTGTGGACGCCCGTGACTTGATTACTGAAAATGCGGAACTGGTGATCTTCACGCCGAAAGATGAAGACGGTTTGGAAATTATCCGCCATTCGTGCGCGCATTTGCTCGGCCATGCCATCAAGCAATTATTTCCCGATGTGAAAATGGCCATAGGCCCAACCATCGAAAACGGCTTTTATTACGACATTGACCTGGAGCAGAAGCTGACTGACGAGGATATCGCACGCCTGGAAGCTCGCATGTTGGAGCTGGCTAAAACCGAATATGACGTGGTGAAGAAGAAAGTGTCATGGCAAGAGGCTTACGATGTTTTTGCCGCGCGCGGCGAGAATTACAAGCTGGAAATCCTGGATCGCGATGTACCGAAGGATGCAACTCCGGGTTTGTACCATCATGAAGAATATATCGACATGTGTCGTGGCCCTCATGTGCCTAACATGCGTTTTTGCTTGAATTTTAAATTGATGCGTGTATCCGGCGCTTACTGGCGCGGCGACTCCAACAATAAAATGTTGCAGCGTATTTACGGCACGGCGTTCGCGGATGCCAAGCAACTCAAAGCCTATTTGAATTTGCTGGAGGAAGCAGCAAAACGCGATCATCGCAAGCTGGCGAAAAAATTTGATTTGTTCCATTTGCAGGACGAAGCGCCGGGCATGGTGTTTTGGCATCCCAAAGGCTGGACCCTGTGGCAACAGATCGAACAATACATGCGCGCCAAGCAAATTGAATGGGGGTACCAGGAAGTAAAAACCCCGCTGATCATGGATCGCACCCTGTGGGAGAAATCCGGTCACTGGGAAAATTACCGCGAAAATATGTTTACCACCGAATCGGAAAAGCGCGATTTTGCCGTCAAGCCGATGAATTGCCCAGGCCATATCCAGATTTTTAACCATGGATTGCGTTCGCACAAAGATTTGCCGCTGCGCCTTGCGGAATTCGGTTCCTGCCATCGCAACGAGGCTTCAGGTGCGCTGCATGGCATTATGCGCGTCCGTGGTTTTGTGCAGGACGATGCCCACATCTTCTGTACCGAGGATATGGTGGTGGAAGAGGTTTCTTCGTTTAACCAGATGCTCAAATCCGTTTATGACGACTTCGGTTTTACCGACATCGCTGTAAAACTTTCCCTGCGCCCTGAAAAATATGCCGGTACTTTGGAAACCTGGAATAAAGCGGAGGAAGGGCTGCGCACAGCATTGAGCGCGGCGGGGCTGGAGTGGGAGGAGCTTCCAGGCGAAGGCGCTTTCTATGGCCCGAAAATTGAATACCAGATCAAGGACGCGCTGGGCCGCTCCTGGCAATGCGGAACTATCCAACTGGACTATGTATTGCCCGAGCGCCTGGATGCGGAATATGTGGCGGAAGACAATGTGCGTAAACGCCCGGTTATGCTTCATCGCGCCATACTCGGTTCCTTCGAGCGCTTCCTCGGTATCCTGATCGAGCACTATGAGGGTTCCTTCCCGGTGTGGCTGGCCCCGGCCCAGGTTGCGGTCATGAACATCACCGATAACCAGGCCGATTACGTCAGATTGGTCGAAAAAACCTTACGCGATAAAGGCATCCGTGTAATTCCGGACTTGAGAAACGAGAAGATCGGCTTTAAAATCCGCGAGCACACAATTCAGCGGGTACCCTACCTGCTCGTCGTTGGCGATAAAGAGGTTGAAAATCAATCACTTGCAGTTCGCACAAGGGACGGACAAGATTTGGGTGTAATGACTCTGGAAGCTTTCATCGCGCACTTGACCGCCGATATAGCGCGTCGAGGCAGAAATATTTCTGCCTGAAAACGGGTTTTGGGACCCGAACGCGCAAAAGTGAGAAAGATTCGTTCCTATTAATTATTTGGAGATACAACTATCAAACGAGATAACGCTCCCGCGGCCAAAGGCAATTCTAAAAAAGCGCGGATCAACGATCAGATCGAAGCCAAACAGGTTCGTTTAATTAATGCCGAAGGTGAACAGGTTGGTATTGTTCCCCTGAGTGAAGCCCTGGCGCAAGCCCAGGCGGCGACGCTGGATTTGGTGGAGATCGTTGCTGATAGCGATCCAATAGTCTGCAAGATTATGGATTACGGCAAACATCTGTTTGAGATCAAGAAGACCAAAGCCGCTGCCAAGAAAAAACAAAAGCAGCAGCAAATTAAAGAAATGAAATTTCGCCCAGGGACGGAGGAAGCGGATTATCAGGTGAAATTGAAAGCCTTGATTCGCTTCCTTGAGCATGGGGACAAGGCCAAGGTAACCTTAAAGTTCCGTGGCCGCGAGCTTGCGCATCAGGAGTTGGGGATGGAAATGATGCAACGCATCGAAACCGACCTGGCTGAGATGGGCGCCGTAGAGCAGGCTGCCAAAATGGAAGGTAAGCAGCTCACCATGGTGCTCGCCCCCAAAAAGAGAAAATAGTCGGGCTTTTAGCTGCCTTGATTATTTATATTACTTACTTAAATGTGTGGAGTTTTATCACATGGCAACCAAAGCTAAAGTACACAGTGGCGCGTCAAAGCGCTTCAAAAAGACTGGCGCGGGCTTTAAGTTCAAGCACGCTAACAAAAGCCACATCCTGACCAAAATGACCACCAAACGTAAACGTCAGTTGCGCGGCACCAGCATTGTTGATGCTGTTGACGTACCACGCGTAAAACGTTTGTTCCGTGCTAACTAATTAGCGCTTTTTGAGAATTTTGAGAGGATTGAATTATGGCCCGTGTTAAGCGTGGTGTAGAGGCGCGTCGTCGTCACAAGAAAGTTTTAAAAGCGGCTAAAGGTTACTACGGTGCACGTTCACGCGTATTCCGAGTTGCCAAGCAAGCGGTTATCAAAGCCGGTCAATACGCCTACCGCGATCGTCGCGTTAAAAAGCGTAATTTCCGCGCTCTGTGGATTACTCGTATCAATGCCCAATCCCGTGCTGAAGGTTTGACCTACAGCCAATTGATTGCCGGCTTGAAAAAGGCGAGCATCGTTCTTGATCGTCGTGTACTGGCCGACCTGGCGGTATATGACAAAGCGGCTTTTGCTGCTGTTGTTGCGAAGGCTAAATCAGCTCTGGCTGCTTAATCGTCCAACAACCGGAAACCCGCTAGGTTTCTGTGAACGCGATGAAAGGGGAGGGGCTTTGGTTCCTCCCCTTTTTTATGGTGTTAATTTGGCGTTGCACACCCTAATCAGATTTGATTGTTAACAATATTAACTGGAAAAGCAGATGGAAAATCTCGCTGCGCTTACCCAAGAAGCGCTCAAACTTGTTGCTGACGCTGCCGATTTGAATGCGCTTGAAGCGGTGCGTGTTGATTATCTCGGTAAAAAAGGCCATATCACAGCGCTGATGAAAAACCTTGGCGGTTTATCGCCAGAGGAAAGGCCGGCTGCCGGGGCTGAAATTAATAACGCAAAAGATGCGGTGCAGGCAGCATTGAACCAGCGCAAGCAGTTACTCGAGAAGGCCGCAATCGATGCAAAACTGGCGAGCGAGGTCATCGACGTCACCTTGCCTGGTCGCGGCCAACACACCGGCGGCTTGCATCCAGTTACACGTACCTTGCAGCGCATCGAGGAAATTTTTGCCGCTGTGGGTTATAGCGTTGAAGTGGGCCCGGAGATTGAGGACGACTACCACAACTTTGAAGCGCTGAATATTCCTTCGCATCACCCGGCGCGTGCAATGCACGATACATTTTATGTCGACGATACCCATGTATTGCGTACCCATACATCGCCGGTACAAGTCCGCACTATGGAAAGCAAAAAGCCGCCAATCCGCGTAATTTGCCCTGGTCGCGTGTATCGTTGCGATTCCGATGTGACTCACTCGCCGATGTTCCATCAGGTTGAAGGCCTGGTGGTTGATGAAAACATCAGTTTCGCCGATTTGAAAGGCACCATGGACCAGTTCCTCAAGGCGTTCTTTGAGGCCGATGTACCGGTGCGTTTTCGCCCCTCGTATTTCCCGTTTACCGAGCCCTCTGCGGAGATGGATATCCAATGTACCCAATGCCGCGGTAAAGGCTGCCGGATGTGTAAAAACACCGGTTGGCTTGAAGTGGGCGGGTGCGGCATGGTGCATCCGGAAGTGTTTAAATCCAGTGGTGTTGACCCGGAAACCTATACCGGTTTTGCGTTTGGTATGGGAGTGGAACGCCTTGCGATGTTGCGCTATGGCGTAAACGATTTGCGCCTGTTTTTTGAAAACGATTTGCGCTTCCTGAAACAGTTCTAGTGCAGGTTGGGCCGGGTTGCGGAGGCGGTTCGCCCAACGAAAAAGTTTCACTCTATATACAGCGTTATAGCAACGGTTATTGTTGGGCATTGCTGCCATACGTGGCCCGGCCCAAACTACGGAACGAATGAATTATGAAAATCAGTGAATCCTGGTTGCGTGAATGGGTTAATCCGGAAATAGGCACCGACGAGTTAGTCGCCCAGCTTACTATGGCGGGTTTGGAGGTGGATGCCGTTGAATCCGTCGCAGGCGAGTTCAGCGGCGTGATCGTGGGCGAAATTGTCGGCTGTGAACAGCATCCCGATGCCGACAAATTGCGCGTGTGCCAAGTGGCTGGCCTTGAAGGCTTATCACAAGTTGTCTGTGGTGCACCCAACGCGCGCGTGGGCATCAAGGTTCCGTTTGCAACTATCGGTGCAAAGTTACCTGAGTTCGACATAAAAAAAGCCAAGCTGCGCGGTGTTGAATCCTTTGGCATGCTCTGCGGCCAAACGGAGTT
The DNA here is from genome assembly GCA_965650515.1 of uncultured Cellvibrionaceae bacterium. GTDB lineage: Bacteria > Pseudomonadota > Gammaproteobacteria > Pseudomonadales > Cellvibrionaceae > Cellvibrio. The sequence continues at coordinate 8,570 of CBFGOY010000015.1, read as the reverse complement.
AAAGGCGGGCGACGACGATTCCGGCGTATGGGAATTGCCTGTAGATGCTCCGGTGGGAGCAGATTTGCGCGATTACCTTAACCTTAACGACAAATTGATCGAAGTGGATTTAACGCCCAATCGTAGCGATTGCCTGAGCGTAAAAGGCATTGCACGTGAAGTAGGTGTTTTGAATCGTGTACCGGTAAATACGCCTGCAATCGCACCAGTGCCGGCTGCTATCACCGATACATTTCCGGTTCATTTGGAAGCTGGCCATGCCTGTAGCCGTTACGTCGGCCGTGTAATTCGCAATATTGATATTGCTCGTCCAAGCCCGAAGTGGTTGCAAGATAAACTGGTTCGCTCCGGTTTACGCAGCATTGATGCAGTTGTCGATGTGACCAACTATGTATTGCTCGAATTGGGGCAGCCAATGCATGCGTTCGACTTGTCCAGGTTGAAAGGTGCAATCCATGTGCGTATGGCGCGCCAGGGTGAAGGCGTGGTGCTGCTGGATGGCCAGGAAGTGAACCTCAATGCGGACACCATGGTTATCGCGGACGAGGAAAGGGTATTGGCGATTGCCGGCGTAATGGGGGGTAAAGCTAGCGCTGTATCCGCCCATTCGCGCGATATTTTCCTCGAGAGTGCATTCTTTAATCCTTTGGCGATTGCCGGACGTGCACGCTCCTATGGCCTGCATACTGATTCCTCCCATCGTTTTGAGCGCGGTGTTGATTACGACCTGCAGGTGGAAGCGATTGAGCGTGCAACGCAGTTGTTGCTGGACATTGTCGGTGGTGAAGCTGGCCCGCTGGTGCATGTCAGGAATGAGCACATACCGCAAGGGCGCGAAGTGACCCTGCGCAAGGCCCGTATTGTGAGCGGCCTAAGCCTGGAAATGGCGGATGGCGAAGTGGTCGATATCCTTTCGCGCCTGGGCCTTAAATTACTATCCCAATCGGTAGATGGTTGGACATTTGCCGTTCCGAGCTACCGTTTTGATATATCCATTGAGGCGGATTTACTGGAGGAGCTCGCGCGCGTATACGGCTACAACCGTTTACCTACGCGGAGCCTGGCAACGCCTTTGCACATTGAGCCGCATCCCGAGGCGAAAATGGGGCTGCCGGCGTTGCGCAAGCAATTGATTGCCCGTGGTTACCAGGAGGCCATCACTTACAGTTTTATCGAGCCCAGGTTGTCTACCTTGTTTGATCCGGAGGTTGAGCCGGTAATTTTGCGCAATCCCATCAGCGCCGATATGGCTGCAATGCGTACCAGCTTGATTCCCGGTTTGGTTAGTGTGCTGTGCCATAATCTCAATCGACAGCAAAACCGTGTGCGTTTGTTTGAATCGGGTTTACGTTTTGTACCCCAGCCCACCGGTTTGAAACAGGAACCTATGCTCGCGGGTTTGATTTACGGTAGCCGTACCCCGGAGTCCTGGGCTAATACTGCAGAACTGGCGGATTTCTATGACCTGAAAGGTGACCTTGAATCCTTATTGGCGCTGTCCGGCGATAAGGGTTCGTTCTCCTTCGCTCCTGAATCCAACCCCGCTTTGCATCCCGGCCAAACAGCTGCGGTGTATCGCAATGGCGAATGGCAGGGGGTTATAGGTGCATTACATCCCAGTATCCAGCAACATCTGGATATTCCCCAGGCGGTATACCTATTTGAAATCCGCCTGGAGGCGCTCCTGGAAGCACGCATTCCGGCGTTTAACTCATTGTCCAGGTTTCCTGAAGTCAGACGCGACCTGGCCTTGTTAGTGGACCGTGATCTGGCGGCCGACAAGTTGCTGGCGGCGGTGAGAAGCCAGGCTGGGGAACATCTCGCAGACTTAAAGGTCTTTGACGTGTATATGGGCAAAGGCATTGATCCACATAGAAAAAGTGTTGCGATGGGGTTGACCTTTCAGCATCCATCACGCACTCTTAATGAAGATGAGATCAACGCCTCCATAGATTCGATTGTTCAGTATCTAGGAGCGAATTTTTCCGCCACCCTCAGATAGGGAATAATAATTATGTCGGACGGTGCTCTGACCAAAGCAGACTTGGCCGAGAAACTTTACGAGGATCTTGGCCTCAATAAACGTGAAGCGAAAGAGCTGGTAGAGCTTTTCTTTGAAGAGATCCGCCATGCTTTGGAAAATAACGAACAGGTCAAATTATCTGGCTTTGGTAACTTTGAGTTACGTGATAAAAGCCAGCGTCCGGGGCGGAATCCCAAAACGGGTGAAGAAATTCCCATCAGTGCCCGTCGCGTGGTTACGTTCCGTCCAGGACAAAAACTTAAGGCACGAGTAGAAGCTTATGTTGGAACCGAGTCATAACGACGAACTTCCCGTAATTCCCGGAAAGCGCTATTTCACTATTGGTGAAGTCAGCGAATTATGCGCGGTCAAACCGCATGTATTGCGTTATTGGGAACAGGAATTTCCGCAACTGAAGCCGGTAAAACGTCGCGGTAACCGCCGTTATTACCAGCGCCAGGATGTATTGACGATCCGTCAAATTCGTAGCCTTTTATACGATCAGGGATTCACCATCGGCGGCGCTCGACTGCAAATGGCAAACGATACGCATCAATCTGATTCCGGCCAGTTAAATCAACTTGTGGTCCGTATGATCGATGACCTTGAGCATCTACTGGATCTGTTAAAAATCAAATAAATCGGTGGCAATTGATCTGTATTCATGCGGATTGGTTGCTACTTGATCCAGGTAAATTAAATCTTGAATCTCTGATTGCATTAGCAATAAATTAAGGTATTATGCCGATCCCTCTCGATACTGGCTCTGCCAGTTCGTAAAACATATCGGAGCGTAGCGCAGCCAGGTAGCGCACCATACTGGGGGTGTGGGGGTCGTGGGTTCAAATCCCGCCGTTCCGACCAAAATTTAAAAAGCCGCATTCTTGCGGCTTTTTTATTGCCTGCTTTTTAATTCCGATACTGGGTTAATCAATCATTCCCTTGGAGCCGGGCGGGCATCCCTGAAGTTATTGCAGCTTCTTTTCCAGCTTTATTGTGTTTCCGTCGGTTGAGTAATGGCCAGGCGATTTATTTTTTTCATTGTGTACACGCATTTTTTTTGCACGGCTTTCCAATGTTAAATAAATTACGAGTGCGATGGCCAATGGTATTAGAAAATAAATAATTCGATATCCGATCAGCGCCGCAAGGATTGTGCTTTTAGGAATTTGATGCTGCAACAGGGTAATAAAAATTGTTTCCAGTACACCAAGCCCAGCCGGAATATGGGTAATAACACCCGCAATACTACTGATAAGCAATATGCCTAATACAGTGGGATAGGCGACTTTCCCCTCCGGCAAGAGAATAAATATTAGCAATCCCATCAACAACCAATTCAGTGTTGCCAGCCCCGCTTGTGCAACTGCCAGATGAAAGTCAGGCAAGGTGATTTTATGATGGAAAATATGCACCGAACGATGTTTTGCATATTTGCAGGCTAATAGATAAAAAATAGCAATAGCAAAAAAAACAGCACCGATTATTCGTAATGCGGTGGTACCGATTTTCCAGTTATCAGGTAGCTCTACCAGCCCCGACAAAAAGATTAACCCGGCAACGATCAGGTAACCAAACCAATTGGTTATGACACAAATGGTGAATATCCTTGTGATAGTTGATATCTCTAATCCTAAACGGGAGTACAAGCGAAAGCGCAAAGCAATACCGCCAATCCAGGTGGATAGGTTTAAATTGAAGGCATAACAGACAATGCCGAGCGGAATAATGTGTTTTGCTGGTAGGGAATGGTTGGTGTATCGCTTTGCAATTAAATCGTAACTGGCAAAGGTAAAATAACTGCATGCTGCAATAGCCATCCCGATCAACAGGGTAGATCTTTTATAGGATGACAGCGCATCCTGGACTTCTTTCCATTCGATATGTTTGATCAGGGTAAACAGTAAAACAGGAACAATAATAAAAAAGCAGAAAGCCAGTATACGTTTAAACCAAACTATCTTCTTATTACCGGATTTGTGGGTTGGCTTTTTGTGAAATGTATTACCGGATGCGGTCATGGCATACTTTCCTTGTCATAGGTTTTTACAGCGGGTTTTTTACTGCCAGGCTTATCATCATTTTTTTTACTCCACCATAATCGCTTTTCGGGACGGATAAGCTTTAAAACCGGAGCGTGGGCCGGAAGCCAACCTACAATTGATGGAAAGTGGCGCAAAAAATAAAAACTTAAAAAGATGAGTGGGACACGCCACCAATATCCATGTTTGGCAAGCTCCATATCGATTCTCTTGCAATGGTGCTTAATTAATTCTTGCATGTGGTCATATAATTCTTGATTCAGGGTACTATCCCGCACCATAACGTTAGCTTCCAGGTTTAGTGAAAAGCTCAATGGATCCAGGTTACTGGAACCTACGGTTACCCATTCATCATCCATTATTGCTACTTTTCCATGAAAGCTTCGCTGGCAATACTCATAAATTTTCACGTCGGCACGAAGTAAATAATTGTAGAGTAACCGCGATAACACGCTCACCCAGGGCATGTCAGGTTGACCCTGCATAACAAGGATTACTTCTACACCGCGCGCGGCAGCCTGGCGTAAGGCGCGCAAGAAAAATAGACGGGGGAAAAAATAGGCGTTGGCAATGACTATACGTTTCCTTGCAAGCCGGATGGCAAGTAGATATTGCTTTTCTATATCTTTTCTATGCCATCTATTATCGCGTTCTACAAATAAAACAGCGGACTCTCCGGTTGGTTCCGGTGTTGGTATCCTGGTGTCGCGAATGTATTTTTTCCGTTCGTGCCGACTGGAGCCGCGTAACAGCAATAATATGCAACTTTTGTGAATATCTTCGACCACAGGGCCGCGCAATTCTACCGCATAGTCCTGTTTTGCCTTTTCACCATAATCCATCATATGGTCTGCACAATAATTTATTCCACCAATGAACGCGATTTTTTTATCGACCACCGCTATTTTTCGATGCAAGCGCCGGAACATGTTCAGGCGAACGCCCCATAGCTTGGGTTGCGGATCAAAAATGTGCAGTTGTACACCGCTGTTTATCATACCTTCCACAAAATCGGTGCTTAAATCCCATGTGCCGTAATCATCAACAGTCAAATGAACATTTACACCACGTTTGGCCGCGTCAATGATCACCTGCCGTAATTTATGCCCAATTTTGTCTTCCTGGAGGATAAAAGTTTCAATGATAATTTCTTCTTTCGCATTCCTGGCACACTCAAAAAACCGGGTAAAAAATTCTTCCCCATTGATAAGCAATTCTATGCTGTTTCCATCACGCCAATTATTTTTCATAGATGCACCTCAACAGCCAAGGGGGCATGGTCCGAGAGGTGGGACCATGGGCGACGATAAAGCACCTGCGGTTCAACCGATCTCGCATTGCGTAGATAAATTCGATCCAGGCTTAGTAAGGGCCAGCGTGCAGGGAAGCTTTTAGCGGGTTTACCATAGGTTTCTACAAAAACTTCTTTCAGGTTGCAGGCGGCCAATATGGAGTCGGCTTTTTTCCTCCAATCATTAAAGTCACCGGCAACGATGACGGGAGCGGAAGCGGGCAGGCTTTCCACCAGTTCGCACAATAAATGGAGTTGTTTTTGTCGATGGTTTTCGCGCAATCCCAAATGTACGCATATTGCGTGCACCTCATCGTGGCCGGGTATTTTCAGGACAGAGTGGAGAAGGCCGCGCTGTTCGATACTGCCGATAGATACATCCAGGTTTTGATAGCGGACAATGGGATATTTGGATAACAATGCGTTGCCGTGGTCTCCGTGGGGATAAACTGCATTGCGGCCATAAGAATATTCAGGCCACATACTGTCCGCTAAATATTCATACTGGGGAATGGAAGGCCAGTGTTCATGCCGTTGGGCATGTTGAAGGTGGCTACCGTGGACTTCTTGTAAAAAAACAACCTCTGTCGATAAAGTACGCACAGCATCGCGCAATTCGGGTAAGATGAATTGGCGATTAAATACAGTAAATCCTTTGTGCATATTCAGGGTGAGCAATTTGAATTTGTGGACAGCGGGTTTCAAATCGGTCATTTGAATAATGCTGCGCTCACTGAGGTTAAAATCCTGATAAGATTTTATTTCGCGTTTACTATTCATGATGCTATGGCGTCCAGTAAGTCTGAAGAGTCGCGCAGTCTTTTCTCCTGGCCCAGTAACGTAAGCAACGTTCGGGCATCTTTGGGTGCCCATAATTTGTCGGTATTATCAAAATAACAGTAAATATCTAAAGACTCAGCCGTTTTCGCGCGCTTTCCGATTAATTTTGCATCTTTTGGTTGTATCCCCTTGCTCCAGGACTTTAAGCGTTTGTGCCAATGGTCCAGGGCACGTGCTGAATAACCGCTATTATATAATTCTGTATCACCGTGCAGCCGTATATAAACAAAGTTGCTGGTAATGTCTTCGGCAAATGGCCAGCGACCTGCGGTATCCGCAATCACATAGGCGACCTTGTATTTCCGCAACAATTCTATGAACCGCTCATCGACAAAGGAACTATTGCGGATCTCAACGGAATGCCTGAGCTTCTTGGATAAGAATTGAGTCTCATTGAACTTGAAATCCGGATGATGCTTTTTTATTAACTTAATTGCCCCTTCGAAACTGCCGGGCAAAAGTGATAAGAATAGTTCGAATTGTTCCTCGTTAAATTTGAACGTTGGCGGAAACTGCCACAATATCGGGCCTAATTTTTCCTTGAGTTCTAATAGCCCTGAGGAAAAAAAATTTGCAATGGGCTCCTCAACGTCATTTAGTCGCCGTATGTGAGTGATATAGCGGTGTGCTTTTACACTGAAGACAAATTCCTCCGGCGTATCAGCGTACCAATTTGCATAGCGTTCGGGGGTTTGCAGGGCGTAAAAAGAACCATTGATTTCAATGCTGTTGACGGAACGGGAAGCGAAATAAAGTTCTTTTTTTTGATGCAAACCCTTCGGGTAAAAGTTATTACGCCAGGGAGCGTAGCGCCATCCGGAAATACCAATATAGAAATTACCCATCATTTGCATCCCCTTCTGGCGCTGACAAATTAATGTGCCTTCCCGCCACTGTACCTTTCCTACTAATGCGCCTTGGCGACACCTTGCAATACGGTGGCGCTTGCTTTTTGGCTGCGGCAGCTCGCGATGTTACCTAGCGATACGACCCCAACCAAACGCTTGTCGCGATTCAGTACCGGCAAGCGACGCACTTGTATATCCGCCATGTTTTCCGCGACATGTTGGATTTCCTCATCTTCAAAACAATAACGAATTTTTTCCGTCATCACTTTGCGTACAGGTGTGTTGCTATCCAAACCTTCCGCTACGGCTCGAATGACAATATCCCGATCAGTTACCATACCGACCAAACGATCACCTTCGTTAACGAGTAGCGCACCACTATCTATTCGCGCCATGGCGCAAGCGGCTTCGTGGATAGTTTTTTCCGGTGAAATGGTTTCTACATTGCGAGTCATAATGTCTTGAATTTTCATAAATTGTCTCCTTTGCAATCGGTAATGTTTTAACAATTACTGATGATCCGCTACCGGATGAGTGGGTTCCGTGGGATCAGTGGGCTGGATAGGATGCTCCGGAATTCCCGGGTTTGGTGGCACCGGGTCGGTACTGGGTTTTGGTGGATCTAGGGGGTTAGGCATTGGTGGCGGTGTTGGTTCGGGATCTCCGCCAAATCCAATGTCGTTCGATTCATTAATCATCATTTATTCCTCGTGAAAATATTGAGCAAGAAATACGCGTACGGAGCGCTACCCTTACTTATATCTTGTAATCAGGTTCTTCCACGAAATCCGCCGATTGGGGCGACGTGGTGGGAATGGTGTTGGAATGCAGTGTTTCGGCGAGTTCCTGGGCCATCCGCAAGTGATGGTCCAATTGATCCAGGGTATTCGACAAAAATTCGCGCAATAGTGGATCGTTGGATCGCCCCGTCCAGCGGAAAAGCTTGATCATTCCCTTATGTGAATTCAAACGATGGTTGACATAATTTTCATCAAATGAATCTGCACTGGGGTGTATGACATAAGGTTGGGCAGCATGTTGGTAATCTTCGACAGCAGGCACGGCCAACGATTTTTTTTGGGCGATCTCAATGAGTCGCTGGTTGAAAGTGTTGTAGTCATCCATTGTTCGCTGTGCAAAAATTTTTACATTTGTCGAATTTGATTTTTCCAACGCTAACCTTGCACTTTGTATTTCGGAGAAACCCCTGGCTAGTGCTTCATCAAGGAAATTCTGAAGGTCGATATCCCTGTCTTTAATAAATTTTGTCAAAGTGGCGCCTGCAACAAATGCTGCACCGATAAGTAATGCATTTTTTGCATGCATTTTACATTCCTCCACAAAATGAATGTGCAATTCAAAATTGCCTACTAAGCATTGACCGTCTAACGTTATTAATAATTCCTTTACTGCAAACAACTTTGTCAATCTATTGTTTTATCTTCTCCAAAATTTTTTTTGCTATGTTGTATTTTTTTCAATGCGACGGTTGGCTATTAAAAATTACCTGTAAATAAGCTATTTTA